>CALLWB010000048.1 GCA_938016265.1 uncultured Saprospiraceae bacterium
GGGTTTGATCTGAAAGAAACTAAAGGTGGTAAGTATTATGGTGGGGTATTCCACTATAATGAAGAAGAATATTTTCGAGATTTGTTTCCGCTTAATATTACGGAGGTGATCGGGCATCGGATATCTACCAATATTTATGAAGGGTTGGTGACTGTGGAGCAGAGCAACTTGAAGATTAAGCCTGCGCTAGCAGAAAGCTGGGAGATATCGGAGGATGGCAAACAGTATACCTTCAAAATAAGAAAGGGCGTTAAGTTTCATGATGATCCTTGTTTTCCTGGAGGAAAGGGTAGGGAAGTGACAGCAAAAGACTTCAAATTCTCTTTTGATTTATTGTGCAGTAAAGTGCCTAACAATGAAGGATTTTGGATTTTCAAAGATAAAATTGTTGGGGCAAGTGACCACTTTGAGCAAACAGGCGCTGGCAAAACGATTGCTGGTGGAGTATCTGGTATCAAATTGATCGATGATTATACAATACAACTTACGTTGAAGGAGCCCTTTTCTGACTTTATCAGATTGTTGGTCACTCCATTCACTACCGTCATGGCCAAGGAAGCCTATGACAAGTATGGATCAAAAGGACTCCGAACACACGCTGTCGGAACTGGACCATTTTCACTCGCAAAAGTAAGCGACAACGAAGCCGTACTCCTTAGAAAAAACCCAAACTATTGGGCTAAAGACAGCGAAGGGAATTCTTTACCCTATCTAAATGGGATCCGCGTAGGATTCATAAAAGAAAAAAAGTCCTCCCTGCTGGAGTTTTCCAAAGGAAAAATGCACATGTTGTACCGATTGCCCTATGAAATGGTGGACAATATCCTAGATGAAACCAAAGCAAAATTGCGCCCGGAATATTCAAAGTTTCAACTGCAAATCGAAGAAACCTTAGGCTACCAGTATTATGGATTTCAGAACAAAACAAAACCATTCAACAATAAAAAATTAAGACAAGCATTTTGCTACGCCATCGACCGCCAAAAAGTGGTTGATTTTGTCCTCAAGGGAATGGGCACACCTGCCAACCATGGTTTTGTACCACCAGGATTCAAGAAAGCAGATGACTATGACGTTACTAAGATAAAAGGATACACCTTCGACCCACAAAAAGCACGAAAGTTGATCGCAGAAGCTGGATACCCTGGAGGAAAAGGCCTGGAGAAAATCACCCTCCAGATCAACAGCGGCGGCGGAAGAAATTCGCAAATAGCAGAAGCCATCCAAAAACAATTGGAAGAAAACCTGAATATCGATGTCGAAATTCTCCAAATGCCATTCGCTCAGCACCTAGAAACTTGCGAAACAGGAAAAGCGCATCTCTGGCGCGCAGGATGGATAGCAGACTACACCAGCCCGGAAAATTTCATGCGCTTGTATTATGGAAAGTCGGTACCCGAAAGTCTGAGTACAAAATCTTACTTGAATACCGTTCGATACCAAAACCCCAAATTCGATAAAGCTTTTGAAGCAGCATTATCCACGCTCGACAAGAAAAAAAGACACGATTACTACCGCACCGCAGAACAAACAATGATCGATGATGCAGCTGCAATCCCTATTTTCTTCGATAAAGACGTCCGACTGCTGCACCCAAACATCAGGAATTTTCCTCAAAATGCGATGGAGCACCGCACATTTCACGATGTCTATTTTGTGCCGTAAGGACAATCCAAAAGTGAAGGAACCGCGACGGCAGGTATTGCTTTGCCAATTGCTTGGAACGGTGTGCACAACGATGCATCGCTCTACCAAAAAATAAGTATCTTTGACAGCTATTTCAAAATAGGAAAATAAATAGTTTATCTGCCATGTCTTATAATATCAAGTTGGCACAATTTGAAGGACCTTTTGACCTCTTGCTTTTCTTTATTGAAAGGGATGAACTAGATATTTCAAATATTCCAATAGCAAAAATCACGGATGATTTTTTAGGATACATCCAAGAAATGGAGTCCTTGAATATTGATCTGGCCAGCGAATTTATTCTTGTAGCGAGTTCCTTGATGAGAATAAAGGCAAAATTGTTGATCCCAAGGAGAGAAATTGATGAAGCAGGAAATGAGATTGACCCTAGAGAAGAATTGGTACAGCGCTTGATCGAATACAAAAGTTACAAGGCGGTGTTAGACGAAATGCGCGTCTTAGAAGAAGACCGATCGAAAAAAGAAGGAAGAGGGAATATCTCTGAAGAACTCAAAAAAATAGCCACCAAAGCGTTAGTGGATGTTGAGTTGGAGTCCGTAACGTTGTTTAAGTTGTTGCAATCATTCGAACGGGTGGTTCAACGATTTGAAGATACGAACAAAGAGGTTATTCATACTGTTATAAAATATAGTTATACCGTAGAAGGGCAAAGAAACTACCTTAAAGAAAAGGTAAAACTAACACCCAAAGCGGATTTTGAAAATATTTTCGGAAATTGTGAAAACCGAATTCACGCTATTTTTACTTTTTTGGCCCTGCTGGAATTACTCCAAATGCAGGTACTCGGAATTATAGCAGGAGAAGGAGCCAATAATTTTTGGATTATCGCGCAAGGCAAAGAATGAGCTCAGACAAAAAGGAACAAGAAGACAGTTTAATAACTGCAGAGGAGCGGGAAGTCCTGGAGTCGGTCAATCTTAGTAAAGTACTAATTCCGGTCTTGATCGGTGTTGTAGTCGTTTTATTTTTGATGTACCGCCAGTTCGATTGGGACGAGTTTGCCAATATCAATTGGTCAAGAGGCGCTACCAACTGGGTGATTGCCGCCATACTCGTTATCTGTGCCAGACATTTGGCCTACATGACTCGATTACGGATTTTAACAGATGGAGAGTTTTCTTGGAAAAAATGTTTTGAGTTAATTTTTATCTGGGAGTTTAGCTCTGCTGTCACTCCAACTAGTGTTGGCGGATCTGCGGTCGCCATGTTTGTTCTTGCTCAGGAAAAACTTTCGGCGGGAAAGATTGCGACTATCATTTTTTACACCATTGTTTTTGATACCTTTTTCTTCATCTTAGGAATACCTTTTCTTTGGGTGTTTCACAGGAGCGCCATGCTTTCTCCGGGAGGAGGTAGTGCGGGATTGACTACGTGGTTTTTTATTGCCTACGGGATTATGATCTTTTATGGCTCCTTGTTTTTTTACGGCATCATTATTAATACAAAAACAGTTCAGCGATTTCTGCTTTGGTTGTGTTCCTTCCGTTTGCTAAGCAGGTTTAGAGAACAGGCGATTCAACTAACAGAAGATATGGTGCTTTCGGCAGAAGAGATTCGCAAGAAACCCTGGTCTTATCACGTAGGCGGATTTTTATCTACAGCCGCCGCATGGAGTTTTCGGTTTATCACGGTGATGTGTTTGATGCTGGCCTTTGTGCCCTCGCTTCGCGGCAATTTTGATATGTGGCAGCAGTTTTTGATCTTCTCCCGACTGTTGGTGATGTATGTGGTTTTGGCACTTAGCCCAACACCAGGAGGTGCGGGTATTGCTGAAAGTGCTTTTGGACCATTTTTGAATGACTTTATACCTGCAGCTGGTGTCGCACTGATCATTGCCTTACTGTGGAGAATATTGACGTATTACTCTTATCTGCTTGCCGGAGCTATTGTTATTCCTAACTGGATACGTGGCGTTTTATACCGGAGAAAGAAAAAGAAAAAAGAAAGTACGGACACCTAAAAGTTGGTAATAGTAAATTGGGGATTGGTTAATAGTGATTTTATTCTAAGACTAATAATTAGTTAATTCCCCCACTTTAGTCTTCCTGTTATTAAAGTCCCTTTACGGGAATATCTCCTACGATTCATTAATATCCATTTTTCAAAAACAAACCTTCATCTACAGAAAAGACTAGCGTAAATACCTTTTCCAAAAAACGAATCGTGATAGACAAAAAAAAGAGACTGCTCGCCGACAGTCTCTTTTGCATATTGATATTAAGGCAATATACTACTCATGGACTAATTTCACCATGTGTTTGCCTGATCGAGTGTGGACTTCTATCCAATACATCCCAGCTGCATAGGAAGAGAGATCTAAATCATAAGAGAAACTCGTTTTATGAATTTCTTCTAATTGGACGCCTTGTACATTGTAAATCGAAACACCCAGCATCTCTTCTTTCCCATCCACAAAAACAGTAATCTGTCCTGAAGAAGGATTGGGTCGAACCATAGCCGTATTCCCATCTACAATATCCAAATTGGAAGAAACAATCGGAGTAATCGGGAGAACTATAGACTGAGATGTTAAGGACTCTTCTGTTTCCTGGTTGTCCGCTAAATAGACATCTGAAAAGTCCAGTATCAACTCCACCGGAGCAAATAAGACGTCATCCTTTATCGTTAAATTAAGCGTTCCAATGATACCGTAGCCAGACTTATTTATCATATCTTTTCTAGTAAAACCTGTTTGGATCATACCTTCTGCATAAAAGTCCTTTTGCACTGCCAGGGCATTCGTGTTTAGCGAACCAATCCAGGAGGTAGAATAGTCTATCCACACAGAACTAGGTTCAATCAAACTTTCATCATACTCTATTGTATAGGCAAGGCCATAGGCCGCTGAAACAGGCTCATCGATCGTTCCTAGCAAAATTGGGATTGCCAATGTTGCCCCTGGTGTTACTACAATTGGTTCGAAATAAATCGGAGGACCTGTTGGTGATGGAGCAAATGCAGCCGGCGTATAAAACAACCCCCAGTTCTGAATTATCGCAAGCGTATCATCAGAATTGATAATTCCATTGCCATCAGCATCGAGGTGCTTGTAGTTGACATTGTTGGCAGGCGTTGATTCTGTCCAGTTGTCTGCTAATTCTCCATCCCAGTTGGTGGTTGCACTTGGTCTTACTGGTCCAGTAGAACCATAACCAATTCCAATATTAAGCAGATCAAAATTATTGACCTTTGCGCTTTTGTCGGTATCTCCAGGCCAAACACAGTCATCGTCTAAAATTATGTTTACTGTTTCTGTATAGTTTGTTGGTACAGCAGGAAGGTTCCAAGTCAAAGTATAACTCCCTCCTGATAGATCAGAAAACGTCGCCTGTGGATCTGTATCGTCGGAAATTGCTAGCCCTCCATAGCCGTCCCAAGTACCTGTGAAGTTTAAGAAGTTTGCTGCGTCTAGCTGCATAGTAGAGCCATCCACAATACAAGTCTCCTGATCAGCCCCAGCCAAATTAACATCACCGACAAATATGTATGCCTTGGAAAGTTCACAAGTAACACCCGCTATATTGGGGAGGTCAGGATTGCAAACAAGATAGGATATAGAATCAATTCCATTAGTAAAACCAGGGTTAGGAAGATAGCTAATACTGTCTTGGCCTATTAATGTTGCGGTTCCATTTGATGGAGGAACTGTTATTGGACTCCATATATATGGGATGCCAATGCCTTCTATATAGTCATTTACGATTGGCGCAAAAACAACTTCGGTATCAGGTTGGGTGACTACCAAATCATCCTTTGGCTCCACCAAGGTATAGCAGGCATAAAAGTCCAGGCCAGACAACGTACCTTCTGTTGCAAGAGATAAAACACCGTTAAACTTTTCCGAGATAAATGTTCCAGGAAAGGAGGTCGCTGGTCTCAAGGTAATAAAGGGACTTCCCGATCCAATGATGTCAAACTCTACACGACCAATAGGGGTCCATACTGCATCTGAAAGCGGATAACCATCACCACCCGCCATAGAAACATTGTAAGAAACAAAGGAATCAATTGACCCGGTTAATGTGTGGGGGTCATAAAAAGAAGCAGTACCTCCTTGCTGCACAAAGCCAGATAAACTTAACTCTTGAGTTATAACCGGGTTGGCAATCACATCTGGATTGAAAGTGAACCGATAGTTTTGATCGGCCATGTTAAACAACGTACTTGAGCTACTTGCTTTTACTTCAATGTCTACAGAAAATTTTCCTATACTGCAACCGTTGCTGAATTCTGCTATTCTTATGTCGTACTGACCGGACTGGGCAAATGCCGAAGAAAGAATACAGAGTGTTGTTATAATGCTATATATAATTTTGATTAGTGTATTTTTCATTGCTAATATTTTTCGAGGAGATTATACTAATTATTACTGTTCGACTGTGGTGAAAATTCCATTATTTCTGGACCAGAGTATTATGTCTTTGAGGTTGCAATCACCATCAAGATTTGCATCTGAGAACAAATACTTGTTAAATGTTCCATTTTCCATTTTCCATATGATGTTATCCGATCCATTTATATCGCCATTTGCAACAAAGTCTCCTGCGTACAAAGAAAAAACTCCTGGGGATAATTCCTTTTGTCCAAATGCACCGGTATCCTCATAGGAGGGCTGAGTTCTAAAGTCAAAATCATAGGTTCTGCAACTAAAGTTGGTGAGTGTTGGAGTCATGATACCAAGGTGATTTCGATGTTTCACAACAATATATACCGACTGGCCACTAAAATTGCTAATTGGCTTATCTTCCGGAAACGTAATGGAACCGTCACGGTGGAGTAGTCCGGCTTGCTGATGGAAAGTAGTAGCTAATTGTGGCGCGGTTCGCAGTTCGACCAAAATCCAGTCGACTACGTCTGACGGATAATCAATTACGGATTCTGTGCCTGAATAATTGAATGGTGCACTGTTGAATGGTTGGCCAGCAGGCGTTGCCACTCCAGATGGTTGGTTTGGAGTTTGTCCAGGGAGCAAGCCATAGTCATTGAGTGTCGTCTTCATATTTCCAGTAGCGAGAATATACGGACCTTCCAACCAAGCAGATAGGTTTATACCTGGGCAAGCTGGCAAATCATAATAGTCGACCGGAATAGCCAAAGGGCCAGTGCTGGTAACTTCTTCAACATTGACTAAATCAAACGTCAAATCTGCACACAACAAAGGATCGACCAAATCAAAAGCCAATCGGCCAATTGGTATCCAGGATTGGTGATCTACTGGATATCCATCACCGCTTACGAGATCAACATTGTACACTATTGTGTTGCCCATACTTCCTGATAAATAATGGGTAGCATAAGTGGTGTTCGTTACTGGTATTGTCGTCTGTACCGTTCCAGAGAGGGTTAGTTCCTGATCAATTACAGGAAGGTCTATTGTATTGGAATTGAAAGAAAACTGAATCTGCTGGCGCCCCAAAAAGAAGTTGTCGCCAGTAGCAGTTGCCTTTATTTCCAAATCAACATAATATTTTGAATTGGTACAGTCTGCTTGGTATTCGGTAAAACGA
This sequence comes from uncultured Saprospiraceae bacterium, assembly GCA_938016265.1. Classification (GTDB taxonomy): domain Bacteria; phylum Bacteroidota; class Bacteroidia; order Chitinophagales; family Saprospiraceae; genus JAHDHB01. The sequence goes on from CALLWB010000048.1 coordinate 7,215, forward strand.
ATTTCTGCATTTCCTCCATAAACGGTAGGCCCTAGAAGGCTAATTAGGATGAAAATCCCTAGTTGTATATAGTTGTTTGTTCTCATAGTCTTGGAGTTTAAATAAATTAGAACGATTGATTTCTAATTCAAATATAGAGGGATAAATTGCTCGTAGAAAATACTTTTTACTAACTTTATAGCGAAAATTTGAAAGTAAAATTAATTCAAATGGCTGTGAATTAGTGTTTTATGTTTGGTTTTTATAGCGAAATTCTATGAAAAATTCTACCGTTGTTTGTATTTTAAAAACGCTAAATACTCGGGAAAGAACAAAGTTTAAGGAGTTTGTTCATTCTCCTTATTTTAATAAGAATAAGACACTGTGCGCATTGTGTGATTATCTGCTGGACTTAGCACCCAAATTTGACGATAAAAATAAAACGAGCAAACAGCACCTACACAAGGTCGTTTTTGAGAACAAAACATATGATGAATATCGCCTCAATAACATCGTTTCAGACCTTCTGCAATTACTGTACAGTTATCTGTCCCTTTCCAATATAAAAAAACAGCCAAGCACCAAACAAATCTATCTCCTAGAAACGTTACAGCAACGCGGACTAGAAAAACCTTTCGAAAAAGTAAGCAAACGCTACCATAAACAGGAAAAGAATAAGGAAGTACAGGACTCGAAATTTTTTCTTCAACAATTGCAGTTTTATACCCAACAGGATTTTCAATTTCATAGTAAAAAAAGCAGAGTCTTCGATCAGAACCTACAACAGAAAAACAATTTTTTGGATTTATATTACCTTTCTTCAAAGCTGAAGGTCGCCTGCGATATGACAAGTAGGAATATTGTTATCAATGCCGATTATAATAGTACCTACTTGGAGGAATTGTTAGGTTGGATAAAGAATGATATTGCTCACTTTCGAAAAATACCAGCCGTTTTTGTTTACTACAAAATTCTATTGACCCTGCGGGATAGTGAGGAAGAACAGCATTACTTCGATCTAAAGGCAATGCTCGCAGACAATTTGAATACTTTTCATCAAAAAGAATTGCGGCTCCTCTTCGATTATCTACAGAACTATTGTATTCGAAAGATCAATATCGGCCAAACTCCTTACTACAAAGAGTTGTTAGATTCCTACAAACTAACCCTCGCCAACGAAATTGTGCTGGACAATGGTCAACTATCAGAATGGGATTATAAAAACATTGTAACGGTTGGTTTGCGACTCGAAGACAATGATTGGGTTCAAAATTTCATCCACGACTACAAAGAACGGGTGCCTAAAAATGTGCGGGACAATGCATTCTTGTACAATCTGGCGTCTTATTATTATGTAACAAAGGATTACAAAAAAGCACTTCGCCAACTACTTAATGTAGAGTTCACAGATACCTCCTACCACCTTGGGGCAAAAACCATCCAGCTCAAAAGTTATTTTGAACTTGATGAACAAGAAGCTTTTTTAGCCTTATGCGATGCCTTTTCCAATTACCTAAGAAGAAGTAAACAAATCTCCGAATACAGAAAAAAAGCCAATTTAAACCTAATCCGCATCTCCAAAAAACTGATGAATCTAAAGCACAGCAAAGAATTGATAAAAGATGCACAATACCAGAAAAAGAGGGCAGCTTCTCGTAAATATCTTCAAACCATCACCCCAATTGCTAACATTGACTGGCTCAATAAAATGATCTCTACCCTATAGGCTCAAGACGCTCATCTCTGCAGTATTGCGATGGCAGAGCAGTGACCCACTATCCCAGAAGCGCTAGCAATCGAGGCAAGAAAACAATACCTCCAACAATAGCCGCACCAATCGCGATCACCAAAACAGCACCCGCTGCCAAGTCCTTCACCTTTCCAGCCAAAGGATGATAGTCAGGAGAAACCAAATTTGTGAGATATTCCAACGAAGTATTAAACGCTTCCGCAGCAATCACCAGAGAAATGGAAAGTACAATAGCACACCATTCTGCAGTAGATAGCCCAAAATACCCGCCCGCACCACAAACACAAAATCCTGCAAACAAGTGGAACTTGGCATTCGGTTGGGTCAGAAACAGTTCTTTCAGTCCCGAAAAAGCAAACTTAAAGCTATTTAATCGATCCTTTAACATACTTGTACTTAAATTGGAATTTGCCCCTAATCCCGACACTTGCCGTCTCATTGCTGACAGGACCGAAAGATACGCACTGGAAGTCATCAGAGTAAAAGATATGGTCGATTGGGATATCAAAAAATGGCATTGCGGCACTACCCGCTGTAGGGGTGAAATTTCTCCTGCTATTGTTCAACTTCGATTTTAAACGAAAAGCTTGTAGCTCCACCGACCACGGCACTACATTGTAATCGCCCATCGTAAAAACAGGTGCTTTCAGTTTGCTCACGATACTAGCCACGACACCCATGTGCTCTTCTATTCGTTGGTAGGCTGCCTGGCTAACAGGAGGCTCTGTATGACTGGTTACAAAAAATACCTCGCCATGGGTACTATCTACTTCAATGCTACCAATGATATTGGGGATTTCTTCAAAATGAAAGGTGTCAATTCGTATGAAAGGATGTTTAGAATATACTGCAAGTCCATGGAAATCAATCCGAACTACCGTTTTAGAGAAAGGATAGCTTTCAGCAAGTCCTTCCCGCAAAAAGAAATTCCAATCAGGTGTTACTTCTTGTATCGAGACCAGATCAACTTCACTTTCTCTGATTACTTTTAGCATTTGCTCATAGTCATCATTGAATGCGGACACGTTGAAGTGGGCGATCTCTATTTTTCGTTCTTGGTTAAGCTTCGGATAGAAGGAGCGGGTTTGACTTTCGTCGAATGACTCTCTTAAAAACAAACAGAGTACTGCACAACTCAAAAAACTGACAAACATTAAGTTTTTTTGCCGTAGAGCAAGAAATACAAGACCTAATGCAAGGTACACCAACATGATTTGAACAGTAAAATTGGCTCCGGACTTAAATAGAATATGGTCTGGAGGAAAGATACAAAAGATCATTCCCAGTACAATCAACAAACCAATGAAGGCTTGAACAGACAAACTATTTAATATAAAACTTTTCATTTCGGACACAAAGATAAGGAAGATGCTGCTATCATTTCAATCTATCTTCGATTCTTATAAAGATGTTAAAAATATGTAGTTATATGACGGATAAAAAGGCTGAAGTAACGGAAACAACCAACCCCATTTTTCGTTCTGTATTGAAGCGGTTTAACAAATAGATCTATCCAAGCAACATTTCTGCTGAATTAGAGTTTATAAACAATAAAACCATTAAAATTTACGTAAATTGGGACGAAAATTAACACTGTTTTTTGTTGGTTTTGTTAATTCTACTCAATCTTAAAACTGTTTTTTAGATAGCTGCTAATCAGTTTTTTATAGAATTTTTTTCGGTGAAAATTTCTTTTTTGAAAATGAGTTGGCACGGCATTTGGCTTTTCATAACCAAGAATGCTTGTTTTAACAGGCCAACAAATCACTAAATAGAAACACAATGGATACTAAATATATAATAGCACTGGCAATGTTGTTCCTATCTTTCGGGCTGCTTGCGCAGACTGGGACAAATGACCAACTGGAAACAATTGAGATAGATGGCCAGGTAGTAAAAATGATGGTCATTGAAGGAGACACCATTATTGTAGCAGATTTAGAAGACGTCTCCATTGCAAGTCCCAGAAAGTTTGAATCGAAAGAAGACTACCGGTATTGGTTGAGAATGCGGTACCACGCAGCCAAAGTTTACCCCTATGCAGTAGAAGCCATCAAACTTTTCCGCGAACTAGAAGAGTTTTCAACAGATGCAAAAAAGAAAGAAAGAAAAAAACACATCAAACGATTGCAAAAGGAATTGAAGGTGAAATACGAAGATCCCCTTCGAAATCTTACAAGAACACAAGGGAAAGTGTTGACAAAAATGGTAGAACGTGAATTAGGCGTGCCCACCCACGAATTGATAAAACAGCTAAGAGGAAATATCAAAGCAACTTTCTGGACAAGAGTCGGCAGACTTTGGGGGTACAACCTCCGAGAAGGCTATATCCCGGAAGACGACCCGATCCTGGAAAGTGTACTTAGTACCTTTGATATTACCCACGATTTGGAATAGGCAGCGAAGTTGTTTACACCACTTCAAAATTAAATAAATCATAAAACCTGCTCTCCGACTATATTGGATGGCAGGTTTTTTTATCTTTGATCGTATGGAAAAAATGATACTGAGGGCAGAAAACCTCGTCAAAAAATATGGACGCCGGACAGTGGTTAAAGAAGTTTCTCTAGAAGTCAATCAAGGAGAGATTGTCGGTTTGCTTGGACCTAATGGTGCTGGAAAAACGACGACTTTTTATATGACAGTCGGATTTATCAAACCAAATGCAGGTAAAGTTTACCTGAACGACAAAGACATTACTAGTCTGGCAATGTACAAGCGCGCACAACACGGTATTGGCTACCTGCCTCAAGAACCCTCCGTTTTTAGAAAATTATCTGTAGAAAACAATATCAAGGCAGTTCTCGAAATGACAAAGCTGTCAAAAAAAGAACAAAAAGAACGCCTGGAACAATTAATCGGAGAATTCAGCCTCGAGAAAGTCCGCAAAAGTAAGGGTGATACCCTGTCTGGCGGAGAACGCCGAAGAACCGAAATCGCAAGAGCGCTAGCTGTAAGCCCAAAGTTTATCCTATTGGACGAACCATTTGCAGGAATTGATCCCATCGCTGTAGAAGACATTCAATCCATCGTCGAAAAACTAAGGGAGAAAAACATTGGGATACTGATCACTGATCACAATGTGCAGGAAACACTTTCTATTACAGACCGAGCGTATTTGATGTTTGAAGGGAAAATCCTGAAAGCTGGAACCGCGGAAGAACTTGCAGCTGATGAAATGGTCAGAAAGGTTTATCTGGGAACAAACTTCGTCCTAAGAAGAAAAAACCCATCTCCTAATCGCTAGCAGCAACTTCGCCAGTTTCATCCTCCTTGCGAGACCAAAAATAAGCAATCATCAAGCCTGCAATAATATGCCAGATGCCCCATCCCGCAGCAATAATCGCCATTCCTCCAAGGCCATTAAAAAAGTTAAAGATGAGGACAAGACCCAGTCCGGAATTTTGAATCCCAACTTCTATAGTCACTGCCTTCCGATCCCTTTTGTCTATTCCTAGTAGAGTTGCCGCAGTAAAACCTGTCCCAAGCGCCACCGCATTGTGAAGTAGGATAATGAAGAATATGACGCCGATGTATTCCAAAAAATAATTCCAATTCGCAGCAAGGGCGGCCAATACAAAAACGGCAAAAAATGTGAGGGAGAATAGTTTCATTCCTTTTTTTACGCGGTTGGCGATGGTTGGATGTTTTTCAGAAATATAGATACCAAGCACCATCGGCAATGCCAATAGGACTAAAATGGTCCAAAATAAATCCATTGGGTTGAGCGCAACTGTTTTTAAAATCCCTGCGGTCCCAGGATGAAGCGATCCCCAAAAAGAAATATTGAAAGGCGTCATTACTACCGCAAACAGGGTTGAAATGGCAGACATCGTCACCGAAAGTGCGGTATTCCCTTTTGCATAATGGGTAATGAAATTGGAGATATTTCCACCAGGACAAGCGGCTACTAAAATCATCCCCAACCCTATGCTTGGTCGAGGGTTTATCAAATAAACCAACATAAAAGTAAATGCCGGCAACAACAAAAACTGAGCAACCACCCCAATCAAAACAGACTTCGGCAAGGAGATAATCCGCTTAAAATCATCCAGCTTCATATCTAGTGCTACCCCAAACATAATAAACCCCAATATTCCATTTAAAATGGCCAGAGAAGTAGGACTAAAATTAAGTTGTATGCCGTCCATGTTGTATAGTTATTAGTTATTGGGTTACTAAGTTATTCGGTTTTTTGGGAGTACTTAAAAACTCAATATACCAATAACTTAACAACTAACTAACCCAGTACCTCCTTCAGTATTTCGTAAGAATTAATAGGAGGCAAATTCTCAATACGCAATCGATAAAAAATCATCATTTTTTCTAAAAATTGATTTCTTACCTGTCGACTGATCTTTCGGGTGCAGATATCTTCTAGAGAAGCTACCAGCAAAAAATCCAACAGATCTATCAATGTGCCATCAAGATAATTGAAATGATTGGGTTTTTCAGTTTGAAAACGTCCAGTCTCCAATTCAAAATAAATATGGTCGGTATTTGTGCGGGCAGTTGGTTCAAATCCTAAGAAACGAGTGAGCCGGACAACAAAGAAAAGATGAAAGTTGGCCACCCCTTCCTCCAACTGGTCTAAAAGGATAAAGCTATTCATTAGGAAGTCGAACAATGGAGGGTTGGGTTCAGATTCTTTGATGGTTTTTCGAGCAAGTTCCACCATAAACAATCCAACAGAAGACTTGATAATATCGAAAGGAATTGTACGGTAGAGAACAGCGGGTTTTATCTCTTTCGTACGATTAAGATCTTTATTTTGTTTGTGGTAAACGACAAGATCCAACAATGTCATGACTTGCAATAGACTCGCGTTTACTTTCGCCTTTTTAGAGCGCACACCAGAGATAATGTAGGATTGCAAACCAAGTTCTTCCGTATAGATATCACAAATCACACTTGATTCAGAGTATTTGATGGAACGGAAAACAATACCTTTGGTTTTTTTAAGCATGTTGGAAGGGAGATTGTATCAGTTGACAATCATGACCTTAGTTACCACTTTTTGACTGCCATCTTTTGAGGTAGCATACACCAGATAGACTCCGGTATTTGCACGTCTGCCATTGTAGTCCCTTCCATTCCAGACGGCCTGACCGCCTAGAGAGGTTGTTTGGTAGACAAGGCTGCCACTAATGTCAGTGATTTTGATATCCGAATTTTCTACTAGTCCTTTAATGGCAATTTCTCCCTCAAAATCATGGCGGACCGGATTTGGAAAAGCGACCACTTCGTCTTTTTTGATGAAGTTATTCCCAACAATGGCATTATTCCGATAAGAGATGATACCTGATTCTGTAGTAAAGAATACTTCGCCAGTGTTATCATTTATAGCAATGTCAATAACGTTGTTGTCAAACAGTGGACTGTTTTCTGCGGTGAACCGGAAGACTTGTTTTTCAATGTCTTTGGAGAGCACAAAAACGCCGTTTGTCGTACCAAACCACTTTCTGTTTGCCCCGTCAACAGCAATCGCATTGACGGACTCTGTTTTTAGCAAATAGTCATCAAAATTTCCTTCACGAAAGGTTGGACGGCGGCCAATACAGGAGGCTTCTACTGCTTGGTTGAAGCATTCAAAAACAAAAACGCCCTGCGCCGTTCCTACCCAAACACTTCCTTCCAAATCAACCGCAAGACTTAAAACATCATTCGATTGCATTTCTGAATTATTGGTGTTGATCACTCGGTATCGATCGTCATCGATATCTTGGAGATTTGCGCCTGAGTCAAAGACTAATACTCCTTCTGCATTGGTACCAAACCATTTAAAATTGTTTTGATCAATCACCACCTTTGTCAGGTCCTTGACTGAAGTAGGCGGGCTAAATGAGGTCCATTGCCTGTCTGCAGAAAACACAGAGATCGGATTGGCCGCGCCATAATTGCTGACCCATAGGTTGTTTTCGGAGTCGAAAGCCAAGCCGCTCACTCGATAACTGTTAGGAGACTGCAATGGCGCTTGAAGTGTAGTATTGAGTTTATGGATGGTAAATGTTGGTGTATTGGTAGATCGGTCGTATTCTATAAGTCCTTCATTGTAGGAACCTGCAAATACTGAATTTGTAACAGGATGAATTTTGACAACATTGATGTCTCTGACGGGATTCAGAATGGGGGTCCAATTTGGTCGGAATACCTCCCAATCTCCATCAATCAATGAATACAATCCATCACCTGCAGATTTAGGATTCCATTTGGACTCCAGATTGGTGGCTGCAATCCAGACTTCATCATTGTCAATTGTTACATCTCCGGCACTTAGACTGTAGGGGCCTTCGACTCTAAATTTGACGACATCTCCATTTGAGGTATATTGCCCGAACCCTCTGGAAATATCTGAAACCCAAATATTGCCTTCTTCATCTTCGATGGCTTGTGGTTCTTTGAGGGCGATTTCATTTTCCCAAATTTGAGAAGACGAACCATTTTTTTGAATTCGAACGACCCGATGGATTGCTGTTGGATGTACCATTCCAGCCAACAATTGATCATTGCCAGCTAATAAATATTTAAATCCAAAGTCTTGTTTATAATAGTGAAAAGTCCAATTTACTCCTCCAAAAACAAAAAGCGAATCATTGACATCAGCAAAAAGTTGTCCGTCCAATTCTTCCAACGCATTGGAATAGTAGGCAGAAGGCAATCCATTTGCAGTAGACATTCGTTCCCAAATACTGAAGTCCTGAATGTTGGCACTCCCATCATTGATAATTCGGTAAATACCATTCTCCGTAGAGGCAAAAAGATACCCATTATGAATCCTGACCGCATTAACAATAAACGGAGTGAATGTGGTAGACTTTGTTTCTTCATTGACCAAATCCATTTGCACGACACCAAAGCCACAAGAAAGCCAGGCAAAATCACCATTAAAATAAATATTGTTGATGCGTTTATCTCCTGGAATACTTTTTCGTTTGATGTCTGAGATATTGGTGATTCCATCTGCATCAAGCAAATCAATATTACTATTAGAATAAGCAATAAGCAAAACATTTAAGGACTGATTGTAGTTGATCTGGCGAATACCAATATCACTAAGGCCACTTACTTTATTGTATAGTTGAATGGAATGTTCTTCCTTATCGACAGAAAACAGTGACTGGTCGGTAGCAAAAAAAACGGTTTCCGCACTTTGGGTAACAGAGACTCCCGTGGAATAGGGTAAGTGCGACTTCCATTGACCAAGAGCAAGGTCCCCTTGCGGTTCTTGTCCACTGACAATAATGGAGGTGAGCATTAATAAACAAAAGAAGAACCTTATCATAGAAAAGCTTTGAAATAATAACTAGTAAGATCAAATTTTATTGCGATCGCATAAAAATAATCGTTTTTAATTAGAAATCTGCGCGCGATTGTCAAGACGGAGTAAAATGATCTTTAAAAATTGATTAGCAGGCAAAAAATAGTCCTCGCAGATTAAATTTGACAATGCAACCTCTGTTATTTACCGCGGAACAAGTTTTTAAAAAATATTTGTACAAAGCTAAGTCCTTCTCTGGCCAGCACAGGGAAATTCATAGCAGAAAACTCGACATTGGGTTTTAAAACAACAGGCACCGCCACGATAGCTTTTGGCAGCTTTTTGGAAACCAGCTGGATAAATTCGAGATCAAACAAATATCGATCTGTTGTGGTCTGGAGAAAAAGGGCCTTGCCTTTACTTCGAAAACCCTTCAACCCACATTGAGTATCGGTTACTTTGAGGAAGAAAAATTTACCAATAAAAAAACGAAAAATTTTGCTGATTCGAATGCGCACTTTAGGTACATGTTCATAATAGGTCTCGTCTCTCGTTCCGACGGCAACTTGTGTAGAAGGAATCAAGAGTTGGTTAAGGATGGCTGAAATACTTGTGGTGGTATAAGGGAAGTCAATGTCGGTGTAGATGCAGATTTCGCTGGTGGAGTGCTGGACGCCTTTTCGCAAAGCGTGCCCTTTTCCCTTGTTTTTTTCATAGTTGATATAGGAAAACTGGGGAAGCTTCTGTTCAAGCAATGCGAGTTGTTCAGGCAAAATACCTTTGGTAGAACCATCATTTACTAAAATAACATGTAGCTGAATATTTGGGTTAAGCGCTTGGAAATCAGATGTGGCTGCCAGAATTCGCGTTTCCCAGTTTTGCAAAGGGTTGTAACAAGGTAATATGATATCTATCTGCTGCATGCGCTGCAAAGGTAAATTTTAAACACAGATATTTCTTAATACAAATGGAAAACCCCGCTTAACATTGAGGGCTGACGCAGTATTTCATTGCCTGTTCTACTGGTACGCGGGCGGTTCGTTTTTTCAGAAAAGCGATGATTGCCTCTTGGTCGCCATTAAAACGGTTGCCGACATCAATAAACTGCTTGGCCAACTTCTTGTAATTTTTAGTCATTAGCAGAAACCAAACAATAAAGAAATCAACCCCTTTGAAGACAATTGCTTCATTTTTGCCGTACTCCTCCATGTTGTCATGGAAGTCTGTTGACATTTCTGTCCAGTGGCGGTTGGGGCGGATGTGATGGCCGATATGATAGCCGTCATTGAAGCACAAGTGGTTGTATCGAACATTGACACAAGTAATACTGTTTTTATAGTTGTTGGCGGCATCTTCGGCATCGATAAAGGCGTGTTGGCCCCAATTGCCGGCCATCATCCCAAATCGGATAAATATGAAAGGGATAATAAACACCATTACGGTCGCTGGTACACTGACAAATAGCAGAAGGACAATCATCAGGAAAAAAGTAACCTCTCCTGTCAATAGCCATTTTACAAACCACCATCTTTTTCTTATTCTGAAATAGTTGACTAGTCGTACCAAGCCTACAAAAAAGAAGTCTCCAAAGTAGTGTAAAAAACCTCGTACACTGTCTCTTTGGTAGAGAATGGTGGCGCTCAAGTCTGGTGGCAGGTTGTTCTCAAGATGGTGCATTCCGATATGATGTGCGAAATAGGTTTCTGGTGATTGTCCGAAAAAAGGCCCTAGTAGCCATGGGATGATGTTGTTCATTTTTTCATACTCCTTCTTGAAAAACTTTCGGTGGCTGGTATTGTGCAACATCAGCGTAAAGGGCGCATTAAAAAACAAACAGACTACCGTAGTATAGGGTATCGCTATCCACCAAGTAAATCTACCAGGCAGAAATAGGTAGATCGCCACCGGTATAATCAAAAAGACAATCTTTAACATCAAGTAGATGAAAGGGAGATCTCGCTCATCCCGGATAAATTTCAACGCGATATTGTCGATGAAGTTATAGGAATCCTTTTTTTGGAATACGGGGTCTGTTAGTACTAAATCAGCTGAAGACATAATTTGTAAAGTTGAGAATTGATATGTTTTGAACTTCAAATCTGCCGCAAAGTTCATATAATTCATGAAGAATTTAGAATTATGGTCAATTTTTTAAATAATAATCCTCTGAAAAGGGGAAGAACTGCCGACTTTTTCTAAAAATAAGCGGTCTATTCCCATCAATAAAAAAAGGTAATACAATTCTAAAATGTTCCTCCTCCAAAGAACAACTTAATTGTATTACCTTATACACTACCTATGAAAAGTTTCTTAACTCATAAAAAGTAACTCACGTTTGAATTACACCTATATAACGCGTGTTATTGCAGTTTGATATAATAAAACCCAGGTATAACATTTTTTTAACGGGAGTAAAGGAATCGTTAAGGAAAAACCTCACACCCTCCCAGACATCAATGCTGCATAATCAGACTGGCTATGCCTTATCACTTCGTATGCCTCCTGTTTGTCATAAACATGAGTAATTTCGCACTTTGGAGTTTCTCCAGGCAATTGTTTGTAAGTAAGGAAATAGTGCTTTAGTCTGTTGATGATGGAAAGTGGTACGTCACCAATATCTTTCCAGGTATGATAAACTTCGTCGTCTTTGAGTATGGCAATAATCTTATCGTCAGCTTCTCCGCCATCTATTAGTCGCAGACCACCAATAGGAATCGCCTGCACCAACAAATCTCCATGCATAATCGTCCGTTCCGTCAATACACAAATATCCAACGGGTCATGATCACCAACGATATTAGAACGTCCGGTTTGCTCCATACAATAAGCGCCTACCTTGGTATCGCAATACGTCTGTGGCAAAAATCCATACAAGGCAGGAATAATGTTGGAAAATTTTTGAGGGCGATCTACCTTCAGATAACCAGAAGTCTTGTCAATTTCATACTTCACGGTATCCGTAGGGACAACTTCAATAAATGCAGTAACAATCACAGGACTTTGGTCCCCAATTTTGATCCCGTGCCAAGGGTGCGCCTTGTAAGGAGAAGGGAGCGTTTTCATATCCATTTTATACTTGATTTGTTGTTAATACGCAATATCTTCAATTTAAGTAGTAAAAAGAAGCGAAACCGTGAAATAAGAGTAAACACAAATTGGATAAACTGGAATAAAATTTTACCTTTGCATGCCGAATTTCGATTCGAATTTTGATTTCAATACATTAATACACACAAAACAAAACACTATGGGTTCATTGATATATACCCTACCTTTATTTGGAGTGATCGCGTTGATCTATATGGTCTACCTTACCAAATGGGTAAATGCACAGGATGCAGGAGATGATAAAATGAAAGATTTAGCTGGAGCTATTCACGAAGGAGCTTTAGCTTTCTTAAAAGCGGAATATCGAGTATTGTTTATTTTCGTTATTGCAGCTAGCGCCGCCTTATTGGGAATTGCCTCAATGGTTGAATCTACTCCTTACATTATTGTTGTCGCCTTTGTAATTGGGGCCGTTTTTTCTGCAGCAGCAGGAAATTTAGGTATGCGGATTGCAACAGCAGCCAATGTAAGAACGACACAAGCAGCAAGAACTTCCTTACCAAATGCCTTAAATGTATCCTTCAAAGGAGGTACTGTTTTAGGACTTGGAGTTGCAGGCCTCGCCGTTCTTGGTTTGAGTCTATTGTTCATCGTTTTCCTCAAAATGTTTATGGTAGAAGGAGGAAATTTTTATCACGACATGACGAAGGTACTAGAAGCTTTAGCAGGATTTTCGCTTGGAGCAGAATCTATCGCTTTGTTTGCTAGAGTTGGTGGAGGTATCTACACGAAAGCGGCAGATGTTGGCGCTGACCTTGTAGGAAAAGTAGAAGCTGGTATCCCTGAAGATGATCCTCGTAACCCTGCAACAATTGCAGATAATGTAGGAGACAACGTAGGAGATGTTGCTGGTATGGGAGCAGATCTATTCGGTTCTTATGTAGCAACAGTGCTTGCCGCAATGGTGCTTGGTAATTATATAATTCATGATACAGCGGTCCACACTAAAACAGCTTTCGTTGATGATTTTGGTGGAATGGGACCAATCCTATTACCGATGTTCATTGCTGGACTGGGAATTATCTTTTCTATTATTGGTACATTCTTCGTTAAGATAAAAGATAACAATGCGAAAGAACCAGAAGTGCAACGTGCCCTAAATATGGGGAACTGGTCTTCTATGGTCTTAACATTGATCGGATCATTTTTAGCAATCAAATTGTTGCTGCCTGAGTCTTTATACATGAAATTTTACGGAGAGGGCTATATTGCTATCTCACAAATGCGTGTATTTTATGCGGTATGTGTAGGATTGGGTGTAGGATTGTTAATCTCCGCCTTGACAGAATACTATACCGGTCTTGGTAAAAAACCAGTTGTCGATATCGTTCAGAAATCAAGTACTGGAGCAGGAACAAACATCATTGCAGGTTTAGCGGTTGGTATGAAGTCTACGTTTGGAGCAGTACTATTATTTGCTGCGGCGATCTGGGGTTCTTACGAATTAGCAGGATTCTACGGAGTGGCGATTGCGGCTTCTGGTATGATGGCGACAACAGCAATGCAATTAGCGATCGATGCCTTCGGACCTATCGCAGACAACGCTGGTGGAATCGCTGAAATGAGCGAATTGCCTAGTGAAGTTAGAGAGCGCACTGATATTTTGGATTCTGTAGGAAACACAACAGCTGCTATTGGAAAAGGGTTTGCGATTGCCTCAGCGGCATTGACAGCACTTGCTCTATTTGCAGCCTACGTTACCTTCACAGGAATCGATGGTATCAATATTTATAAAGCAGATGTTCTAGCCGCCTTATTTGTAGGAGGTATGATTCCTGTTGTTTTCTCTGCACTTGCAATGGAAGCAGTAGGTAAAGCAGCCATGGAAATGGTAAAAGAAGTAAGACGTCAGTTCAAAGAAATTCCTGGTATCATGGAAGGTACTGGAAAACCAGAATACGACAAATGTGTAGCAATCTCTACCGAGGCTGCATTGCGAGAAATGGTCCTACCTGGCGCATTGACAATCATTCCACCGATCATCATTGGTCTAGTAATGGGCGCAGAACCATTAGGAGGTTACATGGCAGGAGTTTGCGTTTCTGGTGTAATGTGGGCGATTTTCCAAAACAACGCCGGTGGTGCATGGGATAATGCTAAAAAATCATTTGAAGCAGGTATCGAAATCGACGGTAAAATGACGTACAAAGGATCTGACGCGCACAAAGCCGCAGTAACTGGTGATACAGTAGGTGATCCATTCAAAGATACTTCTGGACCTTCTATGAATATCTTAATTAAATTGACGTGTTTGATCGGGTTGATCATGGCTCCAATTTTAGGAGAGCGAGAAGGCAACAGCCACAGCCACGGAAGTATCAACGTCCCTAGCATCGAAAAGACAATTAGTTTTAATCACGATGCAAATACTGTTACCCCTAAATTAGAAGACACTTATTACATAAAGTAATTTCCTCTACTTCCTCAATTTATAGGCCGAATGCAGTTTACTGTGTTCGGCTTTTTTATTGATAATAGGTCTTAACCAACCCTACCATTCTCCGTAAGGATCGTTCCATCTGACAAGATGGGTAGGTCGATATGGCGAATAAAGTCTTGTTTTTAAGAATTGTATTACTTGGAAAGTTCGAATTTCGCTCCTTGTTGGCTGGTTCCGTTTACTTGATAGTTTGTAAACTCGAGGTTGTTGTCTTTTTTTAGAAAACACTTATTGCATCGATATTCTCCAAGCTCAATGTTTGTAATATTGTAGGTGAGTCCGAGATCTCTAAACTCAAATCGGTAGTCATTTTCCGCATTCAAATCAATAGACAAAGAAACATTAATCCGACTATTCATTTCTGAAATATTAAAGTCTTCCGAGAATGCGCTGTCTATAGGGTTTGTAAAATTGGAGCCTGCCAGAAAGGACGAAACAACAAGACTGTTAGTTTCTGCTAGGGTGAAATTTAGTAGGTCAACTTCATCTTGATCAAGTCCTGTGCTAAGACATGCCTTTTTTGTGCAACAGGAAGAAATAATTAGAAAAAGAATGGTCGAGAAGAGAATTTTTCTCATGGGAATAGTTTGCTAAATAAAAAGAGCAGGGACAACAGGTGTGAAATGAAAAGGGAAAAAACATCTGTTGTCTCCTGCGCTGGCTTACGTTACTTAGAATCAGAGGTTCCGATGAGTACCTCTTTCCTATGACTTTCTTGTATTACTTAGTGTGAGCAATTTCAAAAAGCGTAACCACAGGCAGGAAAAAAAATACTTTTATTTTAAAATTAGACGATTCGCATCAAAATTTTGACTAGAATTCCGTTGTTCCGATGATCAATTCAACTTGTTGTAGGAGGGTACGTTTTTCTTTTCCCGGAGCGTGTATGAAACCGTCTATCAGTGCGACTTTTTGGGTTTCAGGGTTCAAAATCATATAGGTAGCAAATGGTCCTCCCATAAAATCGTTGTGCATTTTCCAAAGACCTCTGGCCTGCAAAGAAAATTTATCCTTCACTTGTCTTTCTCCAAAAACAATTGGCAAATTAACCTTGTCAGACAGCATGTAAGCATCCTTCGCGGCGGTAGTTATGAATTTTCTACCCAGCGTATCTCTAAAATTGATAATGTTTTCCTTGGTCAATTTGTTTTTTTCCGTATAGTCCATCATTTTGATCAGAAGATTGTTGCTCGTGCTTCCTGTTTCCTTTCTGATCCACACGGTCTGCTCTAAACTATCATAAACGGCGAGTTCGTAGTTTACAGGGATTTTTATAGAAAGCCCTAAATCCTTTTTCAGTTTATTAACGAGTTTGGTGTTTTCTCCGCCTTGGTAGTTGTTTGCCCAAAGTTGCTCGTTGTCCGATTTGATGACTCTTCCTTCGATCGTATTTTGCCGCTTCTGAATGGCAGCAATCAGTTCTGCCTGGTTAGGAGCAAAGATCATAAATATCTGTTGACCATCAGCCCATCGATCCTCCAAAACGACCGAGGAGAAGCTAGGATCTTCTTGTGCTCTGATTTGTCCCTCTTTACCGACTACGTTCATAATCTCTTTTGTGGCGGCTGATTTGTCTCCTAGTACACCGAGGAAAATGATGTTTCGCCACTCTTTGTGCAATTCTTTCAATTTGGCGGCTTCCACAAACTTTAGGTCGAAAGTCGGTTCTGGTTGGGGCAGAATTTCATACGTTCTTCCAAAGTGATCTTTGAATGCTTTTCCTGCGACACCTTCCCAAACGTAGTTCTCGGCAACTACCAGAATAGAACCTGCCTTTCCGACAGCAGAAGGTTTCATTTCAAATCCTTTCCGCTGATCTTCCGTGCAGGAGGTCATTACAAAAAACAAAAAGAAAAGCAATACAGGAATTTTATATTTGGCCGTCATATTTAAATTTTATGCGAAATTAATACATTTAGACAACTTCATAATTAAAGATGCAAAAAATACTGTTTTTGGTGTATAAAAAAAGGCAACCCCTTCGAAAAAGAGGTTGCCATCTAAAAGCGGATAAGCTTTTTTATATTTTTGGATCGATCAGCAATTTGGTACCTGCCCGTAGCTTACGATAATCTTTTATTTTGTTTAGCTTGATAATATCTTTAGCAGAAACACCGTCATAATTTTTAGCAACTTCCCAAAGATTGTCTCCTTTTTTAAATTCATAAACCAATAAATCTCCAGAAGCAATTTCTTTATTAACTTTTGCTGTTACTGGTGGTTTTTTAGTTTTTTCTACTTCAGCGACCACTATACTTTGTACTGGAAGTGGTTCATTACCTTCAAAGTAAGCCATGTTTTTAGCAGGCAAGGTCAACTTATACCCCTCGTCACTTGCTGGAATAACATTCTTTTTGAAAGCAGGATTCAAATACTTTACCCGTTCTAAAGGAACACCACTTTGACTTGCAATAAATTCAAAGTCGATTTCTTGGTAGATCGTTTTGGTGGTTGTATTCTGAAGGTCATATTCAGGATATTCAGGATAAATTTCATGTTTGTCATAATAATTCATCAAGTATGCCGCTGAAATAAAGGCAGGAATATAGCCTCTTGTTTCTTTTGGCAAAAATTCATAGACGTCCCAAATGTCTCGACTGCCTGCAAGTTTTATTGCTTTATTTACTCTGCCAGGACCGCAATTATATGCAGCGATGGTAAGCATCCAGCTGTCAAACTTGCGATTCATGTCTTTCAAATAGCTGGCGGCTGCGTCAGTTGCCAGATAGACATCGCACCGCTCATCTACTTTAGCATTTTGTAGTAGGTGGTATTGTCTACCTGTACTAGGCATAAACTGCCACAATCCTTTGGCGCCTGCTTTCGACAGTGCTGTTGGGTTCAAGGTGGACTCTATGACCGCAAGGTATTTTAGGTCTTTCGGAATTTTGTGTTTAGCCAAAATTTCTTCAAAAATCGGGAAGTAAATCGTACTTCGTCCAATCACTTTTTCCGACCGATTGCGGTTCCTCACCGTATAGTTTTCAATATGTCTTTTGACGTGAGCGTTGTAAGTAAGCTTTACATCGTCAGATATTTGATCAATTCTATTTTGGTATTCATCATCTACAAATTGTGGAGGAGTCAAGTCTGCTTTAGATTTTACAACCTCTGTATTGCTTAAAATGATTTCATTGGATGTTTTATTTTCTTCTTCTCTTTCCAATGCGTAAGAGATAAAATTAAAGGGTAATAATATGGCGATTATAATTACGAGAATTAGCCTATTTGATTTCATAATTTATTTATTCGTGAAACAATTACCGTCAGTTACTTATGTGATTACGTAGTTTTTTTGGTTTTGTTATGTAACCTGGAAGTAAGTAAAGCGGTCGTTTTTATAGTTTTTTAAAGGGTATTACTTGTTTTTCTTTATAAATCAGTTGTTAAGAATAAATCGTTACAACATGAAGAACATTATTTTAGTTCTAATTTTTTTATTTTTCTTATGTTAATTCAAGCCAAAATTCTGTTCATTATATAATTTGCAAATGCCAAAATTTTAGTTTCTTCAAATTTTCCAGCCATCAGCTGCACCCCAATCGGCAATCCGTTTGAATGTTTTCCCAAAGGGATATTGATCGCGGGGACACCTGCCATGTTTGCTTGGACTGTATATATGTCTGCCAAATACATTTCCACAGGGTCTTTCATCTTTTCTCCGATTTTGAAGGCGGTACCTGGAGTTGTCGGCATAATGATAAAATCATATTCCTTCAAAATCTCCAATGTTCTATCCTGTATCAGTCTCCTTGTTTTTTGCGCTTTCGCATAATAAGCATCATAATATCCAGCACTTAGGACGAACGTTCCTAGCATAATTCGTCTTTTTACCTCTTTTCCAAAACCCTCAGACCTCGAAAGAAGGTACGTTTCTTCTAAATTGGTAGCGTTTGGACTTCTATAGCCATAACGAATACCATCAAAGCGAGACAAATTGGAAGAAGCTTCTGCGGTTGTCAATACATAATAGGCAGGTATGATGTATTCCAACAAATCAAAATCAACGGCCTCCACGGTATGTCCTTCAGTTTTTAGTTGCTCAATCAAGTCCGTTGTCTGCTCCTTTATATTACTATCCAGACTTTCATGCTGTAGCGCAGCATCGAAATAGGCAACCTTCGCTTTTCCTTCAAAATTTAATGCAGATGTATATTCTTGAACCGGTTTTGAGCTAACGGTACCATCATATTCATCCATCCCTGCCATGACTTCAAGCATCAAGGCGATATCTTCTACTGATTTTCCAAGTACACCGATCTGATCAAAGGAAGATGCGTAAGCAATCAATCCATGCCTAGAAATTCGACCGTACGTCGGTTTGAAGCCGATAACGCCACAGAAAGCTGCTGGCTGTCTTACTGAACCACCAGTATCCGTTCCAAGCGATGTCAGACATGTATCTGCTTGCACAGCTACTGCAGAACCACCGGAAGATCCTCCTGGCACACAACTTTCGTCTGCTGCATTTAAGGTGGGACCATATACTGAATTTTCGTTGGTGGACCCCATCGCAAACTCATCACAGTTCAACCGACCCAAAATAATAGCGTCTTCCTGAACCAACCGATCTACTGCTGTGCTTGAATAGATAGAGGTAAACCCGGACAAAATTTTTGAGGCTGCTGTTACTTCATGATCTTTATAACAGAGTACATCTTTTATAGAGGTGACCATCCCAAACAACTTACCAACATTCTGAGGGTCAACTTTATATTTTTGGTCAAGGCTTATTGCCTTGGCTCTTGCTTCTTCAGCGTACACTTCTACATATGCATTAAGTTGTTTGGTTTCCTCAATACGTGACAGGTAATAATTGACCAGTTTCAGGCAAGAAGTTTCTCCTTGCTGAATGGCTAATTTGATATCTGACAATGTTTGGTACACAATAAAGTTTTTATTTATCTCAAAACAAGGTGCAAAGGTATGATATATTTCAATACCAGTAAAGTTCTTTATGTTAATTTTGTTGGAAGGGTGGTTTTGACCGTCTTTGGCAAATAATATTCTGTAAGGCGAGGGCAGGGGTAAATTTTGCAAAACAAGAAAACACTTAAAATTTTTGTTTGTTTTCTTTTAGAATACCGTTTTTAGTTCTTGAATTATAAAAACAAATATTCCAATAAATGGAGGAGATTTTTTTTTCCGAATTATACTAATTTATCCGTTTGTTTAAGAAATATTGTTCTGCCCTATACTATTAAAGATACAAAACTTTTATAATAGGTGCTGAATTATTAACAGGAACCCAACAGGTTTGCTAACAATAAATGTGGATAACTAAATTGCAAATGCCGATCCACATTTTTTGTGAACCGGCATTTGTACTTAAAAATTCTTAGAAACGTGACCTATTTTACTGGCAACCAAGTTTGAGTTCTGTACAAGAATGCTACATATCCTCTTACCATCAGGTTGTCCCCGTCTCTCCACATTTTAGCGCGGTAAGTTTTTCCATTTTCAGGGTCTACAATCTCTCCACCAGAATACGTGTCTCCATCCAAAGACATATCACTTAGGATTTCCATACCAAGGATAGGCTTGTCTTTGCGGTAGTCATTGCATTGTGAGCAGACATCATTCACATGTTCTTCTCTTAATATCTTCGATACAGTACCGTAGTATTTTCCATCTTTTTCAACAATCTCTACATATGATTTTTCCTCTCCCGTTTCGTCATCAATAGTTTTCCATGTACCTACTGCTGATTGAGCAATTGAAGTTACGCTAAATAGCATTAGGGCAAGAAAGCTTAGTAAGAATACCTTTTTCATAGTTTTAAACATTTAGTAATTATGATGAATATTGTGTTTGCTTATCCATAAACCAAACACCATTCCAAATTTAATTTATTTAGGAACAATAATGACATCTTAACTAAGGAAATCCTACAAAATGAATGAAATAAGTCATAAAATTGTCTACTATATCTCCAGAAACATTTTTTTTGAATACTTCAACATTAAAATCGATACATTTTCTTCTTTTTAAAATACTCCCTTTATTTTTGACCACAAATTAGTTTTCCTTCTATAAATAAATTCCCCAGCACAATGAATAACGACCTAAAAGTCAGATTGCAAGAAGAGCTAGCAGCAATAAAAGCCTCTGGTTTATACAAAGAGGAACGCGTCATCACCTCCGAACAAGGAGCAGACATCAGTCTAAATACCGGTAGCGAAGTGGTCAATTTTTGCGCAAACAACTACCTCGGACTTTCCTCCCACCCGGATTTGCTAGAAGCTGCAAAAGCAACAATCGATTCTCATGGATATGGCCTAAGCTCTGTACGATTTATTTGTGGTACGCAGGACATTCATAAAGAACTAGAGCACACAATCGCCGACTTCCTGGGGACAGAAGACACCATATTATATGCAGCGGCTTTTGATGCGAATGGGGGAGTATTTGAACCACTATTCAACAAAGAAGATGCAATCATCTCTGATACGCTCAATCACGCCTCCATCATTGACGGTGTGCGATTGTGCAAAGCTGCCAGGTTCAGATACAAGCACAACGACATGGCAGATTTAGAAGAGCAGCTTAAAGCAGCCAGCGAGCACCGATCCAGAATAATCGTTACAGACGGCGTTTTTTCAATGGATGGTACAATCGCACAACTAGATAAGATTTGCGATCTAGCAGATAAATACAACGCCATTGTTATGGTTGATGAATGCCACTCAACAGGTTTTATCGGAAAAACAGGTCGTGGAACACATGAATATCGAAATGTAATTGGCAGAATTGACATTATTACCGGAACGCTAGGAAAAGCATTAGGCGGCGCCAGCGGCGGATTCACTACTGGCCGCAAGGAGATTGTCGAAATGCTGCGTCAACGTTCAAGACCTTATTTATTCTCCAACACCGTCGCGCCATCAATTGTCGGCGCATCTATTAAAGCCATAAACCTGCTTACGTCAAGCACCGACCTTCGCGATAAGCTAGAACACAACACGACCTATTTTCGCGAAAAAATGACTGCTGCCGGATTTGATATTAAACCGGGTGTACACCCAATTGTACCCATTATGTTATATGAAGCTGAATTGGCGCAACAAATGGCCAGCCAACTGCTAGAGGAAGGTGTTTATGTCATAGGATTTTTCTTTCCAGTAGTGCCAAGAGGACAAGCTAGAATCCGTGTTCAAATTTCGGCCGCTCACGAGCAACACCACTTAGATAAAGCAATAACAGCATTCACCAAAATCGGAAAAAACCTAAAGGTGATTTCATAGTTAATCTGCTAGCCATGTTATTTGATCAGCTTATGGCTAATAATATTTTTGCCTTGCTTTATTTTGTAAAAATAAACGCCACTAGACAATTGTTCAGTCGGAATAGTCATCTCGGATTGCTCTGCCGTCCATGTTTTTTGCAATAACAATTGGCCGGAGGTAGTATACAATTCAAAACTAATCGTTCCTCTTAGATCTTTTGTTGCTATCTGGATATAATCTTCAAATGGATTAGGGAAAACATCAATTTTTTCCTGGAGGAAATCATCCTCTGTCCCTACCGTCAATCCAACTACCGCACTCAGAATGTCTAGTCTTCCATGCCCATAAGTGTTGTTTGGAACGGCAGTGCCTGAATCTCCTCCACAGCCTTCCGTTGTCGTTTTTGTTGCAGCAGATGCGTTTAATACATTTTCGATAGCAGTGACATCTCCAGCCAGTGTTGGGTCCGCAGAAATCAATAAAGCAACCGCTCCTGCAACATGAGGTGCAGCCATACTAGTACCGCTGTAGGTGGCATAAGCCCCATTCCGAATACAAGAACGAACCCCAGAACCCGGAGCCGAAATATCTGGTTTCATAACACCAGGATTAAAGCTAGTAACTGGACCACGACTACTAAAGCCGCTAATCGTATCATTGGACCGCGTAGAACCGACAGCGTAAGAGTCGTCAAAAATTGCTGGAGGGCTAAATACCGAACTGCATCCATTGGAACCACTATTGCCAGCAGAAACAACCACCATTATTCCAGCAGTACGAAGATTGGTAATCGCAGTTGACATAGTTGCCCAATTGCTAGCATCACACCCTTCACTGGTCGGACATCCCCATGAATTGGAAATAACGTGTGGTGCTTTGGAAGGGTCTGGATTGGCATTATTTAAGTCAGTTGGTGCTAGAAACCACTCAAAACATTCTAGATAAGTAAACGGTGTGCCTGCTCCACGTTCCATATTTCTACAACAGATATACTTTGCTCCCGGTGCAACACCTATCTGATTGCCCGTTTCGTCATCGCCAAGCATGGTACCCATGGTATGTGTACCGTGATTGTGATCATCACATGGCTCCAGGGCATCATAACCGCATGGGTTTACAGAGTCTGCATTCATTGGGTTCCAGCCATGGATTGCGTCGTGCCAATTGTAGTTATGGTCCGCATTTGTTCCATCCCAGCCTCGATATTTGTTTTTTAATGCTGGGTGATCCCATTCATAACCAGTGTCTTGCCCTCCAACTACTACATTTTGACCTGTGTAGCCTAATGCCCAAACATCGTCGGCGTTTATCATGTCAAGTCCCCATTCGATGGTAGATCGTGCGTTGTTTGATGTCCTTCTTGGGTCTTCCATTCGGATGGACGGATTCGGTTGTAGGTTGGCAACTTCCGGTCTTCTTGCGATGCTTTCTATTAATGCCAGATTGCCAGTTGTCTTAAGTGCATTAACAATAAAAAGTGACTGAAATTCTATGTTGTTTAGTTTCAAATGCTGAATTAA
Organism: uncultured Saprospiraceae bacterium; assembly: GCA_938016265.1. GTDB lineage: Bacteria > Bacteroidota > Bacteroidia > Chitinophagales > Saprospiraceae > JAHDHB01. Next base: position 30,496 of record CALLWB010000048.1, read on the forward strand.
ACTGCCTTGTGTTTCTTTTGCGGTTTGTTTTAACCTTTGGTAGACATAATGGCCTTTATCTTCTTTATTTACAATAGACTTAGGGGGTGTAATTGCTGCTTGGTTTTTGAAGAAAACTATAAACTCTGGTGTTTCTCCAGCGATTGCTTTTTGTAAAATTTCTGGACTGACTTTTTCTCTCCAGGTATCATTCGTTTTCCAGGAAGAAAACAGAAAGACAATAAGCAGGCTTAATCCCGTAACACCAAGTTTAATTTTCATGATTTTGAATTTTGTACCTTAATTTAAAGAAAAGAACAAAAAGAAAGAAGGTCAACTATAAAATATGACAATGAAATGGTTATTTGTAGGGCTTTATCAGGAAGCAGGCTTTGAAAACCCAACGCCTTCTTTGATTTCATTTAAGATTTTAAGTGCAGCGCTCAAATTTTTAACATCTTCTCTGACTAAAATAAAGTGACTGGCAGTTTTCTTGAACGTTAGCTTTCGGTCTCCTTTTGCAGGAACATATTGGAGAATCTGGTGGAATAGATTGGTCTGAAAATAAGGAGATTCAGGATTCCCAATAAAATAACATCGGAGTTTTTTCCCTTTTAATAACAACCGTTCAAAGCCCAATTCCTTGCAAAGCCACCGCAACCTTAACGCGTCAAAAAGTTGATTAATTTGAAATGGAATTTTGCCAAATCGGTCAGTAAGCTTAGTGCTGAATTGGTCAAGTTCTTCTTCGTTTTTCACTTGATCCAATTCTTGATAAAGGTTCAATCGTTCCTGGATATGAATGACATATTGGTCAGGAATCAGCATTTCGATATCCGTTTCCAGCAACACATCCCTTACATATTTGTGTTCTCGCTCCAAATCCTCCTTAAACAAATCTTTAAACTTGCTTTCCTTCAGTTCCTGGATGGCTTCGTCCAATATTTTTTGATAAGTTTCATAACCAATATCGGAGATAAATCCACTTTGCTCTCCACCTAGAAGATTACCGGCTCCTCTAATGTCCAGATCTCTCATTGAGATGTTCAATCCACTACCCAATTCGCTAAATTCCTGGATGGTTTTTAGTCGTTTTCTAGCATCAGAGGTCAATGCAGAAAGTGGAGGACAAAACAAATAACAAAATGCTTTTTTATTGGAACGACCAACTCGACCTCTTAACTGGTGCAGATCACTGAGTCCGAAGTGGTGTGCATTGTTGATAATGATCGTGTTCGCATTAGAGATGTCAAGTCCTGTCTCAATGATATTCGTACAGGCTAAAAGATCAAATTTGCCATGAATGAAATCGATCAAAGTGGTTTCCAGTTCTTTGGATTCCATTTGTCCATGGGCCATTGCGATGTCAATGTCTGGGCACATTTTCCGCAGCATGGCAACCACATCAGGCAAATCTTTCACTCGGTTATGCAAGAAAAACACTTGTCCGCCCCGATAAATTTCGTAGTAAATTGACTCCTTTATTAAGTCATGGTTGAACGTTCGGACTTCTGTGTGAATCGGTTGTCTGTTCGGGGGTGGGGTATTGATGACCGACAAATCCCTGGCAGCCATTAGCGAAAACTGCAGCGTTCTTGGTATTGGTGTTGCCGTTAGGGTTAGCGTATCAACATTTACTTTGAAACTTCTAAGTTTTTCTTTCGCAGCAACTCCAAATTTTTGTTCTTCATCAATGATCAAAAGCCCCAAATCTTTGAAACCTACTTTTTTATTTAGTATTGCGTGCGTTCCAATTACGATATCGACTTTCCCAGCCTTCAGGTTTTCTATGGTCTCCTTTTTTTCCTTTGTGGATCTAAATCTATTGATGTAGTCAACTTCAACGCCAAACGGAGCTAGCCGTTCTGTAAAGGTATTAAAGTGTTGCAATGCTAAAATTGTGGTCGGCACTAGCACTGCGACCTGTTTTCCATCAACTACTGCCTTGAAGGCAGCACGGATCGCAATTTCTGTTTTTCCAAAACCAACATCCCCACAGATTAGCCGATCCATTGGATACGGTTTTTCCATGTCTCGTTTTACATCGAGGGTTGATTTTTCTTGATCGGGGGTGTCTTCATAGATGAAGGAGGCCTCCAATTCAGTTTGCAAGTAGCCGTCTTCTGGGAATGCGTGGCCTTTTGACGCTCTGCGTTGTGCATAAAGTTTGATCAATTCTTCTGCAATGTCCTGTACTTTTCTTTTTGTTTTTCGTTTTAGGTTGGACCATGCTTCAGAACCCAGCTTCGATAGCTTCGGTGGTTTGCCTTCTTTGCCGACAAACTTTGATATTTTATGGAGGGTGTTTATACTTACGTATAATAGGTCGTTGTCTCTATAAATAAGACGTACAGATTCTTGAATGTGCCCATTTATGTTCATTTTTTCTAAGCCGGAATACTTGCCGACTCCATGATCCATGTGGGTAACAAAATCACCGGGAGTGAGTTCTCTCAGCAACTTCATGTTTAAGGCTTGTCCTTTGTCGAACCCTTTTCTGATTTTGAATTTATGGTACCGTTCGAAAATCTGATGATCGGTATAGCAGGTCAACTGAAGTTCATTGTCTACAAATCCCTGATTAAGAGTGCTTATTATAGGGTGAAATTGAACATTAGCTTTAAGGTCTTCAAATATGCTGTAAAACCGTTGAACTTGTTTTTTATTATTGCTGAAAAGGTAGTTTTCAAATCCGTTTTCCGTCTTCTCATTCAGGTGTTTGATTATTAAATCAAAATTTTTGTTGAAGGAAGGCTGCGGACTTGAATTGTAGACGATTTGAATTTTTTCTTCCTTAAAATAGGATCTAGGACTCAACTCTACCGTATGGAAATTTAACAAACTTTGAATCACATCTTTCGGAAAAATAAAAACTCGATCATTCAAAAATTTAAACTCCTCGTTTTCTTCTAGTTGTTTGTCTGGCAATTGGTCTGCTAGTTCCTTTGCCTTTTCAAAACAGGTTTGTATTCTATCAATTAACACCTCGACATCATATATCCAAATGCTAGTATCTTTGGGAAGTATGTCAAGAATTGGTTTTTTTTCTTCTTTCTTAAAATGAGATTGTATGTTGGGAACAATGGTGACTTTTGCTATTTTTCTGTCAGACAATTGATCAAATACATTGAATGTCCGAATACTTTCCACTTCGTCATCAAACAACTCTACGCGATAAGGCTGTTCATTCCCAAAAGAAAAAATATCAACGATCCCTCCACGAATAGAAAACTGCCCCGGCTCATAAACAAAGTCGACTCGTTCAAAGTGGTATTCAACCAAAAGTTCAGAAAGAAAATCGACATCTAGCTTTTCATTGACAGCAATGCTGATTTTTGTTTTATTAAGTGCGGCGGGAGCAACGACTTTTTCAAAAAGGGCTTCTGGGTAAGTGACAATAATGTTTGCTTGGTGGCTACTGATCAATCTATTGACTGTTTCCGCCCGCATTAGCAAATTGTTTTTATTTATTTCCTCAAAAGAAGCTGGCTGTTTGAAACTATCAGGGAAGAACAGAATATTCTTGCTTTCAAACAATCCATTGATGTTGTTTTGGATATAAGCGGCCTCTTCTTTGTCATTTGCAATCAGCATAATATGGTGCGGATTGCTAAGATAGGTTCCAGTAAGGACAAAGGATGCCTGCGCGCCAATCATTCCTGGAAGATGTATTCGAATTGGCGTTTTTGATTGTAAACCAGCTAAAACTTCTTGCGTACGTTGGTCGTCACGATAACGTTCCAACAGCCCCATTAAATTACTCACGGCAGCAAAGATAGGAGTAAAAAGGCGGATTGGCAACCAACTTATTAATCCTGGAAAAAAATGAGTGAGAATCAGCTATGAATTACACAAAATCTGACAAGCGCGATTTGAAATTTACTACGTCCTCTTTTCCGACCAGGAGTGTCCAGCATTTGATGCCTATTTTCTCCGCACTTGCAGTATTCTCCGCACTATCATCAATAAAAAATGTTTCCTCAGCAGCAATATTATTGTTGGTTAACACATACTCATAAATTGCCGTATTCGGTTTTCTTAATTTGATCTCATGGGATAGATAAAACTTTTCGAAACAAGCTTTGAATTGATTGAATTTGTCTAAGCCCATTTTTGCTTGTATCTGGTCAATATGAATGGAGTTGGTATTGCTAAGAAGGAAAAGTCTGTAGCTGCTTTCTCTTGCCAGATTCACAATAAAATCTATCCTATAATCGGGGATTTCAAGCAGAATTGAGTTCCAAATCTCAATTACCTCTGTTTTGATCGCCTTCGGAAATAGCTTATTAAACTGCTGAATAAATTGTTCAGCACTGATTTCTCCAATTTCAAAAGAGGCATTCAACCCAAATAGTTTGGACTTTAAAGTAGGATCCCCGCCGAATTTTTTTATCCCACGATCAATTGCGGTTTTGTCTAAATTTATGAAAATATCTCCCAAGTCAAATATGATGTTTTTTATCACGGTCAGAATTTTAGGAGTGAAGATAATATGGGATACTGGCCAAACAAATTTTTACATAAATCTTTACTACTTTTGCACCATGGCAAGGATAAAGAAAAAGAGGTATTTAACTCCTCAAGAAAAATTTAAAGAACACAAGAGAATTGGGAAATTGGTAGCAATTTTCCTTGCAATTGCAATTGTTTTTTTGATTATTCGCGATCGACAGCGGATACAATGGTGGTTTGAGTCCTGGCTTTAGCCCTTTAGGAAGGATTTTAAATCTTTAAGTGATTTTTCGGGTTCCTCTACATGCGGGATATGACCTGCTCCTTTATAGATAACTAGCTTGCTTTTTTTGATGTCTTTGTTAAACTTGAAGGCATCAGTCACTGCAATAACCCGATCTAGTGTCCCCCACATAATTAAGGTTTGATTTTTAATTTTCCGAATCTTCTTGGAGTTGGTTACCACATTTTGGCTAGCAATTTTGAATAAAGAAAGTAAATTCCCTTCTCGGTTGGCCAAGCCGTAGTACCTGTTGATTTCGTATTCCGTTATTTTTTTCTTGTCTCCGTAAGAGTTGGACAATATTTTTTTAATGATGAATCTAGGAACACCCGTTTTTAGCATTTTTACAAAAAAAGGTTTGGTGGTCAGTTCTGCAGTCCTAGGCTTTGTTCTGTCTGTAAAATAACCAGCTGCAGAGACGAGCACAATTTTATTGACCATGTCAGGATAGGCAAGCGCATACTCCCAAGTCAGCCATCCACCAAATGAATTTCCAACCATATGGCACTCTTCTACATGCAGATCGATTAGTAATTCTCGGATATACCCGAGATAATGTAAAACGTCAATTTTATTTTTAGGCGGGGCATCCGACAACCCAAAACCAGGAAGATCTAAAGTAATCACTCTGTACTTTTTGGCCAACTCATCTACCCAGTCTTGCCAAAGATGCAGTGACGCAGCGAATCCATGCAAGAGAACAAGTGGATACCCCATGCCTTCATCTCGATAATGAATTCTCAATCCATCAATGATGATAAACTTGGACTTATAACTAGTATACAGTTCATCTGCCTGCGCTTTAGTCAGTATATGTCGCCCCTCAAACCGAGGAGAAGCAATCAGTGAAAACCCAAAATTGGTAATTGTTTCAGATAGGAACTTCCTCATTGATAAAATTTATTGGACTTTACTTGTTGAACTAAAGTTACTTAACATCTTTCATTTTTTCTATCATTAATCGTTCGTATAATCCAGGAGCCAACTTTCGAATTATCCAGCTTAACTTGCCTGTGGTCCCTGTGATTAGTTGTTTTTTCTCCTGCTCTGCGGCTACAAATATCAAATTGGCAACATCCGAAGGTAATGCATAGTTTCCTACCTTCACCTTAGCCTTCTCTTCCGTTTCTCCGATGCCGGTATTTATGAATGATGGACAAACCATCAGTACTTTAACGCCATCTTCTTTAAGTTCTGCTTGAAGTGATTCAAAAAAACCATGCAATGCAAATTTGCTAGCCGAATAACCAGTTCGACCAACCAATGGCGCAAACCCAGCCACGCTGGACAGATTAATAAACATCCCTTTGTTCTTAATAATGTCATCTAAAACAGCCGCTGCACAATAGACGCACCCCATTACGTTGACGTCCATGATCTTTTTGACAATTTTTGTTTGTTCCGGTATGAATCGTTCAATGTGTGTAATGCCAGCATTATTTACTAAGACATCAATAGGGCCTAAATTTTGACGCGCGGACAAAACTGCCGATTTACAATCTTCTTCTTTTGTAACATCGCATTCAGCAATGAAAACCTTTATGTTTTTGGAGGCAAGTTCTTTTTCTAAATCTGACAATGGGGTTCCTTGCAAATCGAGGGCGGCAATTTTAGCACCTGCTTTCCCAAACCTTAAGCATAGTTCCTTTCCTAACCCACCTGTAGCACCTGTTATGACTACTACTTTATCTTTAAAATTTCGTTTTGCCATCAATTTTATTTTCGAGAAGATAAGTAAAAGTCAAAGACTTCACTACTTGTTTTCATTGGTTTATACCCAAATTCTTTTTTAAGCTTTGTATTTAAAAGGACTGGTCTGAATTGCAGGAATCGGACTTGTTCTGGTCCGTATTGAGACAACCCGACCTTTTTCAAAATAAACAATAGCGCTTTAAGGAACCAAGGAGGGAATTGGATGATTTTTTTTCCTAGACGATCAGCTATTTCGTGGATTTTCAACGCTCCGTCTCCCGCTACATTGTAAATCCCAGATTGATCGGTAAAAATAGCGGTGTATAAAATTTCTACCATATCCTGATCCCAAATGAACACAAATGGGCTGTCTGATCCTTTTACGGCAATTTGAATCGATTTGTCAAAAAGCGCTGTTATTTGGTTGTTTGTCGAAGCACCGAATATTGTCCCAACTCGAAAAATAGTTTGTTCCAACTCCGGCTGATTTGTGCGGTAGTCTACTAGCATTTCCTCTACTAGTCGCTTATGGTAAGAGTATGGGAATTCATAGTTTCCACGTATTGGGTCGTTTTCGGTGAGCCACTCAGGATTGTCGGAGTGATATCCGTAAGCTGCACCACTACTTGTTACAATAAACCGTTTTGTAGAAGCCGCGGTACATGCATCCAGCACATTCTTTGTACCATCCACTTCAACAGATTGGAGAAATTCTCGTGTACTATTTTTGGGAGGAGACACTATTGCTGCCAAGTGTACCACAGTTTTTATCTCATACTGCTTGAACAGATCAACTAGTTTTGGAGACCGGATGTCTTCGGTTAGATAGACAATACCTTCCAGCCGTTTTTCTTCAGGAACGGGCCGAATATCAAGAGCAACAATTTTTAATTTATGGTCGGTTCGCTGCTCAAATAATTTTTGAAGGAGCAAACTGCCAAGGTATCCTGTTGATCCGGTTACTAATACAGCGTTTGAGGTCATTCTGTAATTTCGTAAAATGTTTTGAAAGATTCAAACAGGTTTTGTGTTTATCCTATTCAATCCATACTTTTACAAAAAAAACATGTCTTCCAAAAAAATTAATGCAGATAAAGCACCGAAGCCTGTAGGTTTGTATCCTCACGCTAGAAAAGTTGGTAATCTTTTGTTCCTTAGCGGAATTGGTCCCCGCGATCCAAAAGACGACAGTGTGCCAGGACTCCAGCAAAGCAAAACCGGAAACTACACAGAATTCGACTTCGAAGCGCAATGCCATTCCGTTTTTAATAATGTAAAACGTGTCCTAGAAGCAAGCGGTGCAAGCTGGGAAAACCTAGTTGATGTTACCGTTTTTCTAACAGACATGAAAAGAGATTTTCATACCTACAACCGAGTATATGCGGAATACTTCAAAGATAATCAACCCTGCAGAACTACTGTTGGTATTGATTCGTTGCCAACTCCAATTTGTATTGAGTTGAAGTGTATGGCTTATGTCGACTAGAAGTTATTCTCCGCTTTGTGGTTGGACGATGGTATGAAGCACGCTTTCAATCTGCTTTTTTTCATCTGAGGATGGTCGAAGAATGATGGACTTCTGTTCTTTTCTAGTATTTATCATTACCAAGCCAGTCATCATCTTTCTTTTAGAGGTGTGTGCTGATTTGTTTTTCGCTGCCTCTTCGAAGAGGGTAGCTATTTCGTGGTATTGGCTGGTTGGAATTGCAACTTTTTTTTCAAGCCCACCACTATAAATGCCACTTGAACTGGTTTCTTGAGTAATTGGGATATAGTGAATTTCTGTAGTAGAAATCTTGAATAAGTTTCCATTTCCATCTGCATAGGAATAATGTTTCATATCTGGTTGATTACATCCAATTAATAGAATAAATAAGATAAAATTAGGTTTCATTTAGCAGTTTGTCAGTGAGTTAGTGTTCTTTGACTTAATTGTTAGTTTAACATGTTGCCGATGCTGGAGTCAAACAATGATTTTCCCAACTTTTTGTCAATACCAAAACCGATATAGGGTGTTCCTTGTAAGCGGGCCTTTGTTGCTTCCGTAGTGGTAACGCCAAAATTAAATCTTCTCCAATCTGCCCAGCCGGCATCTATGTAGAATCGCATCCGTTTGCCAACTTTCAAATTGTAATTGAGTCCTGTTTTGAAAAAACTTGCGGTCAATGCTCCAGTGACATATTGATTTGACGAGTTTTCAAACCCTGATAGAAAACCACTTAATGCTACATAAGCGGAAAGTTTGTTTTTCTTTTGTTTGTAGGTCAATTTCACCTGAACAGGCAATGTTACGTTCAAGCGTAGTTTTTTTGCAATTTTTGTGTCGAATCCAAATATTGGTGCTGGCAGGACGGTTCCATTTCCTGCGCCCAGATAGGCTCCAAAATACATGACAGAATTGATTCCTGTCATTTGCGCTACACCTCCTAATATTGCGCCGTGTGGTCTTGTTCCTTTTATTTCTGATATGTTTTCAACCAAACCGACATTTCCAGAATAAAATAAGACCCTAGCTTTTTTTAGATAATGAAATCCCGTAACACCTGTGTTCAGTCCGACAAGGTTTAGTTCAGCATTAAAATCTGGTTGATTGTCAAAAACGTCTCTCATTTGCAGTCGATAGTAGTTTACATTCACATTCCAAATGATCTGATGCATTTTGGGAGTAAGGTATTTTTGAAGGTTAGATCCCAGTTTTTTCCAATTTCCTAAGTCTTTTAAGTCTGTCCATTTGAATTTGGACAAATCGGCTTTGATGGCAAACTTGCTTTTTATAGGAATAGACAAGCCAATCCTGGCATTTCCCATATCCAAGAAATTTTCATGTAGCAATTGATCTGGATGATAAAGTAGTTCCGCTTTGAGACCAGGTTTAAAAAATTTACTCATTAAAAACCCTTGACCAAATGCAGAAGAACAGACTAGAATGGAAATGCTGAGTAGGAGGAGTTTACATTTCATAAAAAAGATACGTTTGAGCAAGTTAAAATGTCGATGTCTAATCGTACATTTGTGAAATATTACAACAAAAATAACAAATATGATTCCAGCTAATAACATAGCACTAAAATCTTGGCTTCCGTACTCGGAAGATAGTGATTTCCCTGTTCAAAACATTCCCTTTGGAATATTTCAGACTTCAGACAAATCACCAAGATTGTGCACCAGAATTGGAGACACCGTCATCGATCTCCTAGAATTGGCGGAGGCTGGTTTGTTTAGACACCTTTCTGTAGAAATCGAGGTCTTTGAAGAACCCTTTCTAAACAAATTTATGGCCTTGGGTAAAAAATCGACCAATGCTGTCCGTAATCAACTCTCCAGTCTTTTCGCCCTTGATCAGGACTCCAGTTTAAGCGGTGATGCAGACCTTCAGAAGGTCGCTTTCCATCAAATAAGTGAAGTGGAAATGTTGCTGCCCGTGAAGGTTGGTGATTATACTGATTTTTATTCCAGTCGGGAACACGCGACAAATATTGGAACCATGTTTAGAGATCCAGAAAATGCGTTGTTGCCAAACTGGTTGCACTTGCCTGTTGGGTATCATGGGAGAGCGTCTTCAATTGTTGTCTCGGGCACTAATTTCCACCGTCCAAAGGGGCAGATGATGCCTGCAGATGCGAAAGCTCCAGTCTATGGGCCATGCAAGCTGATGGATTTCGAACTTGAAATGGGTTTTGTTATTGGTCAGCCATCTGAACTTGGATCATCGATTAGTACGGAGGAAGCAGAGGACCACATTTTTGGTCTTTGTTTGTTTAATGACTGGTCAGCAAGAGATATTCAGAAGTGGGAATATGTGCCATTAGGCCCATTTTTAGGAAAAAGTTTTGCTTCTTCAATTTCTCCATGGATTGTGACTTTGGAAGCCCTTGATCATTTCAGAATTTCAGGCCCAGAACAAACAAACCCCGAAACCTTACCTTATCTAAAATACTCAGGAAATAAAAGATACGACATAAAACTTGAAGTTTTAATTCAACCAGAAGGAGGAGAAGAAACAAGCATCAGTAAGTCAAACTTTCAATACATGTATTGGAATATGTGCCAACAACTCGCCCATCATACGGTAAACGGTTGCAATGTGAATGCTGGAGATATGTGCGCTAGCGGAACAATCAGTGGCCCAACTCCAGAATCCTACGGTTCTATGTTAGAATTGAGCTGGAAAGGCACAAAACCTTTAAAACTTAAAGATGGTTCAGAACGAAAATTTCTTCAAGACCACGATACTTTAATTTTAAGAGGGTATGGTGAAAAAGATGGTGTTAGAATAGGTTTTGGAGAGGTTACTGGCAAGGTGTTACCTGCAAAATAATTCAGATTAGATTAAATAAGTTTAACATAATCATAAGATTGGTGCAACACTAACTCAAAATTGTTGTCGTTTATAAGAAAATCACCAACATCAAACTTTAATATTATGAAAAAGTCATTTTTTTTAATTCCAGTCCTAAGTTTTCTAATTTCTACTTCTGCATTTGCTCAATTTGATCAAGGAATGATGCAAATAGGAGCAGGGATCTTCGCAATCCCACAATACAACTCGGTAGAAGTCACTACTCGGGTAAATGTGGGGTATTTTATTATGGATAATGTGGCGGTGGGATTATTGCCTCACTTTAGCAGAACAGTTCGAGGTAACAGCAACGATTTGACGGATGTGATAAATAACGCAGGTATTTCCTTGTATGGACGGTACTATTTCACATTCCCTTTTTCTGACAGATTTGCTGCCTTCCCAGAGATAAGTGCAGGTCCAGGCACTAGAGGTTATAAGGGAAACAGTGGTTTAAGCTTGAATCTTACTGCTGGGGCAGGAGCGAATTATTTCTTTTCAGACAATGTTGCGGTGGAGGTTGTTTTGCCAATCGTTCACAATAGAAATTTGACAGACAATGGGATTTCATCTCACGTTTCGATTTCGCCAGTAATTGGCCTCCAGTATCACTTTTAGTTATTCTTTTAATTCTTTAATTTTCAATTAAATGCCTTTATTAGTCGAAATAAAAGCACGTTGTGCTGATCCAGATGTAGTGAGAAAAATTTTGCTGGAAAACAAAGCAGACTATCAAGGGTTAGATCACCAAATAGACACCTACTTTATAGTTGACCAGGGAAGGCTAAAATTGAGAGAGGGCAATATTGAAAACACATTGATTCATTACTCCAGAGCTAACCAGACGGGGCCTAAAACCTCCAAAGTGAGCTTGTACAAACCGAATCCGGGACCAGCAATCAAAGAGGTGTTAACAAATGCACTCGGGGTGCTGATTGTGGTGGATAAACAACGGGAGATTTATTTCATTGATAATGTGAAATTTCATATTGACCAAGTCGCTCAGTTAGGCAGTTTTATGGAAATTGAGGCGATTGATGAAGACAATACCATTGGCCAAACGGAACTGGATCGACAGTGTAATTATTACATGAATTTGCTGGGAGTTGATGCTAAAGATTTGGTTTCTAACTCCTACAGTGATATGCTTATGGACGTAAAACCGGCCTAAAATTATTCGATATTCAAAACACTATGAAAACAATACTTATCCTTGGAGGTACAAGGCTGATGGGACGATTGCTTGTAGAGAAACTCCTAGAGCAGAACCAGCATAAAATTACCCTGTTCAACCGGGGAAAAACAGAGCCGCAACTTTTTCCAGATGTCGAGAAGATAATTGGCGATCGAGAAACCACAGATATTGAGAAGATTTGGGCGCGTTCCTGGGATGTGATTATTGATTTTTCAAGTTACCATCCAAGATCCTTACAGCCACTTATTCACAACATAAAAGGAAAAGTAGGTCGGTACATTTATATATCAACCGTTTCTGTCTACGACTATGAAGCGCCTGGGATAAAGGCGGAGGATGGCAAACTAAGTCCGTATACAGAACCATTGGTCGCTGAAGAGAAAGTGACCGGAGCCAATTATGGGCCCAAAAAGGTGGCCTGCGAGAATCTCCTGCTGGAAGCAGATTGGCTAGACAAAATAATACTGCGTCCAAGCATTGTTTATGGGCAATATGACTACACCGAACGGCTATATTATTGGATGCATCGGGTCAAAACACAACAACAGTTTATTGTGCCGGATGAGGGGAAAGAGCTGTCTAATTTTACTTTCGTGAATGATATGGTAGAAGTTCTGTTGCAGTCGATAGATATCGAAAACCATCGAACCATTTATAATGTTACTACGCACACTCCAAATACCTGGTTGACGAAGCTCAATACGATGAAAAACTTGCTAGAGACAAATCCTGAATACGTCTTTATGCCAAAATCAATCTTGGAGGAAAATAAGGAGCGTCTCAAAGGTGGCCTTCCAGGCTGGCGAACGAATGATAACTTGCGGTATGATCATCGTCGGGTTCTCGAAGATTTTTCAATTACATTTACCTCTTTCGAGGATTCTATCCGCCAAATGATAGAATATCATAACAAAACCGACTTGTGGCGAGAAAGTGTAGCAGGAGTGAGGGTTGCAGATGAACAGAAATTTATTGCTGATTATAAGGATGGGGCAGTTTAACCCCTCATTTTCTTGTATCTTCGACGCAAAATATACACCATGAGAATTATAGATCCAGAAAAAACACCAACCAGAGACTTACATCAATTTTTGCTTGGGGCAGTTGCTCCAAGGCCAATTGCATTTGCTAGTACAATAAACGATGATGGGACCGCCAATTTAGCGCCCTACAGTTTTTTTAATGCGTTTAGCTCGAATCCGCCAATTGTAGTATTTTCTTCTAATCGCCGGGTTTCAGACAATACCACTAAGGATACGCTTCATAACATTCAGAAAAATAAAGAAGTCGTTATCAATGTGGTCAACTATGCGATCGTCAGGCAAATGGCCGTTGCCAGTGTTCAGTTTGATAGTGCTATCAGTGAGTTTGATAAGTCCGGGCTGACGCCAATCCCTTCTGATTTAGTAAAGCCATTCCGAGTAAAAGAATCTCCAGTCCAAATGGAATGCAAAGTAAGTGAGATTGTTACTCTAGGAGAAGAAGGGGGAGCAGGGCATCTGATTATTTGTAATGTGGTAAGGATGCATGTCGCAGAATCGGTAATAGATGAAGACAATCGAATTGATCCGCATAAAATTGATTTAGTCGGTCGAATGGGAAGGGCATATTACACACGAGCCAGTGGAGATTCTATTTTTACAGTCGTGCAGCCTGTTATGGGCAAGGCGGTCGGCTTTGATGGTCTGCCTGTACACGTAAGAAATAGCAAAATACTCACGGGCAATGACTTAGGCCGCCTTTCCGGGCTACAAGAGTTGCCATCTGAGGAAGAAATGAATGCCTTCAAAAGTGACCCTGAAGTTCAAAATTTCCTTAAACATTTCAAAGAGGCCGCAGATTTTCAAGATCGGTTGCATATTTGGGCAGGGTTGGAACTAGAAAATAATAATACAGAATTTGCCATCAAATTACTACTTCTAAAATAAGTAAGTGCTTGATTTTCAGTTTGAGGAAATCTATGGTTTCTTAATTGGACCTGTAAGAACATAGAATATTAACTTGGCAAGACCTACTTTAATTCAATAACTTAGGCTTAGAAGTTTTCAATTCTCCTTATTTGGAGAATACAGTTAAATGTGGTTTTATCAGATTTAATGCATTATAGTATTCTAAGTATTAGTTGCTACCCAGAATTTAGACAAAAGCCGGTTTTGAATTTTATTCGAAATCGGCTTTTTTTATCAGAATCCACATTGAACTGATCTTTGGAAACCTTTTTCAAGGAATTGTGGTTTAGACATTAAATGAACAACAAAAATCAACATATCACTATCAGCATTATTATTATAGATTCCCCGGATCTGTGATCGCTGATATTCATTTTATGAAGCCTTGACAGATTACTGAATTTGTCAAGGCTTTTTTTATCGAAAAATATTTCATCATAATACCAAGTTAAAACCTGTTTTTTAGGAAAAACCTTACCTTTGCAACCTTAAATAATATCGGAATGGCAAATTACAAACAATACAAGGGATTAAACCTCCCTGAAATAGACAAAGAACTTCTTGAATACTGGAAAAATAACCAGGTTTTCGAAAAAAGTATGGAAGAGCGAGATGGTCGTCCTACTTACGTTTTTTATGAAGGACCACCTTCTGCCAACGGGAAACCGGGGATTCACCATGTACTTGCCCGAACGGTAAAAGATGTTTTCTGCCGTTTTCACACCATGAAAGATAAGCTGGTAGAAAGAAAAGGAGGCTGGGATACCCATGGGTTACCTATAGAACTTGCTGTCGAGAAAGAGTTAGGGATTACTAAGGAAGATATCGGAAAGTCTATCTCTATAGAAGACTATAATCGTAAGTGTCGGGAAACGGTTATGCGATATAAAGGACAGTGGGACGACATTACACAAAAAATGGGTTATTGGGTAGACCTTGACAATCCATACATAACTTTTAAAAACGAGTACATTGAATCTGTTTGGAATCTTCTTAAACGGCTATATGACACGGAATATCTCTACAAGGGATATTCTGTCCAACCATACTCTCCAGCTGCAGGCACGGGACTAAGTACCGCAGAACTAAACATGCCTGGTTGCTATAAAGATGTTAAAGACACTAGTGCCGTCGCTCAATTTCGCCCGGTAAGAAACGAACAATCTTCTTTCTTGTTTGATGATGAAAAGGAGGATGTTTGCATCATCGCATGGACAACAACTCCCTGGACACTACCATCAAACACTGCATTGGCCGTAGGCAAAAAAATAACTTATGTAAAGGTGAAAACCTTCAACACTTATACGCATAAACCTATAAGCGTAGTACTCGCTAAGGATCTGCAAAACAAATGGTTCAAGCCAGAATTAGCAGAATTGTCGATGGCAGATTACGAAGCAGGCGCGAAAAAAATCCCGTACGAGGTCGTCAAAGAATTTCAAGGAGCAGAGTTGATTGGTGTGCGGTATGAGCAATTATTGCCTTATGCACAGCCAGAAGACGGGGATGCATTTTTGGTGATACATGGTGATTTTGTTTCTACCAGCGACGGTACGGGTATCGTGCACATTGCACCTTCTTTTGGAGCAGATGATATGTTTGTTGCGAAACAAAATGGTATCGGGTCATTGACCATGGTAGACAAGCAAGGGAAATTTGTGGAGGAGATGGGCGAATTTGCAGGACGATATGTCAAAAACTACAAGGACGATCCGAATTATGTCAATGCAGATATCGACATTTCGGTCAAGTTGAAAATAGACAACAAGGCGTTTAATGTCCAAAAATATAGTCACAACTATCCACATTGCTGGCGTACAGACAAGCCGATCCTGTATTATCCATTGGATAGCTGGTTTGTGCGTGCTACGAAAGCAAAAGCCCGAATGGCAGAATTGAACAAAACCATCAATTGGAAGCCTTCGCATACTGGCGAGAAACGGTTTGGCAATTGGTTGGAAAATCTACAAGATTGGAATCTTTCCCGCTCCCGGTATTGGGGTATCCCTTTGCCAATCTGGCGCACGGAAGATGGCGAAGTAGAAAAATGTATTGGCTCGCTGGAAGATTTGAAGGCGGAAGTCGCCAAGTCGGTGGCTGCGGGGCATATGGACGCTCCTCTGGCAGATGATTTTGATTTGCACCGCCCATTCATTGATGGCGTTATCTTGACTGCAGATGATGGTCGGCCGATGAAGCGGGAGCT
>CALLWB010000049.1 GCA_938016265.1 uncultured Saprospiraceae bacterium
CCCCCATTCAACAAAACACCATCCCCCTTCAACCGATAAAAATAAACACCAGCCGTCAACCCACCCCGGCGCAAGACCAACCGATCTCCATGCTCCACCCGAACAAAATCCACCAATTGACCAGTAATAGTAAATACCTCCATTTCCAGTAGATCATAAGCCTTACCTGTGACTTGCACCGTAGTCGAAGACTCAAACGGATTTGGAAACACCTGAATAGAAACACCTTCTTCCAACAACTCTTCCGTACCAGATACTAGCAAGATCGTGACAAAGTCGTCGCCAATCGTATGGAACGTCTCATTGGTGATCACCGGCGGATTGAAGTCAAAATAAATACCTGCGCGGTTAGTGATCACGGTGCCAATAGGATTGTTGGGTTGCTGCTTAATCTCAAACTTGAAAAATCCATGGGAAGCCGCTTCGTTGACATTGCTATCGGCCAACATAATGTTATCAAAAGTAACGGCTAAGATCCCGTTCTCTCTCAACTCCCAATCGTAGGAGTGACTACTCGCGCCCATGCTGATCGAACCCGGATCCAAATGCACATCAATGGTGTCTATCACAACTACCGTAAATGCCGTATCCGTTCCTGTATTTTGAAAGCGAATTTTATAATTGATGGGAATGTTGTCATTGATATAATGAGCGGTCCCATATCCAAGGGGCTGTGCCTGTTTGTCATTCGGATCAAAGGCCCCAATGTTTGCCTGACAGTCGTTGCTAATAAAAGGACTGGAATTGCCGTTGTAAAATTCATTGATGATCCCTGGGAAGTTAATTGTCGGAGGTGTATTGCAACCGACATGATTACTAATTGAAATCGTGTCTCCCAGCAAGGGGGGATAACCAGAAGCCTGCTCCGCTTCCAATCGATAAGTGGCACCGGGAGCCGCGGGAATAGTCACCCATTGTTCTGCCCCAGCGCCTAGTAGGAATGGTGCGGAATACTTCATCACATGTTCTTCTATAATATTGTAGTCCTGTGGCCCCAGCATATTCGTACCGATATTCCGAATCGTAAAAAGAACAGAATCATTGGCACAACTGCTAGTCGTCTGAATAATCGGTCCATCCCAATAATTGGGCGTACAAATCGTATCGGGATAAATATGCGCTTCTACACAATGGACTTGCCCCAAAACGGTAGAATCACAATCAACCGTCACATGAACCATAAACAATCCGCCTGAAATGGAAGGGACTGTACCAAGGTCAAAACGAAACACATTTCCGGTTTGCAACGTCATCGCAATCGAACTAGAATCGAAGGTCAAATAAGGATCCAATGTCAATTCTACATAAGCATTTTGAGCAGCTTCCGTTCCCCAGTTATCATACTTGACATGATAAACAGAAGGAAAACACCGGCGCAAAAAAGGCGCGGACACATCTACTTCCATGAAGGTGCAGGAGTCCAACAATTCCAACGCAAAATCGAGGGTGTCCTGACTATAAAAGTTAGTAAATGTAACGGTCTGTGGATTTTGGCAAAACTGCCAATAGGGGGATAAGTTTGGAGTGCTTAGGGAGTACGTTCCAGTATCTAACTCTACAGAATAAGCACCATTTAAATCAGTTACTCCAAAGCGGCTTTCTGTTGCTTTTTCGGCGGTTATTATTTGATTGGCGATTGCTGGTTCTCCAGCATCCAGCTCGCAGTTTCCATTGATGTCATGAAAATAATTTCCTACGACATGATTGGAATAAATCACTCCTAAAGAATCTGTGGTCAGAATAAATGACCCAGTTGCATCTACTCCAAAAATAGAATATCCGCCATTGCTTCCGCTATAAATTTGTTTTCCATGTGCCACGGCAGAGCCTATGTTTATGTGAGTATTCGATATTAAGGTTCCCGTAGCGGATAGTTTTACTAAAGCCATTTGCCTATAGAGTGGGGGACCATAAGAAGCCGAACCTGTTATGGTGAAGGATCCATCACTGTTTTCTACCGCTCCAAAAGCAATATCTGAAGCGGATCCAGGAGGCAAGGCCCAACTCCATTCCGGGTTAGCGTTTGCATCCAGCTTAGCTGCACACATCAATAGATCACCACCAGTGCCACGTTGGTAACCGGTAAGTAAAAAACCTCCATCATTGGTGTTGAAAGCAGAATGTGCATGCAACTGACTAGGATTGTCCTCCGTTTTTCGCCATAACTCATTGCCTGCGGAATCTGTCTTCACTAAGTACAAACCAGCACCATTCCCTCCTCCCCAGTTATAAAGCGTATCTATGGTACCCGCCAAAAGATAATTGCCATCGGTATCTTCAAGTAAAGTCATTGGCCGGGTTTGATAATTATTGGAGTGCGAATAATATTGTGACCATACCATATTCCCTCCCAAATCTAATTTAGCAAGACCAAGTGTTGGTGCAGGAGTAATCAGCGTATCAAGCGAACTACTACTAATCAATAAATGCTCATCGTTTGTAATAATCATATCTGAATTGGAAGATCCTGTATAGACATCCATTGGGATGTTTAGCGAAAGGTCATAGACAAGCTGCCCGTTGGCATCTAATCGCAATAGTTGAGGTTCAAACGAGGTTTGGGAGCTAGTGTATAAAACGACATACCCTCCTGTTGATGGAATTTGCTTGATAGCTATAGCGTGCTCATTCCCGACTTGATTTTTAGTATAGTCCCATTGTATATTACCAAACTCATCTGTCTTTTTTACGTGTATTTCTCTATTCAATGAGCCAACATGTCCAACCATAACATAACCATCATCCAGGGTCCGCTCACCAAATGCATTTAACCAATTGGATTGATAATCATAATACGTTTTCACCCATCCTTGCGACCAAAGTGGTGTTTGTGTCAGAAATAGCCCGATGATCAATATTGAAATTTTATACATATTCTAGTGGGTTTAGTTCAAGTCAAGAAAGATAAACCATCTTATTGGTCCTTCATTATGACAAAAATGAGCACAATCTAGCAGATAAAAAATTACATTTTTCTATTATTATCATAGTATGAATTTAGTATTTTTATGGAATAGTAATGCTTTCAGTCCTTTTTTATCAGAAAATGAACTTATGCAAAAGAATAAATTTGTAACAATTTTTTACAGTTTAACTGCTCATGAGAAAATAGCCTTTAGAAAATGGGTGCATTCTCTGTTTTTTAATAAAAATGCGCAGTTGACTAAGCTACTTCAACACTTCTATACCATTGATTTAAATAAAGAAAGGCATTTATTGGATCGGAATATCATCTATACCACTGTTTTTGATCAGCAAGCATTCAATATGGTGAAATTGCGTCATTTAACCTCTGAACTAACCCTACTGTTAGAGCAATTTTTAGTATTCCAATATCGAAAAGCCCGGGACGTTCAATTTCAATTGGATTTGGGTAAAATTTATAAACAAAAACGGCTGGATAATTTTTGTCGGCAAAGTATCTTAAAAGCTCAAAAAATCCATCAGAAGGGCGCATTACAAGATAGAGAACACCTAGAAATCACGCATACTATTGAAGCTGCCATCTATCATAACAACATAGAAAAAGACCGATCTACTTCCAACAATCTACAAACCCTAAACACCAGTTTCGATTTAAGTTATATAGCGGGCAAACTCAAGCACAGTTGTCGGATTTTGTCCCATCAGGGGATGTACAAACAACAATATGATACAGGGTTATTGGATCAAATTCTTGAATATCTGGAGCAACACCCAGTGCACCTAACACTTCCAACTATCGGTCTTTACTATTATTATTACAGAGCTTCGACTTCACCTGGAGAAGAAACAATGTTTTTCCAGCAATTCAAGGACTATTTATTGAAGTATCAGCATTTTTTTAAGAAAGAAGAAATTCGTGATTTGTATATTCTGGCGACCAATTACAGCATCCGACGGCTCAATACCAATCAGCGTGCCTACTATTTGCAAGAAACATTTGAATTGTATCAGGAAACGTTAGAAAATGGAGTGCTCCTGGAAAACAAAAAAATCAGTCCCTTTGCATACACCAATATTGCTTCAGTGTCTATTGGACTAGAAAAGTACGATTGGGCCTGGGATTTCCTAGAAAACTACGCTATTTATTTGCCGCACAGCATTCGAAAAGCCTATGTAGATTACAACTTTTCAAGATGGTATTTTCATCAGAAACAATATCAAAAGGCGGAAGAATTGCTGGTAGCAGACGACTTTGAGGACCTGCACTTAAACTTGTCGGCAAAAATGCTCCTACTTAAGATCTATTATGAATTGGAAGAGTCGCAATTGCTGGACGCACTACTCAATCGGTTTAGAACTTATCTAAGCCGCCAAAAAGAACTCGTTTATCATAAAAAAAACTACACCAACATCATCCGTTTTACAAAACGTTTGGTGTCCATCAATCCGTTCTCCCAAAAGGCCAAGCAAAAACTCCGAAACGATATTGAAAAGGTAGATTTATTAACCGAAAAGACCTGGCTGTTAGAACAATTGGAGCAGTTGTAAGTGCCTTTTTGTGAGGAAAGCTCTTAGAAGCAAGAAAATTATAAATTACATTTTTACCACCCGCAGCGAGTAGTCTTGTTTTCCATTTTTTACAGAGATAAGATACAGCCCATTTGGTGAAGGACTTAGGTCGAAAGAGCGATTGTTTGAAATGGAGCCATGGTGTACTTCCTTTCCTTGCGCATCGAAGATCGTGAAGCTGCCTGTTTTGATGCCACGGAGCTCAAATAGTCCATTGTTGGGGTTTGGAAATACCCCTACTTTAGATGATAGTTTAATGTCATTGATTGAGGTTGGCGAACACGTAGCTAATATCTCTGCTTCAGAATTGCAATTAGTTGCATTGTACCCCCAAATTTCACGGTGACCATTCGTAAGCAGATATGCACAAATACTAGGAATTCCGCAAACGCTTAGGTTAGAATTGCCATGAATCGATAGGGAAACCATTCCAGTAGGGTCAATATTGTCCAGCCCATGTAAACTGTTTAGGGCTGTGTTGTCATAGATTATTAATGCTTCTGCGACCGTTACGTCAATCAAGGCCGTTATATCAGAAAGAGAATCATTTGAACCGATAACAATTGACGCTTCGACAGTTGTTAAATTTTCTAACCCTTTGAGATCTTTAAGGGAGTTAAGCGCAACAAGATCTAAATAGCCATAAACGGTATTTAGCTTGCTAAAACCAGTAATATCAAATAATTTGGGGTTCCCCAAAAGCGTCAAATTACTGACCGTGATTAAATCATTAAACCCTGTAATACGCTCTAAATTAGGGTTGAACATAATCTCAATAAATTGACTAGTCGAAATATTGGGAAATGCGCTGATACTTGTCAAATCATTATTTGTGCAAATACTGATATCTTGGTCAAAAGACGTTAAGCCAGATAATCCACTAATACTAGTTAAGCCTTCTGCACTTAAAACACTTAGTTCACCCTCTAGGCTAGTTAAGTTTTCAAGACCTGACAAACTTGTTAGTCCTGAGGTCCCCCAAATGTTCAAAGAACCACCCACAGAGGTCAATTGGTTCAGTCCTGAGAAATCTGTCAAACCTACTGTACCTTCAATTGTGAGGTAGTTACCTATTGAAGTCAAACTGTCTAATCCAGACAAATCAGTTAGATTATTTGTATTGCTAATTATTAAATTATTAGTTATTGTTGTGATTTGGGAAAGCCCGTTAAGCGAATAAATTGGGCCATTAGCTTCCTTAATTTGCAGATTGTAAACTTGGGTGCATCCTGGATAGATTGTCGCGAAATTATCAACGTCTGATTGTGAATTGATCCCTACAATATAACATTGCGCCACAAGAAAATAAGGAAAAATGCTGGTAATAAGGCTCAGGAAAGTAGTCGTTAAAGGAGTCGTTTTCACGGGGTATTTATTTGATTCCAATGAAAGCTAAAACTAAATTCTGCCTATTGCAATGCTAAATGAGTAAATGGCGTATTTACTGCGTGAGTCCGCATTCTGGTTTAGTAAAAAAGGAAAAATCTGCGTTTTGTGAGAAAAGCATCAGATTATCAACGTAACACAATGTTTAGGTTATTCGGTCGGTCCAATTTATTTTTTACATGCTACACTGCAACATTCAATAACGAATTTTCATTGCGTAGGCGCAATCAATATTCACGATTACGACCACCTTCAATGTCAGAGAAAGCGATAAATTTCAAGAAAAAAAAAGACTATTACTCATGGAATTAACTTTTATGGAGTTTAATTACTATTTTTTCGCCTTTATTCTCTAAACGTGTTCGAATTTTTTAAAAAAATGGAAAAAACTATAAATGTAGAAAAAATAAGTTCATTTGAAGCCATCATTGAAGCACAGAAAATCGCCTTTGCGCCTGTCGTTTTCCAAGCAACAATTGCACTTAAAAATTTAGGAATTTTAGATTTGATTTTTAGTAAAAGAAACGGAATTTCTTTAACTGAAATCGCGGAGCAGACAGGTATCTCAGAATATGGCGCAGATGTATTGTTAGAAATGGCTGAAAGTGCGGGTATTGTTCTTTTTTCGAATGAAAAATTTACCATATCAAAAATTGGATATTTCTTAAGAAGTAATAAAATGACATCCGTAAATATGAACTTCATCAACGATGTCTGTTACAAAGGATTATTCCACTTAGAAGAATCTATAAAAACCGGAAAACCAGAAGGCTTGAAAGAGCTAGGCAATTGGCCAACCATCTATGAAGGCCTTTCTCAATTGACCCCTAAGGAACAAAAATCGTGGTTCGAGTTTGATCATTTTTACTCGGACAATGCCTTTGATAAGGCCTTGGATGTGGTATTTGAATCCAAACCAAAATGGATTTTGGATGTTGGTGGTAATACGGGTAAATGGTCAATGAAATGTTGTGCCCATGACCCAGATGTAAAAATGACTATCTTGGACTTGCCAGGACAATTAAATGTCGCCCTCAAAAATGCTCAGGAGCACCAACTAGAAGATCGAATTTTGGGACAAGAAGTGGATTTGCTTTCTGCAAACCCCGTCATCCCAAAAGGAGCCGATGCGATTTGGATGAGTCAGTTTTTAGATTGTTTTTCTAAAGAGGAAATCCTGAAAATATTAAAAGTTGCTGCAGAGGCAATGACAGAACATACAAGGCTGCATATTATGGAAACGTTTACCGACCGACAGGAGTTTGGGAATGCAAGTTTCTGTTTGCGAGCAACCTCCCTGTATTTTACGGCCATGGCAAATGGCAATAGCAAGATGTATCGGGCAGGGGAGTTCTATGAGCTGATTAGCAAAGCGGGATTGAAAGTGGTAGGCGATGAAGATCGGATAGGTGAGTTTCACACCATTCTGACTTGTAGCAAAATTGATGTCTAGGAGTTTTCAGACTCTCAAGCAATTAGATTCCTTCTTAAACCTAAGGAATTATAAAGAACAACTTCTTTATCAAATTCACATAAAAGTCCACGAAGGGAATAGGACAGGAATGAGAGATAACATTTTTATGTCCCCATTAGCAAATGCAGTAGGCTTGGATTTAGAGAAATTACTTCACCATTATCGAAAAGATCCATACGATAAAAATTTTAAAGATGGAAATAGAAGAAACCTTTCTGAAATGAAAGATTTTGACCATTTATTTCCCGCTCATCCTTTAAGTGTGATTAGAGATCAGATCAGACCAAAGGTTTTAACAAGCCTCTCTTTCGAAGAATAAATTGCAATACATAAAGCACCCGGTAGCATAGAGGTTTATGATCAATCTATTATCCACCATCAATAAAGAAACCCCTAACCCCAAAAGTCATGAACTTGCAAAAAGAACTAATCCTGCCTTGCGGAGCCAAACTGCAAAATCGAATTGCCAAATCCGCAATGAGTGAGAATATGTCTCCTAGGCACAATGATCCGACCAACGCTCTTATCCACGCCTACCAACGCTGGGCGGATGGAGGTGCTGGGTTGCTGGTAACTGGGAATGTCATGGTAGACCGAAAGGCAATTGGGGAGCCAGGGAATGTCATTGTCGATGATAAAACCAATGTGGGGTTGTTGCGACAATGGGCGGCAGTTGTCAAGGATACCGGCTTGCATATTTGGCCGCAAATCAATCATCCAGGCAGGCAAGCGCTCGGGGCGATCAACAAGGACGTAGTCGCTCCATCAGCAGTCCGAACAAAGGTCAAAGGAATGTCGGCCTTGTTCAAACAACCAAGAGCCTTAACAGAATCAGAAATTATAGCGATCATCGATCGATTTGGCAATAGCGCTGCTATTTCGAAAGATGCTGGATTTACTGGCGTACAGATACATGGGGCGCATGGCTATCTGGTTAGTCAGTTCTTGTCTCCACTTGCCAATCAACGAAAAGATCAATGGGGAGGAAACCTGGAAAATCGGGCACGGTTTGTTTTAGAAATTTACAGAAACATCCGTGCAAAAGTGGGCCCTGATTTTCCGATTGGTATCAAAATCAACTCTGCCGATTTCCAGCGAGGTGGCTTTACGGAAGAAGAATCGATGGAAGTGGTACAACTCCTGAGCGCGGAAGGGATAGACTTGATTGAAATCAGTGGCGGGACCTATGAACAACCTGCAATGATTGGTGCCGGGCAGAAAAAAAGTACCCAAGAAAGAGAAGCCTATTTTCTGGATTATGTGAAAAAAGCCCGAAAATTGGTACAGACACCACTGATGTTGACGGGTGGTTTTAGAACAGTCGCTACGATGGAAAAGGCCATTGCCGACGGGGAATTGGATATTGTCGGACTGGCTCGCCCATTTACCCTACACCCGGATCTGCCGAATCACATTTTTGACGGCAGCCTCACTCGCCTGGAAATTCCTACACCAAAAACAGGGATTAAAGCATTAGATACCAGTGGTTTTGTGGATACGATGTGGCATGAAATTCATATTGCTAGGCTAGGAGAGGGCAAAGTCCCCAATCCAAAGCTAAGCGCTTATTCAGTGATTGGCCATAATTTGTCAGCTACTTTGAAGAAGCTGGTCTTCGGGCGGTCTATTTTTCAGCGGGCTACTAAAAAATAACCCTAGATATTTATTCAAATAAAGAAGTAGAAAACTTAAGTAGTTTTTAAAAACAGATAAACAAATTTGAGGTTAGATTCCCCGTAAGGGAAAAAGAAAAAATGCGAGTCTGTCCTTGCCTTTTTGTTGGGTAGCGACCTTCCCAAAAGAATGGGACCAGCGGACTAATTCCTTGTTGCCAAACGGAGTATTCACTGTCAATTTTTTCGGTGTGAATGAGGATTGGAAACAACTTTGTTTGCTTGAAAACCCCAAGATTTCACCGCATGCAAAAAAGCACTAGAACTAGAATAACCAAGCATGTAGCTCTTGTCAATTGTCCTTAGATGACGGCCTTTCTCTAAATAAGTATAGAGTTTTTTTTTAGCTCATGGACGATCGCTCTATAAGAAGTGTTCTCTTTGAGAAGTCGTCTTTGCAAGGTGCGGGTGGAAACGCAAAATTGAGCAGCGACTTGATCGATTGTAGGGTAAGTTGATGCACATAAATGTAAAACCATTAGGTGGACTTGGTGAGAAAATGAAGCGGGGCAACTTTTCAAATTTTCCAGATAGTACAAAAATGCAGGTAGCATCGTTTCGATCCTTTTTCTCCTTTTTTCATTGGTGACTATCTGGTCAGACGAACAATTAAACCGGATGCTGTGAGCCTTTCCTTCTACGACCGGACAATCAAACCACAAATTATATTCCTCCAGTTTTTTGCTTGGAATGCTGACGCTCATTAAATCTGTTCCAACAATTATTTTCAATTCTTTGTAGGCAAAAATCGTAACTGCATCTAAAATTTGAGCTTCCAATTGGGAATGTAGAACACTATTGAAGACAAGATGATATTTCTTTTCTTCTTCCACTGTAGTCATGGAAAGTAAAGGGAAACTGGCAGATGCATAGGCTTTCCAGAGTAAGACCAACTGTTTTATGCTGGAGACGGTGAGCGAAATGTCAAAGATAATATGCATTGCCTGCAGACTTAGAAATGCTCCGAAATGCAACCCAAAATGGGCATCTTTTGATTGTTCATGCAAGTACTGAAACTGTCCTAAATAAATCGCTGGCGGAATCGAATTATCTCCTTCTTTGAAAGGGGCGCTCAATTTAAAGTCATGGGGGAGGTGTCGATATTTGGCATATTCGTATAGGTTTTCCAGGTGAACGCGATCCATGGGAGGTATTTTATAACAGTAAACTTGGCGTAAAATATCAATCTTCTGTTATTTAATCCATTTAATTTTGAATTATCTTTTAACAAATCTAGTATAAATGAATGTTCACGACTTTTATAGTAATGCAAAACCACAGATTATTGAGATCGATGACGCGGCACTTGCCGTGCGTACCTTCGGTCAGGGAGCTCCATTATTATTGATTCATGGTTTTTTTGTGAATGGGTATACCTGGAGGAAACTATTACCAGCATTATCAAAGAAATTTACCTGCTATGTGATTGATTTGCCTGGTTTTGGGGACAGTGTCTACTCGAAAAAGACCAATTTTACCTTTACCGCTCAGGCTAAAAGATTGAGTACGTTGATCGATTTGCTGGGTATTAATAATCAATTGAATGTTATTGCCCATGATACTGGAGCTTCTATCGCAAGGCTAACTGCTTTAGAGGCAAACAATGCGATCAAAAAACTGATTTTGATCAATACCGAAATCCCAAACCACCGACCTCCATTTATCCAAATGTACCAGAAAAAAGCAAAATTGCCATTTGCTAATTTGGCTTTTCGATTAGCCTTCAAATCAGATAAAATGATCACCTCCCCTTTGGTGCTCGACCAGTTTTTCTATAATAAGTCCTTGTTCAAGGATAAAACCAACTATCAACACTATGTTACCCCCTTCTTCAACAAAGACAAGATGTTCGGCATGCTTGAATATTTGAAAGGAATTGAATGGGATGTAGTCGATGATTTCGCAAACACACACAAAAATATACCTGCAGATACATTACTTCTTTGGGGCGCAGAGGATAAAACATTCCCAGTAAAAAGAGCAAAAGAGATGGTCGATCAATTTAATGGAAATTGTAAACTGGTAGAAATAGAAAAAACCTGTCTGATGCCGCATGAAGAAAAACCGGAAGAAGTTGTTAAGGCGATCCTTGATTTTTTGACAGATGGGGGAACGGCTATCAATTTGGAGTAGTCCTTTGAAATAGGTAAAACGTACTTTTTTATGGTCGTAAAATGGATGTTTATAGCTCAATGCCTAGCCGGAAAAGAAAACTATATAACAACCGAACAAACGTTACTAAGAATGCTGACAAAAAAGATAAACCGCATGAAAAATACCCATCTACTCCTTAACAAACCGCCCACTACCAATTCGAGAATCACCCAACTGAACAAAATAAATACCAGCAGACAAATCCCCAATATCAACTACCGTTCTAGGAGAAACCACTTCCAATTCTTTGACTAAAATCCCTTCAATAGAATAGATGTTGAGCTGGTGCTGTTGGCCAATTGCATCACTCCACTCCAACAGAAGATAGTCGGATGCAGGATTAGGATAAAGCCTAATCGTAGTATCTTCCTCCACAATAGGAATACCAACCGTCCCACAATTATAAGTAACCACCATAGAAAAAGTAGTGTCCTTCGGACAAGCAGAAGTAGTGTCAGCAATCCAGCCAGCATACGTGCCACCTTCCGTGATCAACAACGTGTCCTTGCCCGTCCAGGAAGGAAGCAAACTACCATTTCTAAACCAGTGAATCGTCTCCAAACCATGCATAGTAAGGTTGTAATCTGAAGGGACCACATGAATGATTGCAGTATCTCCAGCACAAGGATCGGGCTCCCAGGATACACCCAGACCAAAATTGTGGTAATAATAAAAATCCCTATTGGGAAGTATAGTATAGACGATCGAAAACTCCGAACAACCATTGACCGTGGTACGGACCAGGAAGGAACTATTAGAAGGGTAGTCGGGGTAGTGTAAATACTGATTAATCTCTCCAGGTAGCAAGCCAGAACCATGCCCATACCATTGATAGTCATCAGCTGGCTGCGTCCAAAGCGTATCCTCCCTGCAGAGCAAAGGCCCTAAGTGAAAAACCGTGGGCGTGTGATTGCAAAACATAAGTGTCGTATCTACGCTGGTCGAATCATACCCATATTGGTCGCAATTGTATGTCGTCAGAGTAACTTGAAAAGTACCATTTGTTGCATAGGTGTGCACAGGATTCTGAAGGGTTGAAGTAAATCCATCGCCAAAATCCCAATCATAAAATCTGTGAACACTCACCGTTTCAGTTTGAAAATGCACTTCATTGATTCCACCCCATAAATCAAAGCGAATCTCTGGAGTAGGAAGTTGTTTGAAGGTCCATAAATTCAATTGATCAAAAACGACCTGTTTTGCAGCAGTTCTGATTTGGCTCGCCTCCGTGGGGTTCATCCCATAATCATCCGTAATAAAGGTGGGATCTTTCTTGAAAATAGCCGCATAAAAACAACAAGCAGCAGCATAAGAACCTGCCAGTGAAGGGTGGCTTCCATCCGAAGCATACAATTCGATCGCCGGATAGTTTTGGCGGATGGTACTCCAGACTATTGATACCGGAGAAACCTCTCCAAACATTAACTTTGAATTGTGCAAATATGCATTTCTAATGGTCGTGTCCATCCCTTCATACGTGCACATCACCGGGTAGTCCTGGCAAAAGACAGGATCTCCGTTTTTTCTGCCCCAAGTCATATAAGGCATCATTACCGCACACGGAAGGTGTTGTTTGGTGTAGGTATAAAAGAAGCTGCACCCATGTACAAATAATTGATAATAAGTGATCGGTGTACGACTTTGTTCTTGCAACACAACAAAATCCCAATCTCCATTGGCTATTTTGTTTAGGCTGACCGTATCAAATTTGTGGTCTAGCAGTCTATATCCACCCGGAGTATGGCGATCAACAGTTAAGGTATCTCCAACAGACAAGGCTAAATCGCTGGTCATTTGTGGCAAGTTATTGTAGCCGGTATAGCTATTGCCCAGAAACAAGGCATTGTAGGAAGATTGAGCCTCTGCACATAATCCAATCAAGAGGAGGAGGAGCAAAGGGTATACGCTTCGGTTATTTTCTATCATTTTAAATGATTTTTAATAGTTTCCTAAGCTCCAGGTAGCTTACTCCTGTACATATTACTAAAACAATGACAAATAGTATAATTTTTTGTAAATAATAGACAGACGAAATTATCAGGACTAAGCAAACATCTTATCCGCCTTGAGTGCTGTGAAATCGTAATGCTGGTAACCATATTTCTCTAAAAAAGCAGCGTAATCCTCTCCATTCAACAATTCAGGAAACTGACAGGCAATCCAGTGGATAAAATAACGGCAGAACCGCCATCCCGAATCAAAATTATTAAGTAATCTTTTAAAGTGTGCTTCTATATTATTCGTTTTTTTGGACATACAATAGAGTATATAAAAAATAGTATCATTCATATTTTTTAAGTCGCTTGTTTTTGCTCCCCCCTTTCGTTTTTTTGCCATTAGTTTATTGACCAAAGCGTTAAAATAATAATGATCGTTTTGCTCATAGATACAAATCAACTTGAAATTGGACAAAACCGATCCTGTTTTTTGAGTGATAATGTTGGTTTCAGTTCGATCGATGTGCAACAAACATTCTTTCCACGCTCCTAAAGCAAAATAAACACCTATAGGAAACAATGCATTCCCACTATTATCTTTCTGCATATAATCGTATTTCTTAAGATATTGTTCCGTCTCTTCGATCATGGGAACCGCGATCCTGGGATTATTTATAGCTAAAGCATACACACAAGCAGTTAACTTCTTAAAAGTTAATACTTCCCAACACATTTTCACAGAATGGCAAGAAATGTGATCAAATCTTTTTAGTATAAGCTCAATGTCGACTTTTGCATTGCACATAGTAGAAAGCGATACATAATAATAAAGATAACTGTGGTATCCCATCGCCATTATCTGAGCATCTAATACTATGTCTTTGTGCTGCTCTATTATTGAAATAATCTGTTTTGTTTCTTCCAGCGCATTCTTGTGATTTTCTTTATTAAGGTACTCGTAAAGGTTTTTATGATGGATGTGCAGCGTCGTTCCCAGGTTTTTGAATTGGTCTTCAATTGGTTTGTTTTCCTCTGATTCAGAACTAATTGTCCCGTTGTTTATATGGTAATTTGCTATAGCAAGGAGCGAGTTGTTTCTTGCGTTATGAAAGTTTGCAAGATGTTGAATCGTTCTATTTGCATCCTGAGCAAGCGCTTTTAAATTGTCAAGATCCAATTTTCGGTTGTCACCTCCTAGCAGGATGGATATGGAAATTTTTTGTGTCTTAATTTGAATCAATTGATCAAGCAATTCGTATCTGGTCGCCACCAATTCTATTTTTTCCAGTAGCTTTTTTGCTTCAGTAAATTGTCGCCTGTTTTTTAACATCAAAGCAACTTTAAGTTTCTGCTCTACTTGTTTTCGGATTCCTTTATTTTTCTCTAAAGTGACCAGATAGTCGCACAATAGGTGCTTGCATTTTGTCTTACAATCACTAATGAATTTTGGGGTTTCCGATCTAAATATCCTTTCGTCTATTTTTGGCGTATAAACTTCGGATTTACTGTAAACAGCCACGAGTTTAGCATAGTATGACATCCTTTTTGTCCGCCTAAGTTTCTCGGAGAACACCCGTTTTTCGGCTCTACTCAACGTTTTTATTAAATCAAACAAGCTTTTAGACATACGATTCTTAATTAATGATAGTTTTTATAATAGTTAATCACATAGTCAATAAACGCTATATATTGTATATGTAACTGTGCTACACAATAATAATCATAAAAAGGCTTAATAATTAAGGATTTATGATTTTTACAAAATAAAACAAATGACGGTTTTGGTCCTCGCATTCTCGTAAAAATGGAATTTTACAATCAGATTGGAGTTAAATTAAATCATTCGAAATCTGTTGATAGTCAGTTAGTTGTTTGTTGTTTGGTTGTTCGGTGAAGCATGTTTGTTGCTGTTGAATTAGAGGTTCGCAAAATCGTTTTTCGCTGAAAAAAGAAATCTCATCTGAATAATCGATTGTTTTACAAAATTGAATTCTGTTGGAACTATATCAAAGCGTGCTGTGCATTAAGCTTCCTGATTAACGAACTGTTTTTCTTGCAATGAAAAGAGCAGTTGCATTTTCGGGAAGTAGGCAGAAATTTCCAAATTTACAACTCAAACATTGATGAATTTCATTCTTTAAAAATTAGTTGGTTTTTTACATCATTTTTATTTTGTACTGCATTAAAGTCAAAGTGTTCGTAATGGTATTGAGCTAAAAAAGAACGATAATCTGCATTGTGTAATTTCGGAAACTGACAAACCATCCAATGAATAATATATCGTGATTCCAGATAGGAATGGTCATACGATTGGAGTACTTTACTAAAATGGGGGCTTAAGTCAGTTTTGGTTCCTTTATTAATATAACGGATTACATTAAAAACGCAATTGGTGAAATTCGTACTATCTTTAGTTTTTACCCCATTCTTTCTTCTTTTAGCTAGGAATTTATCTATCAGAGAGCTAAAATATTGGAGTTCACCTTGTTCGTAAATACAAATCAATCGTACAATAAAATATAAAGAATTATTCCAATTTTCTCCCCCCAATTCAACAATTTTATCATAATATTCAATACATTTTTCCCAGTTTCTTTTTGCGAAATAAACAAACAAATAGAACCCATAGGTAGGATAAGTTTCTACTGCTGAAATATTATTTTTTTCATAGAATATTTTTTGGTTGATAATTTTATGAACAGCAATTTCTGGGGAGTTAGTAGCCAATGCGTGTATCGCATAAGCACATGTTTTGTCACTCAATACGGTACATTGTGAATAAATGGAAGTTGGAATTATTTCATCAAACTGATTCAATAGTTTTTCAACATCCAACTTTTTATTTAATTGATAATTAAATAAAATACAGTTCAAAATTAATGTAGAATGAATATTGCCCAAGAATTGTCCTCTTAAGACGACTTTTTTATGCTTTTCTGCAAGGTCTAAAATGTAAATGACCGTTTTAAATGCCTCCGGCCAGTTTTTGTTAGTACAGTGCCGACTAAATTCACAATTTTTGTCCGTAAAGACAGTTCTCAGATTTTTATAAACATCATTAGGAACCTTTTGTGTATTATTTTTTGTCATCACCATTCCTGACTCGACGTTTAACTTTAGCAATAATGCCCTACCTTCTTCATAACTATGCTCCATCTCAACTAATCTGTCTAGTGCTTTATATTTGTCTGCAATATGAGCGTTGAAACTAGTCATGTCCGTTTCCCTAGTATAACCAATTTTGCTGAAAATCAATTTGAGTTTTAATGATTTTATCTTGACCATCAATTCATGGAATTCGTAGATTTGGGCTTGTTGATCTATTTTTTCCAGAATCTTTTCTGATTCAGCAAATTGTTTTCTGCTATACAGCATTTGGGCGATTTTCAACTTTTGTTCTATTTTTTCTTCCAGCCCCTTATTTTTCTGCAAAGACACTAAATATCGGTAAAGTAGATCTTTAAACATTATCTTGCAATCAACAATGAATTTTGAATGTTCCCCCTTAAAGATTTTATTATCTAGTTCAACAGAATATTCTTCTGACTTACTATAGATAAGCATAAGTTTTTTATAAAAGTGGACTCTTTTTGTCTTCTTTAAGTTTTCAGCAAATACCCGTTTTTCTGCTTTACTAAGCGTTTTTATTAAATCGAACAAACTTCTAGACATACAATCAGTATTTTAGTTATTATTGTCAATTATTTGAACTGGGCACTAAGGCATTTATAACACGAACTTCTGAAGTCGCACTTGTAAAGTATAACAAAAGGCTTAATACAATAATAAGAAGAAAAAAGAGTGAATGCCAGTTGATTATCAATTTTTTAAGCAACGGAATATTAAACAATAGATGTATTGCGTTTTCTGTTTATTAACGGTGTAAAAAAAGAAATAGAATACCCTTGCCAATTGAAGCAATCCATGATTATACCTCGCTATTCGCACGCTCAAGTCTTTCGAAAAAGAGGATTTAATCTCAACCAAATTATACTTGCATTATCGGTTTTTTAGAAAAAAAGATGCCCTGCCTTGCAATGTCGTCAGTGATCCAACTAGCAAAAAACACTGTTTCCCTTTAAAACATAGACTTTTATCGAAGATCTAATAGCTTCCGATTTCAAAAAGAGCGCTTGCATTTTCCGTTAATTGAAAATTAGATCAAATCTTATAAATAAAAAATTATGATATTAGTGTCGAGTTATTTAGGAGTTATCCACAAATCAATGTATTGAATAATAGAATCCTCCTTCTATATCTAATACAGCAATACTGAAAATTTGAATATATAATATTTGTTAAAAAGTAAATTGTATAACAATAAACAGTAGACAAAGCTCTAGTCTTCAAACATAATAATAATCCGGGACTGTTTTACCCACTACCATCAAAAGTGATGGGCTGGAAAAGTATGTTCAGTGCAAAGGTGTATTGATTGAAAACTGCTTCAAATTAGAAAGGAATGCATGATCAATTTACTCCCACTGATCAAAAAGCAAAAGGTGTTTAAGCCACAATTCCTTACTTATATTATTAACACACTCAAAATATTTTCCTATGAAAATTTTCAAAATTAAGTTATGTTTAATCAGCCTGGCGACACTATTCGCGACTTCTATCTTTTTTACTTCTTGTCAAAAAGAGGTATCGGATCTTCCTGAGAATTTAGAAACAATAGAGGAGATTCCGTCAATGGATAATTTACCCATGGACGATCATACCGTGGAGGTAGAATTTGAACCCCAACTAGTTGCTACTATCCAGAAAGATGGTCATGAAATCACGTTCGAAACCCTAGGTGATCCCGATTTAGGAGATTTTATCGTCTCCGAGAAATTATACGGTGACGCTTTTGTCAACAGTGAAGAGTTTCAGATGGACAAAAGCAGGTACAAAGACCTAGATGCCCTTGACTTTTATTTAGCAATTACCGATCAACGAACGTTGGTTCCTCACTATTTAGCTGCTACTTCAAAAAATCAGGAAGAACTGGAAGGACGCACCATTGCAGAAGATAACACTCCTGTAAAATTGCTGGATGAAAACTTCTCTGAGCCAATACCAATGCGTTCCTGCTACAATCAGGATATAGGTGACTACGACTTCAAACATCAGCATTGTAAATCACCGGTTAAGACCTCGTGTAATGCTTCCCAAAAATGGATAAATGTATGCCAATATGATAGGAACAGATCTACCGTAACGATGCTAAGTAAGTGTCCATTTACATGGAGAAACGTGGATCGAGTTGATGTAAAAACACTTTCTGTATGTGCAACAACTTGGACAACCATTTACACCTGGAATAATGGTTGGAAATTTAAACTAAGAATTTTCTCCTTCCCGTATTCAGGAGTTACTAAAAAACGACTTTATTTACCTACGGCTCCTGCTTATGTTAGCGCTATCAGAAAGAGTGGTTCAGGATTTTATAGAGTGAGTTCTGAGTTTAGAATACGGTAGTTCTAGTTGTCAAAACTAGCTTAGATAATTGATACCCCATTATTTTAAAATCAAATTTTATACGATTGGACATGGTCTCGGAGAAGTTGTTTAGAGAAGCTATCAGCTTCTCCGATTATTATGCTCGACTTAAACGCATGCGGTAAAGTTGCTTTTATAGACCACCTAATGATCTATTTGTTGCGCTGATAGACTAGTAGTCCATGCTAATTCCTCCCTATAACAATGATTTAACCCTTTATAAATGCGATCAATCTAAGTCTCCAATTATGGAAAAGGCGGATCATCTGCAGACCGCAGAAAAAGTGCACGCGAAGGACAAGCGCTGAGCAAGATGAATAATCTATTGAAGGTAAAAGCATATTAGATCAACTAAAAGAAGAGGAAAAAGTATTGAAGAAAATGGAAGGCGATCGATGATCAAATACTCAATAAATGAATAAACGCAATCTACATAAACAACAACTCAATACACAGGCAAACGCCTCAGTTGTCGAAAGTGAAGAGAAAAATCCGGAGACCAATTCTTTACTCCCTCCTGAACTTTCCTTTAACGCGCCCCAAGAGGAGCCTGAAGACCTGCAGGAGGAAGTGAAGATTGAAGAAAAACAAGAATCAACTGAAACCAGTAACCAAACTGCCGACGACGATGATTCCTCTTCAGACAACAATGGTGACAAGCATTCAAATGGAAACAGTTTACCCACTCTCCAACTAAACAAATCAAACCCAAAAGATCAAACCAATGCAAGCGGCAAAGTTTCTGAAGCCTCCAAAGTACAAACCGAAACCAAGGAAACAGAGCCACACGAGGAAGTGAAATCTATAGAGCAACAAGAACTCCTTACCTCAAGTAAACAAACCGCCGACGACGAATCCCCTTCAGACAACAACAATAAGCCAATAAATGCAAATGGAAACAGATCCACTCCATTCCAACTAAAAAAATCAACCCCAAAAAAACAAACGAACCCAATCAGCGGATTTCAAGTTCCTGAAACACCCCAAAAACAAAAGGAAAGTCCTGGAAAACCCCAATTTGAACTAGACAAAACTGTCCAAAAACAAAAGGAAAGACCCAAGAAACCTAGATTTCAACTTGGTGGCAATGCTAAAGATGGTCAGGGAACGGCTCCTAACGGACTACCTAATGCGCTGAATAAAAAAATGGCGAAAGCCTTTAAATATGATTTCTCTAAAGTGGAAATCCATAAAAATTCCACAAGAGCAAAACAAGTAGGCGCTTACGCATTCGCCCAAGGCAAGGAAGTACATTTTGCACATGGCTATTACCAGCCGGAAACAAAAGAAGGACAGGAGCTAATCGGCCACGAGCTGGCTCACGTTAAACAACAAGCAGAAGGTCGAGTAAAACCAACAACAACTGTAGACGATATTCCAGTCAATGACGATCAGAGATTGGAGAAAGAAGCAGATGACCAAGGCAAAAAAGCAGCCCGAGGGGAAGATGTTGGCGCAAGTTCGATTAACAAAGACGAAAAGTCAGCTACCTTGCAAGGTAGTTTTACAAGTACGGGGTTTGGTAAGTCTATCATGGGGTCAAAACCAACGTTTGGTTCCAAGCTACTAGGAGGATCAAATCCAATCACAGCCAACAACAAGAGTGATGGCTTATTCAGTATAGCCGATGGCTTCGGATCCGAATTGGTCGAAATGCCAGAAGCTGCCATACCAGAGTTTACCCTCAATGGCAGCCTACTAAACATCAATTTAGAAAATGTGCTCGACAGCCAAGTTGTTACGATAAACCTGAACATCAATCCAATTGTAACCATTGTCACAGCGGAAATTATCTTTTATGACGCGGTTTACGATTCTGCAAAACTAAATGTAAAAATAGCCAGTCTACCGGATTCAAAGTTCATTCTTTACGTAGACAAAGCGGGTAAAGTAGATCCGGATTTGACGATCGACGAATCCATTCAAGTGTTAGGCATGGAGGCTTCGTTGGATGCAAAAGTTACAAACGAAGGAGTAAACGGTTCCTTGTCTGTCACGATCACCCAACCAATACCGATTACAGACTTTATCACAGCAACTGAAGGAAATATTTCATTAGATCTCGCTCAGGGTGGCCCATTTGTTGGGAGTATAGTAGTAGAATCAAAAGACCAATTGTTTGTTGGAACTGCTGAGGTTGAGTATGATCAGATTTTATCGAGTTGGGCTGGATTTGCAACCCTAAGCACAAAAGCACCTACACCAATCGAAATAGCACCTGGAGTTGAGCTCATTATTCCGACAGGAGTAACATTGGAATTTAATTTTGGATACGAGGGAACGACTACGGAAATTTTGCTTCCGCTATTAATAGAGTTAAGTCTGGAATCACAAAGCGGTATCCAGGCTGCAGGATTAGCCGAACTTACAATTATCCTTGGTGCTGAGGGCGTGTCGATCATACCAAGTACATTCACGTTAGCCATTACCGGTGGACTAACGACTCCGGATATGGATACAATCTTATCTAAAGAAGTATTAACTACTCAGGTGGATATAGGAGCATTATTAACCTTAACATTTGAAGCGTCAGGCATGTTGACCGAAGCATTGTTAGTAGCAACCGGTGGATTTTCCAGTGCTGAAAGACGAATTGGCCGACTCGAGTATGCAGGATTGATCAACCTAAATCCATCAATAGAAGATGGATTGTTAGATGGAATAGTAACGCTTACTTCTGAAGCAGAATTAGACCTTTCCTTCGGAGAGCAATCGAAATTTAGTTTGGTGATGTCGGTCGATAGTGAGCTTTCTGTATACCATGATGAGACTGGAATTTTTGCAATCGAGTTAGATCTGGAATTAGCCCTTAAACAGCTGGAAGAGCGAATTGCCGAATTGCAATTTGTCGGTGCTGGATTAGGCGAAGAATTTAAAATAGAAGCCACAATTATCTTGGTAAAGGAACTTAAGATCATTGAAGCAACGGCAACCCAATACGGTCTATCTATTCGAGATGGATCCACTGCACAAATACTCTTTGAAAATGGCGCACTCAAGCAGCTTGATGGCACATTAGGGCTTGGCGTACAAGACACAGAAGGAGATTTGTTTGAAGGAGCTTATACTGGTGTCGTGGCTTTTGACGAGGCAGGAGAGTTGACCATATCAGAGGGTACGGCATCGTTAACGTTATTAAGAAACAAGGAGATCGCCGTTGGAACAGGTAGAGTAACGATTCTTGCAGATTCGGGTGTAGAAGCTTCTTTCGAAGAAGGAAAGCTTTCAACGATTAAAGGAATCGTTTTGGGTACCTATGAAGACAGGGCGTTTATCATTGATCTCACTGCGAATTTAGATTATGATATGATTAATCAAAGCCTTACTTCTCTTGAAGCAGAATTGACCTTGGAAAAGGATATCGAGTTGTTTAAAAAGGAAGAAAGCTTCTTAACATTAAATGGCATTACAGGTAGTCTCATTATTAAAGAGGATGAGCTAATTCAAATTGGTGGAGCAGGTATTCTTACCGGAAAATTTGGAGCGATAAATCTTACCGGTGAAGCAGAACTAGCTTGGGCAAATGAGGGAGAAGAAGCCAATTTTACCGGAAGCGGAACATTGACGATGACCAAAGAAGCAACTGAAGGAAATCCGCATAAATGGTTTGAAGGAACCTTGGCATTGAGTTTCGCAGGAAGTGAGTTTGAAGCTTCAGGAGAAATTGAAATAGGATTGACTGAAGGACTCAGTGGAGCGGCATCCTTCGAGGTAGACCAGGAGATGGATCCGGTAATTTCTGCAGAGCTTAACTACGAGGATACAGCCATGGAAGGTGAGGAGTTGTGGGCTACTGAGTTCGACATGGAGTTGGCAAAAATTCCAGTATGGTACGCTATATTTTTAGTTTATGGATTCCGTTTTGGAGCATCGTTGAATACCCGGCCCCTAAATATAGGAGGAAGTGTTGCCATCGAAAATTGGAGACCTAAATCAGAAACGTTCCCTCATTTTAATGTAGGATTAGAAGCCAATTGGGGAATTGATTTCGCAGCAAAACTTATGCTCTACGCCCAATTGGAGGCAGGAGATGACTATTTCGGATTATATGCTGGTATCCGCGGAGGATTAGGTGTAGATATGTCACTTGAATTAAAACCAGAGGTACAATTGGTTAGTAACGAACAGGGAATCGGTGGCCAGGTAGCAGCCAATGTTGTTATTGCACCTCTCCTCAAGGCAATTTTAGAGGCCTACCTGGGTTGGAATTTCCTTTTCTTCAGCGGAGAGGAGGTTTGGCCAATAGACGACAAAGAAATAGGTAATTTGGAAGATATCAACTGGGAAGGTAAGTTTAGTTTTGGAGATGAGGCAGCACTTACTGGCGCTCCAGATGCAGCACCTGCAGCAACGGAAAATAAAGTAAATCCGTCTGCTAGCATCATTCCAAACACAGAGAACAATGAATTGGGATTTGGAAATAAAGAAGCAAATGGAAATCAAACTGAAGGACAGGCTAGCTCCTCAAACATTTTATCAGCTCCAACCGAGGAAAATAGTACAATGGGGAACTTTATAGGCGAAGGAACTAAACTGGGGGACATTATAAAATTCTTGCAAGGTTTGCAAGAGATTCATGAATCCTTAAGAAATCCGGAAAAATTTGTGCAAATTTTAGCAGCTGAAGCCATACGATTTGCAGAGAATACAGCGGAATTTGTTGAAAAATTGGTCCATAAGTTAATAGAATTTGGTGCTGCATTTGTTGATAATCCAGCCAGATCTGTTCTTGATGCGATTCATAGTGCAGTTGAATTAGGACTCGGTACCATAGAATCCATTATGGAAGGTGTAGCTGATGGCGTTGAAGCAGTTGGGAGCGTATTTACTAGTTTTTTGGAATTAGTGGGTTTTTGGGATGACAAGCCCACTACCTATGTGCTCCCTGAGGAGGATTTATACTATTGGGCAGTTACAGCATTTGATCATATTTCTTACACTCCATATGTTAGGATAATGTATGATCAACATGATAAAACGGTTCAAAAATTAATCTTAAAAAGCAAAAAAGAAATTGGAGATTTAGTTTCTACGGATCCTGCATATAGAGCCATCTTGTTAGGAAGATGCTCCGCTCCCGGAAAAATTGACTATGCTCATCCATGGGAGACATTCGAAACAATCGCAAGTATTGCCTATGACGATCCTACTTATGGAGAGAGGCTTCAAAGGTATAACCCTACAATTTCAGAAGTAAAAGAAGGTGATTCAGTCGATATCCCAACTAAAGAAGAGCTAGGCCCTCTCTATGAAGAAATCCCTCCGATTCCAGTAGGTGACACTGGTCTTACCACTCAAATAAGAGTTAAAGAAATGACAGTCATTCAAACTCATTTTATTCCATTTATGACTGTTTCAGGAAGTGATATCACTGAACAAGAAATGGTAGGCATCGCAAATAGTTTAATTTCCAGTGATAGCGGCATACAATTATATAATTATGGTCAGAAGCTAAAGTCATTTGCTCAAGTTTGGGCTGTGGATACAATGGGTACTGTAGAAACCAAACTAAAAGAGGCAGCTAGCTATTTAAATTTTCTACTTTCGAATGGCGCATTATTTATAAACAAGGGCGGAAAAGAGATAGTTGTGAACCTTAATATCATTTTTGATGAGAATGGTCAACCAACAACAATAACACCTCTTGAACAAGCAAAACAGGGGGACACGATCACCCTTGGAAATCACAGCCTCGAAGACGTCGCAAAAAAAATCTATGGACACAAGGAACGCGCAGCATGGATTAAAGAATATCAAACAAAATCTCAATCCTCGAAACCACAAGGACTTAGTGCAGATGCTGGATTTGGTCAAGTTTTTAAATTACCTAACTGGCTCGATATGGCCGGAATGGACGCATTACCTCTTGACAAACGCGGCGTCGCTCCACAATCAAGAATTAAAGTAGCAAGTTCGGATAACTGGTCTTCACTCTCGATGACGGCATTCGGTGACTGGAAAAAAGCCCTGTCTTTAAGTGATTATAGTTCTAATGCCGGAAACAAACTGAAACAAGGCTTGGAGATTAAGCTCCCGCATTCTGATCAATTGAAGGAGTCAACCGTTGACATAGACCAATTACAAAAGGATCCTTCATGGACAGGCAGTTATACCGAGCAAGGAGACCTAGAACCAGAAGACAACACAAGACCAAAAATAAATCCACCTGCAGAAATACAAACCCAGAACGGGGATACCTGGAGCGGGTTGGCACAAGCTGCGTACGGTGATTTCTCTTTATACCCCAAGCTTTCTGATTATAAAACAAATAAGCAGATCAGAGGATTGGTTCCTGGTACATGGGTTATCATTCCTAAGAAAGAGGACTTAGACAAGGTAGATCCATTCTCGCTGGGACTGTCCTTAAATGGTTACCCATTATTGACAGAAATGGTACGTTTCCAATCTGCCAATGGGATCGCGCATCATGTTTGGGTAGAAGATCGTAGAAATGAAGCCACTAGAATTAATACTCCCTTCGACCCTGCTAAAAAACCTGGGGTCTGGATGATGGCTTCTAATCTTTTTGAACTAGCTCCTGAAATTAGACAACTGGAACAAGAGACCAAAGGAGATCCACTTCATGGTCATGTTGTTAACGTTAGGAAGATGGTCGATGGTACTCAGACTACCAATGCAATCAACAAGGCCAAAACCAGTCTCAAAAAACTAACAGATGAAAGAGTATTGGCTGAAGAAATTGATCCATTTGAAAAAAAGCTAGACGATATTGAAGCAAAATATAGAAAAATAATAGCCTGGGCGAGAGTGGCTAGATATACTGTGGCGGCAGACAATTTGGAAAGATTTCTGAATGGTGTTGGTGGATTAATAACAATAAATAGTTCCTGGTTAAGGAGTCAACGACAAGTTAGAGAAAAAGAGTGGAATCACCGACTGTGGTTTCAGTCAGTTCTCGAAAATTTTGCCCGGGAGATGGAAGATGGAGATTCATGGGAACGTGAACATTCAATCAACAGTGTTATAATTGCAGATAAAAGAGACGGTGAGGCTCCATCTCACTTATTCTTTGCCAGCGGTTCTAGTTATTTTGAGGCAAATGGCAAGTTCTCTTTAAACAAAAAAAGTAATATGGTTAGAATGTCAGGAAAAGTTACGAACTATTGGCATGATGTTTATGATTGGCACGCTAAATTAAATGCACACGTTCCATTCTTCGGTACGATTTCTGATAAGGATGCCCTGCTAATGAAGGAACATAGAGGCGCAAAAGATTTTAGCATGAGATCTATTTGGAGTCAAACTTTAACCGGAACAATAATTCATCAAGAAAAGCCTGCAGGTACTAGAACCTCATACGATTGGGATGGTTGATATTTTTAAATCAGCCAGTAGCTGTCAATTCTAAATTCTCAAATAATGAATAAAAGATCAAAGTAATCTGATTTTGCTCCTAAAAAGAAAAAATGAGCATTTTTTGAAATGACTAAAGACAAATGAGGGATTTCAGGCGAGAGGTGAATTTAATGCGCTCAACAATACAGACTAAGAACAATTGGTTTGTTTCTATTAGAATCTTTATAAATAAAATGCTACAAAATGTACAAACTACCATTCATTATGATAGGGCTGAGTATTTGGCAATTCTCCTTCGCACAACCACTCAACAACCACTTACAATTTGACGGTACTGATGACTATATCAGCCTAAACAACATGGACGTTTCAGGCAATGCGATCACCCTAGAAGCAATCATCAATAGTTCAGATCTCAGCAATTGCCAATTCAGAGATTGCAGAATTATCTCTAAAGCCGTTGGCCTTTCGACACCAGAACACTACTGGATGCTGAGTACCAACTACTCTGGACCAAACACAGTTCTTCGATTCAGACTAAAAACAAATGGCATTTCGACAATCCTAGTCGCCACTGCTGGCCCTTTGTCAGAAAACACTTGGTATCACGTCGCTGCAACGTACGATGGCGCCAACATGAAATTATTCCTAGACGGCACAGAAGTAGGCAGTACCACCAAAACAGGAGCCTTGACAATAAATCCTGCTGTGGAAGCATGGATAGGCGCCAACCCTCCAAGCATCGAAAACCCATGGAAAGGAGGAATCGACGAAGTTAGAATTTGGAATGTAGCTAGAACACAAACCCAATTACAAGCATATAGTAACAATGAGTTGACTGGTACCGAAGTCGGCCTTCAAGCCTATTACCAATTGAATGAAGGCAACGGCCAAACCATCAACGACCAAGCAGGAAACAATAACACCGTATTGGGAAGCACCACTAGTGCAGACTCCAGCGATCCCACTTTCGCCATCAACAATCCAGAGCAGAACATAACCTTCAATTTACAAGTAATTCTGGAGGGCGCTTTTGACCCGGCACAATCTACCATGACTGGCAATTTACTACAAAAACATATGCTACCGCAAGGCCAACCTTACACCGGTTCTCCCTGGTATTATCAGGGGACAGAGGGCGATGGTTGGTTGCCGATTGACTATCCTTTGGGGACAGTAGATTGGGTGCTTGTTTCTATTAGAACGACCTTGGATCCAGCTGCAGAAGTAGCTCGTGCTGCGGCTGTCTTACTAGAGGATGGCACCATCTCACCGTTCGATGTCGATTTAAACACTGCTGGTTCTTTGTATGTGATGATCGAACATCGCAATCACTTGCC
Organism: uncultured Saprospiraceae bacterium; assembly: GCA_938016265.1. GTDB lineage: Bacteria > Bacteroidota > Bacteroidia > Chitinophagales > Saprospiraceae > JAHDHB01. Next base: position 27,260 of record CALLWB010000049.1, read on the forward strand.
CATCCTTTCCCCGCAGCCTATTCCCATTATTAACAATACGGTTTCCTACGATTTTACCCTGGAGGACTGCTATAATGTAGGAACAGGGTTTGGTCAGAAACTAGTCGGAACCAATTGGATGATGTACGCCGGTAATGCAGATCAAGAAGGGCTCAATAGCTGTGATATCAATTCTGCAGACCGAACGTTTTGGGACACGGTCAATGGCTTGTTTGGCGTTTATAATCCTGGAGATTTTAACCTGGATGGCGATATCAATGCAGCAGATCGAATCGTTTTTAGCTTTAATAATGGTATATTTACTAGAATTCCCAAGTCAACAGATACGGTAGGTACAAATCCTATTTTGACTTGTCCTCCACCCAGTTCTGTCCTTGACAATTGAATGCCTACTGTAAACTGGACGCACCCCAATCCACTATCGACTAATGTAAATTATGACCTAAGAATCAACGGTGTCGATCCCGGGTTTTCTATAGGATCCCCTGCGACCTCCAATACCATCGACATTAATAATCGGTTCATAAGTGCAAGTGGCGACATGAAGTACTACTTTTGGTTGCGATATGGTTATGCGAATGTAATGCCATGGCCTAGTCTGACATTTACTGGAAACGTGGAAAAAGTGCCTGCTACTGTTTCAAGATTGAAGTTCTAAAAAAAAATAGTGCAGCAGATTTTTCAACAACTAAGAGTGGTACTACTATTCATTTTGATTGGAATGTGCACTATTGGTTAACATTGAAAACGAACTTTTAAATCCAGATTACAATTCTACAACCGATTCAACTAAATCCCAATCCGACTCAAGACAATTTGCCGATACGAATTGCCAATTGGTACAGTAGCACCACCAATCTGAATAAGATTTCCTTGAACAGATTTTACCTTTTGAATATTGATGATGTAGGAGCGGTGTACCCTTAGAAAACCATGATCACTTAATTTATTCTCCATATTGCTTAGGGTGTCGGAAACAAGGAGACGGGTTTTATCTTGATGCACTTGAACAAAATTGCCCTTGGACTCCAGGTAATTAATCGAGGCAAAATGGATTTTATGTTGGACACCATCTGCTTTTACAAAAAAGAAAGTTGGTTGAGGACTTGGGGTTTCTTTTTCGAGTGGGACAGATGGACTGACGACTTTTCGAATCGCTAATAACTTATTGATTGTCTTCAAAAATCGATTAAACGGAATGGGTTTTAGGAGATAATCCAAGACCTCATATTCATAGCTTTTTAGCGCAAATTCGGAGTAGGCCGTAGTGAGGATCACTATAGGTGGGTTTTGCAGTGTACTCAGTAGGTCGAGCCCACTCATCTCCGGCATATTGATGTCTAGAAAAAGAACATCCACTTGGTTTTTATGCAAAAAGTTAAGTGCCTCCACCGCATTGTAGCAATTTCCTGCAAGGCTTAGGCTGCTCAATCTGCCAATATAGTTTTCTACTATTTTATGAGCAGGCGGTTCATCATCAACAATAAGGCATTTAAACGTCATAATTGAATTCCCAGGTTAATCTTAAAGTAATTGTTTTCATCATTAATGTCCAGCTGATGTTTGTTTTTATACATTAGTTGGAGGCGTTTTTTGACATTATTCAACCCAATTCCACTAGAATGAATTTTACCTTTTTTTTGTACAATTCGATTTCTACAATAAAAAGCAAAATAGTTGTTTTCATTTAGTTCAAAGCGGATCTCTATGCTGCCAGGTTCTATTCCTGTACCATATTTGAAGGCATTTTCCACAAAGGGCAATAAGAGCAGGGGCACAATTTCTATATCCCCAAAGTCACCTTTCTTTTTGATCTCTACGTCGCAGTCCAGCACCCTTATTTTTTCAAGGGCAATATAATTTTCCAAGCTCTCTATTTCGTCGGCAAGCAAGGCTTTTTGTTTGGAATTGCTTTCTAATTGATAGCGAAGAAGGCCGGCCAATCCTAATACAATATCATTGGCCTTTTCTGAATCTTCCAGATTTGTAGCATAAATGTTATTCAGTGTGTTGAATAAAAAATGTGGATTGATTTGAGATTTCAGTAGCTTGAGTTCTGATTCTGTTTGCCGGGCTTCCAGCCGCTCTATGACTAGTAATTGCCTACCACCATGGTAAGCCAGCTTTACCCCAAATGCAACAATTATAAATAATGGGAAAAACAACATATTAGCAAGAAATCCGGTCATTTCTCCCATCTGCACAGAGCCGATCTCCAGCACCCCATCCACTAGAGAAATGACGATTATGAGAAGTAGTACTATGCCAAAAAAAAGTAGGTACTTCTTCTTAGGAACTAATTTATTATAAGCATAAAAAGAAGCATAAATAAGAACCATGAATTCTATCAGGAAAATATAAAAATTAAAAGAAGGACCCTCCTCCGTAGCATGGTCCGAATTGTAATAGGCATCAAGACCTACCACAAGTAAGACGAAACCAAAGAAAATACCCCACACAAAAGCATGCCGCCAAAAGCGTGGGTGCTTATAAAAATTTTGCCAGGAGAGTGCGTTTTCCATATTGCAAATGTCGTAAACAATACCCGATATCGCAATTATAAATGACGAACACCGTTCATCAGATATTTCAAGTAGTTCGTCACGATTGGTTTCCGTTCCATCAATAATCTTTTTTTTTAATGTATTCTTCCCTTAATTTAGGAACGAATCAAAAATAACACACGATGGAATTACAAATAAACAACCTCTCCAAAACCTATCCGAATGGCGTCAAAGCCTTAGACGATATAAGTCTCACGATCCCCACAGGTATGTACGGCTTGCTAGGACCAAACGGCGCAGGAAAATCAACCCTCATGCGTACAATTGCCACCTTGCAAGAACCAGATTCCGGCAGTATTGCCCTTGGAGACATCAATGTGCTAACCCAAAAACATGAACTCAGAAATGTATTGGGTTACTTGCCACAAGAATTTGGTGTATATCAGAAAGTTAGTGCCCTCAATTTGCTCAACCACATGGCCATTCTCAAAGGGATCACTAATAAATCAGAACGGAAAGGTCTGGTCGAGGCGTTGTTGGAGCGTGTAAATTTGCAAGACCATCGCAAAAAAGCAGTGAGCGGTTACTCTGGTGGAATGCGGCAGCGATTTGGTATCGCACAAGCACTGATCGGAAACCCACAACTCATTATTGTAGACGAACCGACTGCTGGACTAGACCCTGGCGAACGCAATCGTTTTTATAACCTGTTGTCCGAAATCGGTGAAAATGTCATCGTCATTCTCTCTACACATATTGTGGAGGATGTCCGCGAATTATGCTCTAACATGGCGATTATAAATGCAGGCCAACTGTTGTACAACGGAACACCCATTGCTGCAACAACTGCCCTGGAAGGCAAGATATGGGAAAAAGCAACAAGCAAAGCGGAGCTCGAAATACTCAGTCAAAGTCACACGGTTGTCTCCACAAAATTGGTCAGCGGAAAACCACTGATCCATGTCTATAGTGAGACAGATCCAGGGAGCGGATTTCAGCAGATTCCTGCAAACCTTGAAGATGTATTTTTTACACAAATTTTGGCCAATCAGCCAGCTTAAAAATAAAATCCCATGTTCAAAGAATTTTTTCTATTCGAGCTGAAACATCGGCTAAAACAGCCGATGGTCTATATCTTCTTTCTTATAAATTTTATCTTGGTATTTGCAGCGACCTGCAGCGATAACGTAACGATAGGAGGCAGTGGCGGGGCAACCAATGTCAACTCCCCACATACGATAATGAGTATGACGTTAATCATGCTGTTATTAGGTGTTTTTATGGTAACGGCTTTTATTAATACCGCCATCCTGCGCGATGCCAATAGCAAGTATGAAGGGATCCTTTATGCTGCGCCAATCAATAAATTTGGTTACCTCGGCGGGCGTTTTTTAGGAGCGTATCTGATTGCATTGGTGCCTGCCCTTGGTTTATTTGCAGGGATTGCCATCGGAAGTATGACGGGTTGGGTCACAGAGAGTCAAACCGGCCCATTTATGTTGTCTGCCTATTTGAATACCTTTTTTATGATGGTGATACCAAATACCTTGTTGGTCGCTGCGATTGTGTTTATGTTGGCGGCATTATTCCGCTCCAGCATTATTTCTTTTTTAGGATCGATCGGTATTGTTGTCATTTATATGATTATGATTTCCTTTGCGGGGGATTTGGACAACGAATTTATGACGATTTTATGTGATCCGCTAGGTATTAATTCTCATGATATTATTACAAAGTACTGGACGGTTGATGAAAAAAACACCCAGCTACTTCCTTGGTCAGGGCCGATGCTGTTGAATCGAATTTTGTGGTTTGGGCTCAGTATCTTGCTGCTTGCCTTTACGGTCTATAGATTTTCATTTACAAAGCGGAATTCCAGAAAGCAAAAGAACACTACAACACCTGCAAAAACTGCTTTCAATCCTGTCCTAACCAGCTTAAAACCTCTGCCGAAAGTAACAGTTTACAACAATACCTCCACCCATATCACCCAGTTTTTCCATCAGACAAAAATGGAGTTTTGGGGAATTGTAAAAAGTATCCCCTTCTTGATTTTGCTGACGATGGGCGTCCTCAATATGTCAGGATCCGTATTAAATGCCAATGAAATGTTTGGTACTGGCAATTATCCGGTGACTTATCTAGTAGTTAATGCTATTCGAGGAGGACTCTACTTGTTTGTTGTCATTGTTATTACCTACTATACCGGAATTATTATCTGGCGCGAACGAGATGCAAAAATGAATGAATTTTTTGATGCTTCGCCTTTTCCGGATTGGATTCCTTATTTGTCCAAATTAGTAGCGTTGATCGGTATAACTGCATTGTTGCTGATTGTTGGGATTTTGTTTGGAATGCTTAGTCAGGTGTATAACGGGTATACGCAATTTGAGATGGGCGTCTATTTTCGAGAGTTTTTAGTGTATGATTTATTGAGCTTTACCGGGATTATTGTTTTAGCACTGTTGATTCAGGTGGTGGTTAACAATAAATACCTGGGGTTCTTTGCCTTTCTTGTGGCTATGATCGCCTTAGCTTTTGGCCCTGGAGCATTAAAAATAAAAAGCAATCTACTTTCTTTCAATAGCATTCCGAATTATGTCTATTCAGATATGAACGGCTGGAGTGTTTTCGAAGCAGGGCTAACCTGGTTTCATACCTACTGGTTGTTGTTTGCTGGTTTTCTGGCGGTGCTTAGTATTACCTTATGGGTAAGAGGGAAACTTACTTTCCGACAACGATTGCAGATCGCCCGTCAACGGTTTAGCGGAAGATTGGTCTGGCTGACATTGGGCCTGGGGGTGTTATGGATTGGAACAGGTAGTTTTTTATTTTACCAAACTAAAATTGTCAATGAAGTAAAAGGTTCAACCGCAGAAGAGTTGAAAGAAAAGGAGTATGAACTAAACTACAAACAGTACGAACACCTCACGCAGCCGAGGATTACAGATATAGACTATACCATCGACATTTTTCCTAACGAAAGAGATTTTAAAGTTGGCGCAAAAGTCCAGGCAAAAAATAAATCTAAAGCAGCCATAAAACAACTCCATTTTTCAATCCCGCCAGATGTCGATGTGGCGATTGACGTCCCTGGAGCAAAGCTGGATATGGAAGATGAACGATTGCGCTACAGAATTTATTCGTTCGACCAACCTCTAGAAGCTGGTGCTTCATTCACCTATACCGTACAATCCGACTACACGACGACGGGTATTGAAAATGAAATTCAAAATACAAATATTGTCGAAAATGGTACCTTTTTGGCTTCCTACCAAATTATGCCTTCTATTGGATATAACAATGAATATGAACTGACGGATAAAGACAAAAGAGAAGAACACGGTTTGGCCTATCGACCTCGAGCAGCAAAATTGGAGGCAGGGTGCAGTCACACCTGTAGTTCGCCCTACATTAGCACCGATTCTGATTGGGTGAATGTCGCTAGCACAATTAGTACTGTACCTGACCAAATCGCCATCGCCCCAGGCACACTCTTGAAAGAATGGCAAGAAAACAACCGCCGCTATTTCAGGTATGAACTGAAAAAACCAGTACTGAATTTCTACAGCTTTATTTCTGCCCGCTATGAAGTCGTCCGAGAAGAATGGACCGCACCAACAGGAGAAAAAGTAGATATAGAAATTTACCACCACAAGGGCCATGAGTACAATGTCGACAAGATGGTCACCGCTGTGAAAAATACCCTGGACTATTGCACCAAACATTTCTCCCCCTATCCGCACGAACAAGCACGAATCGTAGAGTTTCCTCGGTATGCCTCTTTTGCGCAAGCATTCCCTGGCACGATGCCTTATTCAGAAGGCATCGGCTTTATTGCCAACCTGAATGAAAAGGATGCCATCGACATGGTGACTTACATTGTAGCACATGAAATGGCACATCAATGGTGGGCACATCAGGTTGTTGGCTCCAATATGCAGGGGGCCACCATGCTCTCCGAATCCTTCTCTCAATACGCCGCCTTGATGGTGATGAAAGCAACTTACGGAAAAGATAAGATGAAGCAATTTCTGAAATATGAAATGGACCGTTACCTGCGTGCTCGAGGGCATGAAGAGGAAAAAGAATTGCCCCTAATGTACGTAGAAGATCAGTCGTATATTCATTATCAAAAGGGGAGTGTTGTGATGTATGCCTTGCAGGATTATATTGGGGAAAACCGGCTGAATGACGCCCTAAAGCGTTATGCAGAAGCGGTCTCCTACCAGGAAGCACCATATACCAACAGCCTCGAAGTCATGGAGTACATCGAAGAAGTGACGCCAGATAGTCTCCAGTATTTGCTGAAGGATATGTTCCGAACGATCACCCTGTACAGCAATAAAACGACGACAGCCACCTACCGAAAAACAGCAGAAGGCCAGTACGAAGTTACTATCGGGGTGCATATCGAAAAATACCGGGCGGATTCTCTAGGTAAAGAAACCCTGATCCCGCATTCTGATTTTATTGATATCGGTATTTTCAGCAAAGACAAAGCTGAAAATGAAAAGTACGGAAAACCGATTTTAGTAGAGCGTCATCAAATTTCGACCACTGATACGAGTTTTACTTTTATTGTTGGGGAGTTGCCATATGAGGCAGGCATTGATCCTGACTATTTGCTGGTAGATCGTTTTCCGATGGATAATATTAAGAAGTTGGAGTTGGAAGGGGAGTAGTAGTGGGAGAACTTGTTCCATGATGTCTGCTATGATCTTCGAACTGGAAACGGTAGGATGGTGTCCCTGCTAGTTGCTTTAGGTGCTTGTATGCACTTATGAGTGACTAGCAGGGATTTGTTTTTGTTTGAAATGTTTGTGGGATTGTTTATGTTGCAGGTATAAGGATTTCTGCGGCATAAAAAAATATGAAATGCCATAAAAAGTAGATAAATTCTTGCATATTGTAGGTAATGATACCAGTATACCACAAAAATAACCGGCAGCCAATGCTGCGAAATGCTTGAACTGCGTTGCTTACAGACCGCGAGTAGCTGCTAGGGCAAAAATTGACAAAAGAATGAATGTATTGAGAATAGTAGGAAATATAATCTTGGTATTGTTAATCTCTGCAATATTTTCATCGTGTGTAGGACAAAGCAAAGTCGAAACTAATACTACAGAATTTGAGCAAAACTCAATAGGAGAAGTTGTTACTGAATTGGCTCCAAATACTCATTTAATGTATCAAGAAAGCAATCATAATTATTGGTTTGTAAATGACAAAGAAATTTATAAATACGATGGAAAAACACTTCTTCTTTTCACATTAAAGGATGGATTGATCAGTAATAGAATTCTAGGAATACAAGAAGACAAATTTGGAAACATTTATTTTGATACACCAGAAGGTGTTAGTCAATTTAATGGGCAGCAATTTAAAACTTTAAAAGTAATTGATGGCCATTCAAAAAAGGAATTATGGAAACTAGAACAAAATGAATTTTCTATTGCATGAATTGGGTTTAATAAAAAAGATAGCACCCACTAAAAATGGTTGTCCTGCAGGGGCACTTTCGTTCGCGCGTCAGGCCCGAAGAGGAGCGTCATTATCCAAGAAAAATAACAATAAAAATGAAAAAATATATCAAATTAACTATTGCAACATTTCTATTAATAGTAACTAATTCTTGTTCAAATAATACAAAAAGCCTTATCAACGTGGAGGAAGTATCTCCTTGGTGCATATTAGGTTTTGATTCATTAGAAAGAACTCCGAAACAACGTATTGCAATGCTCAAAGAAATGGGGTTTACTAGGTACGGATACAATAGAGGGAAAGGAGAGTTTGGTGAAATGCAAAAGGAATTCAACTTGGCTAAAGCTAATAACATTGAAATAGTTTCTGTATTTGTTTGGTTGAATGCGAAAAGAGATAGTATTGGGAAATTGAGCCCTTCTAATCAAACGTTGCTTAGTAATTTGGAATTAGTAGAACAAAAGCCAACCATTTGGTTAAGCTTTAGCAATAACTTTTTCAAAGAACTTAGTCAAGAGGAATCTATCGAGTTATCCATTGAAATGATTCAATTTGTCAAATTGAAAGCCGATCAATTAGGATGTAAACTAGCGCTTTACAATCATCATGGGTGGTTTGGAAATCCGCATAATCAAGTCAAAATCTTAGAGAAATTGAAGGATGACTCTATTACTATGGTATATAATTTTCATCATGCACAGGAATACGTCAACGAATTTCCTGAAATTGTAAAGAAAATTACCCCGTATTTATCGTTTGTTAATTTAAATGGAGTAAAAAAGGAGGGCCCACAAATTTTACCGATAGGAAAAGGAGATTATGAATTTGAAATGATGGAACACCTAAATAAAGAAGGATTTAATGGGCCTTGGGGGATTTTAGGGCACGTAAAAACGGAAGATGTTCAAAAGGTTTTAAAGCGAAATGTTGATGGACTAAAACAATGGAATTCAAACTAGAAAAACGTAAAACGGCACAGCACAAAGCAACAAAGGAGTGCTGCTCCCATTCGGTCGCCCTGTGGTTAGAAAACGGTATCTGGGATTGAAAAATAATTAAACATATTTAAATTGGAATTTTATTATATTAAGAGCAAAACAATCGAAAAAAAATATAAAAACATGGAAGTATTAAATAGGATAATGACCAACATATGTTCTGACAAATTACAAGAGTCAAAACACTTTTACACCAAATTATTTGATTTCAATGTCGATTATGATAGTGATTGGTTTATTCATTTGATTTCAAAAGACAAAAATCTTGAATTAGGAATAATTGACAAATCGAATGAACTAGTACCCGAAGGATTTCAGAACAACCCTCAAGGCTTTTACATGACGTTTGTGGTAGAAAGCGCCGATGAGCTGTTCAAAATAGCAGAATCAGAAAAATTTGAAATAGTAAGCCCACCGATGGATACATTTTATGGTCAACGGCGACTATTGTTAAAAGATCCCAATGGTGCATTAGTGGATATCTCCTCGCCAATTAAGGGCGATTAATTTTTTTTGAAAAATCGGATATGAAATCACATTTTCAAAGAAAACTTAAAATACCTGCCTAAGTGGCAAGGAGGATTAGCCAACCATGTTTCAATGGCTGCAGTTGCGATGTTTGAAATGAAAAAATGGGTTCCTAAAAATAAGTGACTTACCATGAAACTTTAGAAGTCAGTAGGATTGGCAAGATAAAAAAAACAAAAATGCAATTTGATAAAGATTTACAATCAGCGTTTAAGGAATTATTCCTCCAAGCAAGAGAAATACTGCTTTCTCACGAAGGGATTATTGAAACAAAAAAAGAAAGAATCACTACTTACTCAAATAGCAAAGGAGGAATTTGCCACCTGCGAACGATGCCTTATGGAGTTGATTTTGGCTTCTTGAAAGGAGCAAGGATGGAGGATAAATTTGAAGTGCTTACAGGTAAAGGAAAAGCCATCAGAGTACTGCCTCAAAAAGGAAAATTGAATCGTGAGGCAATCCATTACTTCATCAATCAAGCAATTGATATTAACGCCAACAAGAAGTGACAACAGACCAAATTATAGACATACTGAAAAAAGAGGCAAATCCTGAAAAAGTCCTAATTAAGGAAACCAAATTTGGTATTACCTCGAACAACGCTTTAGGAATTTATCATAAAGAGCTGAAAACGCTTGCAAAGAAAATTTCCAAGGAAGACAAAATAGCCATGGAGCTTTTTGACTCCAACATTTATGAGGCAAGATTACTTTGCAGTAAGGTTTTTAATCCTGAAAATCTTACCGAAAAATTAATGGATAAATGGACAAGTACATTTGAGAATTGGGAAATTTGTGATTCATTTTGCATGGGATTATTTGCCAAAAGTAAATATGCAATACCAAAAGCGATAGAATGGTCAAATAGAAAAAGAGAATTTGAAAAAAGAGCCGGATTTACAACAATTGCAGCTTATTGTATGGCGGATAAAAATTCCGAAAATGAATTGTTTGAACAATTCTTCCCCATCATAAAAAGAGAATGTACAGATGACAGATTGTATGTGAAAAAGGCCGTAAATTGGGCGTTAAGGAACATCGGAAAAAGAAATGTCGATTTAAAATTAAAGGCAGTCTCCCTAGCAGAAGAAATTTTAAAAATGAATAATAAAACGGCTAAATGGATCGCAAAGAATGCCTTGAAAGAACTAACCAACGAAAAAGTCAGAATTTCAGATTATCCCAGGGAAATATATAGAAAAAACCAGTGACGAACAAAAGCTAAATCGACAATAGCCAATATACAAAATGAATAAGACCGACTTCCCAAGTCAAATAAATGAAATACAAGAAAAGAATTCCATTTGAAAAGAAAATTATTGTAAATCAAGTTAACAAATATTCAAAGTGATCTATGTTGGATTTTGATAAAGAGACCATAAAAAGACTCAAGGATTCAAGCACAAAAGTAGAAGATAAACTCTATATAGTGGCTCGTCATATCGAAGAGAAATATCAATTTTTGTCTACACCAAACCATTGGGAGGATGTATTCAATCCGTTGGCTAAGGAAGATAGAATATTCTATAAGGTGTGGTTATGGATGTGTTATGCTGAATACGAAAATTTAGTGCCCCCTGTTCCTGAATTTGAGGAGGTGTTCGGAATAGAAAAACGAGAAAAACTATTAACTTATTTGGAAAATGACAACAACGGCCCTAGAGTTCTAGAATCTAAGGACACGCTAAATGGAGCAGCAGGCGGTATGCTCCTGAATTGGGGACTAGAAAAAATAAAAACGACTTACCCTTAAAAGAACAATCGAGCTAGTACCCAATTCATGCAATAGGAAGTTTGTTTTAGGTTGAAAACTCAATAAAAATGTGCGCTCTACGGTGATTTTGACTCCCAGACGTAGTAAGATTACGGGGAGAATCAAAATTGACGGACGTGCACAGTTTTGCAGAGGTTTCAGCACAAAATGAATTTTTCTATTGCATGAATTGGGTAGTACTTAATTTAGACTACCAATGTTCGATAAAACAAAACCCCCTCAAATATGAAATTATTTGTTAAGTTTGGAGGGGTAAACTTATAGGTTGCAAGGATAGGCAGGAAAGGATAAAATTGAAGGGAGCTAGGGCTGTTGCTTAGCGCTCATTCAGCCACAACGTAAAAAAATAGGATGGATTATTGGAATAAGATCGCACTAATTATTGTACTTCTTTGTTGTAGTAGGTTCAGCTTTTCTCAAACATTTATCCCTGGCAATACGTACTACGATTCTACGGGGTACGTAGAATACAGGGCCGGCAACCTTCCAATAATAATATCGGCACCGCATGGAGGAAGTTTTGAACCTACTTCCATTCCAGATAGGACGTGTACTGGTTGTGTTCTGGTAAAAGATGGTTGGACGCAGCCGATTGCAGAAGGTATCCATGAGGCATTATTCCAACATACAGGATGTTATCCTCATTTGATCATTAATTTATTGCACCGAAAAAAGTTTGATGCCAATCGGGATATTGTCGACGCAGCAGATGGAAATCCAATAGTAGAACAATCGTGGGTTGGGTATCATGAGTTCATCGACGCTGCAAAAGCGCAAGTGGTTTCAGATTATGGAAGAGGACTTTTCCTAGATATACATGGACATGCACACACTATTCAACGAATTGAGTTGGGCTATTTATTGACCAGGTCAGAATTACAACTATCAGATGCGGTATTAAATTCGACTTCCTACATCGAAGAAAGTAGTGTCAGAACATTGGCAAATGATAATATTCTCAATCATTCTCATGCTCAATTATTGAGAGGGCAAAATAGTTATGGGGCATTATTGGTGGAGAAAGGTTTCCCTACGGTACCAAGTTTTTCAGACCCCTTTCCCCAAGGTTCAGATCCCTACTTTTCAGGAGGCTATAATACGCTGCGTCATGGTTCAAAAGACAATGAAGGTGAAATTGATGCGATCCAAGTGGAATTAAACAATGAAATTCGATTCACCGATTCAATAAGATTGATTTTAATCGACTCCTTGGCTCATGCTGCTACGGAATATTATGGGTTACATTACAACGATCAATTTGAAAATAATTATTGTAATATTGTTAATTCTTCAAACGATTTATCTACCGAAAAAAAATCGATTCAGTTATTCCCGAATCCCACTTCAGACCTACTTACCATAAATGGAGAATTGAGTTTACCTGAAATACAAATTCTAAATTCAACAGGCCAAATTTGTCTGGTTTTAAATCCAAGTGGAACAATGCATACCGTTGATATTTCTGCCTTACCAACGGGACTGTACTTTGTTAGAGTGATGGAGTGGACGAATACCTTTTTTGAAGTTCAAAAATTAATAAAAAAGTAAAATAAGGCATAAAAGAAACAAGAAATGATAGAAAAAATAATAGAATATTTCGGGAAATTTAAACTACTTTCCGAAGCAGAAAAGAATGTTATTCGCAATGGTACTGAAATTAGTCTACTCAAAAAGGGAGAAATCTTATTTAAAGAAGGAGCGATTCCTAAGGATAATTACTTCCTTATAAAAGGATGCATCCGGCAATATTACCTAAAAGATGGAGAAGAAAAAACATCAAACTTTTTCACAGAAGAAGAATGGATTTTACCATTCACTAGTGTGGAAAACAATGGACGTTCAAAATACTATATAGAATGTTTGGAAGAGACACATGCCATTATTGCAAATGATGACGAGGGAAATGATTTCCTCGACGAATTTCCAGAATTCCGAAAAATATCTCAATCCATCCTCGAAAAAGAAATAGTTAGGCAACAAAATGAATTAGCAAAGTACATCAACCAATCTCCTGAACAGAGGTATATTGACCTACAGAAAAACCGACCCGATTTAATAAATAGAGTCCCTCAATATCAAATTGCCAGCTACATAGGAGTCAAACCCGAATCACTAAGCAGAATAAGAAAAAGAATTGCCACCGATCTTCGATCAAAAAAATAACAAAGAGAGGAGCTCTGAACAATAGAAATAACCGCACTTCCCATTTTATGCCCACGCGCTACAAATTTATGAGCCTCCGCCATTTGTTTTAAAGAATAAATACCATCAATAGTCGGTGTTCGTTTTCCTTGTTCGACTAATTCTTGATTTTGGTAAAGTCCGCTTTTGAGGTAGCAGGCGCACTATCATCTACTGAAAGATACCTTCCATTGGTCGTCCATGTATCGCGTTCTGCGACCGCTACCTTCTCCATTACTACCCGATGCACCATAAATTAAAATGGTGTCCCAGGATTCGATGTTCATTTTTTTGAAATAAAACCAAGCGAGCCCTGCTCCATATAGAATAGCAGCAGGAAGTTACACAACAGAACGGATTCTCCTTCTTTCTTAGAAAAGCGGAAAAAGGAACTTTTTTAGTTTTTTTTATATTAATAGATATATAGATTATCACCAATTTTTTTCTTCTATGAGAAACCTTGAAAAAGTAAAAAACCAAATTGCAGCACTAGGATATTATCAACTATTTTTCGGCATTATTGGGGTGGTAATTTTAATTTTTAGATTAGCGAACGCTATTGTTGATGGTTCAACAATTGGAGTAGCCCAAACTATAATATTTGTAATATTGAGCGTTCCTTTTCTGTTTTCCATTTATGCAGGGTTACAGTGTGTAAATGAAGCCTCTACCAGACTTCTTGTTTCAAAAATTAATCAGGCACTGCAAGTTGTAAGTGTTAACGTTGCAGGATTTCACCTGGCCAGCGCTGTAGGATTGTCTTTATTTGTTGGACTCGAGTTCTCCTTACACGGGATTGGATTTTTCGGCAATTTTGAATTTATTCCCAATGTCTCTTTTATGATAAACGGTTCTGAGATACCTTCATTTGTAAGTATTAACCTAGTCGCTCTTTTTTTGGTCTATAAAATTAGAAAATATGAAAAAATATTTAAGCAGGAAAAAGCAGAGAAAGGCCTTGATATCTCTGAACATCTAATTAACAAAGAGACAATATAATCTGAATCAAAATAAGCTAAATATTAACTAACCATCACACCAATCACACCCATCCAACCAACATCAAAATTGAACAGGAACCGCATACAATTGAGTATACGGACCATAAGACCCCGGCAAACTATTAAGGGATACAAAGTGAGCAGTAGGTATATTGGCAGTGGCTGGAAGACTAGTGTAATAAGTAGGTGCGACAAACGCCATTAGATACAATCGGCCTGGAGCTGCCATATTAACAGGGATGCTCCCCGTCCCATAGGTGTCTGATCCAGGATAATTGACGTCATACAAGCGGGGGATGATAATCGACTTAATGTTTGAAATATAGGTTGGTGGGGCTGCAGTCGCAGTGGAAGTCGATAGAAATATAGAAGTAAACCCTTGCCTGGAGCCTAAGGGCAATAAATTTGTCCCTTGAGGACGAATCCAGCTCGTAAATCTAACCTCCCAATCGCCCGCCGGCAAATCGATATAGCAACCCGTATAGCCAATAGAAGACCCAGAAGTTAAAGCGGCGGTATAAGCCGACGCAGGAATGACACCTGAAATAGCAACTGAAGTACCCGGCAATAACCAACTGGCTTTTCCATTTTGGTCGGACGTCAACACTTTTCCCGTTCCTTCCGTACCGTCTTGCAGTTTTAGGCTTCCCTGTACATCTAGTCGTTCGGTCGGCGTGGCAGTTCCAAGACCAATATTCCCCTGGGTATATATATCGTCAGTGACGTTGTCTGCAGGCGCAGTTCCTCCTACTTCGTACCAGTCATGATCTTCAAGCGTGCCTAGATCTACTGTCGTTGGGTCATTGGTTAGGGAAAGAATTTTCCCGGTCAATGTCAGGTCTTGATTGTCTGTACTCGCACCTGTGCCGACCCGGCTCCATTGCAAGTTCATTCCATCCCAAAAGAAAAAACTCGTCAAGTCTTTGTCGTAAACCAACATACCATCTTCTGCGGCAGTCAAAGCGGTCCCCAGAGCCATGCGCGCCACCGTCGTCAATCTAGAAATCAGAATGCCCTTGTCACTGGATTCGACATCAAGGACCGCTTGCGCGTTTGGAGAGGTGGTGCCAATCCCCACATTAGATTGTCCCCAAAGGGCGAAGGAGGCAAAAAGGCTGGCGATTAGTAGTGTTTCTTTCATGGGAATGCGGGTTTATTTGGCAGTTTTTGAATTAGATATTAGTAAGGTAAATAATATAACATAAATGCCAAAATTAGGAGGCGGCTCAAAAAAAGAAATAACGCCTGTAGTCGTATTGTGAAAATGTCTTATATTGAATTAAAATTTAGAAAATGGAATCATCAATTGAAATTGTAAAAGTAATGCTTGTTGACAATTCGGACGGGACAGGCACCGTAACGGTCATGGTAGAAGGCGATCTATCCAATAATTATATTCCCATTGAAGCCACTATTTCCAACGCTAGAATAAAAGGAGGAAAAGTAACCTGCGTTCTCGAAATTATCCCTAAAAAAATTAAATTGAGCACAGGGACTACTGACTTAATGGCAGTCATTCCTTTAAGTAAGGAACAACAATTCCTGAAGGAAGAGTTTGTTGTTGAGATAATCAACAGTAATAATGCAGAAAGAAAAAAAGAAAAAGCGATCCGAAGGCTAAGGCATACGTCAAGATCAAAAGGACTTAAAGCCTATCTAGGGTAAATATAGAAGATTGGTTTTTAGATTATTAGGTGCATTAGGGAGGAGATAGTGGAAAATCGTTGAGGCCGTATTTGTCCTTCTACGTTCTTCCGGAAGCCGGTCCCAGCCTTTTTTTCGTCAGCAAAAACGAGTCGTGCCACAAAAAAAAACAAACTTGGTATCAAATTTGACTTACCTATTAATGTGGTAGGGATGTTAAGTTTACATTTCGCCACTTTACAATTTTTATATTTAACAATGAATAACGGTACAGTAAAGTTTTTTAACGACAGCAAGGGATTTGGATTTATCACACCAGATGATGGTGGAAAAGACGTTTTTGTTCATGCAAATGAGCTAAACGGATTACAAATCACTGAAGGAGACAAAGTCTCTTTTGAAGTCGAAGAAGGAAAAAAAGGATTAAATGCAGTAAATATCGACATGGTATAACAATAGCATTTTAAAATTTACCTAGGCCTGTTAACAATGTTGACAGGCCTTTTTTTTGTCTATTCCCCGCTGGTGGGGCTCCGGGGGAATTCTGCCACACATTATCAAACCCTCTCCTTTACTTCTAATTCAAAAAAATACATTCACAACTATGAAGACATATAAATAAAAAACAACAGGCTTCGTTGTGGAGTACCTAGTAATTTATTACTTTGAGGAATAATTCATACTATGAATATTTACCTCGAAAATCGTAACAAAAATACAACTGGCCATATTTTCTCCAACCAGGCTTTCGTCTTTAAAAATTTAAGCGATGGGGAGTCAAGGTATCCATTTGCTACGGCCCTGGAACGAAATGAATTGATAAACAGCCTTGTAAACGAACTGGTGTCAGACGATTGGTCTGTAACGAGCATTGGATTTAGCTCGCTGGGCCAGCTTCCTGAGGAAGAACAGATTTCCAGTATACTAGCGACCATCAAATCGGTCAAAAAAATCGATGCGACCTTTCTCGATGAAACCCAACATGACGTATTCAAACAAGCAATATCCATTGATGGAGTACAAACAGTAAAAGTATCCTCAAAGGTGCATTGGGACTTATCAATTTTAAGTGAAGCAAAAGGATTGAATAGTTTTGAACTCGATTGTAATACCGGCAATTCAACCGATCACCAAAAAACGATCCTGGAGGGATTAAAAAGCTGGGGAAAATCACTAACCAAACTGTCTATCTCGTTTAATAAAGAAGCTCCGCAATCCGACCTTAGTCAGCTTAGCAATTTGACAAATTTGGAGGAGCTGAAAATTGAAAATACAACACTTGATAATGTAACATGGTTGAGCAACTTACCCAAGTTAAAAACCCTTAAACTGTTGAGTGTCAATTTTGAATCGGAGTTTGATTTGGATTTTTCAGCCCTAGCACATCTTGAAGTATTTGAGTTTGGGTTTTTTAGCCTTTTTGGCAATTATTTCAATAATCCAGCGTATCCAATTAATTTTAAATCCGAGGGGCTTCCTAGTAGTATTAAGGCATTGAGATTAAACTATGTGAAGCTCTTGTCGGAGCACTTTTTTAAGGAACTTACGGAGCTGGAACACCTCGAATTGGGCCGTACCCAACACCTCAATCTCCACTCCTTAGCGCACCTTTCAAAGATAAAATCAGCAAATTTCCATCAGGTAGAAAACCCAGGCAATTTAGATTTTTTAAAAAATTGGACGGCATTAGAGTCACTCCATCTTTCTGTTGGACCCACAAACTTGGAAGCCCTGACCACACTCGATAACCTGACCTACTTGAACTACGTTGATTTTAACTTCCCAAAAAGCCTGGGCGTCCTGGAAAACAACAAAAACCTTACTATTGAATATGATGGTAGAAAATATCCAGCGCCATTGTTAGCAGGAATTTGTTCCGGGAAAATTCCCTCCGCAAAACTGAAAGACACGGAAAGGCCAACCTACCTTTTGAAAACAAAAAAAGGCGATAAAAATACCTCAAAATGTGGCGGAAGTGCACTATTGAAATCCTCCGAAGAATGGCCAACCTGCGGCAATTGTAGCAAGCCAATGCCCCTCTTCGTACAATTGGATTTGGCAGAAGTACCAAGCATAGAATCTTCTGATATATTCCAGTTGTTTTATTGCAATTCAAAAGATCCCCTTTGTGAGGTTGATCAAATTATGATCGACGAGCCAATCACGCATCTACTGCGCGTTATCCCCAGAGATCAAAAGCAATATAAAGAAACCAAACCACCAATATTAGAGCACCCCATCACCCCAAAACAAATCGTCGAATTTATCGAAAAAAAGGACCAGCCTCACCTCGAAGACTTAATCGATTTTTACAAGGTCATCGACAAGCAGCCAAGGTGCCAAACAAAAGATAAAGTAGGTGGCTGGCCAAGCTGGGATCAGGTGCCGGATTGGCCAAAATGCACGACCTGCAATCCTGAGGAAGAGAACATGGAATTACTGCTACAACTCAACAGCGATAAAAGCGTAGCGCATAGATGGGGAGACGACGGAATGGCACATGTGCTCTGGTGTACCAAGCATAAGGAATTGCACTTAACCTGGAATTCTGGTTGATGTTTGTAAATGAAAAGGGCCTAAATTTGTCAAATGTGCAAGCCATAAAGTTCTAAAATACACTTATCTCACTTAGTTAATAAAATAGAAAAAATAGACTCAATCAACCGCACCCCCCAAAACCCCACTCCCCGGCCCAAGACCAACCACAAAATCCGCATACCCAACCAACAATCCCCCATGCTCAATAAACAAAACCGTATCCCCAACATCAACAAGCGACTCAAAAACCCCAACCAACGGCAATAAATCAAAATAATGAAGCCCCGTGCTCGGCTCATCAAACAAAAATAGTCGAGGACCAGTTCGCTTTTTCAACAACGCATGCGCCAGCTTCAAACGCTGCGCCTCGCCCCCCGACAACGTATTCCCAGACTGCCCCAAACGCAAATGCCCAATACCTACCCGCTGGAGCAAAGACAACTGATCCACCAGCAGCCCCGCCTCAAAAAAATCAAGCGCCTCCTGCACCGTCATACCCAATACGTCCCCAATAGAACGCCCATTCAACGTACAAGCAAGCACCGCCGGACTATACCGCTTCCCTTTGCAAGAACCACAAGGCAACCAAATATCACTCAGGAAATCCATACTCGTTTTCAGTTGACCAAGCCCTCCACAAGTCGGGCATTTTCCGACCTTACTTTGGTAGGAGAAATCCGCCCGCTTCAGCCCAGCACTTTTAGCGGAATCCGTTTTCGAGAAAATCAACTTTAGCTGATCAAGAACACCAGTAAACGAAGCAGGAGTGCTCCATCGCTGCTGTTTCCCCACACCCTGATCAATCAACAACACCTCGCTAAATTGCTCCAATCCATACACCGACCGACAACCAACCGCCCGCCCTTTCCACCAAGAACGATACAACACCTCCTTCACCAAACTCGACTTTCCGCTCCCCGAAACGCCCTTGATAGCGATCAGTTGCTGCGCATTAAAAGCAACATCAATATCCTTCAGATTATTAGCAAAAGCGCCGCGGACGCCAAAGGGCAATCCTATTTTTCGTGGTTGTTTCCTAGGAGCGAGTGGGGGCGCGTGCATCAGTTGGTAGGTGACCGTATGCTTGGCGTTGGCAATATTGGCGATCGTCCCTTGGTAGATTACTTCGCCTCCGAGGCTTCCAGCACTTGGCCCCATTTCAATCAAGTAGTCCGCCGTTTTGATGAAGGACAAATCGTGCTCCACCACCACGACGGTATTCCCATTGGCGACCATTCGTTTCAACGCGTTTGACAAAACGGCCACTTGCCCTTCATCCAACCCGATGGTTGGTTCATCCAGCACGTAAGTCACCCCAAAAAGGTGCGTCGACAACTGCCCGGCAAGCATCACCCGCTGCCGCTCCCCACCCGAAAGCGAACGCACCGTTCGATCCAAATTCAAATACCCCAACCCCAACTCGACCAGCGTGGTCAGCGAAGCAGTAACCGCCGGCAACACCACCTTGCTAATTGCAGAAACCACCGGATCCAGCGTCTCGTCAATTTGCTCCAACAATTCAAGGCAAGAAACGATGGGCAATTGAGAAAGCACATGAATGTTTTTTCCTAGGAATTTGGTGTCCAATAATTCCGATTGCAAGCGGCTTCCTCCGCAGGCAGGGCATTCCACTTCATGCAGTAATGCTTCTAGTGCGTTGATGTTTTTGTTCAGCCGTTTGCGCTGATATTCTTCATCGATATACCCGCAGAATCCCAGCCATTTTGCCTTCAATGCTTGCGTTCCCGTGCGCGATTTGGTGGTAAATTTCCAGGTGACGTCCCAGACCACATCGCCCGTCCCATATAAGATCGCCGACGTTACCTCGTCCTCCAAAACCTCCCATGGACGCTCAATATCCCATTTTTTTTGTCGGGCCACCTCCTTCAACGTAGCCATAAATTGACCATGCACATCAGCATAATAATCAAGGGCTTTATTCCTAGCAACCGCTCCGTCAAAAATAGATTTTTCTCGCGCAGCGATCACCTCCTCTGGATTGCATTTTGGCTGTACACCAAGGCCTTCACATTCCGGGCAAGCGCCCAGGTGATGGTTGTAGGAAAAATGTTGCGCGGTATAGATTTCCCCTTCGTGTTGCGCGATCCTCGAATACAACAATCGAAACGCATCATATACACCTGATAGTGTGCCCACGGTAGATCGCTTCGAAGGCGTTCCTCCTTTTCTGTTGATCCCAATCGCAGGACCCAATCCAGAGAACGACGCAATTTTCGCAGCACTATTTTGTTGAAGAAAACTGCGGTGATACGTCGATAACGACTCCGTAAAACGAGCATTTGATTCCGCAAAAAGGGTGTCATACACCAAGGACGACTTCCCACTTCCAGAGACCCCGGTCACCACGGTCAACTGATTTTTTGGAATGCGCACGTCAATGTTTTTAAGGCCATGTGTGGTGACGCCATTCAGCACGATCTCTCTAGTCGCCGGGGTATTGGGAGTTGCTTCTTGTGTTTTATTTTTTGTTTTGGAATGTGCCGCCCTAGGAATTCCCTGGTACACCATCGTCCCTCCGTCGATCCCGCTTTTGGGACCGAGTTCTACCTGCCAATCACTGCCCTCTATGATCGTTTCATCTTGTTCGATACAAACAATGGTATTGCCTTTCTGCTTAATGCGGTCAAACAATTGAAGCAGCGTATTAATATCATCATGATGCAGGCCAATACTCGGTTCAATGATCACATACAAGGTATCACCCGTGTCTTTTTTCTGGAGTTGATTGGCAATTTTTATCCGCTGCGCTTCTCCGCCCGAAAGGGTCGTGGAGGATTGCCCAAGCGTCAAATATCCAAGCCCGATTTCTTCTAGGATTTGGAGGCCGGGCAACACCTTTTTCTGCTCGGCAAAAAAGACCAGCGCCTCCTTAATAGATAGTTTATAAATATCCGCAATAGACAATCCATTGTACTTAATCCGAAGGGTGTCTTCGTTAAATCGATCTCCATTGCAGGTGCCGCACACCAAGTCGACATTACCCAAAAAGTGCATCCCGATCTGCGTTTTTCCTGCTCCTTGGCAGGTCTCGCACCGTCCGCCTTTGTTATTGAACGAAAATCGGGACTTGGTAAATCCTTGTGCCTTAGATTCCGGCAGACTCGCGTAGAGATCACGAATCGGATTGGAGAGGCCCAGATAAGTCGCCGGATTGCTACGCGGTGTTTTTCCGATCGGCGAATGGTCGATAAATATCAGTTTATTGAGCTGGTCCAGGTTCTTGTGGCTGGTCAATTTCAAAGGACCGTCTACTTCCATTCCTAACTGTTGCTGGACTGCTTTAAGCAAAGTGCCTTTTACCAAACTCGATTTTCCAACGCCCGATCGTCCACTCACCACATTCAGTTTTCCAAGTTGAAATTCAACATCAATGTTTTTCAAATTTCTTTCCTGACAACCAAGTAATTGTAGGGAGTTGTTTGTTGTTTTTGCTGCGGCTAATGCTGCCGATTTGATTGGCATGGCAACACGGTTAATCGCTCGGTAAGTGGGGCTGATTTCCTTCAATTCCTCCTTGTGGACAAACTCCGAAAACGGGCCATTAAAAAGCAGTTCGCCGCCTAGGACGCCAGCGCCCGGACCAATCTCAATAATGTGATCCGCACTGGCAATCGTATCCAGGTCATGCTCCACTACCATCACCGTATTCCCTTTTTTGACAAGTTGTTTGAAATGAAAAATCAATCGTTCGTTTTCTTCCCGATGCAAGCCAATACTTGGCTCGTCAAAAACATACAACACCTCACTCAGCGGCGCTAAAATCTGATTGGCCACCCGAATCCGCTGAATTTCACTAGGCCGCAATGATTTTGAAGGACGATTTACCGTCAAATGTCCTAGCCCAAGATCTTCTAATAAATCAATCTGTGCTTTTATTTTATGGACAATTTCATGCGCTACTGCGCCCCAGGTATTTGACTGAATCCAGGTATTTAATTCATTTAATTCCAGGGTTGCAATTTCTGCTATTGATTTACCGTGTACGGTGACACTTAAGGCGTCGCTGTTCAATCGAGCGCCTTGACAATCCGGGCAGGTCAGCGCATGCACATATCGGAGAATGTTCGCATTCCGATCCCTCCGAAGGATATCCGACATGATGGGGATCATTCCTTTATAAAACCCTTCTTCGCGTGGCTTGGCTTTGATCCCTGTCCATTTCAGCCGCGATTCCAAGCTATGTTTTCCAAAAGGCACTTTAATTTTTTCACTGCCATACAAAATCACTTGCTGCTGCGCTTCGGTCAGTTCTTTCCAGGGAATGTCCACACTAAATCCTTCCGCTTCGCACACTTGATTCAGCACCTCAATCGTCACCTGCGAATACATGATGTATCCATTAGGCAGGGTAGGGGCGAGTGCGCCCTCCCGGATAGACTTTTCTGGACTGTTGAGGAGTCGGTGGAGGTCTATCTGTTCTTCCTTGCCAATCCCATTGCAACGACCACACTTCCCAACCGCCGAATTGAAAGAAAACAGCGCCCGCGAGAGCTCGATCTCCCTAGTCGTCTTCCCCGCCCTGGCAAACAACAACCGCAACAAATCATAGATATCAGAAATCGTCCCCACGGTAGATCGTGCATGCATCCCCGTTGTCCGTTGTCCAATTGCGATCACGGGCGAAAGCCCTTCGATTTCATCCACCTCCGGCCGATTCAATTTTCCCATAAACTGTCGGGCAAAGGTGGGCATCGTTTCAAAGTACCGCCGTTGGCCTTCCTTCGCAATGATCTCCAGCACCAGGCTCGATTTTCCTGACCCCGACACTCCAGTCACCACAATCAATTGATGATGCGGAATGGACAAAGACAAGTCTTTCAAATTGTTCGTCCGCGCGCCTTGGATGGTTATTTTATGATCCGTTTTCAAAGTCATGCTGCGAAATTAAGGAAATATAATTTGTGGTGGTGGGGGGCGTGTGGTGGTTTTGGGGGCTTTTTGGACGCTAGGCTATTGGAAGTCAGGCCAATGGAAGTCAGGCTCCAAATTGCGGGGTGGCTTTGGTTTGTTGGAATGACTGCGTATGGAATAAGATCAACTAGGACAGAAAAGAAGGCACTCTTAGCCGCTTTAAGCACTTATAAGTGACTAGCAAGTACTCGTTTTTATGGCACATTAGTATTTTTTTGTGGTTTATTTGTTTGTTTATTAGGCAGTTAGGATGGTGGGTGGGTTTTTGTATTTGAAATGTCTAGGAGATTGAGTAAGTTTCGGGTAGGAAGCAGTTGTGCTCAATAATACATAAAACACATCCAAATTATAGAAAGTCAAATTTATTTTTTATCTATGTTGATCAAAACAACTGAATTAAATTAGTTACTTTCTTTACTAATCAAAATATGTAATAACCAAATGAAAGGAAAAGATATTCTTAAAAAATTGAGTATTAGGAGTACAAATCCAGGAGTAAGATTTGAGGAAATCTTGAGAAAGATATTACCCCAAGTAATGAAAGATCAAGGCAAGCCAATTAGTTTTAACTTTAAATATGGTTTTTTAACGTTTGACTTTGTATTAGGCAAAGGATATGAAGACTACAACAAACCTATTTTCGCAGAGATTAAATATTATCGTGAAAAAAAAATTAATGTAATAACAAAGTCTATTGATGTGTTTTTAGGGCACCCTAGGAACAAGGTTCATTTGTGGTATTCTGGAACAGGGCATATTAACCTAAACTACATATTATTTATAGTTTCGGTAAGTTTAACAGAAAAAGAAAGGCAAACTATTCTTGATAGGTTCAAGCTCTATGTGAATAAATTTGAAATAATTATATGGGATATTGATGATCTAGATCCCTTGTTTCAAGATTATGCTGAATACATTATAGATTTGGTACCAGAGTTGAAGGATCAGGCAGTAAAAAATATAGTTGATAAATCCTTGGAAAAGGAAAACGCAAATGCAGATCCTGAACTACATTTTAAGAATTTAAAAAAAGCTTATGAAAATGACGATTTGATCTTATTTTTAGGTGCGGGTGTTTCCATCGGTGCTGGTTTGCCTTCCTGGGATGGATTGATGTCACATTTATTGTTGTCATTAATCGAAAAAAAGTTTCCTGAAGACATTAATACTAGCTTAAACGATAATCAAAAAGGAAAAATTGCAAGCGTCCTAAAATCTTTAAACATTGGCTCCCCTTTACAAGCTGCAAGATATATTAACTCAGGATTAGCTGATAAGTTTGAGAATGAAGTTTCCAAAGTCCTATATAGAGGCTTAGGAGATTTAGATAATAATGATTTATTGAATTCATTAGTAAGAGTTTGTACCCCACCTAGAGCTGGAATAGGAATAAAAGCTATTACAAATTATAATTTTGATGATTTGATTGAAACTGTTTTGGAGAAAGCAGGAATAAAAAACTTACCTGTTTACAATGATAGTACCTTTCCTGGAAAAGAGGAAATTGGTATATATCATGTTCATGGCTTTTTGCCTCAAGACCCCGAAAAGTTTGAAAACTTAAAGGAGAGTCTACTCATTTTTTCTGAAGAGAACTATCATACTATCATGTCAGAACCTTACAATTGGTCAAATCTAACTCAACTTAATTTTTTCAGAGAAAATACTTGCCTATTTATTGGTCAATCTGGAACAGATCCAAATCTAAGAAGATTACTGGAAATTGCCAAACAACGAACTAAGAAGTCAAGGCACTACATCATCTTAAAAAGAACAAATAGAGATCTGTTTATGAAGGAATTTAAAAGTGATATGCCTAACGACAAAACAATCAATGCGATTGTTGAAGTTCATCATAAACTTCAGGAGGTTTCATTTGACCAAATTGGCTTGAATATTATTTGGATTGATAACTACAATGAAATTGATGGAATATTGAATAGAGTTAAAAACTAAGCACAACAAAAATAACTAACGTCCATGCCTGCTAAGCGCAGGCACAGTCGTAGCTTATTAAACTTGCACAACATAAGAAAATGAAACAATTAAAGTTCATACTCTCATTTACAATCCTTGTTTGTCTTTTGTCTTACTTTAAACAAGATGGCTTTAAAATCATAGAGGACGCTCGATTTAGCTATGAACAAGGAAAATTAGATCACGCTCTTGTGTTATTAGAAAAGGCCTATTCATCATACTATGGGAATTGTGGGAATTCCTATTTGGAAGCATTTGGAAAAATCACAGACTTAAAAGCTAAAATCTACCTTGACAAGAGAGAGTATCAACTTGTAAGAACAATTTTAGATTCATCTAATAGTTATGGAGGGAATTTAGATTCTTTGAGAATTTTGTCCTACAAATTGGAAATAGGGCCAGATTCGCTTAGTCGTATGATTGACTCTTCATTATCAAATGTAGTATTTGAGTCTGACGAACTTTCTTATTTTAATTATGCCGTAATACCCTTAATTAATGGAAAAGATACGATTAGGATTGAGGCAGAAGATGGGAATAGGATCCATAATTTAAAATTTGACGAAACAAATACGGATCAATGGATTACTGAATTCATGTTATCAAAGAAATATAAAATGATTAAGGAAACTGTTGAGAACAAAAGTAACCAACGGCCATTGTAGCAAGCTTAGTTTAGGAAGTAAATTTTACTTAGGATGCTCTTGTTGCCGCT
Source organism: uncultured Saprospiraceae bacterium (assembly GCA_938016265.1). Classification (GTDB taxonomy): domain Bacteria; phylum Bacteroidota; class Bacteroidia; order Chitinophagales; family Saprospiraceae; genus JAHDHB01. The sequence goes on from CALLWB010000049.1 coordinate 53,535, forward strand.
CATTAAGGACGCTCTATTAAAATTTAGCAATTTTAATGAGCTTAGTCTCTGCTAAAACTTAAGTCTTTATCTTTACTCATGCTACAACGATCGTGGATTACAAAACGTCAGGCCGCGAAATAACCCACCCCAAACATAAAAAATCCCATATAATTTTCTTATCTTCAAGTGTCATCAAATTCAAAACAACAGATGGAATTTAGAACAGGCGAAAATAGAAATCAGCTGTTTATGACTTAGATAGCAGGTTGTCAATGATCAAGTATATATTGGCACGTTCAAACGTAAAATGGGACTCACTTGCACCTTAGTTCGAGGCAAACAAAACGTGGAGACCGAATTCCGAATCGCCACCATTTCTTACAACCTCTTGAGAGCAGTCCGCCTACTCGGCTGGGATGACTTCAAAAAACGGTTGAAAAAGCTAAAAATGGCGCTCTTTTTTCGATTTTTGGCAGGGAGATTCTCCTTGGATCGTCTCTACGTAAATATCATTATTTTTGTTAATTTTAAGGTGTTAAAAAGTGGGTGTGGTTTGATGGCTGGTGGATGTAGCGGTGATGGGGAGATTGGGGTTGTTGCGTAAACTCACGTTGCATAACATTAAAAAAAACAAATGAAACAAACAAAAACGGAGAACGAACTAAAATCTTATTGTGACGAAATAATTCAATTTCATCAAAATGAATTTGAAATTTTAATTAATGGTACTGATAGCGAATATGATAGTTTTATGAAATATCACGATTTAACGGAAAGGCTACAATCGACGCTCGAATTAGCAGTAAATAATTTCAATCCACAAATTTCAAACTTATTACAAGTCAAATACGCAAGATTGCTGCAATACTCTGTGGGTTTAAATCAATATCTTGATTTTACAAAAAAGAACAATCCAATAATTGAAAAGAAGTTTGTAAATCCTAACTAAGGCTAATAAAATAATAAAAAATGAAAAAAATATATCTAATAGCAATCAGTTTACTAATTGTATCATCATCTATAGGACAGACCTTAATTGCAAAAACTGAAGATGGTAGAAGGGTAGTTTTAAATGATGATAAAACTTGGGAGTTTATTGACAAAGTGGTAAATGAAGCTACTTCTTTAGAAGAAGAATTCCCAGACTGTAATTTACCTGCCGATTTTGAAGAACCTGAAGGAAATAAAAAAATACATAGTTGGTTAAAAAGAGTTGATGCAACTGTTGATGATTTAAAAGACCATGTTGCTGTTGATAATAATTGTTCGGAAAATGATATCAAAATAACAAGCGTATCAGAACAGAGAGGAAACGGAAATTATGTTTTGTGTGTTAACGGAAAAGAGATGAGATACCGCCGAACAGGAAGTGTTTTTCATCGACAAGGAGTAAGTCCAATCGGAAAATATTAGGCAAAAAAGCGTTTTAAAACAACGTATAAAAATCAATGATTTGGCAGAATGAAAAGCCGAACTGACATAGAATGAAGAGAAAACGTTATGCAACAAATGCAACCAACGTCCATGCAGCAATGCAGATGCTTTGGGAAAATTTACTCAGGAAGTTCTTTATGTCGCTCATTAAGACGCTTATAAAAATTTAGCAATTTTAATTCGCTTGGTGCTCTGCTTGAATTTAATATTTTATCTATATTTATGCTGCGCGTGGCTTACAGATTATAGCAAACATCCCCTATGCGGGTACGCTCGCAGCCTACCGCTAATTACTAATCGCATCGCTATGAAGCCATAACAAAAGCAACCAACGTTAGTTTAGTATTTCCTAAAAGATTGATCAAATACTAATCTTTTGATTGAGCCGATTTTACCATTTCTATTGAAATTTTATTTAAAGCTATGAAACATATAGTATTGATTTTTTTCCTGTCTTTTTTACATAAAACAGCAGTAAATGCACAATCTAATTTGTTTATATTGGATACTGTGGAAATGAAGGTAATTAGTCTAGACTACAAGAGAAAATACATTTTTCTTCTTGACTCAACAGGATTGACTGCTTTCGGAAAGAGTACATTGGAAAGGTTCTTCGGAAAAACGAAACATGAATATATGGTACATGGTTACAATAATGGTTCGATTTACAAAGTTAAAACAAGAAACAATAAGGCTATTCTTCGTTTAAATTCAGTTTTTGGTGAAAAAATAAAGTTAGAAATAAAGGTGGAGCAAGACACCTTTTTTTCATTAACAAATTTGGAAAAGGAAATTTACTTAATGGAGGATACATTGGACTTAAGCTTAGAAATCAACGAAAAGATAAAAGTATTTAGTGCTCACAGATCGTGCTTTGGTGGATATTATCGCAACTTGGAAATCAAAAGAACTTCAAAGGAATTAGTAGAGTTGAAATTGGATAGACTAAATCCAAATAGTGTAGTCCTTTCTTATGACGAGTATATCAAGACGTTTGGAAGTGAAAGCAGCGATAATTATTCCCCATTCTATTATTCCTATATCAAAAGGGGATTAAAGGTATACTATTCCAATGGGAAAGATATATTTGCAAAAGCATGGAAGTGGTTTTAAAAGCAGCTAGCAAAAGCAACAGACGTACATTGCTGTCACGAGGAACAGCAACGTCGCTGTTACAGACCGTCAGGCCGTGCAATAACCCACCCCAAACACAAAAAATCCCATATATTTTTCTTGTCTTCAAGAGTCATGAAATTCAAAACAAAAGATGGAATTTAGAACAGGCGAAAATAGAAATCAGCTGTTTATGACGAGCATGGAAACAATGGTTCCTGAGGAAAGCTGGGCGCGGATCGTTGATGCGTTTGTCGATATCCTGCCAATGGAGGAATT
>CALLWB010000050.1 GCA_938016265.1 uncultured Saprospiraceae bacterium
TCATCTAGGGTGTTCGACCCCGAACAATCAAGAGCAGACCCTACTCCATCGTTATTTATGTCTTCTCCGGTATCTAGTACGCCATTGGAATTCAGATCCCAACAACTTTCACCTTGTGGTCCTGTTGGGCCTACTGCACCTGTGGCACCATCCATACCATCGGCGCCATCCAGTCCGGGAGGGCCCGCTGGTCCTACTGCTCCTGGGGCTCCGTCAACTCCATCCGCACCATCCATTCCTGGAGGGCCTGTTGGACCTGCTGCTCCTGGAGCTCCGTCTACTCCATCTGCGCCATCCATTCCTGGAGGGCCTGTTGGGCCTACTGCTCCTGGTGCTCCGTCAACTCCATCTGCACCATCCATTCCTGGAGGGCCCGCTGGGCCTATTAAATTTGTCCAATTACTTCCATCCCAATAATAATATCCTGCCCCTTGGCCTCCAGTGACTGAAGCATTTGTATTCCAAATAAGCAATCCAGTAGCTGGTGCAGTGACTGGTGCAGGAACCGAAACATCCGTTAAAGATATGTTTGGAATAAGAAGCCCTCTGTTCGTATCAGAGATATGCAATTGTGCACTGGGGTCAGGAGTTGTAGTACCAACTCCAATGTTTTGCGCATAACTTGAATAAGTTATACCCGATAAAATAATAATCAGTAATAGTTTTTTGATTTCACTCATAGCTTAGCGTTTTTATAATAAAAAATAACTGGTTATGCACAGTTGTAACATACCAGAGAAATAGTGGGGTAGAATTATTCGAGAAGCGCCACTTGAATCGTGTCACTTGAGTAGAATTACTTAAATGTATTACTTAAATGTATACTTTTTTTCAAACTTACCTGAATGATTATCTCTTTAATTTTCACACTTAGACGTTCCTAAAAAGCAAAAGCCTTATTCCTAGATAAAAACAAGGCAAATTTGATGACAATCAAACAGCTACATTGCATATAGCAAAAATAAAAATACAAAATTGCACAAAACTATGCATGATAAATCATCCTATTATTACCATTGTCTGCCAACTAATAGATTTGAGTAAGACGACCAATGCGAAGTAGGATGTCTAGACCTTGTGAAGGTTAAATCAAGAGAGGAAGAGGTATTTTTAAAAGAAATTTTCGATTTAGATTAAGGTTTCTAGATAATGTGTATTGATCCCGAAAATAGACTTTAGAGAAGAAATTTCTGAAAGAACTTCCGCTTTGTCCCTTTGATTTTTTGACTTTAGGGCGGTGATCATCACATTTTTACCAGTATGTTCGGTACTGACAAACTCAAAAACTTTAGTTTTATACCCATTCGCTTCCAAAAGTAATGCGCGTATTGCATCCGTTACCATCTCTGCTTGTCGCTCCAATAAAATACCGTGTTTCAGCATTGGATTTAGTTCAACACTTCCTTTCATTTCCTGGCGGATCTGCTTATGGCAGCATGGTGAACAGACAATAAGTTTGGCGTTGCTTTTTATGCCCTTGGCAATCGCTTCATCTGTTGCCGTATCGCAGGCATGCAGTGCGATTAGCATATCAAGTGGTACGGTAGGGTAATCTTCTATTCGTCCTGTACGAAAAATTAGATTTTCGAAATCTGCGTCTTGAGCGATCTGGTTGCATTTGTCAACTAATTCTCCGCGCAACTCAATTCCAGTGATTCTGGCATCTACCAATTTATTGTTTTTCAAATAGTCATATAGTGCAAATGTCAAGTATCCCTTCCCTGATCCCATATCAGCAACTTTGAATCCTTTTTTCAAGTCCACCTCTTGAAGCAAATGATCTATAGTCTCTATATACTTATTGATTTGGCGAAATTTATCGAACTTCTTCTGCACCACTTTGCCTGCCGCAGTAGTCACGCCTAATTGGTGTAGGTATACATTATTTTCAGGGACAATGAGGCGTTGCTTCTTATTGTCATGGTCTAAATCTGGAGTTTTGCTGTTTGTAGGCGGTTTTTTCCAAATTTTAGATTTCCGTTTACGGTTGTACCTGATTTCCCAGTTGTTGGTGGTGGTAAATAGATTGACATTCAAAAAACTTGCTCCAATAATACAGTCCAATTCCTCAATTGCTGCTTCCAACTCAAAATTAGACACTTGATCTTTAGTTGGAAATCGGTAGGTAAAAGAGAGCTTTATGGTGTCCTTTACCAGGAATGGTTTTAAAAAAATGTTTTTGCACTCTTGGTCCCCAGATCCTGGTTTACTCAAGGTCATTTTTATAAATTCTCCTTTGTTTACTGCTGTTTTGACGATAGTAAGCAATTCTTGTTTTGGTTGATCGATCATTAATACGGTGTAATTTCTTTTTCCATCACTCCAAACTGTGAAAAATGATGACTGATGTGTTTTGTTTGAAAAAATGCCCACTCCTCAAAATTCAATGGGCCAAGAATTGGATGATTGGCAGATGTATTTGCTGGCTTCCCTTTGAAATGATCAAAAAAAGCTTGCAATTCACTTTCCAAAACAGTTTTAGACTCTTCCATTGTTTGGTATTCTATCGGAGTCAAATCCTCGGAGATAAAAGGAGCTTTCAACCCTTTTGGGAATGGATTCTTATATTCAAAAACATGCCTTTTGCTCTTGGCTATCGCTTCTTCCGCAGCCAATACCGGGAATTCCATTTTCCCATTACAAATCCTTAGTACGAAACTCAGATGTTCTACCATATGGTGCGCTGTCATTTTGCCCCAAATTGGTGATTTGTCAGCTTCCAATTTCTCCAATAGCTGAGGAAATTCATCCGTTAGAAACCAAGTTACTTTTTTCATAAATCAGAAGTATGAATTTTGGACAAAGTTAAGAAAAGGATTTACAAGCAGTCATAGAATAAATAAATGAAGAATGCCTAGGAGTAAGAATGTTTGATTACAGCAATACATTTCCTAAATTTGCCCTTCAATAGAAAAACAATGAAAACAAGAAACCTATTCGCTTTAGCTTTAATTATCCTTTCCCTAATCTGCTTGTACCCTGGTTTAGTGCAGCCCATCTTGTCTATAAAAGTTGGAGCAACTTTACCACTTGTCGGCAAATTGTCTTTGCACGAGTCGACCCAAAGCATACTAGGAACCATCCGCACACTTTACAATGACAACAATCAATTAGTAGCGATCCTGATCTTGCTGTTTAGTGTTCTAATTCCTGTATTCAAGGCAATCAGCTTGTTGGTCGTTCTATTTTTTAAAAATCTGTCTATTCGTGGTCGCTTGTACAAGTTTGTTTCGATTATTAGTAAATGGTCGATGGCTGATGTTTTTGTGGTCGGTGTCTTCCTTGCCTTTTTGGCGACAAAATCAGATGACAACATCGAGACCCAATTGCATTCCGGATTTTATTATTTCTTAGCCTATTGTATCATTTCCATTTTTGCGACACAACTCATAAACATCAAAGAGGAGTATTCCCAAGAAGCAGCAACCAAAGTCTAACACCAATACAACAGCACTCTCACAGGTAAAAAACATTGATAATCGGGCACGAAAGCACTAATTTTGCTCAATTTCCAAGTAATCCCTGCTTGTAGTTTAAATTTGCGGTAGACCAACCTTCAAATAAAATCGCTAGTACACTAGCAAAACTCCTCCTTGCCAAAGACCTATAATTTTTCGTAATTTTAAAGAAAAAAATGAAAGTCATTGTCTTTGCAATTCCTATTTTTTTTATTCTCATCGGGGTAGAGTTCATCGTAGGGAAGCTCAAAAAAACAGAGTTGTATCGATTTAATGATGCAGTGACTAATATTAGTTGCGGTATTACTCAACAGGTCAGTGGCGCTATCTTGAAAACGATGATATTTGTAGGGTATCTCTTCCTTTTTGAAAACTTCCGATTGTTCGAAATCCCTGCTTCTTGGTGGTCTTATGCATTGCTTTTTGTAGGTATTGACTTCTTTTATTACTGGTTTCATAGATATGCGCACGAAGTCAGTGCATTTTGGGGGACGCATATCGTACATCATCAGAGTGAAGAATACAACCTCTCTGTAGCGTTAAGGCAATCCACCTTTCAAACAATTATCTCCAACATTTTTTATCTTCCTTTGGCGCTTATCGGGTTCAACCCAATTGCTTTTCTTACGATAAATGCGTTCCAAACTCTTTATCAATTTTGGATTCATACCAAGATGATTGGCAAAATGAATCCGATTTTTGAATACGTCTTTAATACTCCTTCACATCATAGGGTTCATCATGGTATTAATCCCAAATATATTGATAAAAACCACGGTGGCACCTTCATCATTTTCGACAGAATGTTTGGCACCTTTCAGCCCGAAGAAGAAACGGTGGTCTATGGAGTGACCCGCCCACTTGCCAGCTGGAATCCGGTATGGGCCAACTTTGATTATTATGCAGAGTTATTCCAAGAAATGAAAAAAGTCAACCTAGCAGACAAATTCAGAATGCTGATCAATAAACCAGGATGGCGGCCAGAATATCTAGGAGGTTCTTTGTTTCCTCAACCAATAACTCCAGAAGAACAGATAAAATATGACACCCAGATTCCAAACGGATTAAATTATTACATCTTGTTTCAGTACCTTTTACTATTGGGTGGGGCGACACTATTTCTGTTAGCATCAAAAGACTTTGAACTCGGGCTAAAAGGACTAGGTATTGGGATGATTGTCTTATCTGTGCTAAATCTTGGGGGCATCTTAGAACAAAAAAGATGGACATTGATCTTAGAAACATTACGATGGCTTCTCCTTCCTTTGGTCATCTACTATTTCCTACAATCCAATGAATATGCAAATCTGGTAATTTTTGCAGTGGTAGGTCTTGGATTGTTGTCTATTTTTTGGTTGTTTTCTTATAGAAAATCCTTTAATTTAGAACAAAGCATATAAGTAGGCAATTGTAACTAAAGTCATTTAATTTCGTTTTATTTTTAATAAATCATTTTTGTTTATTCGAAGTTGAAATGACGATGTGTCCGTTTTTTTACGTAATTGGCACTTAATTTCAGGTTACCTCCGATTTATAAGCAACAATTCAGGCAAAAAGCGCTGTGGCATAATAGTTGGCCTATGGGTGTTTGCCTTAGAAATATGGAAACACCTGCCAAGTTGGCACTAAATATAAGCTATCTAATTTATGAGCATGTTTGAAGATTTTTTTATGCCAACTGGTTTGGAAGACGAAATAGAGTTTATGCCCCCCTTGCTTTCCGTAGAGGATGACCAAGAAGAATTAAAACAGGAAGACATCCCTGAAGAGTTACCTATTCTTGCTCTTAAAAACACCGTGCTCTTTCCGGGTATTATCATCCCTATCACTATCAATCGTGGTAAATCAATAAAAGCGATTACTGATGCCTACGAATCTGGTCGGCTGATCGGGGTTATTTCTCAACGAGAAATCAATATTGAAGACCCAGTTCTTTCTGACCTTTTCACAGTTGGTACCATCGCTCGGATCATCAAGTTGCTAAAGATGCCTGATGGCACAACAACCGCCATTCTGCAAGGAAGAAAACGGTTTATCCTAGAAGAGTTACTCAGCAATGATCCCTATCTGAAAGGTACAATATCGCTGTTAGACGATACAGAGCCGGAGAATGACAAAAATTTCATTGCACTCACCGCTTCGATTAGAGATCTGGCGCAGCAAATCATAAAACTGTCCCCAAATATCCCCTCCGAAGCAACCGTCGTATTAAAAAACATAGACAACAATGTTTTCCTGCTCAACTTTATTGCCGCCAATCTTAGCATCCAGATCCCAGCCAAACAGCAGATTCTGGAAACCGACGATATGGTCGAAAAAGCGGAATTAGTCCTGGAGTTTATTGATGGTGAATTGCAACTGCTCCAACTACGCGACCAGATTGAAAGCAAAGTTCGAACGGACTTAGAAAAACAACAACGCGATTATTTCCTAAACCAGCAATTGAAAACAATTCAGGAGGAACTTGGACAAAACACCAATGCTCAGGAAATAGATCAGCTAAAAACAAGAAGCGCAAAGAAAAAATGGAGTAAAGAAATCGGTGCCGCCTTCGATAAAGAACTAAAACGGGTCCGCAGAATGAACCCTGCAGTCGCCGAATATTCAGTGACGATCAACTATCTGGAATTACTGTTGGACTTGCCTTGGGGCGAGTTTACAAAAGACAATTTCAACCTCAAAAAAGCGGCACAAATCCTGGACAAAGATCACTATGGACTGGAAAAAGTGAAAGATCGAATTCTAGAACACCTTGCTGTCTTGAAGCTAAAAGGGAATATGAAAGCCCCTATCTTATGCTTAGTCGGCCCTCCTGGTGTAGGAAAAACCTCCCTTGGAAAATCAATAGCAGCAGCATTAAAACGAAAATACATTCGCATGTCCTTAGGTGGATTGCATGATGAATCCGAAATCCGTGGACACCGAAAAACATACATCGGTGCAATGCCAGGAAGAATTATTCAATCCCTAAAGAAAGCAAAAACGTCTAATCCTGTTTTTATTCTGGACGAGATCGATAAAGTTGGGAAAGATTTTAGAGGTGATCCATCTTCTGCATTGCTGGAGGTACTTGACCCTGAGCAAAATTCTACGTTTTATGACAACTATCTAGAGCTAGAGTATGACTTGTCTAAAGTCTTGTTTATTGCTACCGCAAACTCCTTAAACACCATCCAGCCTGCATTATTGGACAGAATGGAAATTATTCAAGTAAGCGGTTACTCCTTGGAAGAGAAAGTAGAAATTGCCAAGAAACACTTGGTCCCAATCGAACGAGAAAACCATGGGTTAAAAGCGACTAACATCAAGCTAAAACCAGAGGTCATCTCAAAAATAACCAAAGACTATACCCGTGAGTCAGGGGTTCGTGAATTGAGCCGCCGAATAGCAGGGGTAATGCGAGGTGTCGCCAAGAAAGTCGCGATGGAACAACCGTACAGCAAAACGGTAAAAACCAGTGACCTATACGATTACCTTGGACCTGTAAAGTATACCCGTGACCTTTATCAGGAAGTGGATATGCCTGGAGTAGCAGTAGGACTTGCGTGGACACAGGTTGGTGGAGACATCCTCTTTATAGAAGCTAGCACCAGCAAGGGGAAAGGAGTACTTACCCTTACGGGAAATCTAGGTGATGTCATGAAAGAATCAGCAACCACCGCCCTCAGTTTTTTAAAAGCAAACCCCAAATTGGTCGGTTTGAAAGCGGCCGATTTCGAAGAGAAAAACATCCACATCCATGTGCCGGAAGGGGCGATTCCTAAAGACGGTCCTTCTGCAGGTATTACCATGCTTTCTGCGCTGGCGTCTATATTTACCGGGCGGCCTGTTTTACCGTATACTGCGATGACCGGAGAGATTACTTTACGAGGCAAAGTATTGCCAGTAGGAGGAATCAAAGAAAAAATCCTTGCTGCACATCGAGCAGGCATTAAGCAAATAGTCCTTTGCAAAGCCAACGAAAAAGATGTGAAGGAAATCAATCAGGAATATATCCGAGGTCTTAAGTTTCACTACATCAACTCCATGACAGAGTTATTAGAAACGATATTGGTAAAAGGGAAAAAGTAGGATTCGTATTTCAAAACAAAGAGCAAACTCATTGATTTGGAACAATCCTGTTAAACCTTTGTTAATTGTAAGACAGAAATTAACGATGTGAAGCATTGGTCCGTTTTGAAAAGGAATGATTTTTGGAATGGATAGATATATCGTATCTTTATTATTGGACTTAGAGTAGCTTTTAACATTGCTTATTCACAGAAGAAAACCGAATTGAAACAATTAACGACCTTATTTGTCCTGCTTTTTATAGTCTCCTCCCTGTTTGGGCAGCGAGGCGAGTTGGATTTGGTGCAGGTCTCTGGCCTTGTAATGACAGGAGATAGTCTGATGTCTATTCCTTATGCAAGTGTAGCCGTAAAAGGCACAAGCAGAGGCACCTACGCCAATTACAATGGATTTTTCACTATAGTCGCACAACGTGGAGAAACACTTCAGTTTTCTTCTCTCGGATACAAACTAAAAGAATACGTCATTCCAGATACCATCATTGGCAATAGTCTGACGTTGGTGCAACTGATGACTTCAGATGCGATCAATCTACCGACGACGGTGATCTTCCCCTGGCCGAGCCGAGACCATTTCAAGATTGAATTTTTGGCTATGGACGTCCGGAATGAACTGGAGGAGCGCGCCAAAGAAAATCTAGCAAAACGGAGAATGTCTGTGCTTAGAGAAAATATGGAGATGGATGGCAATGAAAATGGTGATTATTATTTGCGCCAACAGGCACAAAAATATTATTATGCAGGCCAAACCCCGCCAATGAACATCTTCAACGCATTTGCCTGGGCAAAATTTATTCAAGCCTGGAAAAATGGAGATTTCAAAAAGAAGAAAAAAGACGAGTAATTACGCCTTCTAAAAGGCAGTAACCTAAATACGTAAATACCTTATTCCCAGCAAAATACTTATCTCTATTAAAAACATTTCAATATATTGGGATGTTTTTTTTATTTAATTAGGGATTATATATATATTAGAGGATTAACAACTACTCTGTTACTTTTGCCCCTAAAAGCGTCTTAAATCATGTATTCTGTATAATAGTAGAACTGATTATATTTTTAATTCTCAATATATTTTCTAATAAATCACAACCATATGAGAGGACTAATTCTATTGTTGCTTCTTGGCGGTTTGTTTGCAAGTGGGTATTGGTACGAATGTTACGTGCTAGAACATTGCGGAGAAACTAAAGTAGAACAACCAACAACACCTAATGCGCCTGTCCGCGCTTCAAATTTAGGGCTTAACGAAAATGGGAAATTACCTTTGAATGGGTATGAGCAGTTTGCATTTGCGGCAAACTCTAACAGCCCGAATCTATCTGCAAATAACAAAAAGTTTTTGGACGAAGCGGCTAAATACATGAAGGCCAACCCAGATCACAAACTAAAGATTACAGGTTATTATCTTAAAAATGAAAAAAATAAAGATTCCTATGATAATATGGGAATTTCTAGAGCAGCGGAAATCAGAAAACTGCTTGTCGCTCGTGGCATTAAAGCCGACCGTTTTGATTTAAGAGGAGAAATAGCCGGCAACTTAAATACACCTGCCAGATTCGATGCTATTGTTCCATCTAAAGATGGTAAAAAACTAGCGACTACTGCTCAAACTTTTGAAGACCGAACCTATTACTTCGATTACAATTCTGACAAATTTGTTCCTACCACACAATTTAAATTGTATACCAAAGAGGTAGTTGAATACCTTAAACAAGATAAGAGTAAACGAGTCTCTGTCATCGGACATACTGATGCAGATGGATCTGACGATGGTAATCTTGCGCTTGGTAGAAAACGGGCACGAATGATCAGAAAGTACTTGGTAGACAGCGGTGTTTCCTCCAGTCGAATCAAAATTTCCTCTCAAGGAGAACGCCAACCAGCAGCTACGAATGATACCGATGCCGGTAAGGCAAAAAATCGTCGGGTAAACGTACAGCTTAAATAACTTATTTCAATTGAAAATCCTTTTAATTTAATCTTATAAAAATACGACATTATGGATTACGGTCTTATGGAACATTTTGGCAGCCACGGATTAGGCTGGTTATTATGGAATCTTTTCTTCTTCCTACTTGGGTTACTACTAGGTTGGTTGTTATGGGGAAGATTGGTCAGTGGACTTAAAGCGACTATCGCTGAATGGGAAAAGAAATATGCTTCCCTGCAAGGTGATTATGATGCGCTAAAAGAAAAATATGCTGCTTTAGAAGAAGAACTAAGCAGATTGAAAAAAGATCTCGAAGCTAGAAATGCAAGAATAAAAGTACTGGAAAATGAAAAAGGCCAGTTACATGGAGATTTGCTTGCTGTAAAATCTAACTTGACAAAATCTGAAAACTTGCTGGGAGCAATTAAAACAGATAAAGAACAAGTAGACGGAGCATTAAAATCAGCAATCGAACAAAACAATGCACAAACTGCAGAAATCGAAAAACTGAAAGCAGAACTAGCAAAAGCCAACCAGGGCAGTGGCGACGACGCTAAACTAAAAGCTCAAATTGCTGAACTTCGTGGTCAATTGGACAACAGTAAAATAGCACTTAAAGCTTGCCAGGATAAAGCAAACTCAAATACTGGCATTTCAACTGGAGGTGGAACAACTCCCGTACCAGTGCCAACACCTACAGGTGGCGGAGATACTGGAAAAGGAGATATGCTTCAAGTAATTGAGGGTATTGGTCCAAAAATGGAAGAAGCGCTTAACAAGAATGGCGTCAAAACATTTTCAACACTTGGAAATTCCAACAAAGGAAACCTTGACGGTATTCTTGAAAAAGAAGGGTACAACCCAGGAATTTCTGATACACAGTCCTGGATCGATCAAGCTAGATTGGCGAATGGCGAAAAATGGCAAGAACTACACGACTTCCAACTCGATGAAGGTGGAGGAAGTATCGCTAAGATTGACAAATATGCTAAGAAATTAGGCATTGAAGGAAAGATCAAACACGATACAGAACCTTCTAGCGGCGGAGATACTGGAAAACCAGAACTACTGCAAGCAATTGAAGGAATTGGACCTAAAATGGAAGAAGCGCTTAATAACAACGGTATTAAAACCTTCTCTACACTAGGAAATTCCAACAAAGCAACGCTTGATGGAATGTTAGAAAAATCAGGATACAATCCTGGGATGTCAGATACACAGTCATGGATCGATCAAGCTAAATTGGCTTCTGCTGGAAAATGGCAGGACCTGCATAGCTTCCAATTGGATGAAGGTGGAGGATCAATCGCTAAAATTGATAAGTTTAAAGGAAAACTAGGTATCACCATTGATTCTGGCGGAAGTACCGGAGGAAGTACTGGTGGTGCACCTCAAAACTTACAGATTCTTGAAGGTATTGGTCCAAAAATGGAGGCAATGCTGAAAGCAGGTGGTGTGACGAATTATGCTGCACTTGCAAGCAAATCTCCTGCTGAGTTAAACGGCATGATCGAGAAAGCAGGCTTCAATGCCAAAATGTCGGATACTCCGGCTTGGATCGAACAAGCAAAACTTGCTTCTGCTAAAAAATGGCAAGCACTTCACGATCTTCAGTTAGACGAAGGTGGTGGATCAATCGCTAAGATCGACAAATACGAGAAGGAGCTCGGTATAACTCTTGTCCACAAAGAACGTGAAGAAGCGAAAAAACCAGCTGCAGAACCAGTTAAGCTCTCCAAAGAAGAGAAAGAAGCAAAAGCCAGTGCTGCTGCAAACAAACTGAAAGCAAGCATGGGTACCAAAATACCTACGGCGACGGCAGATCAAAAGGATGATCTAAAACTCATCAGTGGAGTCGGACCTTTCATCGAGGAAAAATTGAATAAACTCGGTATCTACACGTTCGAACAAGTCAGCAAGTTTGATACGGATTTAGTCGATACAATAACAGATGCCATCCAGTTTTTCCCTGGACGAATTCAGCGTGACGACTGGGTCGGACAAGCAGGCAAACTCTTCAAAGAGAAAAGCTAAATAGCATTAGCTAAGTCCTATAAAAGACTCGTTTCCTTTTTGGGAACGGGTCTTTTTTTGTTTGGCAGAGAGACCTATGTAATGGGAAGAGTTGCTAACGCTGGCCCTTGGATTCCTTATTATCATTAACTAAGCATAAGTGACTCCTAGTGCCTTGCAAAATTTGGTCAGCCTGCTCCCTCATCCTTTACGACAGAAAACCGTTGTCGAATTTGTCCACATACCCTCTACTCTTAGTTTTTGCTGCGCAAAACAAGTCCCTATACTTCCCCCACCTCCCTTTACCCAAATAGTTACCACTTTGTAATTAATTTGCAAACATTTCTTTTGTAGTTAGAGAATAAAGTTGTATCTTTATGGACTTAAAATTGAAGAATTGAAGGACAATAAAACGAACTCAGCAGAGGAACCCGAAGACAAGTCATCAGGAGGGACAGACCGTGTAATCTCTCTCTCTGGTATGTACGAAAATTATTTTTTAGATTACGCTTCTTACGTAATTCTTGAACGGGCAGTCCCATATATCGAAGATGGACTCAAGCCTGTACAACGCAGAATACTCCATGCTATAAAGGCTATGGATGACGGCCGTTTCCATAAAGTAGCAAATGTTATTGGTCAGACTATGCAATTTCACCCACATGGTGATGCCTCTATTGGTGATGCACTGGTTCAGTTAGGCCAGAAGGATTTGCTCATTGACTGTCAGGGAAACTGGGGAGACAGAAGGACGGGAGACCGTGCCGCTGCTGCCAGATATATAGAAGCCAGACTGACCAAATTCGCTTTGGAAGTCGCTTTTAATGCAAAGACTACTGAATGGCAGATGTCTTACGATGGTAGAAAGAAAGAACCGATCGCGCTGCCAATGAAATTCCCTTTGCTACTGGCACAAGGCGTGGAAGGTATTGCTGTTGGTCTGTCTACTAAAATTTTACCACACAATTTTATTGAGTTGATCAAAGGCTCCATAAACATTCTCAAAGATAAACGGGTTCAGATTTTCCCAGACTTTCCTGAAGGAGGGTCTGTAGATGTTTCTAACTACAATCAAGGTAAAAGAGGAGGCAAGGTGAGAGTTAGAGCAAAGATTGAAAAAGTCGATAAAAAAACATTGGCCATACGGGAAATCCCCTACTCTACTACGACCACCTCCATCATTGATAGCATCATAAAAGCCAACGACAAGGGGAAAATTAAAATAAAAAAGGTAACTGATAATACGGCCAAGGAAGTTGAAATTTTAATAGAATTGGCCTCGGGTATTTCTCCAGAAGTTACTATGGATGCGCTTTATGCGTTTACCAATTGCGAAGTCTCGATTTCTCCAAACGCCTGCGTAATTGTGGATAACAAACCGCATTTTATGACGGTAGAAGAGATTCTTAAAATTTCTACTGAACATACTAAGGATTTACTGCGTCAGGAATTAGAAATCGAGCTACAGGAAGCTCTTGAAAAATGGCACTTTGCCAGCCTGGAGAAAGTATTCATCGAAAATAGAGTCTATCGTGAAATTGAAGAGTGTGAAACTTGGGAAGATGTCATCTCCACTATTGATCGGGAATTAAAAAAATACATCGAAACCCCGAACGAAAAATGTACTGGCGGCAAACCCCAGTATACCATGCACAGAGACATTACTGAAGACGATATCGTGCGGCTAACAGAAATTAAAATCAAGCGGATTTCTAAATTCAACTCGTTCAAAGCGGATGAGTTGATTGCAGGAATAGAGGAAGGCATAAAAGAAACTAGACACCACCTGGAAAACCTCACTGACTATGCTATCGCTTATTTTGAAAATTTATTAAAGAAATATAGCAAAGGAAGAGAACGAAGAACGGTACTCACTCAATTTGACACCATTAAAGCAGCACAAGTAGTTGCCAAAAACTGCAAACTCTATATCAATAGAGAAGATGGATTTGTAGGACATGGTCTGAAAAAGGATGAGTTCGTTTGTGAATGTGCAGATATCGATGATATCATTGTATTCCGAAAAGACGGGAAATTTATGGTGACCCGAATTTCTGACAAAACATTTGTCGGTAAAAACATTATTCATGTTGCTGTCTGGAAAAAGGGAGACAAAAGAACCACTTACAACTTGGTCTATGTAGATGGGAAAAGTGGAAAATCCTACGTCAAACGATTTCATGTCAATTCGATTACCAGAGACAAGGAATATGATCTTACCAAGGGGACACCAAGATCAAAAATCCATTACTTCTCCTCCAACCCTAATGGAGAATCTGAAATCCTAAATATCCAGCTCTCTCAAGGATGTAGCGCGCGAAAAAAAGTATTCGACTTTGATTGCGGAGATATAGACATAAAAGGACGTGGATCTCAGGGAAATACCTTAACAAAATATCCAGTACGGAAAGTTACACTCAAGGAAGTTGGAAAATCGACACTCGGTGCACAGAAAATCTGGATGGACGAAGTCAGTGGGAGACTAAACACGAAAGAGCGAGGTAAATATTTGGGCGCATTTGATACTGGAAAAAACATTCTTGTAGTTTATAACAACGGCACCTATCAATTGACTGATTACGAACTGACAAATAGGTACGATGTAAATAGTATTCTATATATAAGGGCCTTCGATCCTGAATCCATCATCTCGGCTATCTATTATGAAGTGGAAAAAAAGGCAACCTACATCAAACGCTTTAAGATTGAAACCACTAGTTTAGGGCAAAAATTTAACTTCATTGGTGAAAACCCTCGGTCAACTCTTTATTTTGTAACACTCAGCAACCATCCTAAAGTAACTTATAAAGTAAAAGTAAAAAAGACTATCGAAGAAACCGAATTAGATCTGTTGGAATTTATTGATGTGAAAGGATGGAAGTCATTGGGAAATAAGCTTACAGAAAGCAAACCCATTTCTGTAAAAGAAATTATTGACGAGTCAGCAATAGAAGAAGCCACCTCCGAAGATAACACCGATAAACCAACCACAGAAACAGAAACAACTCAACCCAATTCAGACGAAAAGGCAGTAGAAAAACCAGACAGCAAATTGTCAATTGGTTCAGAAGTTGAATTCGACATTAAACCAGAAGAAAAAAAGGATCCTAAAAAAGACAAAGACGACACCGACCAACCGACTCTCTTTTAAGAAGAACATTCAAATAGAAGATGCATGACAAGATTGAGCGTTAACATCAACAAAGTTGCACTAATAAGAAATGCAAGGGGATCCAATCTGCCAAACCTTGTCCAAATCGCAATAGATTGTGAGCAATTTGGAGCAGAAGGAATAACCGTACACCCAAGGCCAGACGAACGTCATGTTCGTTATGATGATATCCCTGCCCTACAACCAATTGTAAAAACGGAATTCAACATTGAAGGCAACCCAACCCCTGAATTCCTAAAATTGGTGCTTGACAACAAACCACATCAATGCACATTGGTCCCTGATGCTCCCGATGCACTTACTTCTGACAATGGTTGGGATACCATTGCCAATGAACCCTTCTTAACAGATGTCATTTCAGAATTGAAAAGGGCCGGCATCCGGGTTTCTTTGTTTATGAACCCAGAAAAGCGATTTATTGAAGGGGCAAAAAAAGTTGGAGCCGACCGAATTGAGTTTTATACTGGCCCTTATGCAGAACAATTCAGTGAGAACAAAAAAACAGCCATCGCCCCCTACATAGCTAGCGCTCAATTTGCAAATAGCCTTCAGCTAGGAATAAATGCTGGCCACGATTTGAATTTGAAGAATCTTAAGTACTTCAAAAATAACATTGAAGATTTGTTAGAAGTATCCATAGGCCACGCGCTGATTTGTGATGCGCTATACTATGGTCTACATAATGCCATCCAACTATACCTTAAGGAGCTTTCATAGCCTAAAAAGTGATTTTATATTAAATGAGTTATGGATACAGAATTTAAGATTCGGTACCAATTTCCGTGTAAATTGCCGTAAATATGTGACATTCAAAAAGTCATTAATTTTAAATATAACCGAAGGAAACGCCTACAAAAAACACCAACTACAGCATTATACACAAGCAATTTCGTCGTTATTTCGACCAACTAAAGAAAATACCAATTAGTGATTTGCTATGAAATGTGATATTCGTTTTTTAACAAACAAGGCAATAAATTTTCCAAAAAATTACCGTAATTTAGCCGATCGAAAATACTCAATTAAGACTTTCTTAACTAAAATTAAATATTTCTTAACTCAAAATTAATTACCTTATGAAACAACTTTCGTTAGTGTTTGTATTGGTTATGATGGTAACAATGGCTTTTGGTCAACGTATCATCTCTGGGACTATTACCGATGAAAATGGTCCTTTACCTTACGCAAACGTAATCGTAAAAGGTACAACTATTGGGACAACAACAGATCTCGATGGTAAATATGAACTCAAAGTACCGGAAGGAGCGACAACCGTTGTTGTTAGCTACACTGGTTTTACCACCCAAGAAATGGTTCTTGGTTCCTCTAATTCTATCAACGTTGTCTTATCTGAAGGAGTCATCCTTGAAGAAGCAGTTGTCACTGCACTTGGAATCAAGCGAGATGAAAAATCTCTTGGTTATGCCGTACAAGAAATTGATGGCTCTGCCCTTAACGAAGCCAAAGAAACAAACATCGTAAATGCCCTTTCTGGTAAAGTGGCAGGTGTACAAGTTACAGGCGCTTCAGGAAACCTAGGAGGGTCCTCCAGAATTCTAATTCGTGGAGCAGCATCTGTTTCTGGTGAAAATCAACCTCTTTTTGTTGTTGACGGAATCCCTATGGACAATAGTAACTATACTAGTACTAACCAAGCACGTGGTGCTGGTGGATACGATTATGGTAACGCTGCTCAGGATATCAACCCAGACGACATCGAATCTGTAACCGTATTGAGAGGAGCAAACGCTGCTGCACTTTATGGATCAAGAGCAGCAAACGGTGTTATCTTAATAACAACAAAGAAAGGTTCTTCTATGTCTGGCAACAACAAATCCATTGGTGTGTCAGTTAACTCTGGTGTATCTTGGGATAATATTTTGATATTAGCTGACTACCAAAATGAATATGGTGGTGGCTATGACCAAAACAATTTCTACGAGCTCAATGGAGAAAACATTCCTGGTTACGGGGAAGATGAGTCTTGGGGACCAAAATTTGAAGGTCAACCATACCGTCCTTGGAATAGCTGGGATGAGTGGGATACTGAGAACTATGAAAAAACTGTACCTTGGGAAGCATCTCCTGACAACATCAAAGACTTTTTTGATACAGGACTTACCTTTAATAATAACATCTCTTTAGGTGGTGGTGATGAGAACTCTAACTTCCGATTGAGCTATACAAACCTAAACAAGACAGGAGTATTGCCTAACAGTTCTTTAAAAAGAAACACGATTAACTTTAGTGGTGGAGTAACTCTTGCAGAAAAATTACATGCAAATGTTAGTGCAAACTACGTTAACACTAAAGGTCTTGGTCGTTCTGGAACAGGATATGATGGAAACAACATCATGCAACAATTCAATCAATGGCATCACCGTCAATTGAGAATGGATGAGTTGAAAGACTACAAAAATCCTGACGGATCTCAACGTGTATGGAATAGAGAAAGTGCAACTAACTCAAATCCTCGATATACTGACAATCCTTACTGGATTCGATACGAAAATTTCCAAAATGATCAACGTGACCGTATTTTCGGAACAGTATCTTTAGCTTACGACCTAACAGACTGGTTAACAATTACCGGACGTGTAATGGACGATTTCTATTCTGATTACAGAGAAGAAAGAATTGCTGCTGGTGGTGCTTCTGAGTCTGAGTATGTTGAAGGTGTACGTAAAGTAAATGAAATCAACTCTGACCTTATGTTAGGTGTTGACAGATACTTTGGCGAAGATATTTCATTGAATGTAAATGCTGGTGTTGCTACCAGAACTCGTACTTACAATAGAAACGTTGGAACTACAATTGGTGGTTTATCTGTTCCTGGTGTATATAGTTTAGAGAATGCTTCTCTTGTTCAATACGATGATTATTTCCAAAAAGAGAAAATCAATAGTATTCTTGCTTCAGCTTCTCTTGGTTACAAAAGCATGTTATACCTTGATTTAACTGCAAGAAATGATTGGTCTTCTACACTTCCTACAGGAGATAACTCTTACTTATATCCTTCAGTTTCTGCTAGTTTTGTTTTCTCTGAGTTACTTGGAAACAACAAAATTCTTTCTTTCGGTAAAATCCGAGGTGGATGGGCAGAAGTTGGTAACGATACTGACCCATACAGAACTAACGTAACATATGGTGCTGGTCAATCTTTTGACGGAAACCCTATCTACACTGTTCCAAATTCACTAAACAACCCTATCCTTAAGCCAGAGAGAACTCAGTCTTGGGAGATTGGTACACAATTGAATTTCCTAAGCAACAGAGTAGGACTTGATTTTACATACTATGACCAAGTGAGTAAAGACCAAATTATTGCAGTTGCAACATCTGCAACTACTGGATTTAGCTCTCAATTGATCAACGCAGGTAAAATTCGCAATAAAGGAATTGAATTATCTCTAAACGCAACTCCTGTAAAATTGAAAAACGATATGTTTACTTGGGATGTTGGATTTAACTTTGCTAAAAACACATCTAAAGTTGAAGAATTAGTTGAAGGTTTAGATAATATCCAAATAGGAAGCCTATGGGGTGCTAGTGTTAATGCACGTGTAGGTCAAGCATATGGTACTATCGAAGGAACTAACTATGTATTTGATGCTTCAGGTAACAAAGTTGTTGGAGAAGATGGTCACTATTTACGTTCTGAAACTCCAGAAGTATTAGGATCTGTACTAGCAGACTTCACAGGTGGTGTAAATACTACATTCTCTATCAAAGGAATTTCAATTAGTTCTTTATTTGATTTCCAAAAAGGTGGAACTTTATTCTCTACATCTAACATGTTCGGTAAATATGCAGGACAATTAGATGAAACTGCTGGTAACAACGCAAAAGGAAATCCTAAAAGAGATCCAGTTGCAGATGGCGGTGGTCACTTGAACGAAGGTGTAAAAGAAGATGGATCTGTAAACGATATCTATGTTGAAACTTATGATCGTTATGCTGGTGCTTTCGGACATCACGCACTTCATACGTATGATGCAAGTTTCGTTAAGTGGAGAGAAGCTAGCATTGGCTACACTTTCCCGGACAAATTATTTGGAAACACTGCAATTAGCAACGTAAGACTTTCTCTTACAGGAAGAAACCTTGCTATCTTGAAGAAAAATGTTCCTCATATTGATCCGGAATCTGCAAACAGTTCAGGAAACGTTCAAGGATTGGAAGGTGCTCAGTTACCTAGTCTTAGAACAATCGGATTTAACCTAAATCTTAAATTTTAATTAATGATTGTTCACGCAGTGAATAATCTGATTTAAATAATAAATTTTATGAAATTTTTGAATCAAATCAAGTTCTTAGCATTAACCGTTGCAATATTACTTGCAAGTTCATGTACAAAGGACTTTGAAAATATAAACACTAATCCAAATGAGCCTGTTGCTGTTCCAGCCAACTATTTATTGTCTGGAGCTCAGAAACAGTTGATGGATACCTCTTGGGACGAATGGTTTAATGGCCGCTTCGGTATGCTATATAGCCAATACTGGTCTCAAAATGCCTATACAGATGAAAGTCGGTACCAGCCAAGACCTAACATTACGGATTCTTACTGGACACTATACTACTCTGGTAGCAATGCAAACGGTGGTGGACTTGCAGATTTGCAAGAGATCATCAAGATAAACACTGAAAACAATATCGGCGCAGTTAGTGAAAACCAAATTGCTATCGCAAGAATAATGAAAGCATGGACGTTCCAAAATGTAACTGATATTTGGGGTGACATTCCTTATTCTGAAGCTTTACAGGGAGAATCAATCAGATCCCCAAAATTCGATAAGCAATCTGATGTCTATGCAGGCTTAGTTTCTGAATTGACTGCTGCAATTGCTCAATTGGATGCTTCTGCTGCAAGTTTTGCTTCTGGAGATGTGATCTATAATGGTGATGTTGGACAGTGGAAAAAATTCGCTTCTTCCTTATTGATGCGTGTATCAATGAGAATGTCGGATGTTTCTCCAGCTGCAGCTAAAACTGCTTTCGAGTCTGCTTATAGCGGTGCTTTTGAAACCAATGGTGACAATGCAATGTTCTACTACGGTGGAGCTGCTCCTGACAATAATCCTTTAAATGAAGATCATAAAACAAGATCTGACTTCGCAGTAAGCCAGACCTTACTTGATATGATGAATTCATTGAACGACCCTCGTCGTCCTTTCTATGCAGAGGAAGCTGCTGTTGGTGGCGGGTATGTTGGTTTAGAATATGGTGGTGACGGTCTAGCGGACCCAACAACTGTATCTCAGCCAAGTGGTGCTGCTTCAAATGCTTCAGGCATTTATGCTCCAGATGCTCCAGGTATGTACATGACTTACGCGGAAGTTTGTTTCTTGATGGCGGAAGCTGTTGAGCGTGGATGGAGTGTAGGCGGTGGTACTGCTGCTGATTGGTGGGCAAGAGGTATCGAAGCTTCTTTCGACCAATGGGGAGTTGCTAATGCTGTAACAGAAGCTGCTGCTTATGTTTCTGCTAATCCATATGACGGTACACAATGGAAAAAATCTATTGGTGTCCAAAAATGGTTGGCTATGTATATGCAAGGTCTGCAAGGATGGTTTGAATACAGAAGATTAGACTTCGGTGTTCTTGTACTTCCTGTTGAAGGTGCACTACAAGGTGACGGTTCTATCCCAGTGAGAAGACCATACCCTAACCGTGAAAGCGATCTTAACCAAACAAACTATCAAGCGGCTGTATCAAGCCAAGGTTTGGACGCCTTCCAATTGAATCAAAAAGTATGGTGGGACGTTAATTAATCCTTCCTTATTTGATATAAAAAAAGAGCCTGATCAAAAATTGATCAGGCTCTTTTTTTTGGTAGAGGGATTCATTTTGGTCGCGCAAAACTGAAAGAAGAAGGTATAGGGATTTAACAAACAACTTATTCTAGCCTTTAACCGACAAAATCAATCGGCAAAGGACGAATGATGATTCACCCATGCACTATTTGTTTTAAATCCAACAGCGGATAACTCAGCACTAACCAGTCAAAAGTGAAGGAAACACCCAACGGAAGTTAAAATACATTTAGTCAAAAATCAGCCCTCAAATTCAGAATTCTGGTTTATAGTAAATTAGCTGACAATTTGTTCTCTTAAAGATGCTTATACTTATAGTATCAAACATTATTCATGAGGAAGATTATCCAAATTATTATGCTGTTTCTTGGTTTGCCGCTCTCCTTCCTCTGGGGGCAGGCTTGCTGCACTGGAGGCAATCTAGGAACAGGCAATCTACAGAGTACGATACTCGAGCCTCAAACCACCTCATTTCTTGTAGGAGTCGGACACACCAGATACAATAGGTTATTTCACAAAAGTAAACGAATTTACCCCGTAGACAGAGATCGGGATTTATCCATCTTTTCTTTTACTGGTGCTTATGGAATATCTAAAAAATGGACGGTCGCTGCACAAATCGCCTACCCACTTCAAAGAGAATTTTCAAATACCAATAGCGAAAGTAAACCGCTAATTGCTTCTGGGATTGGAGATCTCAGTTTGATCCTGCACCACCTTACCCACGCAAAAAGAAAAAATAAGTTGACGAGTTCTATAGGGATCAGCCTCCCAACCGGTCAAACAAAACTCCGGGATGAGGCAACAGATATTCTTTATTCTACCGTCTTACAACCAGGAAAAGGAACCTGGAATGCCCTTCTTGTCGCTAAATATGAAAGACTCCAGCTCTATCGCCCAACTAGTTCCTTATTGGCACAGATAACAGCGAATCTACCAATCTCTAAGTATCAAGCCGCCAATAGTTTTGTCTATCAACCAGGGAAGGTGCTGACCTTTACAACCGGTCTAAGAGAACGATTTTCACGCAAAGTCTTTTTTGATCCTTTTATTTATCTTAATTTTAAATACAGTTTTGAGGATCGAATTAATGAACAGGCAGGACTGAATTCTGGTGGACATTGGCTTTCTCTAAGTTTAGGATTTCAATTATTGTTTTCTCAGCGTACGAGTGTGCAGCTTATCTCCTACCTTCCATTAACCCAAAATTTAAAGGGAATTCAGCTTTCTGAATCCTCGAGTTTCGAATTGTTGTTTGCTTATACCTTCAACACAAAATCTAAATCGAATGATACGAAATAAACATGTCCTAATAATAATGATGGTGGTTTTGTTATTTTCTTGTAAAAAAGAGATCATAGAAGCGCCAACTTCCGGCATTGATGAATCAATCACCGTCATTCAGGACGAATTGGAAAACGAAAAAATTGTACTTGTAGGAAGTGAAGGCCGAAATTTTATTGTCTCCTTCTTCAGAACGTTGAGCGACGGTACCGAACTCACCTTTGAAGTCAATCCTGAATTGCCCGTGGTTATGATCGACAATGAAGGTACAAAATGGGATGCCTTTGGCTACGGGATAGAAGGCCCACGTGCAGGTCAGCGCCTTCAGCCCACCAGAGGTTATAATGGTTTTTGGTTTTCCTGGGCAAGCATGTACCAGGGAATAGAAATCTACGAAGGAACACCTAGTACCTGGCAATTGGAAGAAACGCCCTCTACTGGCTGGACTATCTCTACAGAGTTTGTAGCAATAGGAGCTGGGATTGATGCCATACAGGCTATTGATAATCCTGCAATTATTGATTTTAATGTGAAAGATAACTTTCAAAACGATTTTTATGTTCAGGATGAGGATCTGATCATCGGTGTTCGAGTTGGTGATGAGTATATCGCTTATCCACATGCTATTTTGAACTGGCATGAAATCATCAACGCACAAATCGCTAACAAATACTTTTCTGTTATCTATTGTCCGCTGACCGGGACTGGAACCGTTTGGGATAGAAAGATAGATGGTCAAGTGACGACCTTTGGTGTAAGCGGTTTGTTATACAACAACAACATAATTCCCTACGACAGATGGACCGCAAGCAATTGGACACAAATGAAACAACATTGTGTAAATGGTTCACTCATTGGCACAGAAGCAGAAACATTTTCAGTAGTAGAAACCACTTGGAGAACCTGGAAACAAATGTACAATCAACCCAGAATTGTTGATCCATCAACTGGGTATGGCCGGGACTATTCGATCCACCCTTACGAAGGCTATGAGACCAATCATGACTTAATCAATTACCCACTCGCCTATGATGACGATAGACTGCAAAGGAAGGAAAGAGTGCATGGCGTGGTGATTAATGGGAAGGCGCGAGCTTATCGGTTCTCTTCATTTTAGGGATTAAAAAAAAGAAGCTCCGTAGGTCCCCACCACCAACCCATTGGCTGGTTTAGATTTCCCTAGGAGCTTCTAGTTCACCGCACGTTTTTAGTATTTTTCTATCGAGGTCATTTCAAACCTTACTATTAGTGTTGTAGTTAAAAGTTCAATAGCTTTGCTTTTCCTAGTATCTTATTACCAGATCTAGCTACTATTAGATACATTGCTTGCTCCCTCAATTTATCGGTAGGAACTTCCATAGAATATGTTCCCGCTTCTTGATCTTTCATATGACTGATAACTACCTCTTCTCCAGTGGTAATATGGACGGCAGAAATCGTTAAATTCATTTGCTCAGTTGTTTTGACTTTAACTGATTTTGTTGCGCCTGGTCTATTGTTTAACACCTCCAAATCTACTGTTGGATCGCTGTTCGTTTCAATTGTCTGAGTTTTCAATCCAAAGACAGAGCCTTTAGGTCCACTAGGACATGTTTCAATAGTCGCTACATAGGTAGCTAACAAATTATTCGTACCGTGCTCATAAGCATAAATAGTTACATTCAGATTTGTCCAGGGACACATAGGGACAGGTTCTACTGTTGTTGAATACTTACGTTGAATAAACGGTGTATTGCATCCTAAGTTCATACACAGCGCATTTGGCCCACCTTTAGGACTTACATCCCAATCTACGGCCACGGGGTTACCATGACAATCCCTAGCAGTGAAATCTCCACGTCTAACGTAGCAATTGGCGGTCGGACTCCAGCACATAGGGACAAGTTCAATAATAGTGATGCCGCATGGATTACACTTTACTGTAGTACAGCAATCATAACAATTGCCACCATCAAATACAGTAACGCATACCTGTATATTCCCTGTTCCGGTAGCGGTAATTGAAATCGATTGCCCTGTATTACTGCCATTAATAGTGGCGGGGCCGCTCACTGTCCAGTAGTAAGATTGGCCAGAAGCTGCAGTCAATGTTGTGGTTTCTCCCACATCTAGGGTTACATTTCCGGGGGAAATACTACACTGAGCATTGATGGAGGCCATAGAGACCAAGGAAAACAGAATAGAAAGTAAGATCAATTTTGAAAACAAAATCTTTTTCATTGTTAAATTATTTTAATGTTTAAAAATAGAATTCCAGGGGCTTCAACTTTAGAAAAGTGAATACCAAAAAGAATTTTTTGAATAAATATTTTATAGGAATCCTAAGCCCCAAACCAAGAGAAATTTGGTTTAGAGACCTAAGATTTATGATATTTTAGTTTAATCTTGCCTCGAATGATGGCCAGGCAACAGAAATCTTCGAAGAACTAGAAGATCAATTATTTACAGGAATCGATTACAATAATACATCCATCCTCATTAAATCCATCAGAACAGGTAATAAGTGCAGAATACTTTTTACCTCCTATTTCAGGTGCGTGAAAACAAAAAGTACCTGTAAAAGGATTTTGTCCATTTGAGTTTATTGTTTGATCCCCTAAAGACATTGCTATATTCCCAGTAACCCAAGCAAGGCTTGTTACTTCCATTGTTATACAACGGACATCATCACTGGAGCACACATTTTTTTTAATCTTCATAATCATTCCGACTTCCTCATTTTTAATGTCTGAAGATATGGGAAGGTGAATAAAAGAAGTTAAGAGCAGGGCAAATATCAGAGATACCCCCATTAAGGTTAATGATTTCATGATTATAGTTTTTTTGTTAATGATAAACCAAATATAGAGAATAAAAACATTTCATAAAAAGCACAAATATCCAATTTGTCTTAGTATTTTTAAATTTATTTTACCATAAACGCCTGATTAATAAATAAAAGAAAAACAATTTGTCTTCAAAAAATGAAACAAGGTACGATCATTCTCAGTTCCATAGATTGCTTTTGATATTAACTAAAGCAGAGAAAAGAAAATTTAGAAAGTGGATAATATACGAAACGTCAGAAAAAAAAGCGGCTAGACTCCTCCTGGTTTATGATCAAGCAATCCATTTATCGAAGGAAGGCGGTGCAATAAAGAAAATCGACCTCATGAAGCCGGTGTTCGGTGATTCCGTTAGAAATTGGACAAATTCATCGGATAAAATCTATAGAAATATATTACACGATTTGTATATTTTTTTAAAAAACTTTATTGCATGGGAGAAATTGCGACATCAAAAAATAGCTCTAAATCGTTTGGTACAGGATGAACTGTTAATACGAAAAGCCTATGATTTGGCTGTTATTGAGAATAATAAATCGAATGAAATAATCAACAAATCTAAAATCAAGAATACTGCATACTTTAAAGACCAACATGATGTAATTCAAATTCGGAATTATCTTCGGATTATACTTCGCAAAGTGAAGCAAAAAAATAATGTTTCAACGCTTATTGGTTCTGAAAGAATGGTTTTTTTGTCCCAAATTCTATTGAGTTATTGTTCCGCAATTAATCATCAAAAGGTATACTCTGTGGAACACAAATTACCATTTCTTCCCTATGTTTTAGAATATTTAAAAAATTCAGACGATCTAAAAACCCCCTATATCGGTTTTTTTTACAACATGTACATTTCCTATTCGAAGGATAGCCAATCTCACTATTCTCAGGCAAAAACAATCTGCATTCAAAACAAAGAACAGTTTTCTAAAGTAGATTTAAGACAAATGATTAACCTTTTAATTAGTTTTTCAAATACACCAGAAAGAAGAGAAATTCCATTTTACCTTACCCAAAGATTAGACTTGATCAAAGTCGGACTAAAAGAAAAAATATGGACAGATGGTATACATTTTTCCGCTCCAATCTTCACCTTGATTATTAAAACTTTTGTCACAGACGAACAAACTGATTGGTGTTCAAATTTTATAGAAGAATATCGTGCAGTCTTGCCTAAAAAATTAATGGAAGAAACCTGCAATTACTCCCTCGCACTTACCAAATTCGAGAACGGACAACTAGAAGAAGCAGAATTCCATTATAATCAACTGAAATCCTCCATCGACCACTTTCACTATCTAAGGTATCAGACATTAGCCATCAAAATCACCTATTCAAAAAAAGAAAACAAATACACAGAAAAAATACTGAACTTAAAAATTGAGGCATTTCGCAAATACCTAACTAGGAACAACAAAATGTCAGAAGCAAACAAAGTCTACTTCCAAAACTTCATCACTGCATTTGTGAAATTATACCGCTTCCAAACAAACGAACTTATCGATAAGAAGAAAAGTCAGGATCAACTACTCAAACTCAATGACTGGATATCAAAAAACTATCAAATTGCGGAACGGGCTTGGCTCCTCAAATCCCTTGACAAACTACTAAAAACTAAATAGCTACCACTTAGATATTCACCGTATAATTATATCCTTTCTTCTTCCCTTTGCTAGGGACATAATGGTAATTAATACCTGAAGTAACTGCCTCTGCAGGTTGGTCATTCGCTATCTTTTTCTTAGGGACAACAGGCACCTTTGGCAACCGAAAGTTGATCCCAATCTGCTTATGAAAAAGCACCTTAACTCCCCTATTCTTAGGAATATCATACTTGAACAATTTTACAATTCGCTCTGCTTCTTGATCACAGCCATGGCCTAACTTTGATAAGACCTTGGTCTCT
The DNA here is from genome assembly GCA_938016265.1 of uncultured Saprospiraceae bacterium. Lineage (GTDB taxonomy): Bacteria > Bacteroidota > Bacteroidia > Chitinophagales > Saprospiraceae > JAHDHB01. The sequence continues at coordinate 26,478 of CALLWB010000050.1, forward strand.
ATAACCTTCCCCTTGTGGTTGACAGTGAAAGCGACCTTTACTGTGCCTTCTATTTTTTGCTCCAAAGCTTCTTTCGGGTACTTCAACTCCTTGACAACCAATTTTTTTAATGCAGTAGGACCTCCTACAAATTTTGGTTGTTTGATAAAGTTCTTACCTTTTTTTTCGTGGTTCATAAAACAAAAATAAGTAGTTTATGGAACTAAATCCAATTACTTTCGCTTTAACAAAAGTAATAACTCATAAGACTGTTCTATTTTTAGCCACACACCATGGAAAACCTGCGTAAGTTATTTGCTGTGTTAGACCGATGGAAAGGGAATTATCTCTTTGCCGGTTTCCTGATGTTGATAGCCATCTTCGTGAGAATGCTGGAACCAAGAATCCTGCAAATAGCAATAGATGGCGTCGTGCAATACAAGGAAGGTCACCTACAAAAGATACTCCAGGAAGCAGATATTGTAGCAAAATACCTTTACGGAATCCTGCCGGATATCACAGCAGACAACCGGACTTATGTGCTTCTTTGCATCGGACTTTTGTTTGTTTGCATTGCTACGCTCAAGTCCCTTGCGAGTTTTGCGGGAAGTGTGGTGGCCGCCAAAAGCACAGAAAGTGCGATCAAAAACCTACGCATAAAACTGCTTTCCCATATTCAGTCGCTCCCTATGGGGCATTTTTCGAAAGTGCCGTCGGCTGATATGATCCAACGGTGCACCGGCGATATTGATACCATTCGAAATTTTATCGGGCAGCAAACTATTGAGTTTGTAAGGCTTACCGGCATTTTCGTTATTGCCTTTTTTATGATGGCGTCAATCCATTTTTGGTATGCGGTGATCTCTGTAGCTTTAGTTCCTATTGTGCTTGGAATGGCCTTTTATTTTTTCCATCTGGAAAGTAAAATCTGGCAAATCCATGAAAAAGAACAGGACAAACTCACCGCGATCATCCAGGAAAATCTCTCTGGCATCCGTGTAGTCCAAGCCTTTGCCAAAGAAGAATACGAGATCGAAAAATTTGTCCATCAAAACATTGCCAAACGGGAAGTAGGAATTCGACATGTAGATTACCATAAAATATTCTGGTCGATCACTGATTTATTGTTGAATATACAAATCGTGATGTCCTTGTTGGCAGGTACTCATTTCGTGCTCAACCAGCAAATTACACTAGGAGAATTTGCCGGATTTTTCACCTATGCGGTAATGGTCACCTTCCCTATCAGAGGAGTTGGCCGGATCGTTACCCAAATGGGAATGGCCGCAGTCGGCATGGAGCGGATATCCCAAATACTCGAAACTCCACCAGAAGATTACTCAGGTAAATCATTGGAAGGAACCACTATTAAAGGCAAAATTGAATTTCAGGATATTGTTTTTTCTTACGATGAATCCGCTGAGACCAAAACCTTAAACAAAGTTTCCTTTACAATAAACCCAGGAGAGAAAGTCGCCATCCTAGGACCATCAGGAGCCGGAAAATCAACATTGATCGCTTTGCTTGGTCGATTTTACGAACCGAATGCCGGGCAAATTTTATTAGATGACGAACCGATCACTACCCTAGAGAAAACGGCACTGCGGAAAAAATTAGGCATCGTTCATCAAAAATCATTTCTATTCTCCAATTCAGTACAAGGGAATATTGCCTACATGAATCCTTCCGTAGCAAAAGAAAAAATTGATCAGGTAGCCACTGCCGCAAAGGTGTATGACTTTCTGGACAAACTGCCCAATGGCTATGAAACACAGGTAGGTGAAAAAGGAGTAACCCTGTCTGGCGGCCAAAAACAACGGGTATCCCTGGCGAGAACGCTGCTGGGCGATCCTGACATCCTGATTTTGGACGACTCAACCTCTGCCGTAGATACAGAAACAGAATTCGAAATACAACAGGCCCTCAAGGAAAAAATGAAGGGAAAAACCACCCTCATCATCGCGCACAGACTGACTTCCATACAACAAGCAGACCGAGTCATCGTCTTGGATAAAGGAAAAATAATAGAAGAAGGGACTCCTAAGGAATTGTTGAAAAAAGATGGGTTTTACAAAAAGATACACACCGTCCAGGTTTCGCTGGAAGAGGATATTCAGAACGAACTAGGGACAATGGACAAAAATCAAGAGAACTAATGGATCAGCAAACCGACCATCTGCATACTGGCAAAGGAGCGTTGTGGCCATTCCTGAAAAGGATGATCCATTATTCGCTCAATTATAAAAACTGGCTCTACAGTTTCATTTTCTGGATCATGATTACGGCGATTGTGGATGCAATTTTCCCTTTGCTTTTGCTGGGGTTGATTGATTATGCGATTACTCCACAACTGCAATTGATGAAGGCGGCAATGGAGAATGGGACGACGCATACCACTGATTTTGCACAGGTATTTAAATTCCTTGGGCTGTTTGCGCTTGCTGGTGCTATCCAAGCCTTTGCGGTCTATATGTTTGTCCGAAATACCGGCCGAATGGCAGAATACGTGATGTACGACCTTCGCGAACAGATGTTTAGAAAACTGCAGCGGCTGTCCTTTTCTTTTTATGATCGGTCGGCTAGCGGGTGGTTGCTCTCGAGGTTGACGTCTGATACGGATCGGGTGGCAGAGGTGATCAGCTGGGGATTGTTGGATGCCTTTTGGGGAATAACGTCTATTGTTTTCTGTCAGATTGCTATTTTCTATTACAACTGGAAGTTAGGGTTGATCATCTTTGTTTCTGTACCCATTTTGCTCGTGGCCTCGGTAAAAATTCGAATGTTGGTCCTTAAATATTCCAGAGAATCAAGGAAGATAAACAGCGATATTACGGCATTTTATAATGAGAACATTAATGGGGTAATGATCAACAAAAGCACGGGACAAGAACAACGGGTTGGCCAGGATTTCAATGTGCTGACTAGCAAAATGAAGCGATCTTCCTACCGATCTTCCTACTATACGGCGATGTATCTGCCGGTGGTTATTTTCATAGGAGCGCTGGCGGCGGCTTTTGTTGTTTTTTTTGGTGGGAATATGGCGATTGCTCTTCCACCCGTGATTACGATTGGAGTCTTGATTGCTTCGTTTGATTATGCGTTGAAGATCTTTTTGCCCATCATTGACATCTCTATGTTTTATGCGCAGGCACAAGGCTGTTTGTCGGCTGGAGAACGGATTTTCTCCTTGATTGACGAAAAAGAGGAAATTCAAAACCAAGAAGGCGCTAGCGATTTCAAAGATATCAAAGGAGCAATCACCTTCTCGAATGTTGCGTTTCATTATAATGAGAATAACCCTGTATTGACTGATTTTAACTTAAAAATTGAGGCGGGGACTTCTGTTGCGCTTGTAGGAGCAACTGGAGAGGGCAAGTCGACCATTGTCAATCTGGTGGCTCGGTTTTATGAACCGACAAACGGCCAGTTACTAGTAGATGGAGTGGACTACACCACCAAATCACTACAAAGTCTACGAAGTAATTTGGGCATTGTATTGCAGACGCCCCACTTGTTTTCGGGTACAATACAAGAGAACATCGTTTATGGCAGACAGGAGGCAACGTTAGCGGATATCGAACAAGCGCTCGCCTTGGTTGGAGGACAGGATTTCCTGCCCCGACTAAAGGAAGAGGTTGGCGAAAACGGAGATCAACTTTCCATGGGCGAACGCCAGTTGATTTCCTTTGCTCGTGCTATTCTGACTGATCCGGCGATATTCATCATGGATGAAGCGACTTCTTCTATCGATACCCTGACCGAAGCCAGAATTCAACAAGGCATCGAAAAAATGCTGAATCAACGGACAGCAATCATCATCGCCCACCGTCTAAGCACCATCAAAAACTGTGATCGGATATTGGTGATCCAAAAAGGGAACATCATCGAGGATGGGTCCCACCGCGAGTTGCTAATGGCCAAGGGGAAATATTATGATTTGTATACCCACCAGCTGCGAGAAGAGCGGTTGGGAGAATTGACTTCTTAAGACAAAAAGTCGCACCTAACAAAGGATTCGACTTATTTATTTGCTAATAAGGTGATCATTTTTTTGGTAGTTTTTTAAATTGTTTGGGTATTTGAGTGACTATAAAATTGTAATTCAGAAAGTTGAACTCAATAAACACAATGAAAAAACATTCTATTCCTGCTAAGAAATTTAATTAAATTAGACTATGGTAGCTTTCAGAGAAATTACAAAAGAAAACTATAGAGCCGTCTTCAAATTGACGGTTTACGACCACCAAAAAGACCAGGTGGCTACCAATATGCAATCAGTAGCCGTTGGACACTATAATGAAACGGCCTGGTTTAAAGCCATTTATCACGAAGAAGAACCCGTTGGCTTCATCATGCTTGATTTAAATACGTCTAAGGACGAATTTTGGGTTTGGCGATTTATGATTGACAAAAATCACCAGGGAAAAGGATATGGAAAAGCAGCCATCAATCTTGCTAAGCAGGTAATAAAAGAAATGCACCCGAATGTTACAAAAATCTTTTTATCCTACGTCCCTAAGGAGAAGGACGGCTCGGATGGCTTTTATAAGAAACTTGGCTTTATTGATACTGGGAAAAAGACGGGGGACGAAGTTCTTATGCGGTATGATTATGAATGATCTATTTTAGGGTTCTATCACGATCTCATAGCGTTTTGAACCACAGTTCAAAACGCGAAGGAACCGAAACGGTGGATACTCCTATACGATCAATTCAAAAAGAGAAGGGGGATTTGTGAGAAACTATTTAACAAATAGTTTAACTACTCCATAAGCAACAAAATCAATTGCTAGAGGGCGAATGATGATCGCCCTTAAATCATTTGTATTGAATCCACTAGCAATTAACCAATTCCCATTAACCTAAACCAATAGTTAGAGAATTGGCAACAGATATTCTTTTATAATCACTATCTTCGGATTGAAACATTTAAACAATGAAAAAAGCACTATTTACCTTTTTTTTTTGCGGATTGATTCTAATCGGTAGATCTCAAAATGCAAGTGTCGAACTCTCTACAACTGGCCTTCAAACTGGTTGGTTTGGGGTTTGGCTTCATAATGAGGTTAAAATCATTCCTAGTATGGCCTTGCGAAGTGAGGTTGGATTTGATGGTGGAATTTATGGCGGAAGTTTTTACGGTGGAGTTGGTTTAGTAATGACTCCAGTTTTAGTTTTAGAGCCAAGGTGGTATTATAATCTGAACAGAAGAATCTCCAAGTCAAAAAACATATCCGGGAATAGCGCAAACTTCCTCTCCTTAAGAACAAGCTACAACCCTGATTGGTTTATTATTTCTAAGTTTGATAACATCAATGTTGTTGATCAAGTTTCCATAGTTCCAACTTGGGGAATAAAACGAAATATCAAAAAACACCTCACCTTTGAAATTGGTATTGGTATGGGATATCGGCATTATTTCGCAAAAAGCGCTGGATATTTGGAAAATTTTGGAGAATTAGCCTTGAATTCGCATTTAAGAATTGGTTATCGTTTCTAAATTCCATCACGATCCCCAAGGGTTTTGAACGACAGTCCAAAAAGAAGTCCTTGCCCCACCCAACACCATTCCTTCCAGACAATAAACCACTCACATTTGTTATCTTCGCATAAAAACCACTCTTAATGGAAATACGAGGAAATATTGTAGACATCAAAAATAAAAGCATCTATCCTGGAGAAGTGCGCATCGAAAATGGCAAAATAACAGCCATCACAAAGATAGAAGGGACTTTTGAAGACTATATCCTGCCTGGATTTGTAGATGCCCACGTGCATATTGAAAGCTCCATGCTGGTGCCCTCCGAGTTTGCCAGATTGGCCGTCACCCACGGAACAGTCGCCACCGTTTCCGATCCACACGAGATTGGCAATGTCCTAGGCGTCGAAGGCGTAAAATACATGATCGACAACGGCAATCAGGTTCCTTTTAAATTTAATTTCGGCGCGCCTTCTTGTGTCCCGGCTACCACGTTTGAAACGGCAGGCGCCACCATCACCCCAGAAGACATCGACGAGTTACTGAAAGATCCTCAAATAAAATACCTGACGGAAATGATGAACTATCCAGGGGTATTGTTTGACGACGAAGTAGTTTTGAAGAAGTTAGCCATCGCCAAAAAGCACGGCAAACCAATAGACGGCCACGCCCCAGGACTCCGAGGAGAAAACGCCAAAAAATACATAGACGCCGGTATCACCACCGACCACGAATGTTTCACCTATGAAGAAGCGGCCGACAAACTTTCGCTTGGCATGAAAATCATCATTCGGGAAGGCAGTGCCGCCAAAAATTTTGAAGCACTGATCGATCTGCTACCGGACAACTATGAGCGCATGATGTTTTGCTCGGATGACAAACATCCAGACGATCTGATCATAGGGCACATCAATCAACTAGCTGCTAGAGCAGTCGCACGTGGTATTGATGTATTCAAGGTATTGCAGGCGGCTTGTTTGAATCCGGTGGAGCATTACGGTTTGGAGGTTGGAATGTTGCGAGTTGGTGATCCTGCAGACGTGATTGTGGTGCATGATCTCAAGGACTTCAAAGTCAAACAAACGTATATTGATGGCGCATTGGTGGCTGAAAATGGCCAATCTTTCATCAAACAAGTAGACATTAAGATCATTAACAACTTCAATACCGACAAAAAAACACTAGCAGAATTCCAAATAAAAGCAACGCACCCCAACCTAAATGTTATTGAAGCACTGGACGGAGAATTGATCACAAAAAGTACCCACCAACCCGCAAAAACAGACAACGGTTTTCTAGTAGCAGATGTCAGCAACGACGTCTTAAAAATGACGGTGGTCAACAGGTACTCCAATCAACCACCTGCTGTCGCTTTCATTAAGGGATTTGGCTTGAAAGAAGGAGCGATTGCTTCTTGTGTAGGGCATGACTCACACAATATCATCGCAGTGGGAGCAGACGACGAAAGTCTATGCAAAGCAGTCAACCTAATCATTGAACAAACGGGCGGTATTGCTGCCGTTGGCAAAATAGAAGAACAAGTATTGCCGCTGCCAATAGCTGGTATTATGTCAGCAGATGATGGGTACAAAGTGGGTGCGGACTATTCCAAAATAGATCAATTTTCTAAAGAATTAGGCTGTACACTTGGTGCTCCGTTTATGACACTTTCTTTTATGGCCCTCCTAGTCATCCCATCTCTAAAACTAAGCGATCTAGGATTGTTTGATGGAAATAAATTTGAATTTGTAGATCTTCAAATCAGCTAATTTATTATATTAGTACACTGAAAGCCGTACCACCGGAAGCCGGCCACGAAAGTCACCCTAAAATTAAGGAAAATTATTCCCATGAAAAAAATCCACTTTATACAGATCGTTTTCTCCCTGGTCCTACTCGTAATATTGGTCAATTCTTGTAAGAAAGATCCAGTTGTTCCTCCAGTTGTTCCACCGATCAATCCACCAGATACGATGGTGGTGCTTCCAAATGGGGCAACTGAAATACCAGCGTCTATCCAACGACAAGGAGGAGATCCTGCAGCAGGATGGGATTATTTGGTCAATGGCAACTATGTATCAAGTGGTATTCCTTACGATATATATACTACTGTTTATGGTTCGAATAGTGATAATCTGTTAGGACGGACAGGCGATAATGCCGGTATTTCCCATGAGTTTACGTCCATTTTGCATGAGAATGGCGCTAAGATCGTAACTCCAAACTGCATGCAATGTCATGCACAACATATCAATGGAGAGTTTGTGGTTGGTCTGGGAAATTCGACAGTGGATTTTACCACTGATCAAAGTAGTTTGATTCCTATCCTTGATCAATTGATTAACTTCACGTACGGGTCGAATTCTGATGAATGGGATGCCTATGAACAGTTTAGAGATGGGATAGAAGCCACTGGACCACATTTAATAACCGAGACCGTAGGTGCAAATACTGCAGATATGATCGGGGCGGTGCTTGCCTCTCATCGACATCCTTCAGATTTGACGTGGAGTGATGTACCGTTAGTTCCTATCCCGCCGAGTTCAAGTACAGCACCAACGGATGTGCCAGCTTGGTGGTTGTTGAAGAAAAAAAATGCGATGTTTTATGCAGGAGTAGGCCGTGGAGATTTTTCTAAATTTTTGATGGCTTCCAGTTTGCTGACTATGACCGATACCTCTGAAGCCAAGGAGATTGATAGTCACTTTCCTGATGTCTTGGCTTATATTAACTCGATTGAACCACCAGCGTATAACGGTACTATTAATACCGCTTTGCTAGAGCAAGGAAAAACGGTATTTGGGACTACTTGTAGCAGATGCCATGGCACCTACGGTGATACAGAAACCTATCCTAACCTACTAGTCGATGTCTCTGAAGTAGAAACTGATCCGTTGTTGCTAACTGTCAATTTTAGTGGAAATGCATTTATTGATTGGTATAACAATAGCTGGTTTAACTCCGGGGAAAGTCCAGGACAATTGGTAACTGGCACAGGATATGTTGCCCCACCATTGGATGGTGTTTGGGCAACCGCTCCGTACCTACACAATGGTTCTGTCCTGACGTTGATGGATTTGTTGGATAGTAGCCGACGCCCTACCTATTTCAAAAGAAGCTTCGACACCAACGATTATGACCATGTGAATGTTGGCTGGAACTATACTGTGGAAACCAGTAAAACAGACAAGCAAGTTTATGATACCACGACTCCTGGATACAACAATACTGGACACTATTATGGTGATGCGCTTTCTCAAAGCGACCGACTTGCTTTGATTGAGTATTTGAAGACGATTTGATTTGGTACAGGGACGAATGCAGACCCTAGCAATTTTTTGCTATTAACCAATCCACCTGTTACCAACAAAATCAATTGGCAGAGGACGAATGATTCGCCCCTCTATCATTTGTACAAAATCAAGCAAGAATTAACCAATAACTTTATAACTAAGATCCATGACCATTCAGAGAAGGTTGGACGGGGTATTTCATCATTTCCAGGAGTTCAAACTCCGTTTTGAATCCGCATTTTTCGTAGAGGTGATGGGCATGGTTGAGAGAGTCACACTGGACAATTATTTTTTCCGACTTCAAGGTGTTTAAGGCGTAATTAATAATATAGCGTACCATAAGAGAGGCGTATCCTTTTTGTCGGTGCTTAGGATGCGTCATGACGTCCTGTAGTCGCGCCATATTTTTGTGTTTGAATACACCCAGACTTGCCAGAATTTTTTTTGACTTCTTTTTACGAAGGACAAACCACTCAATATTTAGGGAAGAAGTAATGTATTTTTGCTTTCGGAATCCTTCTTTCCAAAACCACTCCTGGTCGTTGCATTTTTGCAGGAACTTTTTGTATTGCGTCCATTCCTTTTGGGATCTTTTGAAATCTGCGGTCCCTTCAGACCCCAGGATACGGACGATCTCTATATCTTTCGGCACTTTGAATAGTTGTAGCGCATCGGTAGACATATAGGAACAATAACCATAATCGTATCCTCGAATTTTTGCTTCTCGAATCATATCTGGATGCCCAACGGTGGATACAAAATTGAACGTTTTGTGCTTAAATATATTCTGCTCAAAATGAGTATCAAAAATTGTCTCCCAGTCCGACAGGCTTTTGCTAGAAATCTCTTTTACGAAAATTTGATTTCCGCCATAAAATGTTGGGAACAAGTCGCTTTTATATACCGTAAACTCTCTATACTCTTTCACCTCGCAAATTGATTCAAGTATGACGAGTTCAGTAGAAAGAATATGAGGGTCAGCAATTTGCATTATTGGAGAGCGATTTTGAGTTCCAAATATATTACTAAATATCCACTTTTAGATCATTAAGCAAGTCTTAATATTTAATGGACGTTGTAAATAGGTGAGCTGGTTGTTTTTTTACTATATATTTGCACCTGACTACTAAAGAAGAGCAGTATTCTGAATTAGAATATTTGATCTATTAATGATAAAAATCAACGCTTTTAAAGATTAAATAATTTTTAACAAAAATACTTTTTTTAATCAACCAAAAAATTAATATTTTTGACCTCGATTTTGGCACAAATAAAGAAGGTCTAAAAGAAGTCCAGGTCGAATACCTGACTTTTTGCCTAATATTCTTCAGAGAAATAACAAATTATGGATATAGTAATTAAAAACCTTACTAAGACTTATGGTGTTCAAAAGGCAGTAGACAATATTTCGTTCGAAGTAAAAACAGGAGAAATATTGGGTTTTCTAGGACCAAATGGTGCGGGGAAAACGACTACCATGAAAATGATCACCAACTACATCAAAATGTCTGATGGCGATGTCACCATCGACGGGAAGTCTGTGCAAGAAAATGCAGACGAATTGAAAAAATACATCGGCTATTTGCCAGAGCACAATCCCTTGTATTTGGACATGCCCGTCATCGACTACCTTGATTTTTGTGCGGCTTTGCAAGGAGTACACAAGAGCAATATTCCAAACCGAATCAAAGAAATGGTTAGACTCTGTGGTTTGAATGCTGAAAAACACAAAAAAATTGGGGAGCTTTCCAAGGGATATCGGCAACGGGTAGGTATTGCGCAAGCTATGATCCACGACCCTCAAATTTTGATTCTGGATGAGCCCACTACCGGACTCGATCCAAACCAGATTGTAGAAATCAGAGAACTCATCAAAAAATTGGGCCGGGAAAAAACGGTGATTCTGAGCACGCATATTCTTCCAGAGGTAGAAGCGACTTGCGACCGAATTTTGATCATTAATAATGGTGTAATTGTAGCCGATGGGACTTCTCAAACACTACGAAAACAAGCGCAAGGATCTGAAGTACTCAGAGTCCGAATTGAAGATGGAGAAACCAACGATATATTCGAACAACTCCAGCAGCTATACTGCACGGAGGTCGTCGATATTCTGGATCGCGAAAAAAATCTATTCGAGATTCAAAGTGTCAAGGAGATTAGTTCTACTCGTTCGGTCTTCAAACTCTGCGTAGACAAAGGCTGGTCGCTGACAGAAATGACACCAATGGAAACCAAATTGGAAGACATCTTCCGCGATTTAACGCTCAACTAGAAGCGCATTATTTAATATTAATAATTCATCATTTTATCACTCTATAAACTATGAATGCTATTTGGACAATTGCGAAAAAGGAACTGAATACCTTTTTTGATTCGCTTATCGCTTATTTATTATTGTTAATCTTCCTTGTGCTTGCGGGGATTTTCACCTGGCTGTATGGCTCAGATGTGTTTCTTTCTGGGCAGGCTTCTCTTAGAGGCTTTTTTGTTATGGCAAGCTATTTATTCTTATTCTTCATACCTGCCATTACGATGCGGATGCTTGCAGAAGAACGAAATACAGGGACAATCGAGTTATTATTGACTAAAGCAGTTACCGATCGGCAAGTGGTACTGGGCAAATTTTTAGCTTGTCTGATCTTGGTGATTGTCGCTTTGTTATTCACCCTCCCCTACTATGTTACGGTAGCGAGGCTCGGTAATATTGATCATGGGGCTACGATTTGTGGGTACCTAGGACTCATCCTGATCAGTGCTGCTTATATCGGTATTGGACTTGCAGCTAGCAGCATCACCAACAATCAGATTGTCTCTTTTCTGATTGCGTTTGTGGTATGTGTGTTCTTCCATGTGTTGTTTGGATTTTTTGCCAACTTCACTTCAGGATTGGTTGGAGATGTGCTGCAAATGTTGAGTACTGACCATCATTTTCAATCGATTGCACGCGGTGTAATTGATACTAAAGATGTTATTTTTTTCCTTTCTATTTCTGGCTTAGGCATCCTGCTAGCAGAACTAAGTATTTCTACTAGAGGATAACCCAAAAAAGAAGATTATTATTATGAAAAACTATACTACTGTACTACTTATCGCTGCTATTTTGGTTATCATAAACCTATTATCAAGTCGATTCTTTTTGAGAGCAGATTTGACAGCAGACAGTCAATTTACGCTTGGGAAAGCAACAAAAAATATTCTAAAAGATCTGGAAGAACCTGTTACCGTAACCGCATATTTTACTGAAGGGTTGACGAATCCTCAGGTAGCGACTATTCGAAATGATTTTAAGGATTTATTAATCGAATATAATAACCGTTCTAAAGGAAAAGTTGCCTACGAATTCAAAAATCCAAATGAAGACGAAGCGCTGGAAAAGGAGATTCAGCAAAAAGGAATTCAACCTGTCATGATCCAGGAACGGAATAAGGATGCGTATCAAAATCAAAAGGCATATCTGGCGGCAAACGTACAAATTGGAGAACAAAACGAGATCATACCCTTCATCCAGCCAGGAGGCGCAATGGAGTATGCACTGACGACAAGTATCAAAAAACTAGCCGCCAAAAACAAACCGTCTATCGGTTTTGTGCAAGGGCACGGCGAGCCGCCACTTCAGGAAATGATGCAGGCCTATCAATCCATGTCCATTCTCTACACACCAGAACCGGTCAACCTAACTGCTAGTATCCCAGCAAAATTTCAAACTATAGCGATCATCGCTCCAAAAGATTCTTTCCCGCCTCAGCAATTTCAGATATTGGATGAGTTTCTAGGCAGAGGTGGCAATCTATTCTTAGGGATCAATGCGGTGAATGGCGACTTCTCTACTGCACAGGGTACCGCATTGACTACTGGCTTGGAAGGCTGGCTTCGAACGAAAGGTATTCAGATAGAAAATAGTTTTATTATTGATGCTAAATGTGGGAATATCTCTGTCAGACAAGGCAACTTCCCATTCCCAATGCAAGTAAACTTCCCTTATTTCCCGAATATCAGCAAATTTTCTGATCATCCGATTACCAAAGGGTTGGAGTCAGCGATGCTGCAGTTTGCTAGTCCGATTACCTTTATGGGAGGCGATTCGAGTCTCAAATTTACGCCGATTGCCTTTACTTCTGAGCGATCGGGTAGTATCAATGTGCCGATGCAGTTTGATGTGCAGAAACGGTGGGGCGGCAATGATTTTCCAATGTCCAATTTGCCAGTTGCTGGTGTTTTGGAAGGGAATATTTCTGGGAATGTGGCCTCAAAGATTGTCATCGTTTCGGATGGTGATTTTGCGGTGAATGGTGCTGGACAACAGCAACAGCAAAAACAGCCGGACAACATCAGTCTACTCGTAAATGGCGTGGACTGGCTTTCTGATGATACCGGACTGATTGATCTTCGGACGCGCGGCGTCACTTCGCGCCCACTAAAAGAACTGACAGACAGCAGACGCAGTTTCTTAAAATACCTGAATTTCCTATTGCCAATTGGGCTCGTCCTTTTGTATGGTTTTTTCCGATTCAACAGAAGAAGAAGCCAGCGAATGAAGCGGATGCAGGAAAACTACGGCTAGCAAAACTGTTCTTACTAAATGTAGGGTATTAATTAATTTTAATTCTTCAAAAAATGTCAAAGAAGCTAAATAACAAATCACTACTTATCATATTGGCCGCGCTTGGCGGAGTCTATCTTTTATCTACCTTGCTAGGATCGAAAGACACCAATTCCAATTTCAAATCAGAGTTGTTGAGCATCGATACTTCCGCAGTCACTAGTATTCTGGTCTATCCTAAGAATGACGGCCTGGCAGAAATAAAATTCACCAAAAACGGGAATAGCTGGACCGTACAAAAAGGAGCACAATCCGGTAATGCTGACCCTAATGCTCCTACAGCAATGCTAGGTACCTTAGCAAAGATAAAAACACAAAGTCGTGTCGCCATTTCCAAAAACAAATGGACCGACTATGAGGTCACCGATAGCTTGGGCACGCGCGTCAAGGCAATGGCGGGCGACAAGGTGCTGGCAGATGTTATGATGGGAAAATTCTCCTTCAAACAACAACCTCAATCCATGACCAGCTATCTGCGGCTTTATAATGAAACTGATGTGTACTCCGTAGATGGCCCGATCGCTATGGCATTCAATCGTAATTTTGATGCCTTTCGAGACAAAACCTTCATTTCCCTCAACAAAGCAAACATCACCAAGGTTTCAATAAATGAAAATGGGAAAAGTGCAAGCGCTTCTTTAGGAGCGGACAATGCCTGGATAGGGGCAGACCCGACCGCTATGGACGGTTATTTAACAAAAATCGCCAACCTGCGGGGCAATACGATTAAGGAAGGGTTTTCACCTAGTCAAGCTATTTCTACGGTTACGATTGAAGGGAATAACATGGCGGCCACAACAGTTTCTTGTTATGCAGACGGTGAGGGATATGTGTTGAATTCTAGTCAGAATCCTAGTGTGTTCTTCCAGAGTGATTCGGAGGGAATTTACAAGATGTTGGTTGGGGACTTTTTGGCGATTGCTAAATAACAATAAACAATTTTCCATGGGTTTTCATCCATGGCTATTGATGTTTCCTGTTTTTGGCATTTTAGAACAGATTTTCGTTGACGCCGCATGCTATGTGGGGGAGGCCCATGGAGTAATAATGGCATTTATTGCAAAAGGTACAGCGTCGGATTTGGTCTTTTTGGTTGGTGATACTTTTCAATACAAAATCTTCATCTGCAAGCAGTGATCGGCCTATGGAAAAGGTGAGGTTGTCAGGAAGTTTGTTTTTCTCTATTTCTTCGATGTCCCAGATGTTGCCGCAGGAATTCCACAAGACAGAAGGATATTGGGCGGCTAAATCGAGGATGGGCGGGGTCATAAATCCCTGTCCGAAGGTCCGGTGGGGATACATCAGTTTTTTGCTGAGGTTGTATAAGCCGTTGGTCTGACTGATCATATCGAGTGCGCCGTGTTTTACAAGGCCATCCAACAAGGAAATTTTTATGTCTGTATTTTCTTCCAAACTCCGCTCGTAAAAAGAGATCCGCAGATCCAGTATATAGTCGTCTGTCCCGGCTTTTTCCCGAATTCCTTCGAAGATTCGTTTTAGGATAAGGGATCGATCTTTTCCATATTCGTCCGTCCGTTTATTGAACAGGGCGGAGGTAAATGTGGATAAAAAGTAGCCGTGGCCTGCATGTATTTGGATGACCTTAAATCCTAGTTTTATTAGGGCCACCGAACTATCGACAAATTGATTGATCAGTGTGTTTATTTGCGGGAGGGTGAGTGCATCAGTCTCTTCGATGGCGAACTTTATGTATTGGTCATCGTCCTTGTTTTTCCATTTTCTAATGAGGGTATACTTTGATTTGTAGCAGGCTACCTGCACACCTGGCAGACTCCCGGCTTCCTCAATCATTGCGGTCATCGATTTCCAACCAGACATATCTTCACTTACGTAGAGCGTTGTGTCGTTGGTGACGTAATCTTTGGTGATGGAAACATTGCCTATATAGTTTACTCCTATCCCCCTTCCTGATCGTTTGCTATGGAAGGAAACGAGTTCAGGAGTTGGGTTCCCTTTCGAATCGGCAAGACCTGCATTTATAGGTGCGAAAAAATATTTCGAATTGAGCTGGACTTTATTTTTTTTATATAAGTACCTAGTGCTACTGGTAAATGTCATTTTGGGGTTCTCGAGTTATTAATACATTACAAATATAAAGCTACTGTTTTTTAGTAATTGAACAACTATATATAGGGCTTTTTTTGAATTCAACGTTGTATTTACTAGTAGATTAATGCAGGAATATATTTAAATGTTACGACATAAAGGTTTTATCGTGTTGGGTGGATCGTGTGGGGTGGATCGTGCTGAATGGAACGTGTGGGGTTAACCGCCATCGCGGTTCCTTTTCTTTTTTAAACTGTCGTTTTTATCTCTTCGTGATCGTGAAAGAATCCTCGAACCCCTGAAATTATCCAGATAATGACCAGAAAGGCAACTGGTCCTACAAATGCTTGTTGAGCAGGGTCCGGATGCGCCATATGAAAAATGATAGCCCCTCCAAAATAAGCACTCAACAACAACGTACCAAAACGCATCGTCTTAGGGATGATAAACAAAATTAGCGAAGCCAATTCGCCAAGACCAATGATCGTCATCCAGTCTCCAAGATTGTGTGAACTAAGCATCTGTGTCATTTCTTCTGCGCCAGACAGCTTCCCGGCAACACTTCCTAATAAAGGCAACGCAAGTAATACGGTTAATAACCAACCTATATTTTTTCTAGTGAGGTATTTCATAGTGTCGTTTTTTGGTAGAAGGTAGTTGGTATAAAGTAAAAAGACTTAAGTTTGGTTTCTAATTTTGCATGCAAAATTAATCTACGGTCCACTACTTCTTCTATAATTAATTAAATGCATAGATAGAAAAATTGTGGGTAGTTTTATGGATTATTGGTCAAAAAATCGAAATATTAATGCTTGAAGGTTGATATAAAGCGAGTTTTATCAAGCTAGATAGCGTTTACTTTCTACTTTTCACCAACTACTTTGTACCATTTAGCATCCAATTCAACACTATGGAAATAGAAAAATTACTACTTAAGAGCACAAACCTTGATAAACAAGCGGCGTTTTATGGTGGAACATTAGGTTTCGAATGCAACAGAATTTCAAAAACTCAATTAGCCGTTTATACAGGGATCAACACCTTAATCTTTGAGCAGGCGGATCAACAGTTTTTTTATCATTTCGCTTTTCTGATTCCAACAGGTAGTCTGGAGGCGGCTATTGATTTTGTCAGGAAAAAGGGAATAGAATTATTGCCCTATGAAGGGAAGAATATAATACAATTTAAGAATGGACGGGCTATTTATTTTTATGACATGGATGGGAATGTTGCCGAATTTATTGAACGCCCACTCTTGGATTTTCCACCTTCTGACACCTTCTCGATAGCACAGGTGATTAAGCTGAACGAGATTGGTTTGCCTTCCCCAAATCCAAAGCAATTGGCAGAGTTCCTAGTTAGCAATTACGGCATAAAAACATTAGTGGCCCCTGAGTTTAATGATCGATTTTGCTGGGTTGGTGACCACAATGGGGTTTTGATCGTTGTCGTAGAAGGAAGGAATTGGCTGCCTACTCAACTCCCCAATCAAATCAATGATTTCTCCATCACCTATACCGATCAGGGAACAACTTATTCCTTGAAATTTGAACAAAATACAATCACAAGAGTAACCTCTGTGCAAGGGTAGATTCAAAAATTACAAGGGGAACCATTTCCAGTCAGAAAGAGTTATATCCCTATTGTCCTAGAAATTTTGAATCATGAAAGTTGCCATTTTTGCAGATATCCACGGGAAAATATTGCTGCCCTTCAAACTAGTTGATTTGTATCAACGAACGACTGGTGAGCAAATTGATTTTATCTTACAATGTGGAGATATGGGGGCCTACCCTATTCTTGAAAATTTGGACAAAGCCACTATAAAACATGCCAAAAACAATCCAGAAGAGCTTGGATTTCATGCCGGATTTACCAAGGAGGTTCCAGCCATTAAGGCATTTCTAGATCAACTAAATATCCAGATGTATTGTGTCCGTGGCAACCATGAAGATCATGATTTTTTGGACGCGCTTGAACGAGATAGTGGCGAACAACCGTATTTTTCGATAGCCCCTTACGATAAGGTGCTGGTTTGTAAAACGGGTCATCCATTTGTTTTGAGTGACGGAAAAGACCAGTTGACTATTGCGGGCATCGGCCGAATTGGTGACCGAAAAGGCAGAAACAACGCACGGTTTATTCAAGATTATGAAAAGAAAGCCCTTGCTCAGCTTATCCGAAAAGATCCATCACTTGATATTTTATTGACGCACGACAAGGACGATTCGAGCCAACGCGGTTATGGGATGAAAGAGATCAGGGACACGTTGGACCGGCTGCTTATTCGTTTTCACTTTTATGGGCATACTGGAGAACCGTACAATGAACAACTGGATACGAACAGAATCACCAGGTCCATCAAAATCAAAGAGTTGGAGTTTGAGCAAAGCGGTGTATTACCTGAAAACTGTATGGTTGTCCTTGAAAAATCTGGAGAAGAAACCTTCCACTTAAAGACGGTAGATCAATCTTTTACAAATCAACTGACAAAATTTAACTGGAAGTTTTAGGGTGCCGGCTGCTGTCTGATAAATTAATTGCTGGGTGAATACTCAATAACTAATTCATTTATAATGCGATATATCTCCCATTAAGTATTCCACCTAATGATTGAAGAAAGTGACAGGCTATCTTGTGTTTTCAGGTCAAAAATTCCTATCTTGTTTGCTAGGAACGACTATAAGATGATGAATTATTTAAAAGATTATTTCGAATTTACTCGATCAGAAAGAAACGGTGCGCTTTCTTTGATAGTTTGTATTTCTGGAATTTTTCTTTTGCCTTATTTTTATCCACTCTTTGGTCAGAGTGATACCTCTGATTTTTCAGTGTTCAAATCCTTGATTGAGGAGTTAGAGTCGGAAGCAATTGCTGCGGCTGACATTCAAGAAACCTACACAAACACAAGCAATTCTTACTACAAAAAATCAGCTTCCAACTATAAGTCATCCCCCAAAAAAGAATACACCCCCAATAACTCAAAGTACAAATCATCCAAAGAAAAGAGTGGGAAGTATTCAAAAATAAATTCCTCCGAAAAATCAACGGACAACCCAACACCTCCTTATCAAAAAAAGGAATACACTAAAAAGGAGTATCCCAAAAAAGAATACTCAAAGAAAGAATATCCAAAAAAGGAGTACCCCAAAAAAGAGTACGACACCCCTTACATCAAGAAAAACAGCACCCAAAAAATAGCGATAAATAAAGCCACCCCAGAAACACTACAACAGCTAAAAGGAATTGGCCCGGCCTACTCGCAGCGGATCATTAAGTTTAGAGATGCGCTTGGCGGATTTGCAACTGTTGATCAGGTAGGTGAGGTATTCGGACTTCCGGATTCTACCTTTCAAAGTATAAAACCTCAATTGCTAATTTCCAGTCAGCTATTGAAAAAAATAAACATTAATACTGCCACCGTAGACGAATTGAAGCTTCATCCCTATCTGAAATGGAAACAAGCTAATGCAATTGTGACTTATAGAGAACAACACGGTCTATACAACACACCAAATGACATCAACAAAATCCTTTCTTTACCGAAGGATTTAACAGATAAACTTATACCCTATTTAATCACTGAGTAACCCACAAAAAAGTAGAAACAGATTTACGCTAAACCCAAAGTATAAATGACTCTTCTCGAAAATGTATTAAAAGAAGTGATTCGCGAAGTACCAGACTTCCCGAAACCAGGCATAAACTTCAAGGATATAACGCCATTGTTCCTTGATCCACAGCTTTGCAGAGCTATTGTTGAAGCGTTCGTAAACCATGCCAAACGAATTAAAGTAGATGCAATTTGCGGAGTAGAAAGTCGTGGATTTTTGTTTGGGCCAATTGTCGCCCAACAACTGGACATCCCTTTTATTCTAATCAGAAAAAAAGGGAAGCTCCCAGGTAAAACCCTCTCCCAAAGTTATCAATCAGAATATGGAGAAGCTACTATCGAGGTACACGAACAAGACCTCAAACCTAAAAGTAAAATCCTTATTCATGATGATATTCTAGCCACTGGAGGTACTGTGATTGCAGCCGCCGAGCTTGTAAAAAAGAAAAAATGTAAAGTAGTTGGATTTTCCTTCGTCGCTGAACTAGGCTTTCTAGGTGGAGCCAAAAAAATAAAAAAACATTCCAAGAACATTTGTTCGTTGGTCAATTATGACAAGTAATTGTCGTTAGATCCCCCCCTTTTATTTATTGCCATTTTCCTTGGCGCGTTCGTCTCTTTCCAATGCTCGTTGTCGGCTGCTGGCTTCTCTTATTTTCTCATCTTCCTCGTCCATTTGCTGGTAAGCCCGAATGATTGATTTCACCAATCGGTGGCGCACCACATCTTCTTCTGTCAAAAAGACAGCCCCAATTCCTTCAATATCTTTCAAGGTACCGAGACTACGATATAAACCAGATCGCTGATTTCTAGGTAAGTCAATTTGGGTCAAATCTCCAGTGATGATGCACTTTGCAGACGGCCCGATTCGTGTTAGAAACATTTTTAGTTGTCCAGCGGTTGTATTCTGCGCTTCGTCCAAAATGATAAACGCATCATCCAACGTCCGCCCTCTCATAAATGCCAATGGCGCAATCTCAATAACCCGATTGGCCATAAAATAATTCAGTTTTTCCAATGGGATCATGTCGTCCAGCGCATCGTACAATGGTCGTAAATAGGGATCCACTTTTTCCTTCAAGTCTCCGGGCAAAAAACCTAACGACTCCCCTGCTTCTACAGCCGGTCGGGTCAGGATAATTCGTTTTACAAGTTTATTTTTGAGTGCGCGGACGGCCAGTGCTACAGCGGTATAGGTTTTTCCTGTCCCAGCAGGGCCGATAGCAAAAACGATATCATTTTCATCGCTGAGGTCGACAAGTTTTTTTTGATTTACGGTCCTGGGTTTTATTGGATGGCCTTCCTTACTGTGCACGATGGTACTACCGTTGCTGCGATGACTGATTTTATTGCTAAACGGATTACTACCGCTTAACATATCTTTGAGGTCATGCTCGGAAAGGCTCTCGTGCTCTTTCAGATAACGAATGATGAGCTCCACACGATCCTTACAATCCTGGGTCTCTTTTTTATCGCCAACAATTTTTATGGTATTTCCTCTGGAAGTAATGGTAACATTGGGATATGCCTTTTTTACCAGATTTAGTTTAGAGTCATTCTTGCCTAAAAAATCAAGCAAATCAACCCCTTCTACGCTTAATACAATCTCACTCAATTTATTCTTTACTTTTGGTCTGTTCAAATTTAACTTTTTTTGGTAAGTTATTTAACTTAATTATGAAGTATGACAACTAAATTACGATGTACCTTTTTTATTTGTAAATAATGTGTCCGTATTCATAGTAACGAATGTAACGCATAAATGTGAAGTAGAGTTTCTTAAGATTTGATTTTTTTAAATTTTTATGTAATAACGTTTTAGTCCCTCTAGAGCATTCATGAAATGCGCTCTGCCTTCTAGCAGGTCTTCTATCCAGGAAAGGAACGCAAATTTTTATAATAAATCCAGCCAGAAACATCGTTTTCCGATCCAGTTTCAATTTTGAGCCATTTTCTGCGTGCCTCCGTTACTTTTACAATACTGTTTTTATAGATGGTGTCGACAACGGTAGTGGTGGCGTCTGGCCCAGCGTGCAGTTCTACCATATCGAGACCAATGGTACGAACAAAGCGCCATTTACGTGTTCCAGTGCAATGATAAATGATTTCCTCTGAAGAAAAATCAGGCGCGTCAAAACAAGATGCCAACGGCTCCTCCCAGTAAAAACTAAACGAATGGTCGTCTTTCATTTCGAGTACACCATAGGTGTTGGTGCTGCCTCTTTCACCAAAGGACCAGCGCACCAAATTCGATTTTCTACCGCCAAATTTTCCAGTAAAATAAAACCGACAGGGCCCACTTTGAAGAGAATCCAGATGATCCTTTTCGTAAACCCCCGTTATCAAATGTCCTACAGGCTCAGTGGCAAGAAACAAGTCCTCTCCATAATATCCAGAAGGAGGAGGGGTAGCCTCTTCTCCACATCCTAAAAAAAGCATGCAGAATAAATACAATAAATATTTTATCTTGATGTCCATTAATTCATGATCTGTTTTCAAAATCAAAGTTACTCTATATTAACAATATAAAACAACTTCAGTTAAGCAGATCATTCACCAATAAATAGTTTACCACATGCAATTTTCACTCAAACTAGTCTTGTTCCTATTGCCGTTGTTTTTATTGGCTAGCTGCGGAGCTAGTGTAGATACAGAAGCCCTTGTCGGAAAATGGCAAGGAGTAAATCTGGACTACAAACAACAAGGAGGGCTGGTAGACGCTTCAAGTAGCTACTACGATTTTAAAACAGATGGCACCTACACCGGCACCGACATCTCTGGCACTCCAGAATCGGGTACGTATAAATCCCTGTTGAATACGCTTTATCTTACTCCAACTGGTGGCAGCAAACGCGCCCTGGAACTAGAGAGCCAAACAGCGGAAAAACTGGTATTCAATATCAACCCAGGAGCCATACCATTATTGCTAACATTGAAACGTGTACGTTGATTTTGGTAGTAGTGGGACATTTTGTAGAAGAGACAACTAAAATACAAAGGACATTGGGACTAAATTATCTTCGATAATTCTCTGCATCCTCCGCGTAAAATAATATTCTCGCGTTCTTGCAATCAAGCATTAAATCTCCTTCACTGCCGCCTGGTCAATCTGGCAATGTACCTGAACATTCTTAGTGGGCTTAACTTGTTTGTTCTGTCCCCAGTATCCGCAACCTGAACTGGTGCTGCAAGAAGAAAGTGAAGCAACTAAAGCAAAAGAGAACAATGCTGCAAAAAATGTACCTTTTGAATTGGTAGATGTTGTGGTGTTTGAATTTTTTCTTCTTAGAATTGACATAATATTTATTTTAAAATGATTAATGGTGTGTGTTTTTGACAAAAGGGTTTCACCCGCTCAAATGAATGAGTCGTGCTAAATATTTATGGATTGTTGATAGTTCAAGTTTACACAAGAATCGCAGCTGGTGCTACAAAAAACCTGTCACTTTGTGTCGCCGTTTTTCAGCCGTCAAAACAAAGAACCATGGCTATTGCTAGGGTTTCCCCATCATTCTGTGAATAAAATCGTGGTGGAATTGCGTTTTATACGGATGTAGATAGGAAATATCCGAAAGAGCTTTCTTCTTGAAATCTAACATAATGCAGGTGTTTTTGATTATTGGTAAATTGTAAAGAAGTTGTTTATACGCTGTATTTGAATTGAAGTTTGAAGTTGGGTGTCTCGCGTTTATAACGAACAAAATTTCAGTTCAATTGCAAAGGAAATATTATAAAAAAGTTAAAAGTATCCTAATTTTAATCCTGATTCGTTTTTATGATTCTCAAAGTCTTACATACAGTACCTTGGCTACGGAAGAACTATTTTCATTCCTGGGGACCGAAGTGGGTAAACAAAAAATGTGTTTCCTTTCTGTCTTTTTTGCAGCCGGGCGACCGTATTTTGGATATCGGTAGTGGCAGCGGTTTAGTCGTCCAACACCTAAGAAAAAAGGGATATCAGGTCACAGGCCTCGACATTGAAGACCTCAGTTTCACCCCATCCGTCCGACCAGTAGTCTATGATGGGAAGACCATGCCATTCAAAGAAAAAGAGTTCGATGTTGCCTTAATCCTAACCGTCCTGCACCATACAGAAAACCCGGAGGCCATTCTCAAAGAAGCAAAACGAGTCGCCCATCGGATCATTATTATAGAAGATATCTATTCCAACAAAATTCAACAATACCTCACCTATTGGATGGACGGATTTGTCAATTGGAAGTTTTCTCCCTGCCCAAGAACCAACAAAACAGACCCTGCATGGAAAAAAACCTTCGATCTTTTAGAATTAAAGCTGGAACAGGCCAGCTACCACCCCATCCTACTACTATTTAAACAAGCCACCTATCACCTAAAAAATAAATAAGCACCCAAGATCAAACATACAGACAAGACATCCATTGTCTCAACAGCAAATCAAAAAAACCAACAATGCTCAAAATGAAATTAAAATGCGACCAGTGCGCAAACACAACCTACCATAACCAAGATACCTATATCTGCAGCTACGAAAACACCTATTGTCCCGAATGCGCCAGCAACCTAAAATACAACTGCCCAGAATGCAAAGGAGAGCTCGTCCTACGACCAAAACGGATCCTGCCAGAAAAGGCATTTGATCCAAATCTGATTGCATAAAGATCATTATCAAGCAAAAAGGTTTACGCTACCTTCCCCTAATAACTCAATATACTTAACAACCCAATAACTAATAACTAGGGAATCTTATACCGCAGCCCAACATAAATATTCCGACCAAAAACAGGCCCCCAGACTAGAGAAGCATCAAAGGAATCACTAAATGGTTGGTCACTAGCAATGATAGGGTCCGTCTGTCTAAAGTCCAGCAGGTTCTCGCCTCCTAGATAAATTTCCAGATTTTCCTTCCAGGATTTGCTGATTTGTGCATTCATAAGGACGAAGCCAGGCGATTCTGTAGGGCGTTGATACTGTACAGGATTTCCACTAGTAGATGGTATTCGTTTTTTGCCTTGATAGCTGACGGTGTAGTCAAACTTCCAGTTATTGTCAGTGGCGTATCCAATATTCATAAATGTACGATGAGGTGCGACCAATGGCTTCTGTAACAATTCTTCGGTGTTGATATCTAGTCGATAGGTAGTTTTCACATCAAACCAGCGGTAAGCCAACCGAATATCCAAGCCTTTGAGCAACTCATAATCTGCTTGTATCTGAAAACTGTTAGAATAGGATTTGCCATTTAAATTAGAAAAAAGAGCATTCCCACTATAAAACTCTAGATCGAGCACCACTTGATTCTGAAAATCTGTTCGATAAAAATCAGCACTAATCCTTCCTTCTCGATAGTTCAACTTGAATGTCTGGGTAATATTCAGTCCATAATTCCAAGCGACCTCCGCATCCAGACCATAAGGCTTCTTGCTCCCATCTCCATTTACAAGAAACTGTCTGGAGCTAGCAAGAATACCAATATTATCCGATATGATATTGGCGGTGCGCTGGCCTCTGCCGACACTAGCCCGAAAGACAGTTTTTTCGGTTGGAGCATATCTTAAGTGTAATCTTGGAGTAGCAAAAAAGCCATAGTTGTTATGATAGTCGGCGCGTATTCCTGCTACGAAACTAAACTTTTCCTCTAGGGTATAGGTATACTCAAAATAAGCACCAGGCACAATTTCCATCCGATCAAAGTTCGTATCATCCAGCGTTTCTTTATAATCGTCGTATTGTATACTAGCGCCTGCTTTTATGACGTGATTGGTATTGTCAATAATGCTTTGGTAGACAAAATTGGTGTAACTAGAGGTCTGTCGGGCATCATATCGTCGAAGACCGAAAAAACTAGACTGATTGTGATAAGCGGTGGATGCTTGAAATCCGTAAGTTTTCCAGGGAGTTTCCTCAAACACGCGACCGATTTTCCCCCAGGCTTCTAATCGTTGGAGGTTGAGTCCCATTCCCCAGCTGCCAATAGAAAACTGAGGAAATTTGTGGTCGTAACTGGTTTGTCCACCTTTGTTAGAAACAAGTGTTCCCTTCACGGCAAATTGTGATCGGAGCCCTTTTTCACCTTGATATCGCCATCGGTTCAATCCGATAAAATGGCGGGTTTGAGGTCGGTCTAGAAATCCATCCTTGTTTCTGTCCCAGCGCAGCGTGTTGTTTACACCGTGCAACAATAATCCAGTAAACCATTTTTCTTCTTTTACGGTGAATGCGGTATTTACATTAGCCTCCAGGCGACCGCCCATATTACCATATAGATTTACGTAGAGCTTTTCAGAATCCTCTGGTTTTCGGAGTTCTACATTGATTTGTCCGGCAATACTCTCAAATCCGTTTAGCACAGATCCTGTTCCTTTATTAAGCTGAATCCCTTTTACCCAGTGTCCGGGCACGTAGGTCAATCCGTATATAGTAGCTAGTCCACGGATATGAGGCATGTTTTCTCTTGTTATCTGGGTATAGGCCCCTGCGAGTCCTAGCATTTGAATCTGCCGGGTGCCCGTCACGGCATCAGTAAAAGAGACATCTACACTTGGGCTTGTTTCAAAACTTTCACTCAAATTGCAACAAGCAGCTTTCAGCAACTCCTTCTCTCCTATCTGTTCTACTTTCAAGGGGTCGAGGAAAGAAATTTCTGTTGTTTTTCGTTTATAAACCACCTCCACTTCATCTAGTGTCGTGGAAGAAACTAAATGGAGATGGAAATAATCGTCCGTTCTTGTATCAATCGTATCTGTTTCATAACCTACATAACTTACAATCAGTTGATGGATACCTTCTACCTTTTGCAGTTTGAAACCTCCTGTTGCATCTGAAAAAGTACCCGCTGAAGTCCCTAACCAAAAAGCGCTTGCACCTTCCAATGGGAAACAATCTCCCGCTGCATTTTCTTCTCCAATATCCCCCACCACAAACTCCTCTCCTTGTGCAGAAAGTAGTCCGTTGAGAGATAGGAACAAGAATATCAACCAAAAGTATTTTTTCATTTAATCTATATTGAGTCCCCTAATATAACGGAATTTTAGACGACATGTTACACCTTGATTACAACAATTATTCCAAGGGATTGTTACAAATAAACAACTAACGATATAACTAAAACCTGCCAAAAGAAATTAAGGCCATTCCTGGCTCAGACAACACCCTGAATATCAGTAAATTATTTGGCAACTTTGTTTGATTAAAAAATATAAGGGACATTTCAGGACAATATACATTATTAATCTGCTATTCCTTTGGAGTTTTAACACAGTTTTAATAGCTTTGGTACTTGTAAAAACAAAATAGTTTTCTAATTTTCTGGCCTTACATAAATATCTAAAAATAATATGAGTAGAAAAATTAAAAAGGTAGCGGTATTGGGATCTGGAGTTATGGGTTCTGGGATTGCTTGCCATTTCGCCAATATTGGCCTGGACGTCCTTCTTCTGGATATTGTCCCATTCGATATTACTGATGAAGAACGTAAAAGCAAAGCGCAAAGAAACCGTATTGTAAATGGTGCCTTAAAAGCGGCTTTGAAGTCTAAATTGAATCCGATTTACGACAAAAAATTTGCGAGTAGAATTACTACTGGTAATTTTGATGATGATTTCGATGAGATTGCAGACTGTGATTGGATTATTGAGGTAGTTATCGAACGCTTGGACATCAAAAAACAAATCTTTGAAAAGGTAGACAAAAACCGAAAACAAGGTTCTTTAGTCACTTCCAATACATCTGGTATTCCGATACACATGATGACAGAAGGCAGAAGCGATGACTTCGTTAAGCATTTCTGCGGAACACACTTTTTCAATCCACCACGATATTTGAAATTGTTGGAAGTCATTCCAACTGCCAAAACGGATCCTGAAGTTGTTCAGTTTTTCATGGACTACGGAGATAAATTCCTAGGAAAAAGAACCGTTTTATGTAAAGATACGCCTGCATTTATTGCCAACAGAGTTGGGGTTTATGCCATGGCAAAAATATTCCAGTTGACCACTGAATTAGGCCTTAGCATTGAGGAAGTGGACAAACTAACCGGACCAGCTATCGGACGACCAAAAACAGGTACTTTCCGTCTTGGTGATTTAGTAGGTCATGATACTTCCGTAAAGGTGATAAAAGGTATTAAGGACAATTGTCCAAACGATGAGCAAGCCAGCTCTTTTGTTATACCAAAATACCTGGATCACATGATCGAGAATAAGTGGTTGGGTAACAAAACCAAACAAGGGTTTTACAAAAGCAAAAGAGACGAAAACGGTAAACGAGTCATCTCTGCATTAAACCTTGAAACGCTAGAGTACGCTGAAGCCAAAAAGGTACGGCTACCAAGCCTGGGCGCTGCAAAGGACATTGAAGATTTGCCTGGAAAAATCCGCTGTATCTTCGATTCTGAAGACAAAGGTGGAGAATTAATAAGAAAGTCGCTTCTAGGATTATTCGCTTATGTGTCAAACAGAATTCCTGAAATTTCTGATGATTTATATAGCATAGACGATGCACTAAAAGCAGGTTTTGCCTGGGAGATTGGACCATTCCAATACTGGGATATCATTGGTTTGGAGAAAGGTATCAAGATGGCAGAAGAAGAAGGACATACTATTGGCCAATGGGTCAAAGATATGGCTGCTTCTGGCAAAACAACCTTCTATCAAACAGAAAACGGTGTACAACAATACTACGAAACCAGTAGTAAATCATACAAAGCAATACCAGGAAGTGAGAATTACATCATCCTTGCTAACAACCCTACTCCTCCTGTTTGGAAAAACAGCGAGTCGATTTTACACGATATAGGAGATGGTGTCCTGTGCCTAGAATTCAAAAGTAAAATGAATTCTATCGGCGGTGGCGTTCTAGAAGGAATCAACAAATCCATCGAAATTGCTGAAGAAGGTGAGTGGAAAGGATTGGTCATTGGAAACAACGCAACCAATTTCTCTGTAGGAGCCAACTTAGCGATGATTGGAATGATGGCTTATGGACAAGAGTTTGATGAATTGAACTTTGCCGTTCAGTCCTTCCAAAATACAACCATGCGCTGTCGTTATTCTTCCATACCAGTGGTTACTGCAACACAAGGATTTGTCTTTGGTGGTGGCTGCGAAGTTGCTATGCACTCAGATGTCGTAGTCGCTTCTGCAGAATCGTACATCGGTTTGGTAGAAGTTGGCGTTGGTCTGATACCTGGAGGTGGAGGAACCAAGGAGTTTGCGCTCCGTGCATCTGATTCATTTTTTGATGGAGATGTACAAATACCAACCATGATCGAGAAGTTCAAGTCTATCGCTATGGCGAATGTCGCGACTTCTGGGTATGAAGGTTTCAACAATGGCACAATGAGAAAAGGCATTGACAAAGTTTCCGTCAATACCAGCCGCACACTTTCAGAAGCTAAAAAGGAAGTATTACGCTTAAGCGAAGATTACACACAACCTATCGAACGAACAGACATTCATGTACTAGGACGTTCTGGATTGGGTGCGTTATACGCTGCAGCTTCCAGCCTACAATTTGGTAAGTATGCCTCTGAACACGATGTTAAAATCGCTAAGAAAGTAGCTGATGTGCTTTGCGGCGGAGACCTAAGTGCTCCACAAAAAGTATCCGAACGTTACTTACTAGACATCGAAAGAGAAGCATTCTTAAGTTTGGTAGCTGAGCCAAAAACAATGGAGCGGATTTCTCACATGTTGTCTACTAATAAGCCTTTGAGAAATTAGATGGTAGTAGAGCGCCTTTTTTGTAGAGCTTAGAATGGCATTCAAAAAAGAATAGTTAATTTTAAAAAATCACTAAAGAATTAGCAGAAGGACTAAGGTAAGGTCAATCAGTTTTGTCCCTTTACACTCTACAAAATAGTCCCTCTACTAACAAAATAATAAAAGATATGGAAGCATATATAGTACAAGCTTACCGTACAGCGGTAGCAAAATCAAAAAGAGGTGGATTCCGTTTTACCAGATCAGATGATTTGGCGGCTGATGTGATTCGCCATATTGTAGCACAAACTCCGGCCTTGGATCCAAACCTGATTGACGACTTGATCGTTGGTTGTGCAAATCCTGAGGGAGAGCAAGGGCTACAAATCGGAAGACAAATCGCTTTACAAGCAATCGGCAAACCAGTTCCTGGAATGACGGTCAATCGGTATTGCGCTTCGGGATTGGAGACGATTTCTATTGCAGCGGCGAAAATCAAGGCTGGGATGGGAGAAGTATTTATCGCGGGTGGTGCTGAAAGCATGAGCATGATCCCAATGACAGGATACAAGTTGGCGCCAAACTACACGACAGCAGCCAATAACCCGGATTATGTCGTTGGAATGGGAATTACTGCAGAAGCAGTAGCCAACAAATACAATATTACAAGAGAAGCGCAAGATGAATTCTCCTACAATTCACACCTGAAAGCAATCAATGCTATCGATGGTGGGTTGTTTAAAGATGAAATCGTGCCGGTCACGGTGAAAGAAGTTTATTTGGAAGACGACAAACGGAAAGAAAGAGAGTATGTTGTCGATACGGATGAAGGAATTCGTAGAAGTACAACAGTAGCAGGATTGGCAAAATTGCGTCCTGTATTTGCTCAAGGCGGTTCCGTAACTGCTGGCAACTCTTCTCAGACTTCAGACGGAGCAGCTTTCGTTTTGGTCATGAGTGAGCGGATGGTCAAAGAACTAAACCTTGAACCTATTGCTCGATTGGTCACTTGTGCAGTTGCAGGCGTTGAGCCATTGACAATGGGCATGGGACCTTGCGCAGCAATACCTAAAGCACTAGGTTGGGCTGGTTTGAAACTAAACGACATCGATCAGATCGAATTGAACGAAGCGTTTGCAGCACAATCGCTGGCAGTCATACAAGAAGCAGGATTAAACCCTGATATTGTAAATGTAAATGGCGGAGCTATTGCGTTAGGCCATCCATTAGGATGTACAGGTGCGAAACTATCCACTCAGTTATTTAATGAAATGCGAAGAAGAAAGCAGAAATACGGTATGGTCACTGCTTGTGTAGGTGGAGGTCAGGGAATAGCCGGAATCTATGAGTTATTAAACTAAGTAATATATGCCTTTAGGCCTTTATTAATAGCCGTTCTAGAAATAGATCGGCTATTTTTTTTTAATAACACCAAAGTAAAGAAACATTTATTTCCATGTCACGTATAGGTGAATTGTAGTACATTTTTTGTACCTTAACAAAAGGTTGAATCAAAACAAATTCTTCTAAAGACTAACTACTATTATTTTTTAGAAACATCTGATTTAATCATTATACAAAATCTACCCTTGCATGCACGACAATTCACCCATTGAATATGCGAAATTGTTCAATACTGGAACGGATGAAGCCCTAAAAGCGCTTCCCGGCTATGAGGTGTTAGCTGCAGCTATTAAGCTGAGGGCTTATAATGATATTGATCAAGACAAATTTTTGGATGTTGCTCTTCAGGGACTTGAAAGAGCGAATAGCAACAACAACAAATTGGAGGAGCTAAATTACATCCATGATATCGGATGGCATTATTATAAAACAGGCGAGTTTGACGAGGCTTTTATGTATTACGCTCAGGGATTTGCCACCAGCAAATCGCTCAAAAGCAAAGAAAACCTGTCCCGGTTTAATAATAGAATTGGTGAAATCTATATTCGGAAAACGAATTATGAAAAAGCCCTAAAATATTTCTTTAAAGTCTTGCAAGAAGATGAATGGCTAAGAAATGAATCGTATTATAATTTAGCTACAATGTATCTAAAGGAGGAAGAGTTGGAGACTGCGTTTGAATACCTGGATCTTGCTTTTCGCTCTAACAAAAAACAGCAAAAATTTGACCTTGTAGCCCTAAACCTAGTGGGTATAGGAGATGCGAATGTAGCTGTTGGAAATTATAAAGAGTCTTTAAAATTTTATGCAAGTTCCTTGCAGGTCACCTACATTTATCCATATCCATATTCAGAAGTATTGGCAGTGATGGGGTCCGCCAATGCGATTTTCAAACTTGAACACGCGGAACTTTCCCGATTTCTTTACAACTACGCCAATCAAGTTTGTGAATCCTTCGGATTCAAATTTTTGTATGCTAAGAATCTGATTAGTATTGGAAAAACCTACCGAAAAGAAGGAAATCCCGATCAGGCAATCGAAGTTTTACATCAAGCACAAAACTTTGCAAAGGACCATGGTTACGAAATTATTGACCTAGAAGCCTTGGAGGAAGAACGATGGATAAATGAAGATTTAGGTAGACATGATCGGGCAAATGAGATTCTTTCTGTGATTTCTTCCATGAAAATCAACCTTACCAAGCAGCAAATGGAGGAAAAATTGGCTGAATGGATAGAGGAGAATGAAAAAGAGCTCGAGTTTCTGCGCATGAAGGCCAAAGCACTGGAACAGCAAAATGATGACCTCAACCAATATCAAAAGGTAATAAGTCACGATATCAGACAGCCACTTAGAAACGTCGGTAGTTTTGCTTCTTTGCTTAAACGCAGGTATGGCGACAAACTGGATGGTGAGGCCAATGAATATATTGATTTTATTCTGGATGGCGCTTTCCGAATGGATGAATTGTTAACTACCTTGTTTGCCTATGTTACGCTAGGCACAGAAGAGGCAGTCCTTGAAGGTTTAGATTTGAGTTTGGTATTAAAGGACGTTTTAAAGGATCTTGAACCAACGATAAAAGAAACGAAGGCGGTTGTAAAATTGGATAAACTGCCTACTGTCCTTGGACAGCGAGAATTGCTGTACACGGTATTTTATCATCTTATCGATAATGCGATTAAGTTTAGAGGCGATCAACGACCTGAGATCGAACTTAAGGTGAAGTATTCAAAAGGAGAATATCATTTCTCTATTGCTGATAATGGAATCGGGATTCATTCAGATTATCACGACAAAATTTTCTTGTTGTTCACTCAGCTGGATGTAGATACCATCAACGGTACTGGAGCAGGTTTACCTATGTCCAAAAAAATTGTCCTCATGCATGGTGGATCTATTTGGCTCAAATCAACTCCTGGCAAAGGAACTACTATTTTCTTTACCTTGAAGGAAGTATAAGTTTAACACTTTCTTATTGAAATTTGCCTCACCTATCCGCTATTCACAAGTAAAAAGTAATAATAAATTGCTAACTTGAATTGGAAGTTGGTTCTACACTTAGAACCATTTCCAAAGCTATTCCAAAAAAATAATATTTCTTCTAACTATGCGATTTAAGCTTCTTGTTTTCATCCTGCTAATAACCATTGGATGCGATAAGAAAAACGCCAAACAATATTACATCGAAGGCCTTGATTTGGTAAAGCAAGAAAAGTATACCGAAGCGGTCAAAAGGCTCAACAATGCCATCCGGCTAAATCCCGATTTTCAAGAAGCGCTATTCCAAAGAGGAAAAGCCTATTTCTATCTTAAAGATCACACCAATGCAGTCGCTGATATTGATGCTTGTATCGCAATAAATAAGGCAGATTCACTCTATCTTTTGCGTGGACGGATCATGCATGGTCAATCTCTCTACGCTGATGCTATTGCAGATTTCGATAAGGCATTGTCCATCAACAAATACAATTCAATGGCATATTGTGGGAAAGGTTTAAGTTACTATGATCAGGGAAAATTTTCAAAGGCACTTGAAGCATACAATAAAGCAATACAGATAAATCCAGAAAATTGGCAAGGATTTAACGGCCGCGGGATGACCAATATCAAATCCAATTATTACAATGATGCCATTTTTGACTTCAGACAAACCTTAGAACTGGATCCGAACAATGACTATGCGTACTACGGAATAGGCAGAGCTAGAGCCATTCGAGGGTATTATGATGAAGCGATTGGCTATTATGACCAGGCCATCCAACTGGAACCATCAGATGATATGTATTACTACCACAAAGGCCAGGCACATCATTATCAACAGGAGTATGACGAGGCATTGAAGGAATATAGTTTGGCCATCAGCAAGGATCAATACAACTTCCTGGCCTATACAGCAAGAGGCAGCGTCTACCGTATAAAAAAAGACTACAATAAGGCAGTAAAGGATCTGGCGCAGGCGATAAAGATACAACCCAACTACCCAATTGCCTACTTCAAGCGCGGAGTCGTCTACTATGCCACTGCTCAAAATAACAGTGCGATCACTGATTTCAACAAGGCGATACAACTATTCCCTGACTATTCACAAGCGTATTACTATCGTGGAAATGCCTATCTGCAATTAGGAAATAAGCGAATGGCTTGCCTGGATTGGGGGAAAGCGGGTAGTGATGGGTCGAGCAAATATAGCGTTCATTGCAAATAGAAAGACTCGCCCCTTGTCTACTTCCGAGTCAGTTTAACAAATTCCTCCACAATATCTCGCATCCCATCTTCAGGCAAGTAAGCATATTTCCCTTGTTTGTCGATGATGTGGTAGACCGGTAAGGAAGTCAGTCCGTAGGTTTTCATCATGGAGTCATCGCTTGCAAGAAGGTTTACACCAGGCATTTCGATTCTGCCCATTGTGCCTTTCCAGACCTCTTCTTTTTTGTCGATAGAGATATTGATAAGTACAATTCCTTTTTCTTGTAGTTTTTTGCGGATGTAGATTGATTTTTCGAATCCCTTCAGGCACGGTTTGCACCAAGTTGCCCAGAAACTTAGGTAGACTACTTTTCCTCGATACTGATCCAGGGATACCATTCTACCATTGACGTCAGGTAGTGTAAATCCTGGAGCAAATCCTTCTTCGGCAAACTGCATGCTGTCTCCAAAAGTTTCGTCCAGCAATGTGTTGTATTCCCGATAAGGATTTCCTTGTTTAAAGGTCTTAAAATGATCTTGTACTAAATCAGTTTGTCCAAATCTATAGGTTTTAAAAAACAACTTACTGATTATGAAGGCCCTCGGTTTTCCTTGTAAATGAAGTTTCGCCAATTCATAAAAATTGAACTCAATTCCCTTGATGTTATGCTGGGCAGATAGATTTAGGTATTGGATATAAGTGGATAAAAACTTTACGTACGCTGTATTGTTTAGTGCGCTTTCATTGTTGATGTTTACCCCACTTAGTACACCATATTTGGAGGCGCTGGATGCTATTTCGGCACCTCGGAATAGATGTTTGTTTACGTGGTAATATAAAATCTTATTCGCTGCAGCTTCGTAATCTACCCAAGCATTGAAAAAATTTCGAAAACGACTGTCTGGGCTACCGCTACTAAGGGCCGCTTTCATTTGGCGTTTTTGGTCGTCTATGTAGCTGAAATACTGGCTTTCGGAAAGGTATCCTGCTTGGTTGACAATTTCTTCGTTAAAAATGGCAGGCAGGTATTCGTTGGAATACATTCTGTTTGTGAATTCGCCTGGAAATTGAAGTTGGAAGTTTTTCAAGACGGTATTATTTGAGGAACCGCTTCCTGAGAATCGGGTGGTTCCTACTGGATCATAGCCGCTGAAGCTGATCTGTTGTGCGTCTCCTGGACTGACAAAAATCCGAATTGTTTTCTGATCGTATTTGATGTCTACCAATTTGGAGGTAGTCAGATTCAAAGAAAAAGTATGACTATTGCCGTTTAGATTGAACATATAGCCAATTTCTTCATCAGAAAAGAAATTTTCGACATGACTCACATAAAAACTATACGAAGTCGGGCTGTCTATGGTAATGGTGATTTTTGCTTCCCCTGCCTGACAAACTGCCGATAATAACAATGCTGCCAGGACAATAAGCAATTTTAAATGCTTCATAAATAATATCTTTGATATAGGATAAACCAATTGTAATGCCAAGAAAAACAGGCACAGTTGTTTAGACGAGGAATTGCCTTCAAAAGTACATAATTTTCAGCATCTAACTACCTCTATTCTATTTCTAATGATCTTCTATCCACGTGCTCTGACCTAGACCACTCACTAACAGTCAGCTATAAATTTCACTTTAATTCATAGCTAAATTATTGTTCCAAAGGAAGTTACCAAGCAGAGTTGCTTTAATTTTTGTAACTTTAGATATATTTTTCTGAAATTGGGACCATTCACAATGTTCTTCTGGAAAAAGACTAAGGAATTGATACAATCATCTCTTTGAATTAATCAATAATTGCTTGGCGCAAAGATGTCAAATAAACAGATTATCGGTAGTTTTTTAGCTGGATTCCTATGCATAGGAATTTTGTCCTGCGACTTAAATCGTAAGGAGAAGAACAGTATTGCCCCAACGAAAAACGCTAGTATCCCTACTACGACTCCAGATCAGTCTAACCGCCTAAAAGAAGAACAGTTTTTCGACATCAAACGCGTAAAAGAAATACAGACCACCGCTACCGAAACTCAAAAAATCAGAAGCGGCACTTACTTACAAAAAGCCCTTAGCCTGTTTTCTGAACAGAAAATAGAGGACTGCATGCAGCACCTTGTCCAATCGATCAGCAACTACCCTACCCCAGAGGCTTATCTTGGTCTTGGAAATTCAAATCTGGAATTGGGATACTATGAGGATGCGATTGATGCCTATCACATGGCCGAGTGGCTTAACTACGAACCGCTTTCTGACATCTACTATCATATGGCAGCCGCCTACTTCAAAGATCAGACAGATCTGGATGGCAAAAATCGCGCAATAAAATACCTTAAACTGGCCCTGGACAATGGATATGAAAACTGGGCGCATTTTGCTTCTAATGAAAAATTTGGCAAATACCGCTACCAAGAGGAATACATCAACTTGTTTTTAAAGCATTTTCAAGATCAATTTCCGAATAAGGACCAAGCCTTATTTCAGCTTTTCGTCCACCTTTTCCCAGAACAAGACCTTCCTGTAGAGGTATTGCTTGGAGAATTGAATTCTGAGGAGCAGTTAGGAAATCCATACCCAATGTCCCGTCGTTTGCACTATTTAGTAAAACGAAACAGCAAACAACAGTTTCACCCACAAGATCAATTTTTCTTCAAAACCATCCTAGAAGAGACCGACCGCTATTATGCCATTATCTATCAACGAGTCCCCAAACCAACCTACAAAAATAAACTACGAAAGGGATCTACCTATTTTGACATTGCCACTTATACTAAGAATGGACGAATGATCGATCAAGTCCGGTTTGCTGGCAATATTAACCCGTTGGCGTTCAAGGCTGGAATCGTAAACAAAAACAAGGAGATAGAAGTGATCCAATACAAGGCCACCTGGCAACAGGAATACCGAAAATATGGCAGCACCAACAATCAAATTGAGCATTTCGATTATCTCAGCACCAAGGGATATATGATTGGCAAGAATGGCCGATTTGTTACAAAGGCCAAGGAATCTTTATTGGGACTTAATGATTAAGTTATTGGAGAAAAAGGTTATTGAGATATAAACTCGCTTCACTCCTTTGTAAAAAAACAAAGGACCCCTTCTTTCGAAAAGATCCTTGCTCTATATTGGTTGAGTCATCCAAATGAATGATTAGTTTCTACCTGGCAACCCAATAACTTAATTTTTTAATACCTATTTGCCTAATGCTTTCAGCATAGTTTCTCCGATTTTTGCTGGAGAATTTACTACGTGGATGCCGCATTTTTCCATGATAGCCATTTTTGCTTCGGCAGTATCATCTTCGCCTCCGATGATTGCACCAGCGTGCCCCATTGTTCTACCTTTGGGAGCTGTTTGTCCTGCGATAAACCCTACTACAGGTTTCGTACCATGCTCTTTGATCCAGTTGGCTGCGTCTGCTTCCATGTTTCCGCCGATTTCTCCGATCATAACGATGCCTTCGGTGTCTGGGTCTTCCATTAGTAATTGAACAGCGTCTCTGGTGGTTGTTCCGACGATTGGATCTCCTCCGATTCCGATACAAGTAGATTGGCCTAAGCCGGCTTTTGTTACTTGATCTACTGCTTCATAGGTGAGTGTTCCTGAACGAGAAACGATACCGATGGTTCCTTTTCTGTGAATGAACCCAGGCATGATACCGACTTTTGCTTCATCAGGTGTCATCACTCCTGGGCAATTGGGTCCTACCAATCGGCAATCGTGATCTTCGATATATGCTTTTACCTTGACCATGTCCTGAACAGGAATACCTTCTGTGATACAGATAATCACTTTGATACCAGCGTCTGCAGCTTCCATAACGGCATCTCCCGCGAAGCGTGGTGGTACGAAAATGATAGAGGTGTCTGCTCCAACTTTAGCCACTGCTTCTGAGACAGTATTGAATACTGGTCGCTCGAGGTGTGTTTGGCCGCCTTTCCCAGGAGTTACTCCTCCTACGACATTAGAACCATACTCAATCATTTGACCAGCATGGAAAGAACCTTCCTTTCCAGTAAATCCTTGTACAATTATCTTTGAATCTTTATTAACTAATACCGACATTTTATCTTTTATAATTTGAGTTAAAAAACTTTTTATCTATTTCTAATTGCTGATTGAACAGCTGACTATTCTTCAATTTTTATGACAAAAACCTCTTCGTCATCTTTTTTCATAAAGTACTCTTCTCTAGCAAAACGCTCTTTTGCGTCATTATTTTCAGAAAGATTTTCAGAAGCAGAATTTACTTCTTCTACCTTTTCTACATAATGGGCATTTTTTTCCTTCATATCCTCCAGTGTATTCTGCAGATGGAGTTGTGTGAACAAATCATGCCGATCGAAGAACAACATCCAACCACAAAAAGCGATTCCTGTAAGGATGTATTTATTTCGGAATGGTTTCGGAATCTTTTCAAAGTATTCCCGAAAAATGGATTTTTTAGCCATGAATAAATGATTAAGTGCGTAATCAGATCTTTGAACATGTTTTCAAAGTGCAAATATACTAGTTTTTTGCTACAGTTGCGGGAACACCGCCAACAAGTCTCTAAATCATGGTGTTGAATTCCCTACAAGAAGCTTTTTCCAGGATAAACTGCAGAATCTCCCAGCTCTTCTTCAATACGCAAGAGTTGGTTGTATTTGGCTACCCGGTCAGAACGGCTAGCAGATCCTGTTTTGATCTGACCAGTGTTTAATGCAACCGCTAAATCAGCAATGGTAGTATCTTCTGTTTCTCCAGAACGATGGCTCATTACGCTTGTATACCCGTTTCTAGTAGCCAGGCTAACTGCATCAATCGTCTCGGTGAGCGTACCAATTTGGTTTACCTTTACTAGGATAGAATTAGCAACATCTTCCTCAATACCACGCTGCAGACGTACCGAATTGGTCACAAACAGATCATCTCCTACAATCTGCACACGGTCTCCCATTTTTTGGGTCATATTTTTCCAACCTGCCCAATCGTCTTCATCCAAGCCGTCTTCTATAGAAAGAATTGGATATTTTTTTGTCCAATCCGCCCAATAATCGACCATCTCACTTGAGGTAAGTTTGTCTCCTGTTGATTTGTGGAAGTGGTACACTTTTTCTTCTGCATTGTAAAACTCTGAAGCTGCGGCATCCATTGCAATAAAAATATCTTCTCCTGGCCGATATCCTGCCTTTTCTATGGCTTGCAAAACGATTTCAACTGCTTCGTCATTCGATTTAATATTCGGCGCAAAGCCGCCTTCATCTCCTACGTTGGTAGAATATCCTTTTGACTTTAATACATTCTTTAAGGTGTGGAATACTTGTGTTCCCATTCTTAGTGCTTCCGAGAAAAAGTCAGCATTCACAGGCATAATCATAAACTCCTGAAAATCGATGCTGTTGTCTGCATGGCTTCCTCCATTTAAGATGTTCATCATTGGAACCGGAAGAACATGTGCATTTATACCGCCGATATAATTATACAACGGCATGTCTGACTCCATCGCTGCTGCTTTCGCGACGGCTAGTGACACTCCTAAAATAGCGTTTGCTCCAAGTTTTGCCTTGTTCGGTGTACCATCCAATTCATTCAATAAATGATCAATATAACGCTGTTCAAACACACTAACGCCCATCAAGTCTTCAGCAATGATATCTTCAACATTCATAACCGCCTTGAGAACACCTTTCCCCATGTAGCGCTTTTCATCGCCATCCCTTAGCTCTACTGCTTCATGTTTGCCAGTAGAAGCTCCAGAAGGAACTGCCGCACGTCCTATTGCCCCAGCCGCTGTAATCACTTCTACCTCAATCGTTGGGTTTCCTCTTGAATCTAGAATTTCTCTTGCGTGCACATCAATTATTTCGCTCATTGAGTTATTATTTTTTTATTGATAATTTATTTCTAAATGAATAGTTCTTTATTTATTCCCTAGTCCGATAGCAGCAAATGCCTAAGTAGTGCTGTAGGAGGGTTGACGCGCTTCTTCCATTAATTGAATAAAATCCTGGAATAAATACCGTGAATCATGTGGTCCAGGAGAAGCTTCAGGATGATATTGTACCGAAAATGCTTTATGTTCTTTAATTCGAATACCTTCAATCGTATCATCGTTCAGATTGATGTGTGTGATCTCTACCCTATCTGAATTTCTAATGGCGACTGGATCAACTCCAAATCCGTGATTTTGACTAGTGATTTCACATTTTCCAGTGATGATATTTTTTACGGGATGATTGATGCCCCGGTGTCCGTTGTGCATTTTGTAGGTAGGTAATCCTGCTGCTAAACCAAGTATCTGATGTCCAAGACAAATCCCAAACAATGGTTGGTTGTCGTTTAGAATCTGTTTAGCCAAGTCTACCGCGTAGGTCATGGGTTCTGGGTCGCCTGGGCCGTTAGATAAGAAATACCCATCCGGTTCCCACGCTTTTAACTCCTCATAGGAAGTTTTTGCCGGAAATACTTTCAGATAACAATCGGCACTTTTAAAACATTGTAGGATGTTTTGTTTTACTCCAAAGTCCAAAACGGCTACTTTATATTCTGCATGCGGATCACCAATGCAATATGCTTCCTTTGTACTGACGACAGACGCTAGTTCCAAACCTTTCATAGAAGGAACCTTAGTAAGTTCTGCTTTTAAGGCCTCCAGGTCTGTCGTAGCAGAGGAGATAATGGCGTTCATGGCTCCTTTATCCCTGATGTGTCGAACGATAGCTCTAGTATCGACATCAAAAATCGCAACTAGTCCTTCTTTGATCAGATAATCCTGAATGGAGGCGTCGGCCATTTTCCGGGAAAACTCATTGGTAAAATTTTTACAAATCAGCCCTCTGATTTTTATGTTGGAAGATTCGACATCGAAATCTTTCGTGCCATAATTCCCAATATGGGCGTTTGTAGCGACCAACAATTGGCCAAAATAAGAAGGGTCAGTAAAAATCTCCTGATAGCCGGTCATTCCGGTATTGAAGCAGATTTCACCTGTTGTGGTCCCGATTTTCCCGGCAGATTTACCATGAAAAACAGTCCCATCTTCTAATAATAAAACGGCTGGTACACTTTCGAAGTTGCTCATAGTGGATTGCGATGGTTAAAAGTTGGACAAAAATAATACAATTTAGTCGCCTTACTTAGCACCGCTCCATTTTTTATTTAACGGAAACCCATCGGAATGTTTACAACTAGTTTTTTTTGTTGATAAATGGTGGTTATTTGCAGAGATACTTCTATTGCTTTGCAAAACTTAGAGTAGAGTATAGGGAGAAATTTGGACCCTTAATTCTTTTTACGATGAACCAACCATTTTAACTAATTGCTTTGCCCGATTTATCCTGGACCGGCTTCCGTTGAATCCGAACACCACGTTTACATAATAACCAGTATACCTGACAAAACTAATGCTACATTGTCTTTAGTATAAAAAGAAAGAGGGTTGAAAAATTTACATTTTCCAACCCTCTTATATATAATTTTAGTGCTATTATTCTTCCTCTTCGTTGCTTGCTTCTGCAACTTCTTCGGAAACGTCTTCAACTACTTCATCTGCAGTTTCAACAACTGCTGCGGTAGCAGCGGCTTCAGCAGTACCGGAAGATTTTTTCTTACGTCTTCTAGTTTTCTTACGTTTCGGCCCATCAGAAAGCATTCCTTCGTTGTAATCAACAAATTCGATAATGCACATTTCGGCTGCATCTCCTTTTCTGAATCCTGTTTTAAGAATTCGAAGATATCCACCTGGACGTTCTCCTATTTTTCCTGAGATCGGTCCAAAAAGCTCCTTGATCGAATCTTTACTTTGAAGGTAGCTAAACACGATACGACGAGAATGCATCGTATTGGTTTTACATTTAGTAATTAAAGGCTCAACGAATACTCTCAGAGCTTTCGCTTTTGCTAATGTAGTACTGATTCTTTTGTGTTCAATCAGCGCGTTTGCCATGTTTTTAAGCAAGGCTGTTCGGTGTCCTTTTTTACGACCGAGGTGGTTGTGTTTTTTACCGTGTCTCATTCTATTATTAATTTATGAACTTCGCAACACTCTGACCGGGATTTTCAGTAAGGAGACAATTAGTCTCTATTACGCTGTGTCCCTATCGGTTATTGCAGATTATTTAAATAGCAGTTCCCTGCTTAGATTACTCTTCGTCTAATTTGTATTTAGAAAGATCCATTCCGAAAGTAAGGCCTTTTTCAGCTAGTAGTTCTTCAATTTCTACCAGTGATTTTTTACCGAAGTTTCTGAATTTAAGCAATTCATGTGTATCGTATCGAACCATTTCTGCTAGTGTATTGATTTTCGCTGCTTTCAAGCAGTTGTATGCACGTACAGAAAGATCAAGATCTTCCAGAGATGTTTTTAACAATTTACGCATGTGCAGGATGTGCTCATCAACGATATTGTCTTCGTCTCTAATTCCTTCGTCAAATTTGATGTTTTCATCAGAGATGAGCATCAAGTGTTGGATAAGGATTTTAGAAGCTTCTTTGATTGCATCTTCCGGGTGAATAGTACCGTCCGTAACAACATCAATCATTAAACGCTCATAATCCGTTCTTTGCTGTACACGTGTATTACCAACAGTATATTTTACGTTTTTAATAGGGGTGTAGATTGCATCGATTGGAATAACTCCGATCGCAGCATCTCTTGGCATATTCTCGTCTGCAGGAACATAACCAC
The DNA here is from genome assembly GCA_938016265.1 of uncultured Saprospiraceae bacterium. GTDB lineage: Bacteria > Bacteroidota > Bacteroidia > Chitinophagales > Saprospiraceae > JAHDHB01. The sequence goes on from CALLWB010000050.1 coordinate 68,451, forward strand.
GGCCTTTAGTGATTGTCAACTCTAATTCAAGGTTAACAAACGGCTCCATAGTACAAATCAATAAATCAGGGTTCATGATACGGAAGACGTTAGTATGATCTTCGATATCGCCTGCTCTAAATTCTTCTTTCCCAGAGATCGTTAAGAAAATTCTTTCGCTTGTAATTTCTTCTTCAGAAATCACTTGCTTAATGCGAATTTGCTTCAAGTTCAAAATGATATCAACCACATCATCTACAACACCACGGATGGTAGCGAATTCGTGATCAACACCTGCGATACGAACCGCAGAGATAGCAAATCCTTCAAGAGAAGAAAGTAATACTCTTCTTAGAGAGTTACCTATGGTTTGACCAAATCCAGGCTCCAGAGGTTTGAACTCAAAAGTACCTTCGAAGTCTGTGGCTTTTTGTAAGGTAATTTTATCTGGACGATGGAAGGTAAGTAAATTCATAATTATTGCTTTGTTTTTTGTAAAACGCCAAGAATTAAAAGAAGAAAATATTAATTGTAATCGCTTTTGATTACTTAGAGTATAGTTCTACGATCAACTGTTCGTTGATTTTTTCTGGAATTTCGTCACGTTGAGGGAAAGCTAACATCTTTCCTTCTAATTTCTCTCCATTCCATTCTAACCAAGGGAATTTTCTAACGTCTCCTTTGGTTCCTACACTATCTCTAATCACAAGAAGAGACTGAGATTTTCCGCGAACAGAAACAACATCTCCTGGTCTTAAAGAAGCAGAAGGACAGTTATTAAGAACACCATTTACAAGAATGTGTTTGTGAGAAACTAACTGACGGGCACCTCTACGAGTTGGAGAGATTCCAAGACGGAAAACCGTATTGTCTAATCTAGCTTCCAGCAGTTGGAATAAGACTTCACCAGTAACTCCTTTTTTGCTACTTGCTTTTTCGAACAAGTTTCTAAATTGGCGTTCTAGTACACCGTAAGTGTATTTAGCTTTTTGTTTCTCCATCAACTGAACAGCGTAGTCAGATCTTTGTTTTCTTCTTCTACTGTTACCGTGTTGTCCCGGTGGGTATTTTTTCTTTTCAAATGCTTTATCAAATCCGTAAATGGACTCACCGAAAGCTCTTGATTTTTTTGTTTTGGGGCCTGTGTATCTTGCCATTGCTTCGTTAATATTAAGTTAGTTACCTAACTAAGTAAAATGAACAAAAAAAATTGATTATTTATAATAGATTAACCGATTTAGATCTAGAAGACCAATCGGTTAATAAGTATTACTTTTTATCTAAAGTAAAAGGTTGATTAGACTCTTCTCCTTTTTGGAGGGCGACATCCGTTGTGAGGAATTGGGGTAACGTCACGAATAACAGTTACATCAATACCCGATCCGCTGATACCTCTGATAGCGGCTTCTCTTCCAGATCCTGGACCTTTTACAAATACCTCAACAGATCTCAGACCTGCATCATGTGCTACTTTACAAGCATCAGCGGCTGCGATTTGCGCAGCATAAGGGGTGTTTTTCTTAGAGCCTCTAAAGCCGGCTTTACCAGCAGAAGCCCAGGAGATAACTTGTCCTTGCTTGTTTGTAATTGAGATAATAATATTGTTAAAGCTTGCCTTGATAAATGCTTTACCTTCGGGTTCAACTCTAACTTTTCTCTTTTTAACTTTTCTAGATTTTGCCATTGCGTATTACTGGTTGACAATAATTTAATAGCGGAATTATTTCCGCGTTATTTAGTTGCTTTTTTCTTGTTAGCTACCGTTTTACGTTTCCCTTTACGCGTTCTAGCGTTAGTTTGGGTACGTTGACCTCTAACTGGAAGACCTTTTCTGTGACGAAGACCTCTGTAACATCCAATGTCCATAAGACGTTTGATATTCATTTGGATTTCCCCACGTAAAGCACCTTCTAATTTATACTCAGAAAGCACCTCTCGAATTGCCTTAATATTTTCATCTGTCCAATCATTGACTTTTGTGCTATGATCTACACCACATTTGTCAAGGACTTCACTTGATTTAGTATTTCCGATACCGAAGATATAAGTAAGAGCGATAACGCCTCTTTTGTTCTTTGGTAAATCAACTCCTGATATACGAGCCATATTAATAGTAATTAAAAATTAAAAAACGATAACCGGGATTGTTCCGGCTATACTATTCTATCCTTGACGTTGTTTAAAACGTGGATTCTTCTTGTTGATCACGTACAATTTGCCTTTTCTTCTTACGATTTTGCAATCTGCTGTACGTTTCTTAATTGATGCTCTAACTTTCATCGTTATTTATTTATATCTATAGATAATTCTTCCTCTGGTCAAATCATAAGGAGACATTTCAACTGCCACTTTATCACTTGGTAGGATTCTAATATAGTTCATCCTCATCTTTCCTGAAATCGTAGCAACTATAACGTGGTCACTACTTTCAAGTCGCACTCTAAACATTGCGTTCGACAGTGCTTCTATAATTGTGCCGTCTTGTCTTATTAATTCTTGTTTGGCCATATATCAAATTTCGGACTGCAAATATCTACTTTTTTTTGGTAATTTCCTTAACATTTGCATTATTTTTTATTTCTTGTTCAATAAAGCTATGATCTGTAAGGATATCAACACCAGATTTTTTCACTGCAATCGTATGCTCAAAATGAGCAGATACTTTTTTATCTTGAGTTATGATGGTCCAACCGTCTTTAGCAGTTGCCACCTTTCTAGTTCCTAGATTTACCATTGGCTCGATTGCTATAACCAAACCTGGTTTTATTTTTTTGCCGCTATTTCGTCTTCCGTAATTTGGAACCTCTGGTGCTTCGTGTAGATCTCTTCCAATACCATGTCCTACTAGTTCTCTAACTACTCCATATTTATGCTGTTTTTCAGCATACTCTTGCACCGCGTATCCAATATTACCGAGCCACGCTCCTACTCTGGCTTCCTTGATTCCCATATAAAGAGAATCATTGGTCACCTCCATCAGGTTTATTATATCTGGATCAACATCTCCTAAAGCGAAGGTATATGCTGAATCACCAAAAAAACCATTAATAAAAGCTCCACAATCGACAGACACCACATCGCCATCCTTAAATGGTTCGTTGGAGGGAATGCCGTGTACTACGCCTTCATTGACTGAGATGCATAGTGTAGCTGGGAACCCCCTGTATCCTTTGAATCCAGGTTTAGCTTTGTGGTCCAGAATAAATTCCTCTGCTTTTTTGTCTATTTCCTGACCAGTTTTCCCTGGTCCAATTTCAGAAGCGACTAAGGCAAGTGTTTTAGAGACAAGCAAACAACTTTCTCTAATTAATTCAATTTCCTCATCTGTTTTGTAAAAGATCATAATTACATACTTGCTCCGATAGAGATACCAGACTTACGGCCTTTTAAACGACCTGATTTTACGAGTCCGTCATATCGACGCATTAACAGATGACTTTCAATTTGCTGTAAGGTGTCAAGAACAACACCAACCATGATCAGTAGAGACGTTCCTCCAAAGAACATAGCGAAGTTTGTATTGACTCCGAAAGCTGCTGCGAAAGCAGGTAAAATTGAAATTAATCCAAGGAAAATAGACCCTGGTAATGTAATTCTGGAAGTTACCGTATCAATAAAGTCTGCGGTATTCTTACCAGGTTTAACACCAGGTATAAATGAGTTCTGACGTTTCAAGTATTCAGCATATTGCTGAGGATTTACCAATAGTGCTGTATAGATATAGGTAAATCCAACAACCAGAATAAAGTAAATTATATTGTAGGGACCAGATGTAAAATCATTCAGTGATCCGAGGAACCCGGAAGCAGCAGCATCTGGCGAAACAAATGAAGCAAATGTGCCTGGTAAAAACATCAATGCCTGAGCAAAGATAATAGGCATAACACCTGCAGCGTTTACTTTTAATGGAATATAATCACGGTTACCTGTAGCTGGCATCAAGTTTGAGCCCCCGCCACGGCCGACCATTCGCTTTGCGAACTGTATAGGTATCTTCCTTATTCCCTGCACAAGGAGCACGGTGGCCATCACTACAGCTACCAGGAATGCAATTTCTACTACGAAAGCGACAAGACCACCTTTTCCAAGACGGAAATCAATTTCTGCAAATAAAGCTTGTGGGAAAGAAGCAATAATACCAATCATGATCAGTAAGGAGATACCATTACCAATACCATTATCAGTAATCCGCTCTCCTAACCACATCGCAAATATAGTACCTGCTGTCAGGATAATAATGTTAGAGAACCAGAATATTCCGATAGGAATGCCTGGAGAAACTACCCCCTGGAAGGTTGCTTGCAAGTAGGTCAGATAACCACCTGCTTGTACCAATGTAATTGCTACTGTTAACCAACGGGTGATTTGTGTAAGTTTTCTTCTACCACTTTCTCCCTCTCTCTTTTGCAAACGTTGGAAGTAAGGTACAGCAAAACCTAATAACTGAACAATGATCGAAGCAGAAATGTAGGGCATGATACCAAGTGCAAATACGGCACCGTTATTAAATGCGCCTCCTGTAAATGCATTGATCAATCCCATCAAACCAGTTCCAGCTCCGCCGCCTGCGTTGCTTAATGCTGCTGGTACGATACCAGGCAAAACAACAAAGGAGCCGAATCTAAAAATGAACAAAAGACCCAGCGTATATAAAATACGGGATCTTAGCTCTTCGATTGACCAGATATTCTTAAGGGTTGTTATAAACTTTTTCATTACAATAAATTATGCCTGGGTTGCAGATCCTCCTTTAGCTTCGATAGCTTCTTTTGCTGAAGCGGAGTATGCATGAGCAGTAACCTCTACTTTAGCGGACAGTTCGCCGCTTCCTAAGATTTTAATTTTATTTTTTCTTCGTACGATACCACATTCAGCCAAAGTTTCAGAGTTGATTGTTGTGATATTAAATTTATCAACAATTTGCTGAATTCTTGAGAGGTTGATTGGAGTATATTCTACTCGATTGATGTTTTTGAAGCCTCGTTTTGGAGTTCTCATCCAAAGTGTGATACCTCCACCCTCGAAACTTTTCTTTGCAGAATATCCAGCTCTGGATTTTTGACCATTATGTCCTCTTGTGGAAGTACCTCCACGGCCTGATCCTTGTCCTCTGGCGATTCTTTTTCTGTTTTTAACAGAACCTTTAGCAGGTTTTAAATTATGCAGTTCCATAACTATATACTTTTGAGGAGATTTATGCTTCCTCTACTTTTAGCAAATGTTTTACTTTATCTATCATCCCCTTAATTTGAGGAGTAACTTCTTTCACCACTGAGTGGTTCATTTTTCTAAGTCCCAACGCTTTCATTGTGTCTTTCTGACGCTTTGAGCGATCGATGGTACTTTTGACTTGTGTAATTTTTACCTTGTCCATGACAGTTGATGGTTATAATATCCGGATAACGAAATTATCCTTCAAAAAGTTTAGTAATTTTCACTCTTCTCTCTTTTGCGATCATTTGTGGTGATCTTAATTTAAGAAGTGCATCGATAGTTGCTTTAATAACGTTGTGTGGATTAGAAGATCCTTGAGATTTTGCAAGTACGTTATGTACTCCTGCGATCTCAAGTACTGCTCGCATGGCACCACCAGCGATTACACCGGTACCTTCAGCTGCAGGTTTGATAAACACTTTTCCAGCACCGTATTTTCCTTTCTGCTCGTGCGGAATTGTACCTTTGTACAAAGGAAATTTAACCAGGTTCTTTTTTGCATCATCCACTGCTTTTGCAATAGCTTCAGAAACATCTCTGGCTTTTCCAAGTCCGTGACCTACAGTTCCTTTTCCGTCGCCGACAACAACTACAGCTGCGAAGCTGAATGTACGACCACCCTTAGTTACTTTAGCTACCCGGTTGAGGTTAACCAGCTTTTCTTTTAATTCTGTATCTGCAGATTTAATTCTGTTTTTTCTTGCTGCCATTATAATTCAATTTTAGAATATTAAACCTCCCTCTCTAGCTGCGTCGCCAAGGGCTTTAACTCTACCGTGATAAATGTAACCACTACGATCAAAAACGATGGTGGTAATTCCTTTTTCCTTAGCTAGCTCTGCGATTCTTTTACCAACCGCTGCTCCAGCTTCCGTTTTTGTACCAGATGTTGCGCAAGCAGCATCTCTGGAAGAGGTAGTACAAAGTGTATGTCCGTTGACATCATCGATTATTTGGACGTAGATTTCTTTGTTACTTCTGAATATAGACATTCTAGGTCTTTCAGGAGTTCCATTTATTTTTCTACGAATACTTCTTTGAATTTTTTTTCTTCGAAGTACTTTTTTTGCTGTTCTTGCCATTTTATTATGGTTTACTTTTTTGAAATGGTCTTCATGAGAAGCTGCCATTTCAGAGTAAATTATTATTTACCAGCTGTCTTACCAGCTTTTCTTCTAATTTCTTCTCCTTTGAATAGAATACCTTTTCCTTTATAAGGCTCTGGTTTTCTAAACGCTCGGATTTTAGCTGCAATTTGACCGATCAATTGCTTATCAGTACTTTCCAAAATGATTGCTGGTGGTTGACCTTTCGTCATTTCTGTGGTTACTTTAACTTCATCAGGTATGTAAAACATGATTGGGTGAGAGTATCCCAGTTGCAACTCCAACAATTGACCAGTGTTTGCGGCACGATAACCGACACCAATAAGTTGAAGTTCAATTTTATAACCTTCATGCACACCGATAACCATATTGTTTAGTAGCGAACGGTATAAACCGTGCATAGCTCTATGACGTTTTTGGTCTGTTGGTCTATTGATTGTTAATACACCATCTTCTACAGATATCTGCATATCCTGATCAACCTGCTGTGTCAATTCCCCTTTAGGTCCTTTTACAGTAACAAGGTTTTTATCAGAGACTTTGATTTCTACACCACTTGCAAGTGGTATTGGTAATTTTCCTATCCTTGACATGATAAAATGCTTAAGATGATTTATTAATAAATGTGGCAGAGTACTTCTCCTCCAACATTGTTTTTTCTAGCGTGCTTATCGGTCATTACTCCTTTAGAAGTGGATACGATAGCGATACCAAGGCCATTAATAACTCTTGGTAAATTTCCTGTTCCAACATATTGTCGTAATCCAGGCTTACTAATACGTGTTAGTTTGCGAATTACAGGTACTTTGGTATCTTGATCGTATTTCAGAGCGATCTTGATGGCACCTTGATGACCTTTTTTGGCAGGTTCTTCAAACTTGTATTTAAGAATAAAACCGTTCTCATAGAGGATTTCTGTGAGACGTTTTTTCATTTTAGAAGCAGGGATCTCGACGATACGATGTCCTGCTGTTTGCGCATTTCTAATTCTAGTTAGATAATCCGCAATTGGATCTGTTACTATCATTATTAGTACTTAATCGAAGGCATTATCCCGGGAAGGATGTACCAACTAATTAAAAAATATTATTTACTACCAGCTTGCTTTAGTAATACCAGGAATTTTTCCTTCCAGCGCAAGTTTTCTAAAAACTACACGACAGACTCCGAATTTTCTCATGTACCCTTTAGGGCGACCAGTGAGTTGGCATCGGTTATGTAGTCTAACTTTAGATGAGTTTTTGGGCAATTTATCTAATGCATCCCAATCACCTTCAGCTTTTAGCTTTGCACGCAAATCAGCGTACTTAGCGACCATTCTCTCTCTTTTTCTTTGACGTGCTATGACAGATTTCTTAGCCATGATTATCGTTGATTTTTAAATGGTAAACCTAATAATTTCAACAAAGCAAGTGCCTCAGCATCTGTCTTCGCAGTAGTCACGAATGTGACGTCCATTCCTGTAATTTTATTGATCTTGTCAATATTGATTTCAGGAAAAATAATTTGTTCAGTTACACCGAGTGTATAATTTCCTCTTCCGTCGAAAGCTTTATCGTTAATTCCTCTAAAGTCACGAACACGAGGTATTGCTACGCTTACGAGTCTATCAAGGAATTCATACATTCTATTGCCACGCAATGTAACACGAGAACCGATAGGCATTCCTTCTCTCAACTTAAAGTTAGAGACAGAAGTTTTAGCCATAGTAGAAACAGCTTTTTGTCCAGCAATCATTGTCATTTCAGCGACTGCTGTATCTACCAATTTTTTATCAGAGGTAGCTGCTCCAACACCTTGATTGAGGCAAATCTTTATCAGTTTAGGTACTTCCATAACTGACTTGTACTGAAATTGCTCGATCAAAGTCTTAGCGATTTCTTCGTTGTACTTTTTCTTAAGTCTAGGTATCTTATTCATTACTTGATAATTTCACCACTTTCTTTAGAATAACGTTGTAGTTTACCGTCCACCAGTTTTCTGCCTATTCTCGTAGGGTTGCCTGATTTAGGGTCTTTCAACATAAGATTAGAAATATGAATTGGAGCAGGAATACTATTGATTCCTCCAGGAGTTTCAGCGGTTGGTTTATTGTGTTTTTTCACAATATTGATCCCGGAAACTACTGCGCGGTTTTTGTCTGCAATTACTTGCAAGACTTCACCTTCGCTACCTTTATCACGGCCAGCAATGACCACGACGGTATCTCCTTTTTTAATTTTTACTTTTGGGGCAAATCTTTTATTAGCCATGATTATAGTACTTCAGGTGCTAAAGAAATAATTTTCATAAAATCCTTATCGCGCAATTCTCTCGCGACAGGTCCAAAGATACGAGTACCTCTGGGTTCATCTGCTGGAGTTAGTAAGACAACCGCGTTATCATCAAATCGAATGTAAGAACCATCTTTACGACGGATTTCTTTTCTCGTTCGAACAACAACTGCACGAGTTACCGTACCTTTTTTTATACCACCCGGAGCGGCAGCTTTTACAGTAACTGTAATAATATCTCCAATAGAAGCATATCGGCGTTTTGATCCGCCTAGTACCTTAATACATAATACTTCTTTTGCTCCGCTATTGTCGGCTACATTGAGCCTTGATTCCTGTTGTATCATTATTTTGCTTTTTCAATGATTTCAACTAAGCGCCACCGCTTAAGCTTGCTCAATGGTCTGGTTTCAGAAATTCGAACTGTATCTCCCACTCCGCATTCATTCTTTTCGTCATGAGCCATAAACTTAGATGACTTTTTAACGAATTTTCCGTAAACGGGGTGCTTCAGACGTCGTTCGACTATTACAGAAATGGACTTGTCCATTCCGCTGCTGGTTACAACACCAACTTTTTCTTTTCTTAAATTACGAGTATTTTCCATGTCGTATGAATGCTATATATGATTAGGATTATTTTCCTAAACAATGATTACTATTTTCTTCTTCTTGCTCTTTTCTTACTTCTTTTTGCCAAATCAGTTTCTGACATAGCAGCAACTTCTCTTGAGCGCAATTCAGTTTTAATTCTAGCAATATCTCTTCGATTCTCTCTAATCAAATTAGGGTTTTCGATGCCTGTTGTTGCGTGCGTAAAGCTTAACTTTTGGTATTGGCCTTCGCTTGCTACAAGCTCTTGCTGAAGTTCTTCAACAGATAATGCTCTTATTTCGATATTTTTCTTAGAAGCCATTGTATGATAACTTTAATTTTCCTTTAAATAACCGTTAATCCACGTAGTCGTTTCGGACAACTACTTTTGTCGCTACTGGTAATTTTTGAGCGGCAAGTCTTAAACCCTCCATAGCTACATCTCTTGGTACACCATCCATTTCGAACATAATTCGACCTGGTTTGATGACAACTACGTAATGATCTAAAGCACCTTTACCTTTACCCATTCTTACCTCAGCGGGTTTTTTGGTAATCGGTTTGTCAGGGAAAATTCTAATCCATACTTTACCTTCCCTTTTCATATATCTTGTCATCGCAATACGAGCTGCCTCAATTTGGCGATTCGTTATCCTTGCAGGTTCTAAAGATTTTAGTCCGAAGGAACCGAAAGACAGTGTGCTACCTCTATGAGCTAACCCTCTGGTTCGCCCCTTTTGCATCTTGCGATATTTTGTCCTTTTTGGCTGTAACATTGTACTTAAATTTGAATGTTCTTAGGGAAATACTGGCTTGAATGCCCCAAGTCTTTTTCTAAAAAGCTGGGCAAAGATACACCAAATATTCCTAATATTTTACTATTTACGTTGAAATTTTCTTCCTCCTCCATCTCTTCTGTCTCTTCGACCACCGCCATCTCTTCTATTTCCGCCTCCTCTACCAGAATTTCCTCCGCGTTTATCTTTTTTGACACCTGCATTTGGAGAAAGATCACGTTTTCCGAAGACCTCCCCTTTACAGATCCAAACCTTAACACCGATTTTTCCGTAAACAGTTTGCGCTTCAACTAAAGCATAATCAATGTCAGCACGGAATGTGTGTAATGGAGTACGACCGTCTTTGTACTCTTCTGAACGTGCCATCTCAGCACCATTCAAACGACCAGCGATTCGGACTTTGACACCTTCAGCACCAGCTCGCATAGTAGCCTGCACAGACATTTTAATTGCTCTACGATAGTTGATTCTAGCTTCCAATTGCTTGGCGATAGTTTCAGCTACGATATTCGCATCCAACTCTGGTTTACGAATTTCTACAATATTGATCTGAACGTCTTGACTAGTAAGCTTCTTGAGCTCTTCTCGTACACGATCTACCTCTGTACCTCCTTTCCCGATAATAATACCAGGTCTTGAAGTGTGGATAGTGACTGTGATACGCTTTAGCGTTCTTTCGATGACAATTTTAGCGATTCCTCCTTTGTGAATTCTCGCTTTAAGATACTCACGTATCCTTTGATCTTCAACGACTTTTTTGCCGAAATCTTTGCCACCAAACCAGTTGGAATCCCAACCTCTAATGATACCAAGACGATTTCCTATTGGATTTGTTTTCTGACCCATAATTAGGTAATATCAGTTATTTAAAAACTTATTATTATTCTACTTCTTCTGCTTCTACCTCTTCTACATCAACATCTGCGGCACATTCGATTTTGTTTTCAACTACGATTGTAACGTGGTTGGTACGTTTACGAATTCTGTGTGCGCGTCCGTAAGGAGCTGGGCGAAAGCGTTTTAATTGAGCACCTTCATCAACAAGTAATGTTTTAATAAACAACCTGTGATCATCTGGCTCATCGTTTGTTTTTTGTTTCCAATTATCTATTGCAGATAAAAGTAATTTCTCCAGCCAAACACCTCCTTCTTTTTTGGTGAATTTGAGAATATCAAGCGCCTTATCTACCTCTTTGTTGCGTATTGTGTAAGCAACCATTCGCATTTTGCGAGCAGACATCGGACAGTTTTTTAGCTTGGCTACTGCTTCCATGATCTAGTTAATTTATAGTTGATACAGTTACTCATTAGCATTGATATGCCGAAAGTAAACTTGTTCCTTTAATTAAAATTATTTCTTCTTACCTCCGTGTCCACGGAAATTTCTAGTAGGAGAAAATTCTCCTAATTTGTGTCCTACCATATTCTCAGTTACGAAAACTGGTACGAATGTTTTGCCGTTGTGTACTGCGATAGTTACTCCAACAAAATCAGGAATGATCATCGAACTTCTTGACCATGTCTTGATTACTGACTTACGATTAGACTCTTTTGATTTAGCAACTTTTGCAAGTAGCTTGTGAGCAACGTAAGGTCCTTTTTTTATTGAACGAGCCATAATATTTATTTATAGATCTTGTTATTTACAATTAAGTTTCTTGGAATTATTTGCGTCTAGTGATGATCAGTTTGTTAGAAGCTTTCTTAGGGTTTCTAGTTTTCTGACCTTTCGCCATAATTCCTGTTCGTGATCTTGGGTGTCCTCCAGAGGATTTACCTTCACCACCACCCATTGGGTGATCTACTGGATTCATCGCAACCCCTCTTACTCGAGGTCTTCTTCCCATCCATCTATTACGACCTGCTTTACCCATTACTTGCAATCCGTGATCAGGGTTCGAAACAGTACCCATTGTAGCTCTACAGGTTAGTAGAACTCTACGTGTTTCTCCTGAAGGCAACTTCAAGGTAGCGAATTTTCCTTCACGTCCCATTAAAGTAGCATTTGTACCCGCACTTCTTGCCATTGCAGCTCCTTTACCTGGTTGCAATTCGATAGCGTGTATCGTAGAACCTAAAGGTACTTTGCTTAGGAAAAGTGTATTCCCGATATCTGGTGTTGCTTCAGCACCTGAAACTAATTTAGTTCCAACTTTCAATTTATCAGGAGCAATGATGTATTTTTTCTCCCCGTCTGCATAAACCAACAATGCGATAAATGCGGAACGGTTTGGATCGTACTCAATTGTTTTAACAGTTGCAGGGATACCGTCTTTGTTTCTTTTGAAATCAATAATACGGTATCTTCTTTTGTGCCCGCCGCCACGCTGTCTCATTGTTCTGTGGCCTTCGGAGTTACGTCCGCCCGATTTTTTCAAAGGGGCTAGTAAACTTTTTTCTGGTTTAGACGCTGTCAAGTCATCAAATGTGACTGCTACTCGGTGTCTTAGACCAGGAGTTATTGGTGTGAACTTTTTAACTGGCATTATACAAGTTTTTGTGAAATGTGATGGTACAACGAACGGACGTGTTCATCGTCCTATTCAAATGCCAAGTGCTATACCTGTCAACCTTCACGAATTAAAAATATTAGATATCACCGAAGAAGTCGATAACTTCCCCTTCCGGTAATGTAATAATTGCTTTTTTGTAAGAAGATACTGCTCCTTTTTGTACGCCAGAACGTGTCATTCTTTGCTTACGTCTAGAAGGCATAATTGCTGTATTCACGCTTTTTACAGAAACGCTATACATTTCTTCTACTGCTTTTTTGATTTCAATCTTGTTTGCAGCTTTATTTACAACAAACGAGTATTGCGGAGTTTTTTCATCTTCAGAAAGTCTCTCCGTTTTTTCTGTGATCAAAGGCTTAATCAATATTTGTTTTCCCATTGTATTAAAATTTTGAGTCGCTGATTAAGCGAATGATTCTTTAATTTTTTCAATAGAATTTTCAGACAAGATCAAAACCTTAGCGTTTAGTACATCATATACATTAAGATCTTGTACTCTAGTAACTCCAGCTCGTTGAATGTTTCTGCTTGAAAGCAACAAGGCGTCATCTTTATCACCTGTAACTAACAAGGTCTTTTTGCCTGTCAATTCAAGGTTGTTAAGGATATTTACAAACTCACTTGTTTTTGGTGTGTCGAATGTAAAATCTTCCAAGATCATTACCTGTTCTGCAGCAACTTTACCAGAAAGTGCAGATTTACGAGCTAATGCTTTTACCTTTTTGTTCAACTTAATGTTGTATTTTCTTGGGCGTGGTCCGAACATTCGTCCACCACCTCTGAAAACTCCACTTTTGATACTTCCTGCCCGAGCAGTACCAGTACCTTTTTGCTTCTTAATTTTTCTGGTAGAACCAGTTATCTCACCTCTTTCTTTAGCCTTGTGCGTCCCTTGACGCTGGTGGGCTAAATATTGTTTTGTAGCAAGATAGATGGCATGTTCATTTGGTTCAATACCAAATATATCTTCTGGTAAGTCTACTTGTTTACCAGTTTTTTGCCCTTGTATGTTTAACACATCTAGTTTCATAGCTATATTACTTCTCTATGATTACGAATCCTCCTTTTGGTCCAGGAATGGCACCACTAATAAGGAGTATATTTTTGTCTGCGAAAATCTTAACAACTTTTAAGTTGTCAACTTTTACTCGGTCACCTCCAGTTCTTCCGGCCATTCTCATGCCTTTAAAAACTTTTGCTGGATAGGAAGCCGCACCAATAGAACCAGGAGCTCTAAGTCGGTTGTGCTGTCCGTGAGTTGCATCTCCAACACCATGGAAACCATGACGTTTTACAACACCTTGAAATCCTTTACCTTTGGATTTACCAATTGCGTTTACAACATCTCCTTCTGCAAAAATCTCATCTACAGTGATTGTTTCACCAACCGCTTTTTCGATGATATCGAAGTCTCTGAATTCTACAACTTTCCGCTTAGGAGTAGTATTGGCTTTTTTAAAGTGACCAAGAAGTGGAGAAGGAGTGTTTTTCTCCTTTGCTTCACCATATCCTAATTGTACTGCATCATAAGTATCCGTTTCTTGCGTTTTTACCTGAGTAACAACACAAGGTCCCAATTCTACCACAGTACAAGGAATGTTTTTTCCAGCTTCATTATAAATACTGGTCATACCGATTTTCTTACCGATTAGGCCGTTCATAATTTTTGTTTAAAATTATTAATAAGAATAGTTAATGACATAATTGACTTTCCGCAAATAGTTTGCTTCGATCAGTTTACAGGATAATTCCCGACTATGTCAATTTTACTTGAATATCTACTCCACTTGGAAGTTCCAATTTGGAGAGGGCGTCAACTGTCTTTTGAGTTGGCGTGTAAATTTCAATCAAACGCTTGTGTGTGCAAAGTTGAAATTGTTCTCTCGACTTCTTATTAACGTGTGGTGAACGTAAAACGGTGAAAATCTTTTTCTCTGTGGGCAGAGGAATCGGACCGGTGACAACAGCGCCGCTGTTTCGAACCGTCTTCACGATTTTTTCCGTTGACTTATCCACCAAATTGTGGTCATAAGAGCGGAGTTTGATTCTAATTTTTTGATTCATAACCCTGTTTGGAATTATCTAATTAATTATAACTTTTTCTAACTTTTTGAATTTTCAATTACTTCTTCGGAGATCCCTTTCGGAGCTGCTTCGTATCGTGCAAATTCCATTGAAGAAGTAGCTCGTCCAGAAGTTATGGTACGTAACTGAGTTACATAGCCAAACATTTCTGCTAAAGGTACTGTTGCTGAAATAGAAACTGCACCACCTGGTCTTGGCTCTTGGCCAGTAGGCATTCCTCTTCTTCTGTTGAGGTCACCAATTACAGGTCCAGTGTATTCTTCTGGAGTAGTGATTTCTACTTTCATGATTGGCTCCATTATGATTGGCTTAGCTTTGTGGGCTGCCGCTCTGAATCCCTCCTTTGCTGCAAGTTCGAATGCGATTGGTTTTGAATCTACTTGGTGGATTGATCCATCAAACAATCTAACTTTCATGCTATCAATATTGTACCCTGCAAGGATACCATTATCCATCATCATTTTGAACCCCTTCTCAACAGAAGGAATCAATTCCTTAGGAATAGCTCCACCAGTGATCTTATTTACGAATTGAAGTTTTACTTTACCAGCTTTAAATTCATCACTGTCTAAGAATTCTTGATCAGCAGGTCCAAGATCAAACTGAATATCTGCAAATAGACCAGAACCACCTGTTTGTTTCTTCAAACGCTCTCTGTGAGTAACCGTTGCTGTAAGCGCCTCTTTGTAGTTTACTTGAGGATCTCCTTGGTTACACTCAACGCCAAATTCTCTTTTAAGACGATCAACTATAATTTCGAGGTGAAGTTCTCCCATTCCGCTAATTACAGTTTGAGCGGTATCTTCGTCATATCTTACTTTGAAAGTTGGATCCTCTTCTGCTAATTTATTTAAAGCCATTCCTAGCTTTTCTAAATCTTTTTGAGTTTTAGGCTCAATTGCAACTTCAATTACTGGATCAGGGAAAACCATACTTTCCAATACGATAGGGTTGTCAAGATCACATAGAGTATCACCAGTACGTAGGTCTTTGAAACCAACACCAGCAGCAATATCTCCAGCTTCTACTCGAGGTACTGGCTTTTGCTCCTTGGCATGCATTTGGTAAAGTCTAGAGATTCTTTCTTTCTTTCCAGTTCTTGAATTGTAGATATAAGAACCTGCATCCAAAGCACCAGAATATACTCTAAAGAAAGCTAATCGTCCTACATAAGGATCCGTAGCAATTTTAAAAGCAAGCGCAGAGAATGGTTCGTCTATTGAAGGCTTTCTTTCGATTGGCTCATCTGTATTTGGATCAGTACCAGTAACTGCGTCGATATCAAGTGGAGAAGGCAAGAATGCGCAAACCGCATCCAAAACTGCTTGTACTCCTTTATTTTTAAAGGCAGAACCAGCCATCATTGGAACAAATTTATTGTCCAAAACTGCTCCACGAACAGCGTTGATCATTTCTTGTTCAGTGATACTATCTGGATCTTCAAAGAATTTTTCCATTAAAGAATCATCGTACTCAGCTATTGCTTCCAACAATTTTTCTCTCCACTCTAAAACAGTTTCTTTTAAATCTTCTGGAATTGGAATTTCCGTAAAGGTCATCCCCATATCCTCATCATTCCAAGTAATCGCTTTATTAGTTATAAGGTCAACAACTCCCATAAAATCATCTTCAGCACCGATAGGTACTTGTAGAGGAATTGCTTCAGAACCTAATTTTTCTTTTACGTCTCTAACAACTGAAAAGAAATCAGCACCAGACCTGTCCATTTTATTAACGAAACCGATACGAGGTACATTATAGTTGTCAGCCAGTCTCCAGTTTGTTTCAGATTGTGGTTCAACACCACTAACTGCGCAAAACAAGAAAACTAATCCATCAAGAACTCTTAAAGAACGATTTACTTCTACAGTGAAATCTACGTGACCAGGAGTATCAATGATATTCATCACATAATCCTCATCTTTCCATTTCCATGCGGTTTTGGTAGCTGCTGAAGTAATTGTGATACCTCTTTCTTGCTCTTGTTCCATCCAGTCCATAGTAGCGGCACCATCGTGAACCTCACCAATCTTGTGGCTCATTCCGGTATAGTATAATACACGCTCTGTAGTAGTGGTTTTACCAGCATCAATGTGAGCTGCAATACCAATGTTCCTAGTTTTTTTAAGGTCTTTCATTGACTATTTTACCTTTTACGTTTTTATTAATTCTTGTGAAAATCAAGTTTACTTCAGAAAAACTAACTTATACTCTGAAGTGGGCAAATGCTCTGTTAGATTCTGCCATTTTGTGAGTATCTTCTTTTCTTTTCACTGCAGCTCCTTCTCCTTTACTTGCCGCCATTAATTCTGCAGATAGTTTTTGAGCCATCCCTTTACCGCTCCTTTTTCTAGAGAATTTGATCAACCATTTCATACCGATACTTAATTTTCGGCTAGAACGGATTTCAGTTGGAATTTGGAAAGTTGCTCCTCCTACTCTACGGCTTCTAACTTCTACCTGAGGCATTGCATTGTTAATTGCTTTCTTCCAAACTTCGTGAGGATTTTCTCCTGTCTTCTCTTCTATAATGTCCATTGCACCGTAGAATACGCTGAATGCAACACTTTTTTTACCGCTTAACATCAGGTTGTTTACAAACTGTGTCACCATTGGATCTCCAAATCTAGGATCTGGAGCAAGTATTCGCGGTTTTGGCTTCCTTTTTCTCATTTCTAGTTAATTTAGTTGTTGTTGCTAGCAAGCTAACTTTCTTCATCTCCTTACTAGGAGATTACATTCAACAAAGGTTTATTTCTTAGGTCGTTTGGTTCCGTATTTAGATCTACTTTGAAGTCTGTCAGTTACACCGGCAGTATCCAAGGCTCCTCTTACGATGGTGTATCTTACACCTGGTAAATCTTTTACCCTTCCTCCCCGGATCAACACAATTGAGTGTTCTTGAAGGTTGTGACCTTCTCCTGGGATATAAGCGATAACTTCAATACCGTTTGTCAAACGAACTTTAGCAACTTTACGCAAAGCTGAGTTCGGCTTCTTTGGAGTCGTAGTGTAAACACGCGTGCAAACTCCCCGCTTCTGCGGACAAGAATCCAATGCTCTCGATTTGCTGGTAGTTACTATTTTAGTTCTACCCTTGCGTACGAGTTGATTAATCGTAGGCATTTAGTTTATTTTTAGTGATAAATTTTCAATATTCGACTGGTGAATTCTAACTGGCTAAAATACTGTGAAACTGTGAGTTCCTGTGTATTAGAAGTATACCCTGTCTTCAAAAGCGAATGCAAAGATAGTTAGAATCTTTGTTAAATCAAAAGGAGTATTTAAAATATATCAGGTCTAAGCCGCTTTTTTTGTTCGTTATCGAGTATTTAGTTTTATATAATTCCACCTTTTCATTATTTCTCGATTGACAATCAACAACTTACCTAGCATCAGTCTGAGTAATTATCAATCTAAAAAATGTGTCATTTTCAATAAAAAAAAATATCAACACCCTTTTCTCTTTATTTGCGTAGAAGTTGTTTAACCTCCTGTAATAAATTACTTTTAGGCATACAAAAGCAAGGTTGTCTTATTCGATTTGAATAAATTTGATGAATAAAATGGAAAAGTGCTTTCACAATCAATTCTATAAATTTCTTTTAGTACTTATTTTCAATGGTGCTTATTTCAGCGCATGGTGTCAAACTGAACTAATTGATTCTCTATTTTTAGATTACTCTTCGATAGATAGTATTATTGATCCTTTTGGGAATGTCACCCAGTTGAGCTACAACGAGTACAATTTGCTACAGGGATTTACAGATTCAGATTGGAATGCTACCCAGTATTCCTATGACGAACAACAACGATTGTCTTTTGAACAGTTTCCAGATGGCAATCAACGCCAGTTTTTATACGACAGTACTGGAGTTTTAGCAGGGGTAATTGATGTCTACGGGGACACCACAACCTATTTGTATAATACGGAAGGGCTTCTTGTCCGAAAAGACTATCCAGGAGATAATGATGTCGAAATTAATTACAATAACAATAATCAAATGACCTCTGTCTTATTCGGCGAGTCATTTATCACTTATGAATATGATTTTAATGGTCGGGTAGCAAGTGTCAATCAAAGTGGTCAAATTATCAATTATGCCTACGACGATCTAACCAATAGAAGAACCATCACCTATCCAAGTGGTCGCATTATAGAAGAAACCAGAGATTCTACCGGCAGACTAATGGCCATCAGAGATGGCGAAACTTTTGAGCGCTTGCCAGATGTCACGGATTCCCTTCTAATTGATTCGCTGCTAAATGGAAACATTATTGCCAATTTCGAGTATGATCCGTCTACGGGCCAGCTTATCAAAAAACAATTTAGACAAAACAATTCAGGAACTCGAATTTCCTACGATGAGGAAAACAGAATAAAGGGAATGGTGCATATGCCTAGTGGTTTTGCCGCTTACAATTCTATGTATGATGGCGAAGGAAATTTAACCTTAGTGGAAAACCTTTCGGCCCCTAGCCTCTCCGAACAGTACAGCTATGACACCCTAAACAGAATGACTGAATACCGTCGCGGTTTTCCAGGTGGAGGAGAAATCAACAACCCAAATCTCCAAAAAGTCTACGAATATTCAGCCTACAATAATCGGGTGGAGTCACAAACTACTGGAGAAGTGTCTACTATCTATACGACCAATGGCACGAATGGATACAAGCAAATACAGTTAGGAGATTCTCTGATCACACTAGACTACGACAGGGCTCAAAATGTCACCTTTGATGGTCGTTTCTTTTATTTGTTTGATATTGAAAATCGGTTGAAGATGGTCGCTGAAAACAACGGTGTGCCATTTAGTGACATTCGGGTAAAATACACCTATGATGCACTTGGCAGAAGGATCCGAGCAGAATATGGCGAAGAAAAAATTTACTATATCTACGATGAGGACCGAATCATTGAAGAACAAGATGAAAACGAACAAGCAATCGCCTCCTACGTTTATGATCCGCAAACTAAGGAATTGCTTTCTATGCGACGCAACAACCAAGATTATTATTACCATTATGGAGTAACAGGCTCTGTGGTCGCGTTGACAGATAGTACAGGTCAGGTTGTCGAACGGTATAATTATGATCCTTACGGGAATTTGTCCATTAATTCTGACTATGGTGATTTGTCGTATTCTACAGTGGGAAACCCCTATACTTTTGGAGGAATGCGACTTGACGAAGAGACGTATCTATATGAACACCATTCACAATTTTTCAATAGTGAGCTTGGTCGGTCGCTAAACAAAATGGAAGTAGGCCATTATTCCGGAGCTGCTGTTGTTGCCGCTCCTAAAACAAGCAATTTCCTATACACCGACATTTCCAGCAAAAACACTAAAAAACGAACCTTAGGTCTAGGATCTACTGAAGAAAAAGTACTTATCCAATGGGCTAAACTAGCCACCAACAACAATGCTTATTCTTTTAATTCAGGAGATGAATTTATGCAATTGTTGGAAATGGAAACGACAAAATGCAATTGTCTGGACCAACTTACAGTCATCAGTCATGGCTGGGGCTGGCCGCGCACAAAAGGCCAAAAAGTAAATGGTGGTGTTTATGGAACGGTATGGATAAATGGCCTTCTGGGAGACATTCCTCCGGGAAGGAAAGGAAAGGGATTTAAAATCACTCCCCGTGCTCGTTCATTAAAGGATTTGGAACTAGCCATGAAACTCGATAAGATTAAATTTTGCAAAGAGTGTCATATTGTATTGACAGGCTGCCGGGTAGGCAGTACAGGCAATTTTGTCTATCGGCTAGCGTCTATGACTGGATGCACAGTGCTCTCTTCTCACGGAGGCTGCAGTGGTACAACAGCGCCCCTTTTTACTTCCGGGCCGAAGACATTAAAGGAGAGAAATTCTGGTGAATGGAAAGGATTTAGTCTTACCTATCCTGATGGAAGGCAAAAACTATTGACAAACATTCTCCGACTCTGGTAAAATTAGTACTTAAAGGTAGATGTTTGTTTGTCCCATTTTAAGTTGAGTGCGGTGCTTTCAAAATTTTCCCAAGCAGCGCAGATTGCTTCTATCTCTTCGGGCATCTTTCCGTCGGTGGCCATGATCACATCATTTTCACAAAAATAGAAATAGTTGATTTTGGGAGTCACTGCAATCCGTGTGCCTTTTTTAGGCAGCAGATAATCTATGGTGACTAATGGGTACTGAGCAGCCGTTTGTTTGTGGTATTTAAAAAATCGATTGGGCTGGATGTTTGGTAATGCTGTTCGTGTAATATCCTTCCATCCGTTTGATGTTTGTTGGTTGATAGAGATTTTGCAGTCTGTGTTTTCAGGGGTGTATTCGGTTTTGGTTCTTGCCAGAAATAATTCACCATTGCTATTTTCAAAGTAGGTGGCAGTTTGTACAGATCTCCAGCCTCCCGTCCCCTCATCAACAATTTGTAGAAATGCATTTCTTGCATCAACAGTCACTTGTAGCGGATAACTTTTCTTGTAATCATCATAACTTTCGTAAGAAGATTCAATTTTTTTCGAATCCATAAGCCAAGCCTTCCATTTTTGACTGTAAAACAGTTCTTTTGAAGAGGGTTCTACATTTAGCTGATTAAAAGAATTAACAATTGCTGGGTTTTTGACGTTTTTGAGGACTGGCTGGGGAGCAATCTCCTGGGCATGGAGTGATGCTGCTACTTCATTTGTACTATTGTTATTGCAGGAATAACAAAAGAAATTAATGGCTAATACCGCTATATATAAGAAGTGCTTCACTATTTACTATCGAGTTGAACTATTGGTTATTGATCTCTCCAAAATAGCAAATAAAGAAGGAAATATTCTATATGAGAAATAATTTCTTTGAATTTATTAGATGTGCTGCAATGCCCTATGGGGTAGAATGCTGTCAATAGGCAACTTTACAATAGTTGGGTCATGTAGGACATTTCCTGACGGGAATACCCCAAAATTTATTGTTTGATGGAGTTTACTTCACAATGGTGACATCTCCTTTGTAGGTTTCCACGACTCCGTCCAAAAATTGGACTTCTGCATAATACACGTAAACACCGGGGTTCATAGGTTTTCCATTAAACTTGCCGTCCCATCCAAATGATTCATCGTTGACAGGGATGTCTGTTGCGCGGAAAACGTGGTTGCCCCATCGACTATAGACATCCAGTTTATTGACTTGCCCAACAGCAGGACTTCCAAAAACAAGGAAACTATCATTTGTCCCATCTGCATTTGGTGAAAAAGCATTTGGTATAAAAACAGGACGAACTGGATTTACCGTAACCGTGACAGAATCCATAGCGGTGCAGCCTTTATAAGTTTCCACGGTTACATAATAAGTAGTGGTCACAAATGGCATCGCTGTTGGCTCAAAACAATCCGAGCAGGACAGCGTTTCCGATGGTGTCCAGGTATAAGTATGTTGATCTGAAGTATTGATAATTGCTTGCAAGTCTGCTGAATATCCCAAATCTATCGTTTGGTCATAACGGGCGTCAACTATTATTTCAAAGGGTTCTGTAATGGTGGCTTGTGCTTCGAAATCACATCCGAAAACATCGCGGACAACTACCGTATAAGTCCCCGCCAGCAAATCTGTCAGCACTGAGTCGGATTGAAAGGTAATTCCATCAGCACTATATTCAAACGGCCGATTTCCGCCTTCTGCTGTTATTGTCAGAGCACCACCTGCACCGCCAAAACACTCATTATCGACTACCTGAATATCAGTAATATCAACAGGTGCTGGCTCGTCTAGCTGATCAAAATCAGAAGCGGTACAACCATTGGCATCAATTACTGTAACCGAGTAGATTCCAGGTCCAAGATTGGAGATGCTAGCTGAATTTTGTCCCGGTGGATTGTTCCAACTGTAGGTGTAGGAAGGCGTTCCTCCAGTAGCAATTGCAGTGGCTAATCCATCTGTATCTCCAAAACAACTGACATCAACAGCAATGGCTGAAACACCAAGAGGATCCGGCTCTCCAACATCAATCGGAGAAAATGATCCCAGACATCCATTGGCATCCCTTGCAGTCACTCCGTAAGTGCCTGCGGGTACATTGTTTAAGGTATTGGAAGACACAAATCCGTTCCCATCGTTCCAATCATAAGTATAAGGTGGCAAACCATTAATAATATTAACCGTGACTGATCCATCTGAGTTTCCGTTGCAACTGGGTTCTGTTACTAATTGGATATTGGGGTCGAGTTCTAGCTCCAGCTCCCGGACATCAAAAGTTCTTGTTGTCTCACAACCATTGGCATCCTGAATGACTACCGTATTTATACTAACCCCTATGTTGAGTAAATCACTACTTGTTGTAAAACCCGTTCCATTCCAATTATATTGGTAAGGAGGCATTGCTCCTGTTACGACTAATTCTATGCTGCCATCCATTCCACCATCGCAAGTAGGCATTGTAAGGATAGTTGCTAAATCAAACGGAGGGGGACTGCCAACAGTAAGGGTCATGACGGTATCGCAACCATAAAAATCACTTATTGTCACCATATAATCACCTAGGCCTAATCCATTTATATCTTCTGTAACGGCACCAGTGCTCCACTCAAAATTGAAGGGTGGATTGTTTCCAGTGACCGTAAGGTCAAATGCGCCATCCATGTCATCCGGGCAATCTAGGTCTTGTTGTGTGACTGCAACATCTATTGGGAAACAACAAGGATCTACAAATATAGTCGTCGTTTCAGTAGTCAAACACCCAAGTGAACTTTCGATAGTAAGGGTAACGAATTTTGTTCCAGGGGTGGTATAACTGACAATGTGAGGGCCAGTGCCAGTTCCCGTTTGCGGAACTGCATTTAAGCCGAAATTCCATTCCCAGCCAACTATCGGACTTACGCCTTGAGTAGAATTATCATTAAAAGTAATTGATTCGCCCCAGCAAACAGAATTTGGAGGTGTGCTTGCAATTGCGGGTTCTGGCCCTTGAAATTCGCCAGTTCCTCCAAATTCAATGGAGAATCCATTCCCCGTAGAGGTAAAATTATTTATTAATAAGGCATAACTATTTCCTGCAACCATATTGATTGGGCTCACAAAATTGTCGTCTCCAGGGTCGCAACCTGCTTGTTCTTCTGTATCTGCTGATGTCGGTCTTAGGCCAGTTGGTCCGTGGCAGGAGGTTGGGAATAGGGCTGGGTCTGCACCAGAAGCCATACATCGCAACACCTGTTTATTTCCACAATCCGTTAATCCTCCAGGAAGTCTGTATACCACAAAATCAAGGTCATCCACTGAATTGTTTGGTGTCAAAACAAATGAAAGAGATCCATTTGTAGCGGCTGTCCAGACAAACCATGTCGAATTTGATTCAGACAAACCTCCTCCTACATCCAGACAGGTGCCTAACGCTTCGTTTGGATTGGCTCCCGCACCGACAACACTTTGGATGACGAATGGCGATTTATCGCAAAGAATCGCTGCAGAAAAGCAGTCTGCTCCAGGTTCCACTGGTGGATTGTAATTGTTGATACAGAGTTGAAATGTCCCTGTTGATGGAGGGAAATTATCTATCCTTATATAATAGGTCTCTCCAATGGTCAATCCTCCTTTGTATAGCTCTACAATATTGAAACCAGTGATGTCCGCCTCACATTCTTGCGAGTTTATTGTTCCTGAACAATTTCCAGAATACAAGGCTACTTCAGGTCGAATCATATTCCCTCCAGGACTACCTGACGAAGCGCCTATTACATTAATGTTTACATCGGTTGCAACAGCTGTAAATGAGAACCAGACATCATTAGAAACATTTGCAAAACATAGTGGGGCTGGAAAGCCGGAAGGCGTTGCTTGTTGGTTGGTAAACTCTCCGAAATTAGAACAATAGTTTACTACATTCGGAATGTTAAAAGCACCAGTACATTCGTCGTTGACAGGTTGCGCGAAAGCGGTTGTAGCTCCTAGAAGCAGGCAACCAATAATAAAATGAATAAATCGCATATAAGACTTCAATTTCAGTGAATCAAACTAGTAGTTTGTAGCTAGCCGGTATTATTCAGTGCCTCTTCATTTAGAGTTGAATACCGACTATATCTTCCTAACTTATTTCAATAACGAAAGAAGTTAGATAACGTTGTATAATTTTTGGTTTTCTTGTGACCGAGTCATTTCCCGACAATGTCGGGTATTACAAATATTGTTCCTTAAATATTGATATTGGTAAAAAATGGAATGTTGATTGGTTGGTTTGTGCCATTAGTCCTCTTTTGACAAGGGATTTTCCGGTTCATTTTTTTTCTCTTCAGCCGTAAGGATCAATCTTAAGGATTGGTCGTAGGTGAAGTAATTCCAAATCCAATTGATGAAAACAAAAATTTTATTTTTGACGCCTATCAGCTGGAACAGGTGGACAAACAGCCAGACTGTCCAGGCAAAAAATCCGGTGAATGTAAATCTAGGAAGATCGACTACGGCTCTGTTTCTACCAATGGTTGCCATGGAGCCTAGATCTTTGTATGCAAATGGCTTTTGAGGTTTGTTGTTTGCCAGGTGTTTGAGATTGGTGGCGAGTTGTTTTGCTTGTTGAATGGCTACTTGAGCTACTTGTGGATGGCCATAAGGGAGTGCTTCTGTTTGCATGGATGCAACATCGCCGATGGCATAAACTTCGTTGGTTCCGATTACTTTATTCAGGTTATCTACCTTAATTCGTCCTCCCTTTACTTTTGCTTCTTCAGGTAAACCAGGGATTCGGTTTCCTTTTATTCCTGCAGCCCAGATTACTTTTCTTGCGGGGATGGTTTCGCCATTATTCATATAAACAGTAGATCCATCGAAGTCATTTACCCGAACGTCTTTTTTTATTATAACCCCAAAGTCTTGTAAAAATTCTTCCGATTTGGCGGAAGATTTTTCTGACATTGTTTTCAGGAGTCGGGAGGCAGATTGTATCAGGTAGATATCAATTTCTTCGACATTCATTTCTGGGTAATCCTTTGGGAGAATGTATTTTTTCATTTCTGCGAGTGCGCCGGCGATTTCTACTCCTGTGGCGCCTCCTCCTACAATAACGATATCCAGGAACTCTTGTCTGGCTTGAAAATCGGGGATGGTCAGTGCTTTTTCGTAATCTTCCAGAATGGAATTTCGAAGACTGAGTGCTTCAGAGACGGACTTCATAGGAATAGCGTGTTTCCTGATATTTTCATTTCCGTAGAAGTTGGTATCTGCACCGGTGGCAATCACCAAAAAATCATAATTGACAAAGCCCAAAGTGGTATGGATTTGTTTTGCTTTTACATCGATTCGCTCTACCTCTGTCACCCGAATAAAAACGTTCGATTTTTTTTGGAACATCTTCCTCAAAGGAAAAGCAATCGAACTAGGCTCCAGTCCGCACATGGCAACCTGATAAAACAGGGGTTGAAATTGATGATAGTTGTTTTTATCAATCAATACAATTTGAAAATCATTTTTCAAGCATTTCTGTGCTAGGGTTAAGCCAGCAAAACCACCTCCGATTATGACTATTCTTTTTTTGTCTGATTCAGGTATATTGACCATATAATATATTCCTATTAAAAATTGGGGTAAAGATAAACAGGAGCAATTACAATTTTTTAATTAATTGCAAGAAAGAGTAAGTTGGTCTTCAAAGGCAAGGCTACGGTCCTAAAGCTGAGGCCTCAAGCCTGCCTGCCGTAGCGGAATAAGCTATAAGTTGTCAAGAAAATGAAAAGGCAATCCTATTTAACTCGTGTATAGGGAAATTGATTCATGCATTTTGAAGGGATGTAACCTTGTAAATTTTTTAAAAAATTCAGTTTTCAAAATAAAAAAGCCCTCATTGGTTTCCCAATGAAGGCATCTACTATTTAAAAAAGGCAATTATCTAATGGTGAAATTGTTCTGTTTCTGTACTCCCTGCCATTGCCGTTGTCGAAGCCTTTCCTTGGGCGATGGTGTTTTGTATCGCGTCAAAATAACCGACACCAACGAAAGACTGATGTTTTGCTGCGCGGTATCCCTGTTGTTCATTCGCAAATTCTCGCTGTTGTAATTGAGAGTAAGCAAACATCCCTTTCTCCCGATAAGCACTAGCGATTTCAAACATGCTATTATTCAATGCATGCCACCCTGCTAAGGTGATGAACTGAAATTTAAAGCCCATTTTTGCCAATTCTTCCCGGAAAACAAGCATGGTTTCGTCATCCAAATTCTCTTTCCAATTGAAGGATGGGGAACAATTGTAGGCTAGCAATTGATTTGGATATTTTTCATGGATGGCATCTGCAAAAGCTTTCGCTTGCTCTAGGCTCGGTTTAGAGGTTTCCATCCAAAGTAGATCGCAGTAAGGAGCGTAGGCAAGTCCTCTAGCTATACTAGCTTCCAACCCATTATTCACATAATAATATCCTTCCGGCGATCTTTCTCCATTACAAAAAGGAAGATCCCTTGGATCTACATCGCTGGTTATCAGATTAGCAGCATCCGCATCTGTCCTTGCAATGACTAAAGTGGGGACATCCATTACATCCGCCGCCAATCGCGCTGCCAGTAGTTTGTTTATAGCTTCCTGTGTTGGGACAAGGACCTTTCCTCCTAGGTGTCCGCATTTTTTTGCAGAAGAAAGTTGATCTTCCCAATGCACACCAGCAGCACCTGACTTGATCATATGTTTCATCAATTCATAAGCATTCAAATTGCCTCCAAAACCTGCTTCAGCATCAGCGATCAAAGGAACCATCCAGTCAATCGAATCGTCTCCTTTCATCCAGTGGATTTGGTCGGTACGCTGTAGGGCGTTGTTAATCCGTCTGACCAATGCTGGAACCGCATCTACCGGATAAAGCGATTGATCAGGGTACATAGTTTCTGCGGTATTGGCGTCTGCAGCTACCTGCCAACCAGAACAATAAATAGCCTTCAATCCCGCCTGGACTTCCTGAATTGCCTGATTACCAGTTAATGCACCAAGGGCACAAACGGCATCCTCTGGCTTATCCGTATTTACTTGTTTCCACAATTTTTCTGCACCTACTCTAGCAAGGGTATGTTCTACTACTACAGAGCCTCTGAGATTCACTACTTCTTCTGCAGTATAATTTCGTTTTACGTTGGCCCATCTTGCATTTTCAGCCCAGTCTTTTTTTAGGGCGTTGATTTGGTCTTGTCTATTCATTGGTTGTTTCGTTATTGATTAAATAATTGGTGCAATGATTATTGTGTGAAATATGGTGATTCGATGATTTTATAAATTCCAGTTCTCTTGTATGAATTGTATCCAGTCGGCATGGCCATTGGTGATAGCAACTAATGTTTCTGTTTTCTGGAAGTTTTTGTAGGTGACAAGCTCTACCGGGGTGTCTGCCGTCTCGTGTTTTATTCTTTGAGTACGCGTGCATTCTGCATTGATGTAATAGAAATCTCGTTCCTTGGACACCTCTTCCAACATTTGCCAGAAGGATTCGCGCTCCTGCTGGCTGAATTGATATAAAACATGGGTATGGTAAATGATCACCAACTGATCTCTGGGGATGGAGTCAATAGCCGCACGAAAATCGGGAATCGTATCTCCCTTTATTAGGAAATTTTGAGTACGATCGCATGCTAATTCTACTGCTGCTTCCATTCTTCCAAATCGATTAGTGTGATTGGGCCAGATCAATGCTTTTAGCCAGTCTGCCTGATCTTTTTGACGCAGATCTACAGGATTTTGGTCAATCCCAATCCGGCTGGCGATGTTTACTGGTTGATCTAGTCTAGGCATAAAATCTCCTTTGAGCATAGTCTTCAGAACTACTTTACTGTCAGAAGCGCCATATTCTACGAAAGTAGTCTCCTTCTCATATTGTATTTTATAATCCTCCCACCATAGATTTAACCCGGCACTCGGGCCAATCTCTACTAGATGTACTGATTTGTTTTCTTTTGCTGCGATAGAAGCGATGACAGGCACTAGATAGGCACATCTATTAATCCCATTTGTTTGGGTTGCCCTAGTCGCAATTAGATGTTTAATTGTATCGTATTGCTTTTCGCAGAATGCTTTGAATATTGGGAACGCCTCTTCTATCGGGCGATTGGTGATTTTTAGATTTGGGTAAAAATCTGCTAGCTCCTCCTGGGTATCATTTAATAGCAAATAATGGACGGCAGCAAACAACATGTTTGGCAAGGGTTGCTTATCCTTGGTGAATGCTGCTAATTCAAGCAGTTCGGGATCATCAGCTATTTTGAGCGATAGGTGCTCATATAACGGAGTTGTGCGGCATTCAATAGCATATTGTTTAAAAATACCCGCAAGTAGTTTTTTGTCAATCACGGTATAGTTGTTAATTGGTTGTACCATTATTAGTAATTATTTGATAGGAATTATTTTATGTAATCATACGCCTCCAACGTCAAAAACTCAGGAAAATCAATGGCCGAAATGAGATTTACAAATATGACTTCTGCATCTTCGAACCTACCATTTTCAAAGGCGGGTTTGCCGACATAATCTTGGAGTTTTGCCAATTCCTCGGGGATTAACTTTTTCACGAAGTCGAGTGAAACAGTTTTGCCGTCCTCCGTTTTGGCATTATTCCTTATCCATTGCCATAATTGAGCGCGACTTATTTCTGCCGTCGCTGCATCTTCCATTTTGTTGTAGATGGCTGCTGCACCATTACCACGTAGCCAGTTTTCGATGTAAAGGATTCCTACATTAATATTCTCTCTTACTCCGTCCTCTGTAATTGTTCCTTCTGGTACCTTCAATAAATCGGAGGCATTTACAACTACATCCCATCTTTTGTTGTCAATATTATTAGGATTGGGCATGTGTTTATTAAAGGTATCTAGCGCCAATTGGACAAGGCCAGGGTGAGCGACCCAAGTACCATCGTGTCCATTTTCTGCTTCTCGTTGTTTGTCTATCTGCACCTTATTGAAGGCGGCTTTGTTTGCTGCCTCGTCATTTTTTACGGGTATTTGTGCAGCCATTCCTCCCATCGCATGAATCCCGCGTCGGTGGCAAGTCTGTATCACTAATTGGGAATAGGCTTTCATACAGTGGACATCCATCCCCACTTGCGCCCGATCAGGCATGACAAATTTTGGGTTTTTGCTGAACCGTTTGATAATCGAAAATATATAGTCCCACCGGCCACAATTCAATCCTGCTGAATGGTCTTTTAGTTCCCATAATATTTCATTCATTTCAAATGAAGCTAGAATGGTTTCCAATAATACGGTAGCCCGGATGGATCCTTGTGGTATGTTTAATGTTTTTTGAGCAAAGACAAATACATCATTCCAAAGCCGGGCTTCAAGGTGGCTTTCCAGTTTTGGCAAATAAAAGTAAACCCCACTGCCTTTCTTCAGTCTGGTAGGAGCATTGTGGAAAAAGTACAGCCCAAAGTCTACTAGTGCTCCACTGATTGGTTGACCATCAACAAGGATATTTTTTTCAAGGAGGTGCCAGCCTCTTGGTCGTACCATAAGTGTGGCAACGTTGTCATTTAGTTGGTAAGTTTTGTTTTTTGTTGGGTGTTGGAAGGAAATTGTGCCTAAGTTGGCATCTCTGAGGTTGATTTGTCCTTCGATGATGTTTGCCCAGGTGGGCGAATTGGAATCCTCGAAATCTGCCATAAATACTTTTGCCCCTGAATTTAGTGCATTGATGATCATTTTTCGATCTACGGGTCCTGTGATTTCTACTCTACGGTCTACAAGGTCATGTGGTATTGGTGCTACTGTCCAATCTGACGTTCTGATATTTTTGGTGTGTGGGAGAAAGTCAGGTAATTCTCCTTCATCAAATTTTGCTTGTCGTTTTGCTCGATTTAATAAAAGCTGCCTCCTCTTTTGATCAAACTCAACATGCAGTTTTGCTATAAATGCTAGCGCTGCAGGTGTTAATATTTCTTCATAGGCTGGAGATAGATTCCCTAAAATTTCAATTGAGTTAGTGAGTGTAGTATTCATCAAACAAGTTAAAAAAACAAAAAGCGAATATTCGCCAATCCAAATGTATGACATTTAGCGAATATTCGCAACCCCTAATTCAAAAAAGTACGCTCTTCTCTAATATTTTATTTTATTCAATACAGTTTTCAATGCGCATGTCCTGACATTTAGTGCCGTACAACACACTGTTTACTATTAAAATTTAATTCTGTTTAATAAATAACCATTACCTACACTACGTAACACACTAACAAACAACAAGGATTGCTCAAAAAAACATTTTGCCAAAAGATAATTTGCCATTATTCCATTTTTTATACATTTAATTCTTTAACATTGATTAGGGGTAATAAATTATGTTTGTGTCTCATTTAGTGTCACGCAAGACGCAGCAAAACTGTCCAATTAACATCTTTTAACAAAAAATTAACTTTTTTAAACAACATTGAACTCAATAATTATAAATAAAAATATATTTTTGCAGGCGAACTTTTTACCAAACTTTATTTCACCTAACTACCTTAACTCAAAATTATGAAAAATTTCTCCTTGGCACTACTTGCCATCTTTGTTGTCTTAAGTACAACCCTTTTTGCCCAACAAAGAAACTGTGCCTCTATGGACAATCTAGCCTACAGACAGGCAAATGATCCAGGACTTTTAGACAGAATGGAAGCTATCGAACGGTTTACCAACGACTTCGCTCAAGCACCCAACAACCAGCGCGCGGTAGTAACTATCCCAGTTGTTTTCCATATTGTTTACAGAACTAATGCAGAAAACATTAGTACTGCTCAGATCATGTCTCAACTAGAAGTACTGAACGATGACTTTAGAAGATTAAATACGGACGCAGACAATACCTGGTCTCAAGCAGCAGATACCGAAATTCAATTTTGCCTGGCAACTGTTGATCCTAACGGGAATCCAACAACAGGAATAACCAGAACTTCTACTTCTGTAAATGGTTTTGGAACTAATGATGCCGTAAAATTTAACTCCCAAGGAGGAAAAGATGCCTGGCCAGCAGATAAATACATGAATTTTTGGGTATGTAATATTGGCGGAGGAATACTTGGATATGCACAATTCCCAGGAGGAAACCCTGCTACTGATGGAATTGTTTGTGGATCTACTTATACAGGATCTACAGGAACAGCTACTGCCCCATTCAACCTAGGAAGAACAGCGACACATGAAGTAGGTCACTATTTAAATCTTCGCCACATTTGGGGTGATGGAAACTGTAATGCTGACGATTTTGTAGCTGACACACCTACTTCAGACGCCTCCAATGGAGGTTGCGCGGTAGGACATGTATCGTGCAGTTCCGTTGATATGGTTCAGAACTATATGGACTATTCAGATGATGCTTGTATGAATTTGTTTACTCAAGGACAAAAAACTAGAATGCAAGCAGTATTCGCTCCCGGAGGAGCGCGTTTTTCTTTAGGCAATTCTACTGCTTGTGGTGCTGCACCTACTCCAACATGTAATGATGGAATCCAAAATGGAAATGAGACTGGTGTAGACTGTGGAGGAAACACTTGTCCTGCATGCCCAGTAACTCCTACTTGTAATGATGGCCAGCAAAACGGCGACGAGACAGGAGTAGATTGTGGCGGTTCTTCTTGCCCAGCTTGTCCTTGTAATGGTTCATTAGTAACAGTAAATATTCTTTCAGATAATTATGGTTCTGAAACTACGTGGACACTCAAAAATTCATCTGGTACTACAGTTGCTTCTGGCGGCCCTTATGCAAATAACACTTCTTACTCTACTTCATACTGTCTTCCTGATGGATGCTATGACTTTACTATAAATGATTCTTATGGAGATGGTATTTGCTGTGGTTATGGCAATGGATCTTACTCTGTAACATCTGGAGGAGCGACACAAGCATCTGGTGGTTCATTTGGCTCTCAAGAAATCACGAATTTCTGTGTAGGAGGTTCTACTGCTCCAACTTGTAATGATGGTATCCAAAACGGAACAGAAACTGGTGTTGACTGCGGTGGTTCTTGCCCTGCCTGCCCTGTTACTCCAACCTGTAATGATGGTATTCAAAACGGAACAGAGACTGGTGTTGACTGCGGTGGCACTTGCCCTGCTTGCCCAACAGGTGGTGGTTGTGATGACATCGATTACCAAACCTTTGAGTCTGGATGGGGAATCTGGAATGATGGCGGATCTGACGTAAGAAGAAGTTCTTCAGATGCAAATTATGCCATTGGCACCTATTGTGTAAGATTACGAGATAACTCAGGTAGTGCTTCTTCAATGACAACCGACAACCTTGCTCTTGGCAGTTATAATGAAGTAACCATTGAATTTTCTTATTACGCAAGAAGTATGGAAAATGGAGAGGACTTTGCTGTAGATGCTTCTACTAATGGAGGTTCAAGTTGGTTCTCAAATATCAAAAACTGGACAAGAGGAGTAGACTTCAATAATAATGGAAGATATGACGGCACAGTAACTATTGTGGGTACTTTCACCAACACTACTAAATTTAGAATACGTTGCGATGCTTCTGGAAATAGTGACTGGATCTATGTGGATAATGTAAGCATTTCCGCTTGCTCTGCAGCTAGACAAGATGGTTCTAATGTTGTTTACTTACCAACAACAACTCCTCAGCCTGACAACAATCTAACCGATGTGTTCAGAGAAACAGAAGAGGAGTTATCGATTTCTGATTTGAACTTATTCCCGAATCCAACAACTGGAAACCTAACAGTAGCTTTCGATATGGAGGAAGCTGCTAAACTTGATTTCATGATTGTTGACTTAACAGGAAAAGTAGTTCGTCAGGAAGTGATGAGTCTAGATGCTGGTGAGCAGCAAGTCAAAGTAAATGGCAACGACCTTGCTCCTGGGTATTACTTTGTACACTTAGTAAATGGAAAAGAAAGAGTTTCAGGCAAATTCGTTATCGTACGATAAGCACTGAACTGAATTAACTTATAGTAAAGGCCTTCCTGATTTATTGGGGAGGCCTTTTTTTGTTGTAGAGGGACTTATTTTAATTGAAATACATTACATTAGTGAAAATTTGATTGATGCCTACAATTCTCATTATATTAATTTTTGTTATAGTTTTTGCTGTGCTTGTTGGTATTTTGCTAGCCTTGTTCCTTCCGGCAAATTGGAAAACGGAAACAGACATCACTGTCAAGGCGACAGCAAAACAAGTATTCCATCAGATAAATAAAAGTAAAAACTGGCAAAACTGGACCGTTTGGAGTCCTGTATATGATGAGACGATTGCTATCGAACTAGGAGAAGAACAGGATGGGCTTGGGGCGATTCAAACCTGGAAAAACACGCAAATGAATGGTATCATGACCATTGTGGAGAGCAAAACGGATGAAGCAGTACAGTTTCATTTTGATCTGGAATCTCATCGATTTATTATTTATTCGAGAATGATTCTGCAACCTGTTGACGATCAGGTAAAAATAATCTGGACGTCCAAATACAGCCAGGAAGGGATCAACCCTTTTGAACGCCTGCAAGGAATAGCTCTAAAAAAATTGATGCTGAATAATAAGCAGATTAGCCTGAGCAGACTGAAGTCCTTTCTGGAGTCTTAGATTTTCCTTTTTAAAACTGCAAAGGCGCAAAGTTTTATCGTTTGGGGATGGATGATCATGTTGGATGTAAATGTCTATTTAAACGCAGAGGAGCTGGGGCGCAGAGTTATTTTTGTAATAGTGATGATGGATCGCGCTGTGTTAACCGCCATCGCAGTTCCTTTCGCTTTTTGAACTGCCGAAAGTCGGACCACCTTCAACACCCTTCGAGATCGTGAAGGAATCCGTTACCAATTTACAATACCTCCTTTAACGACTGCAAGCAATAATCTACATTTTCGCGGCGGGCGCTATAGCCCATCAGTCCGACACGCCAGAGTTTTCCAGCAAAATCGCCTAAGCCACCACCAACTTCCAAATTATAATCCTCCAACAACCGTTTTCTAATAGGAGCTTCTTCCAACCCTTCGGGTAAGAATACGGCATTAAGTTGAGGCAATCGACAATCAGCAGGTACCAAGTAACTAAACCCTAAACCTTCCAGGCCGTCTCTTAAGACAACATGCATCTCCTGATGCCGATTCCACCGGTTTTCAAGACCTTCCTCCTTCAACATCAGCAAGGCTTCGTGCATCGAATATAGTGCATTGACGGGAGCAGTATGGTGGTAGGATCGCTTCACACCTCCTCCCCAATATTGCATCACAAGCGTCAAATCAAGAAACCAACTTGCGACTTTTGTCTTTCGGTTTTTTATTGCTTCAACTGCCCTAGGGCTTATCGTGATTGGTGAAAGTCCGGGCGTACAGGACAGACACTTCTGACTACCAGAGTACACTGCATCCATGCCCCATTCATCCACCAATGTCGGAATCCCTCCTAAGGAAGTTACCGTATCAACTATCGTAAGGCAGTCATACTCTTTTGCCAGTTTGCAGAGCGCTTTGGCGTCTGACTCTACCCCAGTCGAGGTTTCCGCATGTACAAAAGCCAGAATTTTGGAGTCGGGGTTTTCTTTTAGGGCGGCCTCTACTTTTTGAATGCTGACTGGCTTGCCCCAATCATCCATTACCATGATCGCAGTTCCACCGTACCGCTCCACATTTTCTTTCATTCTGCCTCCAAATACACCGTTTTGGCAAACAATTACCTTATCACCAGGTTCAATCAAATTGACAAAACAAGTTTCCATCCCAGCAGAACCAGGCCCTGACACGATCATGGTCAGTTCATTCTCTGTTTGGAAGGCGTATTTTGTCAGTTGTTTTACCTCATCCATCATACGGACAAACTCTGGGTCTAAATGCCCTATGGTGTGTCTCGACAACGCCTTCAATACTCTTGGGTCAATATCTGATGGCCCAGGACCGAGTAATCTTCTTTTTGGCGGGTCAAATTGTTGAATCATTAGTTGTTATTGAGTTATTCAGTGTATTAGGTATTGAGTTATTAACAACTATCCCATAAGCTCTTCGATTTCTTCAGCATCAATTGGGATATTGGCCATTAGGTCTACTGGATCCTTGCTAGTAATCAGAATATCATTTTCAAGTCGGATGCCGAGGTCTTCTTCAGGGATGTAGATGCCAGGTTCGCAAGTAAATACCATCCCTTCCTGGGTGTCGCAGTAGCGTTCCATCAGATCATGGACGTCTAGTCCTAGATGATGGGAGGTGCCGTGCATGAAGTATTTTTTGTAGGCGGGCATTTTAGGGTCTTGTTTTTTTACATCATGTTTATCAATCAGCCCTAATTCGATCAGTTGTCCTTCCATTACTTTGCCGACTTCTTTGTGGTATTTTATCAGATTGGTGCCCGGTCGTAGCATATTGGTGGCTTCTTTCATTACATGATGGACGGCGTTGTAAACTGCTTTTTGTCTATCTGTAAATTTTCCGCTCACAGGGATCGAACGACTGAGATCTGCCGTATAATTGGCGTACTCTGCGCCGAAATCCATCAATAGCACATCGCCCGGTTTGCACTGTAGATTGTTATCAATATAATGAAGTACACAAGCGTTTGCCCCACTCGCAACAATCGGAGTATAGCCGTGTCCGTTCGCCCGGTTGAATAGAAACTCATGGGTAATTTCTGCTTCGATTTGGTATTCCCAAACGCCAGGTTTTACAAAATTTAGTATTCTTCTGAATGCTTTTTCGGTAATGTTGCAGCAATGTTGCAGCAATTGGACTTCGTGTTTGCTCTTGATCATGGCCAGCTTTTTCATGATTGGCTGGGCACGGAGAATATTGTGTGCGGGGTATTGGCTTCGAATTTTCTGCGCAAAACGGTGGTCCCGAGTTTTAACGTCGGTTAAAAACCGATCATTCTCATTCAAATTAAGATAAATATTGTCTGCCAGATTGATCATCTCATTTAGCGGAGCATCCATATCGTCCAACCAGATTACTCTTTCGATCCCAGAGGTTTCTGTAGCCTCTTCTTTTGTATACTTATGTCCTTCCCAAACTGCAATGTGCTTGTTGGTTTTTTTAATGAATAACACCTCTTCAAACCCTTCTTTCACGCAATTTGGATAGATTACAAGGACCGATTCCTCCTGATCAATTCCGCATAAATGAAACAAGTCTGAGTTTTGACGAAACGGAAAAAAACAATCTCCGTTCCTAGGCATCATATCATTAGAATTGAAGATGGCAATCGAATTCGGCTTCATTTGCTCAACAAATCTTTTACGATTTAGAATGAACAATTCTTTATTGATTGGTTCGTATTTCATATTGTTATAAAGTTATTGAGTGTACTTGGTTGTTAAGTTGTTATGTAGTAAGTCGAATGTGTCCCTAGAAACTTAGTAACTACTCTGCAAGTTGATAGATATCCTTGTAGTTTCGGCCAAACCCATCGTAATCTAAGCCATAGCCAATTACAAATTTGTTAGGAATTTCGAAGCCAACAAAGTCAATGGGTAAATCGTATTGTAGCGCATCTGGCTTGTAGAGCAGTGTGGCTAGAGAAATCGATTTGGGTTCTTGTTTTTGGAGAAGTGGGATAAATTCGCTCAATGTTTTTCCAGTATCAACAATGTCTTCCAGAATAATCACTTCACGTCCCTTAAGGCCTCCCTCTTCCAGTCCTAGCAATTGGCGGACTTCACCGGAAGACTCCACGCCCTCATAACTGGCTAATTTTACAAAAGTTATCTCACAATCGAATTCCAGATGTTTGAATACATCTGCTGCAAACATAAACGCGCCATTTAAGATGGCCAGAAAAACAGGCTCTGTTCCTTCGTAGCGGGCTTTTAGTTTTTCGCAGAGTTCGTGGATGTGTGCTTCAATTTTTTGGTTTTCAATGAAAATTTTGAAGTATTTGTCTTTTACTTTTACGGGAGCACTCATCGTTTTGCTTTTAATAAAGGTGATAGGATGTGCAAAAATAAAAAAAAGAAAGTGCAAAACCCTGAGTAGTTACTAACAAGGTAAAGCACTTTCTATCGCACCCGGTTTGTTTCTGGAAAATGGGTGACCTATTTCCAGGCTTTCGGTATTATTTTATTCGAAGTTTTTGCCCTCTTCTGATCACATTGTCAGTCAATTGATTCAGCTGTTTGAGTTGATCTACGGAAATCTCATATTTGGTAGCAATTCCCCAAAGCGTTTCGCCCGATTGTACGGTGTGAAACTTTCCGGTGGCACTATTCCCTTGTTTGCCAATGCTTGGTTTTTTTGTGCTAGTTTTTGGTGGTTTGGTAGCTCTTTTTTTGGAAGCGAGTTGCGGGGTGGTTTTGGCTTTTTTCTTGAGTTGAATGACCGCACCGCTTGCTGGTTGCTGCCTAGCAGTGAGTTTATTTTTCTTGAGAAGAGAAGAGAGTTTTATACCATATCGTTGACTAATGCTATACATGTCTTCGTTGCCATTCACTTTATGCGTCTTCTTATTTCCTCGGAAACCCGCCCTTTTAGGCTGCAGGAAGACCATATCTTCAGGACGAAGTTTTTTCAAGCGGTTCAGGTCATTGTATTTCAATAATCGGCTTACAGGAATGTTATTTTTTCGAGCAATGGTTTTGTAGGAATCTCTTTTGCCGGCCTTTACTGTTTTGATACCATTAAAGATAAATATTTTGCCTGTTTCCGCATTTGGACTGCTGGTCGGGGTGGTTGGTTTTGTAGGAGTGGTCGTTGCTAATGGTGGACTCACTGGATTCATATTGTCCAATCGATAGAGGTTGTTCTCCTCAATGATTCGGATTAGTTTTTCTGGATACGTGGTGCTTGTGGCGTAGCCCGCTTGTTTTAGACCACGTGCCCACCGCCTGTAATCTGTTTTTTTATATTGGAATAGGAAAGCGTATCTACTATTGTTGTTCAAAAAATCAGAATGCGCTTTAAATGATTCGTCTGCACTTCCATATTTTCTGAAGCAGGAAGCGATGAGGTTTCCATTTTTATCTCGATCGTCGTCTTTTCTGTAGACGGTTGCTCCTTGCCATCGGCTACCGCATTTTATGCCGAAGTGATTATTGCCGTTTGTGGCTAGATAGCTGGTGCCGTCGGCAGACTCGAGTATGGCCTGCGCCATTTTTATACTGGCAGGAACTCCAGCTCTAATCATCTCATCAATTGCAATATCTTGAAACTGACGGATATAACTTTCTCGGTCACGTGCGTCTGTCTGCACAGCTATAAGCAGGCAGCAGATCCATAATAATTGATTGGCAGCAAGTTTTTTCATGATTACGGTGATTAAGGTGAATTATTCTTAGTAAAAGACAAATGATATGCCATCAGGGCAAATTCATGACCGTTATAACGGGATTCTGAGGGTTAAATTAGTTAAGGAAATATTAAATATTTACTAATAATAGTTACGTTTTTCATACCTCGATTTTCAAATTAAAAGGAAAACAACTCTTGTACTTCTTCGTAATAAGTTGACCATGTCCAGTTCGGCCCATCCCAAGGTGGATCGTATTGGTAGGTCATTTTTATATTGTAATAGACCATAAAAACCAGTAGTCCAGTTATCAATCTTCCGACCATCGGTTTTTGTTGGAGCAGATTCCCAACTTTAGCCAAAACAAAACCCAGCGGCAAAGCAAGCAACGCGTAATATTCTACGTAAGACCTTGCTCCAAACGCTCCTCCAAACCACCAAGCCCACCAACTCGCAAAAATGTAAGTCGCCAGCATTAAAACTAACAATCGAATTCCGCCTTCCATTTTTCTGTTGATCGCCAACCATATCACCCCAAATACTGACACCAATACCAATGGACTATAAACAAACAGCCCATTCTGAACACTAAACAAAACATTGGCAATCTGCGGGTTATTCCAGTTCGAAAACCCTTGATTTCCATAAGAATACAAGTAATACTGACCACTCAAATAATACCAATATCCAATTTGAGGCAGTACAACCAAAAAGGCCATTACTGGAAAAAGC
This sequence comes from uncultured Saprospiraceae bacterium, assembly GCA_938016265.1. Lineage (GTDB taxonomy): Bacteria > Bacteroidota > Bacteroidia > Chitinophagales > Saprospiraceae > JAHDHB01. The sequence continues at coordinate 107,870 of CALLWB010000050.1, forward strand.
AAAAACTTAAAAAAGTGATTTTTAATAAATTGAAATCTGGCTTTTAGGTCCGAAATGGTATTCACATCATATCCTAAAACCAGGAAAGCAACAATAATATTTGTAGGCCTTATTAAAACAATGAAGGCGAGAATTATACTAGGAAACAAAAAATCCCGCCAACCAGATCTATCATAAACAATAGGCAATTTGTAAAGTAATGCCGCAAACAAAAAAAACGAATAAACATGAGACATTCCCAACTCCCCAACCGAGTAATAATAAAGATTCGTCCCTCCCCAAGTCAACAAGCAGGTAAAAAAAGAGACCCACCCTCCAAAATGTATCCGCAAAGAACTAAACAACAACCAAAGCCCAACCACCAAATAAAAAAGACCACCAACAATAAACAAACACTGATAAATCAAAGAATAACCATCCTGTGGATATCCCAACAAAGGAGTTAATGCGTGGGCAATCAAAAAAAATGGAGCCTGCAAAGCTGCCACGCCATAAGTATATCGGGTAGCCGTTTTTTGAGTGCCAGGAAAATAATCATACCGACCTTTAGATCTTGTTCGAAATCCTTCAAAACCTCCATTCACAAACAGCGCAGGCAAATACAAATAATACCCTTCCGAATCGGTCATTGTAATTGGATGCATCTGCTTTGCATGGAAATTGAATCCTAGAAATAGAAGCCCACCTAAGAAGGATAATATGATTAATTTTTCTTTCAAATAGTAGGTTGGTTTTTAAAAAGAGCCGGCCGAAATAAGTACTTCGACCGGCTATTCAACTGATTACTAAAGATTCGCGTTCCTAGTCGATCAGTAATTCCTGGCCAACTTTGATATTGTTTGCTTCAATACCATTTCGCACCCGTATGCTTTGGATATCAACATCGTATCGGATGGCAAGACTGTAGAGGGTGTCCCCTACATCTACCATATGCCGTCTTCCATAGTTACCTTCATCAACTCGTTGTGAAGCGGAAGCATAATAGTCAGTAGTAGTTGGTGCTGATGCCATTGCAATTGAGCCATTGTCGACTCGTTCGGAATAAGTTGGCGCTTGAATTGTGGTTGTGGTTGTCGTTGTTGAACCTACTATCGGCGATGCCTCATAGGAAGGCACCGCTGTAGTAGTATTTGAAGTAGTGATGTGCTCGTTAGATTCTGTAGTTGCAGGAGTGACATGCTCATTGGATTCTATAACTGTTGGAGCAGTTGTTTCTGCCGTTCCTGAATATATTGTTTCGTAAATCGATGTATCGTGCTCTTTCGGAATGTTGTTTTCTACTACATCCGTGGTTGTGCTTGTCGCAGATGTCGGATTGGAGTCTACTGGTTTCGAAGCAGCTGGTTTTTTCCCAAACGGGACTTTTTTAGGCTGCCCATGCTCATCAATCACGATGTAATAATTTTCTTCAGAAACTAGATCTTCTCCAGTTACCGTAGTTGCTGTATTTGTTGACGCCTCTTCGGTAACTATTGGTGATTCTATTACCGTAGGCTCTTGATAAACTGTAGGCGTCTCCTCAATTGTTGGTGCTTCATAAACTGACGTCTCCACAATTGTTGTTGCTTCATAAACTGGCGTCTCCACAATTGATGGTGTTTCATAAACTGGTGTCTCCACAATAGCAGGGGCTGAATAAACAGGAGTCTCTACAACCGGAGCAGCAGGCACCTCTCCTGCATGAACAGTCGGCGAAGAATTATAAATCAACACCTTAGGCTCCTCCACCGCTACTTCTTCAACCGGAATCGAAGGCGCAGGAACTGGTGCTGTGATCACACTTGTACTATTCTCTACTGTATTTGTCTCAGGAATTTCCACAATTGCAGACGCTTCCGGGACAGCCACAACAGGCGTTTCAACAACAATATTACTAGGAGCAGGAACTGCTTCTATTGACGTATTGGGCATAACTGGTTGTTGAACAGCAGGGCGCTTAGGTGCCTCGACTTGAGTGATCACTTCTGGCGCTTTTACCGTTTCTTTTTTGATTTCTGTAGTGCTGGCAGGAACTTCTGGAATTTGATCGGCTGGCAACTCTTTGGCTGTTTTTGTAGTTACCGCATCGTAAATTCTATTCTTGTCATTTTTTCTAGCGTCTTTAGATTTGTTTCTACCAGATTTGCTAAGTGTTGGTTTTTTAGGTTTTGGTTGTGGCTTAGGCTTAAACTTGTCGGTGATACTTGCTAAAGGGTTTCCTTTTGCTTCTGGCTTAGGCTCTTCTGCTTTCGGGTATTTCTTTGGTTTTTCTTCTACTGTTGGTTTTGCCGGTTTAGCTGGTTTTTCTGTTTCTATTTTTATTGGTTGAGTGACTCTTGTACCCTGTCTAAGGTCCGGTTTACGAGTGGTTTTTCCGCTAAGGTAAATTTTCTCTCCTACAGCAGGTTCCTCGGTCGTAGTCAATAAATTTCGTTGCTTTAAATTCTCCAATTTGATACCATACAACTGTGCAATAACATACATGTTATCCTCTTCTTTCACTCGGTGGAAAGTTCTGGGCTCGCTGTATTTTCCTCGCTTTGGCTGAAGGTAGATATACTGATTGGTGACCAGTTCGTCTCCTTGTTTCAGGTCATTAAATTTTAATATTTTTGCTAGTGGAACATTATGTCGAGCGGCAAGATCTGAAGGTGTATCTCCATCCTTTGCGGACACCACTTTTACATCATTTACCTTAAAAACACCAGATTGGTATCCCTTAGGAAAACTAGGTCCGACGTGGGCAATTTCTGGCATGACCTCCTCTTCTACAGATACTGTAGGCAAGGGCTCTTCGATGGTCTCTATGATTCTTGGTTCTTCCACGATTACTGGAGGAGGAGGAGCTGGTGCTGGCGTGGGTGGTGGTGCTGGAGCCGCGACAGCAACTGGCTGCTTGTTGGTCATGTAATCATACTGGTGAAGATTGTTTTCCTCCACTACCCGAATGAGTTTGTCAGCATAAACAGGGTTCGTTGCATACCCTGCTGTCTTCAGACCACGTGCCCAACTGATGTAATCTTCCTTCGGAAAATTAAAAAGGAAGGCGTATCGTTGTTTGCCCATTAGAAACTCGGTATGGTTTACATAAGATTCATAAGCAGACGAATACACCCGAAAGCAGGATCGGATCAGGTTTCCCTTCTTATCCCGATCATCATCTTTTAAGTAATATTCTCCACCATACCAATCTCCGTGGCATTTGATACCAAAGTGATTGTTGGCATAGCGAGCTAATTCGCTGTTTCCATAACTGGACTCCAGGATTCCCTGTGCTAGTGTAATACTTGCAGGGATGCCACTACGGTCCATCTCGTCGATGGCCATGTTCTTGTAGGTTTCGATGTATTGATCTACAGTCATTTTAATTTGTGCCGAAGCAAAATTGAATGAAAATAGAACAATGAGGCATAAAGCCAACAGCTTCGTGCTTAAGAAATAAACGTGTTTTTTCGATAAATGCATACTAATAGAATTTCATCTTCGGCTATGAAGCTTGCGCACTTCATAACACTTTAATAAAACACAGGGGGCAGTAAACTGCCCCCTATGGAACAACATTATTAGATGAATTGTATGCACGACGGGGTTGGATGCCCAGTCATGAATTGTTCTTTACTCTTTAACTCTGATTAAGTTGCGGTGATTGCGGTCCGCTATCTTACTCTTCTTGCGAGAAGCAATCCGTCCCTAACAGGAAGGAGAACATTCTCTACCCGATCGTCTTCCTGCACTTTTTTATTGAATGCAATCATACTTTCAGTCTCTTTATCTTTTCGTTTTTCAAGTACTTTCCCACTCCAAAGCACATTATCTGTAAGGATAAATCCTCCAATGTTTACTTTGTCAATGACCAGATCGTAATAAACTGCACTGGCAACTTTTTTGGCATCAATAAAAACAAGGTCGAACATCATATCTAACGTTGGGATAATTTCCACAGCGTCTCCGATATGTAAATGAATCTGCTCCTTTTGAGGACATTCATCAAAATAACGTTGAGTGACAGATTCTAGTTCTTCGTTGATTTCAATTGTGTGCAATTGTCCGTTATCTCTTAGGCCTTTTGCCAGACAGATAGCTGAATAACCGGTAAAAGTACCGATCTCAAGGACATTGTTTGGGAGTATCATGTAACTAATCATGCTTAGAATTTGGCCCTGCAGATGACCTGCTACCATTCTTGGATGAAGTTGTTTTAAGTAGGTGTCCCTTTCTAAACGCATTAACAGTTCACTAGGAGCTGTTGTATGTTTTTCTGCGTAAGAACTAACCTCTTTTGAAACACTGTTAAATTCATCCATCTTCACATAATCAGACCACCAAAGTACATAATCTTTTTTTCTGATAAAAGTGGTGTACTAGTGGTTTATTAACATTTGTTAAAATTTGAAATTGTTAATAACTTTTGGACTCCCAATAAATTTTTGATGTAAATCAACGACTTATAAATGTGCAATAATATAACTTATCGTAAATTACATGTTAGTAACTTATCCACGTTTTACCCAAAAAAAAATTCCATGTAAAAGTATAATAGAAGTAAAATAACAAAATGCGCTAATAACCAGCCACTTACATCCAAAAAAACGTGATTTTCAGTCGATTTTGCTAGGTTTTGGAGTGCTTTTTTTCTTATTTCTCCATTTTTCTTCGAAGGACCGGATGGATAAAAACTGCTAAAATTATGATCGCTGCCCCCATATAAAATGCAGGATTCATTTCCTTATGTTCCTGAAAAAAGAACCATGCCATTAGTATCCCATAAACGGGTTCCAGATTGATCGTAAGTGTGCTAGTAAAAGCGGAAAGGTGCTTTAATGCTTGTAATGATAATACATAGGCTAACGTAGTACATAGCAGCGACAACAAAATCAAGTATTGCCAATCCATCAGCGTCGGCCAAAAAGTGCTATTTCCTAGCCAGGACCAATAAAACGGTAATATAGGTGTCAAAAAGACGAATCCCGCTCCCAATTCGACAAAGGTCATTGTCATCGGTTTGGTATCGGCGACCATTTGTTTATTCAAAACGGCGAACGTAGCAGCCAGCAAGGCAGAAAGCAAGCCCATGATTATTCCCGTAAGGTAATCCCCTCCACTAAATCTAAAAATCATATACATGCCTGGAATGACCATCAATCCTAGCAGTAACTCATACCACTTAAACGGCTGTCGAAGGAGCAAGGGCTCAATAATCGACGTAAAAAAACTAGCCGTAGCCAAGCAACTCAAGGCAACTGAAACATTGGAATACTTGATCGCACCGTAAAAGGTAACCCAGTGCATCGCCACTATCACCCCAATGCCAGAAAGCGCCAACACCTTGCGAAAGGACAATTGTCGCAAATCCCTCAAAATACCAGGCAACAACACCAAACTAATACAAGTAATCAATAATCGCCACCAGACTAACGAGATCTCCGACAACTGAATGAGTTTACCCAATATGGCAGTAAACCCAAACAAAAAAACAGCGATGTGCAGTTGGAGATATGACTTTTTTACAGGATCCAAGGAGATGCTTTATTCAAATTGTTTAATAGTTGACCTATAAAAGAGTCAATGAATTTATAGTTTTTCGTTATCTTTGATCTAACTTAATAAACACTATAAATATGTCAGTAAATGTAGGCGAAAAAGCGCCGGATTTCAAACTTTATAATACAGAAAAAAAAGAAGTTTCGCTTAGCGATTTTCAAGGCAAAAATGTGGTTGTCCTTTTCTTCCCTCTCGCCTTTACAGGTGTGTGCACTACCGAACTATGCACGATGAGAGACGATATCAGCAATTACCAAGACCTAAATGCAGAGATTTTAGCGATCTCCGTAGACAGTCTCTTTGTGCTTGAACGTTTTAAAGCAGACCAAAATTTAAATTTCCCGTTGCTTTCTGATTTCAACAAAGTTGCCGCTACTTCTTATGGTGCGTTGTACGAAGATTTTGTACTGGGAATGAAGCATGTAGCCAAACGATCCGCTTTTGTAGTAGACAAAGAAGGAACGATCAAATATGCAGAAGTTTTAGAGAGTGCAGGAGATTTACCAAACTTTTCTGCAATTAAGGAAACTTTATCGGCATTAAATTAGTTTTACAATATAGGCTAAGTGTCTTCTTAGTCTATTTTGAGTCAAAATAATAGGTATATTCCAGCGAACAGAGCTTAGCTCCTTTTAATTATCATTTCTATGTTTTTCAATTCCGATGTCCTCGAAAAAGAAGAGGTATTAGTAGCCGAAGAAGAATTAGATGAGGTTAGTAATCAGTTTCAATTAATTGTTTGGAATGATGATGTCAATACCTTTGATTGGGTAATTAAATCCTTCATAGAGATTTGCGGACACTCTTCCCAACAAGCAGAACAATGTTCCTTACTAGTTCACTTCAAAGGGAAAGCCATCGTAAAAACTGGTGCAAAAACAGAACTCCGTCCAATGAGAGAAGGACTAATTGATCGCGGCATCAATGCCACTATGGAATCCGTCGACTAAAATAAACAAGTAATCATACTAAGCAACTTCCTGATTTTACTAAATCAGGAAGTTTTTTATTGGCCGTTAGTATGAATTCACCTCCAATCCTATTAACTTTCAGCATGCCGGTATTCCTGCTCAGTGATGATGATTTAGTGTTTCCCGACCCGTCTTTAGCCCGAGAAGATGGCATCCTTGCGATTGGCGGTGATCTGACCGCAAAACGCCTCCTACTTGCTTACCAAATGGGCATTTTCCCTTGGTACAATGAAGGAGAGCCCATCATTTGGTGGTCTCCAGATCCCAGATTTGTCGTTTTCCCAGACAAAATACGCGTCACTAAATCGCTAAGACAAGTGCTCAGAAATGGCAATTTTGAAGTTACCTATGACACCGAATTCAGAAAAGTAATCACTGCCTGTCAGCAAAATGACCGAGGTCGCGGACACGGCACCTGGATCACCACAGATATGCTGGAAGCCTATTGCCAATTGCACGATGAAGGCTACGCCCACTCCACAGAAGTCTGGAAAGACGGCCAACTGGTAGGCGGGCTATATGGAATTTCTCTAGGAAAATGCTTCTTCGGAGAATCGATGTTTTTCAAGGTAAGCAACGCTTCAAAAGTCGCTTTTGTCAGTTTGGCAAAAAATCTGGAAGCCCTGGGTTTTTGGATGATCGACTGCCAACAGGAGACGGGTCACTTGCAGCGACTCGGCGCCGAGTGCCTTCCCCGACTGCAATTTCAAGAGATTTTAAGGCGCAATACCAAGGAGCAAACCATTGTTGGTAAATGGACGGATCTTTTTTCTGTTGATTAGAGGACACGTTTTGGGTTAGCAAAATGAGTCCCCCTTCTAAAAACCTACCGAATAATATAGTCTGGGTTATAATCCCCAACGATCATAGGATTCTGCTCATTGCCCGTATTGGCCCGTACATTATGATAAACGTAGCTGTACAACTCTTGTAGAGTGATTTGCAAATTGTTGTTGAAATCCGCCTTTCCTCCTAGTCCTTGCACCATAAAATAAGTAAAAAAGCCTTGCTGAATATCAGACCGCTCCTTGGAGACTTCATTTGCTCCACAAGCCAAAAACATGGCAATACCTGTATTCTGATAGCCAAGCAACAAATCACTGACCATACCTATATACCAAGATTCTTCCATCCCTCCAGAATGACAAGCATCGACGATGGCCAATTTGTTATTGGATTGACTTTTCTTAAAAATAGATTTGATTTCCCAATGGTGAAGGATGTTGTCTCCTGTCTTCAAATTGACATCGACGGGCACCAAACCACCTTGCATACCATGCCCGGCAAAAAAGAACAACATTTTGTCAGTTGGTTTTGCAGCGGCAGCAATCGCCTCCAGCGAAGCAACAATATTGACCTTCGTCGCCCGTTCGTCTACTAGCAAAACGATATTCTTGTCCGGCACCGAACCACCCGCGGCACTTTTCAGAAACGAATAATAATGAAACGCATCATCATCACAATACCGAAGTGGCATTTCTGAATAACTGCTTATACCCACAATGACGGCAAAGGTTTGCGGCCACAATTGTTCTGGTGGTGCTAGATGAATTTGAGCAGAAAGGACATAGCTGAATAGGACAAAAACAAAAGTTAAGTTTTTCATTGCCAAAATGATTTTGGTGAACAATTTGAATTCTACTATAGAGTATTGATTATTATTTTTTTGTAGGTCGGCTTTCTCGCATCCCTATCAAGAACAGCAGAAGCAGCAACACCGTCTACAATATCCGGTAGGAAATAAGCCACACTAACAAATCGTTCATCCACACGTGTTACAATCACTTTTACGCCATCATTACACTTATTTTCGCCTTTGGTGATGTCTTCTACAAATTCTGCATATCCTTTTTTTGCCTTGACGAGTTTCCAGTTTCCACTGCACTCCAAAGACGGATAACTGATGGCCAGCTTGCCTGCCTCATATTCCAGAACAACGGACCAACGACTATCGTCTATAGGTTGATGGCCAGTACCGAACCAGGTGCCATCCAACCATTTTATTGATTTCTGCGCATGGAGATCCTGTGTTGAAAGAATACAAACGATTAGCGTCAAGCCAACAAACAGGAAATTGGTTAATCTTTTCATTGTTTTATTTTTAAAAGTATTCATACTCAAATTTTGTTGCATTGGTGTCGGCACTTCCTTTTAGATAAGAATAGCCGATAGTTTGTCCATATTTGTTGTAGGTAGTGGTGGTGTGAATATCCAGCCGCTCTGATTTATCCTCCAGGATCGTATACGTTTTCTCCTCTACTGGCTCCCCGTATTGGTTGTAGGAGACAACCTCCTTGGTGCGGCCCATTGATGAAGATTCAACGACGATTGTCCGCAGGCCGTTCGCATTGTAGGTATATTCTTCTAGCCGGGTAGGATTTCCTGCGTCGTTTACCCAAACCTTCTTGACTTCTACCCCATTTTCAAAAGCAGTGGCTGTTCTATATTGAAGCAAGTCATCTGTGCCATCTGTATAAACTTCCCATTTTTCCTCAACAAAGACTTCTGGCTCTTGCTTGTACTTGAAAATTCTGGAGTACTCCAGTTTCCCATCCAGATTCAGGTATTTTGCTTCGAGCATTTTGCCTTCGTCATTATAAGTGAATTCAATGATTGCCCCTTGTCCATTTTTTTGCTTCCAGATTTCCTTCGACTTTAGTCCCTGGTCGTTGTAGAAATAATTGTAGGTAGTTGTTCGATCGTCGTCTTTTACAATAGATTCTTCCAGTTGATCACCCTTGTATTTGTTGATAGTCGATCCAACTTGCTTGCCTGAGCCATAAAAGTCATAGTCTATTTCTTTTAACATATTCCCACTCTTGTCATAACTGATTTGAGTGACCAGAAAGGGGGCTTGCCCTTTTTCTCTGCTTTCATATTCTTTTTTTGTTTTAATTGGTGGACTTTGAGGCCGTTCCTTTAGAGATTGGTGAGTAGGAGCTAGTTCACCAGAAACTTGGTATTTTTTGGCTCGCTCCTGGGATTTGCCAATAGTTGTCATCAAGGATAGAACTATTAATACAAAAAGAGTTTTCATAATTCGAATTTTTATTTTTTGTAATTACTGGATGTCATTTTTTTCTTGGAATACCTTTTATACAACCAATAGGCAACAAACGCAAGTAGAAGAATTGGCAATATAATGGGCAAGGATATTCCGAGTATAAATAAGATGCCGACGAGGGTACTTCCATAAGACGGAAGATCAAATGGGGAATCGAATTCCACTGGTTCAAATTTACTTGATGGTATATTTCGGGTACTGAGTTGTTCTACACTTGCTTGTAATTGGAATTTATTTTGAAGGATTTCATTAAAATCAAACCCTTCTATTTGATCATGATAAGTGATGGCAATGTTGTCTTTTCGGGTTGGATTCAAATTCGCAAACTCGTAGCGTAGCAGGTTGTTTTCTTCATTTAGCGCGAAAATGTTTGTTGGTGACACGCCATGTATATCCCTGTCGGTAAGTCCATCCATCAATTCTACCAGGATGGTTCCTTTTCCAATTGGCGGTTTCCAATTTGCTCCTGTTTCGAGTACATACACAAATCCATTATAGTCTTTGCCATCGTATCCTTCCCGAACATTAGAGTTGTTCGTATTTACAATAAAATAAACCTCAATTTTGGTTAGCGATTCAGGAGCAAACGTTGCAGTCCAGAGATACCAATCCTCATTTTCGCCAGAGGAATAATGGTCAACTTCCTTTACTTCATAAGGAATAGGTTCTTGAATAACATCGACAGGGTTTCCATTTTGGACCACCTTAAATCCATATAGTTGTTCGAATAGTATAGCTGTCAAATCAGAATTGTTCTTCGTGGTTTCAAAAGAAGCATTTAGAGGATATCCTGCTTTAAAACTGATTTGTTGATCAGTGGTATTCAGCATTTCGTACTCTCCTTTTACAACGGCAAACCCTTTATACAATTGAACAAAAATTCGTTCCTCCTGCATCTGAATTTTATGATAAGCAGCACTGTCGGCTGTAAATAGTAGACTAAAGTCTGCCGTTCCGCCGGCATCCCGAATACCTGGCTGAGCTATGTTTGCAAATAGCGAAACGCTAATAAAAAGCAGTAAAATGAATGACCATTTTCTTTGCATGGCTTTCCTTATTAATTTTTCTAGTTGTTTTTTTCTTCCAATACCTTTAATCTTCTTTCTAAAGACTCCAAGTTAGATTTAGCTGTTTTTTCTTCTGCCAGCTGGGATTCCAATTGTTTATTTTCTAGAAGCAATGCTTCCAATTTCTCCTCGAGTTGGTTGATTTTTTCGGACTGGATTGCTGCTTGTTCTGCCAATGCTTGAATTCCCAGCATATTTATACCATCGATATCCGTTGTTGTGATTGTTGTGTTATTGTTTCCTAATTGGAATGCCTCGTAAAAGTCCTGTGCCATTGGGCCGACATGTCTGATCTGTTCCGCTTGCGATTTGTAATTCCATTCGCTGATGTCCAGCTTGCTGATTTTGTGGAGGATTTCTTCTTTATTTACTTTCGTGAAATGCTCCTTCTTATTTACATCAGATATAGAAGCCCAAGCTCCCGCCCCTGCAAACAGACTAGCCCCAGAAGTCAAGGAAGAGTTCGTATAAAAAACAGTTCCTCCAGACGCACGAACCACAAATTCATTCGCTGTAGTACTCTGCACTGGACTTCCCAATGACCCATCAGCAAAAACAAAGGACCCATCCTGACCATTGGTGTCTGCAAAATAGCCAAGGGCAACAGAGTGATTTCCACTAGCAACATTCCGTTGCCCGCCTCCAACAAAACTATAGTTACCAGATGCTTGATTATCAAAACCTCCTACAACTACAGCCAGATTCCCAGCAACAACATTCGAAGCCCCACCACCAATAACTGACTGAGACCCCGACACCAAATTGCTCCCCCCCGCTCCTATGAATGAACCAGAACCACTTGTCTCCAAAACGTTACCTATACCGCTCACAATTGCGCCATAGCTAGCGCGTGCAATATTGGTTCTCCCGCCTCCAATAACAGATTCATTTCCATTAACAATCCGATTTCCATTTCCTGCCACAATCGCAGATTTTAATGTCGCAACACCATTGGTTTTTACAATTTTATTCAAAACACCTGCACCAATGAAACAACTGCCTCCAGAGATCATGTTCTCCTCCCCTCCTCCAATCACCGAATAGTACTGAATTGGCCCTGTGTCTCCTTGCCCATTTTGAATAGTATCTTTATTCCCCGCAAGAATTGCAGAATATCCAGCCGCAACATCTATTCTATTATTATTCCCTAAAACAACACCACCAGAAGAATTCAACGTATTGTTACTTCCACCCAAAAGACCTGCCCCTGCATTCGTCGAACCTTTATTAAAAGTACCATAGCCAAATGTGGCCAAACCATCGATTTCATTGTTTTGCCCAAAACTTGCGCTATATGCTCCTGCAGCCCGATTATTCCGACCTGAAGCAAAGGAGTGATAACCAATATTCATTTCGTCCCATTGAGTTCCTTGTACATAACCTGCTCTAAAGGCTGCCCGCTTTGGAAACCACATCATCCGCACTCCTGCTCCTGTTGCAGGAATGACACCAGCGTTTAAATCACCTAAAAACAAGACGCCATCCTCTCCATTGACTTCTAAACTGGCAGTAGGCATAGCTTGATTTATCCCAACGTTGGTTGCTGCCGTGTAAAGATCCGTTCCATTTTCTGTCCAATCTGTATCGGCTGCTGGAGTACTCCAGTTCAACAGCCCATTCCCATCTGTTGTTAGTAGTTGGCCTGAAGTTCCGTCTGTGGTAGGAAGGCTGTATTCATTATTGATGTTTAATGTGCCGCCAACTCGAAGCAAATCTGTTGCGAAATCACCATAAATTAGTGGATCGGTCGTATTGTCATTGTCAATGTATAGTTTATTGCTTCCTGTTTCTTGATAGCCTGCCTGGTGTCCCAGGAAAACATTGGCGGCACCGTTATTCTGATATCCTGCTTTCGATCCAATTGCTACATTATTGCTAGACATATTAGCCATTAAAACAGAATCGCCTACCGCTACATTGTTTGTACCTGTGACATTATTTAATAGTCCGCGCATTCCAACAACAACGTTGGAAAACCCATTTTCCATAGAACTTCCTGCCCAGGCGCCGACAAGTGTGTGGTGGTTTCCTTTATCAATGACCGAGCCGGTGTAGGCTCCGACAAACGTATTATTACTTGACTCCGCACCAACTCTCCCATATCCAGCATCAGGTCCTACAAAAGTATTGAAGTTACCATTTACTAAATTCCCACCTGTTTGCATACCAATCATGACATTTCGAGTGCCATTCATCCGTTGACCAGACTGCCTTCCAATAAGGACATTGGAAGAGCCATAACTACCAAAACGTCCTGCTTCCGAACCTATAAAAATGTTAAAACTACCTGTGGTATTCCTATACCCTGCTGACCTGCCAACAAACACATTTTGTTCGCCACTTGTATTAAAATAGGCAGTATTGCTTCCTAAAAAGGTATTGTATCTGCCCACATCATTTCTAAACCCGGCCAACGTACCAAAAAAGGTATTTTCCATTCCAGTTGAAACAGCAGATCCAGCGCCCCTTCCTACAAAGGTATTGTATCCAATATTCATGAGCTCAAGCATCGGGTACCCAGAAGTCGTTCTATTAAATACAAACTGCTCGGCACCTCCAAGATCAATCCGAATGCGGTCTTCGTCGGGAGATTCTTCTACCTGAATCTTTGTATCCGCATCCAGATCTTCGATTATTGCAGTTACACCGGTTGTCCATTCCGTGCCATCCCATACTAATGTCTGTCCAGTGTTTGCACTGTTTTGATTGATATCCTCAAGGGCAATAGTGGCATTTTCAATTTCTGAAGTAGTAATGGCATCTGCCGATACCTCTAGATTGTTGTAGGTTCCAGCGACATCACCAGAGAACATTGTGGTTTGGATTAAATCGTCTCCAGCATCCAAATCTCCTGTATTGATCACCTGATTGGATCCATCTATCATAATTCCAGCCCCTGCAGTATATTCTGTATTGGCATCTCCATCCCAGACATCAGTAGGAAGCGCTCTGGATTCAACATCTCCGTTTGCATTCTGTGTTAACACCGTCGTGTTGGTGCTGCTGCTAGGAATTGCATCTATTCTTACTGGAACTTGAACATGAAATGGCGCGGTTGGGAGCATCGAACCAACAGATACAAAACCAGTAGAATTTTGAAAATACATTTTGGTATTTCCTTCTGTTCTAAACAACAAATCTGTTCCCGAATAAGCATCTAAAACCGCTCCAGTCGAACCGACCCAAAGTCTGACGTCTCTCGTCCCCAAGGAGTTTTCAATCCGCAAACCGCCTAGTGGGCTAATGATCGACTGTTTGATGTGGAGCTTGGCATTATTTGGGAAGGCGGTGCCTATCCCCACACTTCCAATATTTGTGGCGAGTGCCGTCTGACCTTTTGTAAGTAGCGTTCCATGGTTTTTATAAGCTGCTGGTAATGTACCAGCATTAAACTGACCAGCCACAAGCCCCCCTTGCCAGACCATCCACGCACTATCCCTGGAAATCATTCGAACGAATTTCTCATTGGTACTAAAATCGCGCATCATAAAGTAGGTGCTCAACAAAGTACTCCCTCCACTCACTTCTAGCAATTCACTAGGAGCAGCAGTCCCAATTCCTACTTTTGAAGTCACAGATGGGAACAAATTACCACTATTATATGTCCAGTCTGCATCATTAGGAATTGCTGCTGTAGTCCATGTACCTGCCAAGTTATCCCAGGTCAGCACTTCTCCATCTGCTGCTCCATTTTGGTTGATATCGGAGGTGGAGATACTGGCATCTGCGATCTCATTGGTGCCTACTGAATTCATTGATAGGGAAAGAGAATTGTAAATGCCGGATACTGCTCCTGAAAAAACAGTACTGTTGGTAAGGTCATCAGATGCATCGATGTCTCCTGTATTATTAATAGTAGTACTTACAATATTAATCCCTGTCCCAGAGGTATACTCGGTGTTGTCATCCCCATCCCATATGCTTGCTGGCAAAGTGCGCGTTTGCACATCTCCACTTAGGTTTAGTGTAAGAACTTGAGTATTGAGTGCGCTTGATGGCAGTGCTGAAAATCGGGCAGGCACTTGCACATGGAAAGGAGCAGATGGAGAAAGTGTTCCAACTGCAACATATCCTGTTGAATTTGAAAAGTACATTCTGTTAAGTCCTTCTGTGCGGACAACCAGATCCGTCCCGGTGTAGGCGTCGAGTACCGCACCAGCAGTTCCTACCCAAAGTCTTACATTTCTATCTCCTTGTGCATTTTCAATCCTCAAACCACTTAAAGAAGTAGAGGCAACTTGTTTTATATGGAGGTTTCCTCCTACAGGATTACTAGTCCCGATTCCAATATTTTGCCCATTAGCGATACATAGAAAACAAATGAATAGGTACAGCAAAAAATACTTTTTCATAAATATCAATTATACATGTTTATAAAACAATAGGGAAGAACCTATTCACAAGTAAACTCATAAATCAGAAAAAATAGGTGACTGCAATAAGGAAGTAATACAATTACGAGGAGCAGCAATAAAATTACCACAAAAAACGAATTAAGCAAAATCGTAATACGGTTATTTTTAATGCATCTATTAGCCGTGATACTTTTGTGATAAAAAAATGATAGAAAAATCATTAATAAAAAGCATAACAATTGAATTAAATACCATGAATAAAACCTTGTAATACAACCACTAGGGGAGATTATTTATTCTAGTGTCTTACCTTTATAATCACAATAATCGTGTACACCACCTACCATCAGTACACTTTACTGAGTTTGCTAATGTCTGAAACCTTCTAAAGTCTGTGGAGATTTTTAAAATCTTCAACTCAAAATTGTCGTTCAAATGACAATTTACAAATTAACAACAGCAAAACATCGCAAGTCGTTATTGTGACAAAACTCGTTTTTATAGAAGATTGTACGGCCGATTCGTTGATATACGGATTAATATTCCGAATATTTGCACTTCAAGCCCTAGGCGTCTATTCAATCTTAACATCCATTTACTCGATAAATGTCTTAAAACATATGTGGTTAGCCATTGTAACCCAATTAACAAACTAAACTTTTAAATTATGAGAAAACATTTCCTAGCTATTCTAGCTTTTATCCTCACATGCAGTGTTTTTGTATTTGCCCAACAACGTAACTGCGGAAGTATGGAACACTTAGAACTACAAAAATCAATTGACCCTATGCTAGAAGGCAGAATGGAATCAATTGAAAGATTTACCCAAGACTATCTAAAAAATTCTCCTAACATTTCCAACAAGGCAGCAGTCATCACAATTCCAGTGGTCTTTCATGTTGTCTATAGAACAAATGCTGAAAACCTAAGCACAGCGAGAATTCAAGAACAACTTGACGTGCTAAACGAAGATTTTAGACGTCAAAACGCTGATGCCGACAATACATGGTCACAGGCAGCAGATACCGAAATACAGTTTTGCCTCGCCACAGTAGATCCTAACGGAAATCCAACATCAGGCATCACCAGAACTCAAACGTCAGTAAACGGATTTGGCTTTACAGACGATATGAAATTTGACAGCCAAGGAGGCATTGACGCCTGGAATACAAGCAACTATATGAATTTCTGGGTTTGTAACCTCGGAGGAGGCTTGTTAGGCTTCGCTACTTTTCCTGGAGGAAATCCCGCTACAGACGGAGTGGTGTGTGATTACAGATATACGGGAATAACAGGGGCTTCAGCTCCTTTTAATCTAGGAAGAACAGGAACACATGAAGTAGGTCACTACCTCAATCTATACCACATTTGGGGAGATGGAGGTTGCGGTGTTGGCGACAATGTAGCCGACACACCCAATTCTGACGGCCCTAACTACGGATGTGCTACTGGCAATGTTGCCTGTGGTACAGTTGATATGGTTCAAAACTATATGGACTACTCTGATGACGGTTGCATGAACTTATTTACCACTGGACAAAAAGCAAGAATGCAAGCAGTCCTTGCCCCTGGAGGAGCCAGAAGCGCTCTTGCCAACAGCACAGCTGCATGTGGCAATCAATGTATTACAGACGGAGGAACAATTTCTACCACCTCTTCCACAACTGTTTGTGCCCTTGATGGTGTGGCAGATGTAATCGATGCCGTGGCAGGAAACGATCAAGTCGGTGACGACTATGGTTGGCTAATCACAGATGCCGCTACCGGGACGATTTTATCGCCTGGTGTTGTTGCAATGAATTCAGCCACCTTCTCCCCTGACTTAGAAGGTGCACCAGTTGGCACTTGCCAAATTTGGGCAATTTCATGGAATGGAACGCTTTCTGGTGCCACTCAAGGTGCCAACGTAAGTGGTGTCTCCAGCGATCAATGCTTTGACTTAAGTAACTCAATAGATGTGGAAAGAAAAGGTATTGATGGTGGCTCTATTTCTACCACCTCTACTACTACTGTTTGCGCCCTTGACGGGAATGCTGACATTATCGATGCAGTTGCTGGAAACGATCAAGTTGGTGACAACTATGCATGGTTGATCACGGATGCTGCGACAGGGACGATTTTATCTCCTGGTGCAGTGGCTCAGAATACTGCTACCTTCTCTCCTGACTTAGAAGGTGCTCCAGTCGGCACTTGTCAAATATGGGTGATCTCCTGGAATGGTAATCTAACAGGTGCAACTCAAGGCGCCAATGTAAGTGGTGTTTCCAGCGATCAATGTTTTGATTTGAGTAACTCCATTGATGTGGTAAGAGAGACTTGTACTCCTTGCAACGCTGACGGAGGAACGATCTCCACAACTTCTCCTACTACTGTTTGCGCCCTGGATGGTGTGGCAGATATTATCGATGCAGTAGCAGGAAACGATCAAGTTGGCGACGACTATGGTTGGTTGATCACGGATGCCGCAACAGGTACAATTTTATCACCTGGTGTTGTAGCAATAAATTCTGCGACCTTCTCCCCTGACTTAGAAGGTGCACCAGTTGGCACTTGCCAAATTTGGGCAATTTCCTGGAATGGCACGCTTACTGGCGCTACTCAAGGCGCTAACGTTAGTGATGTTTCAAGTGATGAATGTTTTGACCTTAGTAACTCCATAGATGTAGAAAGAAAAGGTATTGACGGTGGTTCTATTTCTACTACCTCTCCTACTACTGTTTGTGCCCTTGACGGAAATGCTGACATTATCGACGCAGTTGCAGGAAACGATCAGGTCGGTGACAATTATGGTTGGTTAATTACAGACGCAGCTACTGGTACGATTTTATCACCCGGTATAGTTGCACAG
This sequence comes from uncultured Saprospiraceae bacterium, assembly GCA_938016265.1. Classification (GTDB taxonomy): domain Bacteria; phylum Bacteroidota; class Bacteroidia; order Chitinophagales; family Saprospiraceae; genus JAHDHB01. The sequence goes on from CALLWB010000050.1 coordinate 125,695, forward strand.
AATACTGCGAATTTCTCTCCTGATTTAGAAGGAGCACCAGTTGGAACTTGCCAAATCTGGGCAATCTCCTGGAATGGAAACATAACAGGTGCTACTCAAGGGGCTAACGTAAGTGGCGTCTCTAGTGATGAGTGTTTTGACTTAAGTAACCCAATCGATGTAGTTAGAGATACTTGTACTGTTTGTTTAACTGACGGTGGTTCAATCTCTACCACTTCCGTAACTACAGTTTGCGCCCTTGACGGGAATGCTGATATTATTGATGCAGTAGCAGGAAACGATCAAGTTGGCGACGACTATGGTTGGTTGATCACGGATGCCGCTACCGGGACAATTTTATCACCTGGTGTTGTTGCAATGAATTCTGCGACCTTCTCTCCCGACTTAGAAGGTGCTCCAGTTGGTACCTGCCAAATTTGGGCAATTTCCTGGAATGGTAATCTTACTGGCGCTACTCAAGGAGCTAACGTTAGTGGTGTCTCTAGCGATGAATGCTTTGACCTTAGTAATCCTATTGATGTCGTAAGAGAAAATTGTGCATGTACGACTGATGGAGGTAGTATAGGTATCTCCGGCTGCGGTCCTCTTCCTTGGACAGCACCAGACATCAGCTTTACAAATCAGAGCTTCAACTGGACGTCCAATACAATAGATATCTCTTGTGCTTCTAGCACCATGATTTCTATGGATCTTGAGGGACTTACTCCTCAGACTATGGAAGCTAACGACTTTTTAAACATCTATTATGAACTAGATGGTGGCACCCCGGTAGCTATTTCTTTAAATAATGACGGATTCGCTTTAAAAACTGTTACAGCAAATGTGTCTGGTAGTAGTTTGGTTCTAATTGTTGAAGGAAAAAATAGTACCGTAAACGAAACATACAATGTATCTAATATTTTAGTGGAAGGACTAGGAACTGGAACATCTACTTCAGTTACTGTTTGTGCACTTGATGGAGTACCTGATATTATCGATGCAGTTACTGGAAACGATCAAGTTGGCGACGACTATGGTTGGTTAATTACGGATGCAGCTACCGGGACAATTTTATCGCCTGGTGTTGTTGCTCAGAATACAGCCACATTCTCTCCAGACTTAGAAGGTGCGCCAATTGGTACCTGCCAAATTTGGGTGATTTCCTGGAATGGCAACCTTACTGGTGCTATTCAAGGTGCTAACGTAAGTGATGTATCGAGTGACGAATGCTTTGACCTTAGTAACCCAATCGATGTGGTAAGAAATGGTATTGATGGTGGATCTATCTCTACTACTTCAACGACCACTGTTTGTGCCCTTGACGGGAATGCTGACGTTATTGATGCAGTAGCTGGAAACGATCAAGTTGGAGACGACTATGGTTGGTTAATTACGGATGCCGCAACAGGTACGATTTTATCTAATGGAGTCATGGCTCAAAATTCTGCAACGTTCTCTCCTGACCTAGAAGGTGCCCCAGTCGGTACTTGTCAAATTTGGGTAATTTCCTGGAATGGCAACCTGACCGGAGCTACTCAAGGTGCAAACGTTAGTGATGTTGCTAGTGATGAATGCTTCGACTTAAGTAATCCAATCGACGTAGTTAGAGAAAACTGCCCCATTGTATGCACAGACAACGAAGTAAACCTTACTATAGAACTTGACAATTATCCAGGTGAAACAACTTGGGAAATAACAGATGCAAATGGTGCAGTTCTAGAATCTGGTGGACCATACTATGGACAAACCAATCAAACAGTAAGTGAAGATTTCTGTCTTCCTGATGGCTGTTACAGCTTCACTATTTTTGACTCTTACGGAGACGGAATCTGCTGTAGCTATGGCAATGGTTCCTACCTGCTGTCTTCAGACAATGTGCCACTTGCTTCAGGTGGCAACTTCAACACAATGGAAACAACAACTTGGTGTGTTGGCGGTTGTCAAACTTTTGGAGGAACCATCTCTACAACTTCTCCAACTTCAGTATGTGCGTTGGATGGTGTGGCTGACATCATTGATGCAGTCGCTGGAAACGATCAAGTTGGGGATGACTACGGATGGCTAATTACAGACGCTGCAACAGGGACGATTTTATCGCCTGGTGTTGTAGCTCAGAATATGGCTAACTTCTCTCCAGACTTAGAAGGTGCGCCAGTCGGTACTTGCCAAATTTGGGTAATTTCCTGGAATGGCAATCTAATGGGTGCTACTCAAGGTGCTAATGTTAGTGACGTAACTAGTGACGAATGCTTTGACTTAAGCAATTCTATTGATGTAATAAGAAAAGGCATTGACGGTGGATCTATTTCTACCATGTCTGCTGATACAGTTTGTGCCCTCGACGGAAATCCAGATGTTATCGATGCCGTAACTGGCAACGATCAAGTTGGTGATGACTATGGTTGGTTGATTACTGATGCAGCAACAGGTACAATTTTGTCTAATGGCGTAGTTGCTATGAATTCCACTACATTCTCTCCAGACTTAGAAGGTGCTCCAGAAGGTACTTGCCAAATTTGGGTAGTTTCCTGGAATGGCAATCTGACAGGCGCATCTCAAGGTAATAATGTAACGGACATTGCTAGTGATGAATGTTTTGCACTTAGTAATCCGATTGATGTAGTACGAGAAGACTGTACTGCACCTTGCCTGGAAAATGAAGTTAATTTGACTTTAACACTGGATAACTATCCTGGAGAAACTTCCTGGGAAATTTTAGACGCTAGTGGTACAGTCATTGAATCTGGTGGCCCATGTTATGGGCTACAAGGACAAACAATAAATGAAACATTCTGTCTGCCTGATGGATGTTATACCTTTACAATATTTGACTCTTACGGTGATGGCATTTGCTGTAACTATGGACAAGGTTCTTACGAACTAAGCACAGACACCACGATCCTGGCTTCAGGTGGAGATTTCACCTTTGAGGAGTCAACAGTTTGGTGTGTTGGTGCATGCCCTATTTTTGGTGGCACTATTTCAACTACTTCTCCAACTACAGTGTGTGCACTTGACGGTGTAGAAGATATAGTAGATGTAGATTCTGGAGGTGACCAAATTGGAGACAACTATGGTTGGTTAATTACTGACGCCGCGACAGGAACAATCTTATCGCCTGGTGTCGTTGAACAAAATATGGTGACGTTCTCCCCAGACTTAGAAGGTGCTCCAGTTGGAACCTGCCAAATCTGGTTGATCTCCTGGAATGGAACTCTAATGGGTGCTACTCAAGGCGCTAATGCAAGCGACATTACCAGTGACGAATGTTTTGAATTAAGTAATCCAATAGATGTGGTAAGAAACGGAATTGATGGTGGTAGCATCTCTACTACTTCACCGACTACTGTTTGTGCACTTGATGGTGTTGCAGATATCATTGATGCTGTCGCAGGAAACGATCAAGTTGGAGACGACTATGGCTGGTTGATAACAGATGCAGCGACTGGGACGATTTTATCGCCTGGCGTAGTTGCTCAAAACTCAGCAACGTTCTCTCCTGACTTAGAAGGTGCTCCAGTGGGTACTTGTCAAATCTGGGTAATTTCCTGGAATGGTACGCTTACTGGTGCCGCTCAAGGTGCTAATGTTTCAGACGTAGCAAGTGATCAATGTTTTGCACTAAGTAATCCTATTGATGTGGTAAGAAATGGAATCGATGGTGGTAGTATTTCTACTACTTCGCCAACTACCGTTTGCGCGCTTGATGGTGTAGCAGATATCATTGATGCAGTCGCTGGAAACGATCAAGTTGGAAACGACTATGGTTGGTTGATTACGGATGCAGCTACTGGAACGATTTTATCTAATGGGGTGATGGCTCAAAACTCAGCAACGTTCTCTCCTGACTTAGAAGGTGCTCCAGTGGGTACTTGTCAAATCTGGGTGATTTCCTGGAATGGTACACTTACTGGTGCTGCTCAAGGTGCTAATGTAACTGATATTGCAAGTGATCAATGTTTTGCACTTAGTAATTCTATTGATGTGGTAAGAAATGGAATTGATGGTGGTAGTATTTCTACAACTTCGCCAACTACCGTTTGCGCACTTGACGGTATTGCAGATGTCATTGATGCTGTTGCTGGAAACGATCAGGTCGGTGACGACTATGGTTGGTTGATTACGGATGCAGCGACAGGGACGATTTTATCTCCTGGTGTGGTTGCACAAAACTCAGCAACGTTCTCTCCAGACCTAGAAGGTGCGCCTTATGGAACTTGCCAAATCTGGGTGATTTCCTGGAATGGTACGCTTACAGGTGCTGCTCAAGGTGCTAATGTAACTGATGTTGTCAGTGACCAATGTTTTGCACTTAGTAATCCTATTGATGTAGTTAGAGAAAACTGCAACTGTGTTACTGATGGTGGATCAATTACAACTACTTCCGCGACGACAGTTTGCGCCCTTGATGGTGTGGCAGATGTTATCGATGCAGTAGCTGGAAACGATCAAGTTGGAGACGACTATGGTTGGTTGATCACAGATGCAGCAACCGGGACAATCTTATCGCCTGGTGTCGTTGCTCAAAACTCAGCAACGTTCTCTCCTGACTTAGAAGGTGCTCCAGTTGGCACTTGTCAAATTTGGGTAATTTCCTGGAATGGTAATCTAACAGGAGCAACTCAAGGTGCTAATGTTAGTGATGTCTCCAGTGATCAATGCTTCGATTTGAGTAACTCTATTGATTTAGTGAGAAACGGTATTGACGGTGGTAGTATTTCTACAACTTCCACAACTACAGTATGTGCACTTGACAGTCTTCCAGATGTAATAGATGCAGTTGCTGGAAACGATCAGGTCGGTGACGATTATGGTTGGTTGATTACTGATGCAGCAACCGGGACAATTTTATCTCCTGGTATAGTTGCGCAGGGTTCGGCTACCTTCTCCCCTGACTTAGAAGGTGCTCCGGTTGGAACTTGTCAAATCTGGGTAATTTCTTGGAATGGAACTATAACTGGTGCTGCTCAAGGCGCTAATGTCTCTGCTATTGCAAGTGATCAATGTTTTGCACTTAGTAATCCTATTGATGTGGTACGAGAAGATTGTTCAGGAAACTGTACAGAAAACCTCGTAACGCTTGACATCCAACTTGACAACTATGCTAACGAAACCACGTGGGCAGTAGTCGATGCAAATGGTGATCCAGTAGCAACTGGTGGCCCATATTACGGCATGAACAACCAACAGGTAACTGAAGAACTTTGTTTACCTGACGGATGTTATGATTTCATTATCAGAGATTCCTATGGCGACGGTATTTGCTGTAGTTATGGTCAAGGTTCTTACGAACTGTCTTCTGGAACAACGGTATTAGCTTCAGGAGGAGATTTCAATTATATTGAAACTACAGACTTCTGTCTAGGACCTGTACCTGCTCCAACTTGTACTGACGGCATTCAAAATGGCGACGAAACAGGTGTTGATTGTGGAGGTACTACTTGTCCTCCTTGCCAAAGCAACTGTGATGTTGTAGACACTAACGACTTCGAAGCAGGTTGGGGTGTATGGAACGATGGTGGATATGATGCTCGAAGAAGCATTAATGACGCTAACTACGCTGACAGTGGTGACTACTGTGTACGACTAAGAGACAACTCAGGAAGGTTTTCTTCTATGTTTACTGATCAACTAGCCTTAAGCGGTTATAATGAAGTAACGGTTGACTTTTCTTACTACGCACGGTCTATGGAATTTGGAGAGGACTTCTGGTTTGATGTTTTAGTCAACGGCAACTGGATTCCAATCAAAAATTGGGCACGGGGATCTGACTTCAACAATAACCAACGAATGGCAGGAACAGTAACCGTACAGGGTAACTTTACGAATACCACTCGATTTAGAATTCGATGTGACGCTTCTAGCAATGCGGACCTTATATATATTGATGATGTGTCAATTGAAGCTTGTAGTACTCCTTCTAATAAGCAAGATGTTCTTGTGATGTTGAATACGCCTAATCCCGTACAGGAAACAGGGCAGGAATTACCACAAATAACGGAGCTAACTTCTTCTAAGGTAGTAGCGACTGTTACCGACATAAATCTATATCCAAATCCAACTAGTGATCAGTTGACTGTAGAGTTTGAAGCAACAGGAGCAAATGGTGTCCAGTTTATGGTTATCGACCTTACTGGTAAGATGGTACATCAGGAAACTCTTGAAGTAAATTCTGGAGTACAGTCGATTCAGTTTGATGCTGGACGATTGGTACCTGGTTATTATTTTGTCCACTTGGTGGATGGGAAAACGCGTACTAGCAAAAAGTTTGCTGTAGCTCGTTAATTATTTAACTTGATGTAGCAAATCAGCTATATACAAAGGCTTTAAGAAAAGAGGCTGTCTATTTTAGGCAGCCTCCTTTTTTTGGCGAGATAGCCAACGGCATAATGGCAAAGTGGTGATCGAATAACTGGTAACAAACGCACGCAGTCTTTGAAAACGGTGATCAGTAAAACATAGACAACCGATTTGAATTCCATGTTTTGCTGATCACTGTTTTTCATTTTGAAGTCTAGGCAGTGCGGTTGGACTCCATTTTTATCTAGTGTGAAAAAACACCATTATTAATATTCCATAATACCTTATCACTTCCGTTAATATCCCCCTTGCAACTAGCATTAAGTACAACACCAATAACAAACAAACAATTGGCTATCTTGCAAAAAAAAGGGTACATGGAAAACAGCAATTCGAGAGCAAGTTGGTGGAAATACGGAATAGGTTTGGCAATTGTTGGCCTGCTACTGTTTTTCTTTTTGGGGTGGAATAAACAATCCAACCAACCCACCTCCTTGTATGATCAGTTTTACAAAACCCCAATCTTAAATTTGACCGACAAACCAAACACAAAGTTTTGTAACCGCTCTGCAATCAAAGAGTTGGTCAATAATCAACGCTATCAAAAATTGTGGGACCAACTAGAAGACTGTCTGGCTGAAAATCCAAAAGATCCTGTGATATTAAAAACTAAAATTATCGCCTTACTGGAAGCCAACCAATTGCAAATGGCAAGAGCTACCCTTATCAAATTGATTGCCCATGAATCTTATCTATCGGAAGCAATCTGGCTTACAGCTCTCAGTTGGGTAAAGGAAGGAGATCATCAAAAAGCAATACGTGTTCTAGCACAACTACCAGAAGACTCTGACTACCTCGGTCGGGCAAAGTTGTTGATTAAAACATTAAAAGAAAATAAAAAGAAGGTAAGTAACTCAGGGGCAAATTAGTCTCGAAGCTTTTCCCCGTAGGCTAAATCGCCTGCATCTCCCAAACCAGGAACAATAAAGGACTTTGCTGTCAATTCCTCATCGACTGCTCCTGTCCAAAGCGTCACATCAGAAAGGTTTTTGAAGACATATTGAATACCAGGAGTCGCTGCAATAACTGTTGCTATGTGAATGTGCGCAGGTTTACCAAATTCTAGGATCGACTCTATCCCTTTCACCAAAGACGCACCAGTTGCAAGCATTGGATCTACTATAATTAAGGTTTTTCCGTCTAGTAAAGGGCAGGAAATATTTTCGAGGCTGATCTCAAAAGTACCGTCTTTATGGTGTTTTCGATATGCAGAAATAAATGCACTTTCTGCCCGGTCAAAAATATTGAGTGCTCCATGATGCATTGGCACGCCTGCTCTCAAAATTGTTGCCAACACTATTGGGTTGGTCGGTACATTTACAGAGGCAATCCCTAGTGGAGTTTCCACTTCTTTTGGTGCATAATCAAGCGTTTTGCTGATTTCGTACGCTAACAACTCCCCTACCCGATACAGGTTATGGCGAAACCGAAGTGGGTCTCCTTGGATATGGACGTCCCGCAATTCTGCAATATATTGGTTGGCAATCGAAGAAGTATCACTTAAATTTTTAAGCATAGAGCACGTATTCTAACAATGAGTTTCCATAAAATTGATGAAGAAAGGCCAATATAATAATTTTAATTAACGATATATGATTGAGCAACTTAAAAACTACTTTGCTAGTAGTAAATTTCGAAAACCTACTTTACAAACCACCTCATCCAGAACGGAAGTCGGTTTTGTTGAATAACGAAATATGGATCATCTGTTGCTCCAAAACTCTTATAAAACCGAGCAATAGATTCGATACCAGAACCTTCGAAATCTATTCTTTTAGGGCTGTTTTCGTTGGTCCGAATCAAGATATCCAACAAGTAGTGCATTGCTCCTACTTCTTTTCCTTTGGGCGTGGTAACGGGCAGTAGATAAGTCAATTTCCCACGGTTGACTAGAAAAAAAGCAGCGGCGCAAAGTGTTCCGTCAGCAAGTTGTACCCCAGTAATAAACCCTTTCCCTCTGGTCATTGATTGATACATGATTCGAAGGAGGGTAAAATAGGATTTGTCGGTTACATCTTTGATTTTTTGCCCTTGGTGCTCTTTAAAAAGTTCGATAAGCGTTTCTGGAGACACACTTACTCCGGCGAAAAGGTCATTTTTTGCTGCTTTTTTTAAGTTTCTTTTCAGGTTTTTAGAATATCCCGCTGCGATTTCTTCGTAGGGTGCATTCAAAAACAGTTGATAGTTTGGGCGTTTTTCTATATTGAAGCCCATCGAATCATTGACGGTAATTCGACTATTCAAGTTGATCGTTAGTCGTTTGTATTTTTTGGGAATGGCACTCAGAAATGCTCGAATTCTGTTTTCTGATAGCGCGTGGACAGAATAGAGGCCAAGTTGCTGGGCAAATTGTGGATTGTAAAGTTGTAAAAACCCAGGAATTTTATCGTTCCAAATAATAGGAAACACCGATTCATAATTGCCTTCCACTAATCCATCCCAATCTTCACAAATCTGATTGAGGTACCAGGAAAAACCGTAAATAGTGCTGTTTCCCGCAAAATGAACACAGCTATCCCATTTATGAAAGTCAAGGTCTTTGTGTTCAACATATCGAATATCCATCCGGCAAATATAATAACTCCATCCCTTAACTAGAATTATCCTTACTCCAATTCAAAAATATAATCATGCACGCTTCGCCACCCTACCCAATCTTCATATTCACTCAAGGAGTTATTGTGCCATAAGGTGATAAAATGACCACCCACTTTTTGGGTTTCGGCATGAAGGACGGCGATTTGATTTTTAGCTTGTGCCGGGGTTAATTTTTTGTAATGTCGCAGGGTGACATCCATTACCTGAAAGGGAAAAACGGTTAGATTGGTGGTCTGTTCTTTACTGAGGTCGTACCATTTAAAAGGATGTGCAATGCTCGCTCTAAAACCCGTTTCCGAAGCATATCCCATTGTGTAATCATACTTAATATTTAATTCGTTCAGCAACTGATAAGTATTCGGGAATTCAAGTAACAGGAAATGTTGACGACTAGAGTGAATAGTTTTGGCCGTCACATTAGATAATTTTAGAAGTTCCGAATTAATAATTTTTTTATTAACATGCGAATTGTAAGACGGATGGATGCCAATTTGGAACTTTACAGACAGGTCTTTTATTAATTTTTGAAAAGAATCTACTTTTAAAGAAACATTTTTATCATATATCCCGTATTTACCAACAAGAAAGAAAAATACAGGATGTGTATTGTATTTTGAAAAAAGTTTTTCAAGATGCGGAAAGGTGAAGAATGGATCTTTCTTTTTATTGGTTAATACCGCCCATCTAAACAACAACTGGTCGAAATCTAAAGAGAGGAGACATTTTAATAAATTTGAGGTAGTACGAATTAGGCCTTTATATTTGAAAGCCCAAGCATGATCGATATCATAAGTTGGGGTAAATTTGAATGAAGGTTTCTTGAAAATCAGACTTGGAAATTGAGCGTGGAGCATTTTTTGAATTTCAAGCGCCCAATAATTGACAAGTGGTTTGTCTAAAAACTGATGTTGGAACGCCAGGCTACTTTGAGCAGTAAATCGACCATGTTGGTCACGGTCTGCTTCAAGGTATTCTTCATATCGGCTTACCAGATAAAAGGAAGCGGCAAACGGATCAAAAGGAAGGGCTGCATCTACAGAATTGTGAAAGAAAAAAGCGGGCAGGTCATTGTAGTTTTTAATGTCAATTTGCTGTTTTTCAATGTTACTTTTGAAAAGCAAAGAAGTTGCGCAAAAAAAAAGTCCCTGATTGAAGTCCTTGAGTTGATAAGAAAATTTTGGCGTCAGAATGGAATTAAACACTGATTTATCAAGGCAAAAATCAAACTCAACACCTAGTAAATCATTGAAAATCAATTGAAATACATAGCGCAACCGAGGAGTAACTTCTGGAACGAATATTGTCAGCATTTAATGAATTATAATCAAATTAAATAAAAATATTTACTTCAGAAACCCTGAAGGTTAAAAAAATGTCACCCTTTTTATACAAAAAACGTAAATTTGAAACCCCAATTACAATTATAGATTTTTCTAAAATTGAAAAAAAATTTGGCTAATGAAAGACAAAGGAAACAAAAATCAATCAGTTAATCAGCCTATGAACGGAGAAATTGGCACCATTAGAGACATTTTGATGGGCGCTCACATTGCTGAATATGAAGCGAATTTCCTCTCCATTAGAGAGCTACTTGAAAAAAGCGACATCGATGTCGATACAAGAATCAAGGCGCTTGAAAAAAAGGTAAATGGACGATTTGCAGATCTAGAGCAAAATACAACTAAATGGTTGGATGCACTCGAGAAAAACATGAACAAACGCTTTGAAGAATCGGAAAGACTCATTCAGGCAAAAGTCCATGAGTTGGATGAAAAAATCAACAAAGTCAGTCAAGTAGACAAGGCTAATCTTGGTGAAATGTTAGCGCATTTAAGTAAAAACCTTATTAACAATGGCTAACAGCAGCAGCACTTCTTAATAGAAACTTATTGAAAACATCTTACTCTTAATTATTTTGATGTAACTTTATCTAATAATATTCGTCTGAATATTATACGTAGATTTCTATTTCAATTTTAATAAAAACTCCTGGAAATAACCACGTCATGAATGGACAGCATCAAATACCCCAAGACGAGGACACCCAGCTTCAGGTTATTAAAAATATCCTGCTTACAGGCACAAACAAGGATCTTGGAGAAATAAAAGACATCCTTGCCAAAAAAGATCAACTAAGCCACCACATTGATCCGGTTTTAGAAGATAAAATCCTCTACATAAAAGAAAATTTCGACAAAATATTCGGCAATGAAGTGGACATGCTTGTAGACAAAAGACTAGCTGAATCACCAGAACAACTACTGGCCATCATTTCACCTATGCTTGGTCGACTAATCAAAAAATACATCGCGCATCAATTCCAAATGCTTAGAGAAAACATTGATCAAAACATCAAACAGGCAACCTCTAGTCAAGGCGTTATGGGCAGAATAAAAGCACAACTTTTCGGGATAAAAAGCAGCGACATTATATTATCCAACGTCGATGCCATCGTTATCAAAGAAATCTATGTTATCAAACGGCACTCTGGTTTGGTCATGGGGAGTTACTCTATTGACAATACGATAGATCGCGATATGATTGGAGGTATGCTTACCGCCATCAAAGCATTTGTAGAAGATGCCATCACCGATGAAGAAGGAAAAGGAGAGGAATTAGAAATGATTCAGTATGGAAATTATAAAATATTTATACAGAATTTTTATAATTACTATATTGCAGTCGTAATGAGTGGAACAATAAGCTCCGCTCACCGGAATGACCTGTCAGATAAAATGATTAGTTTCGCAGAAAGAGAACTTAGTACCCTCTCTCCAAAGGAAATTGCCACCAACGATGATATGATTTCCCATAAATTAAAAGAATACTTCAGCTAAAATATTCAACATGATCAGTAAAAAAGTGATCCTAACAGGAAGCTTTGGAGTCGGAAAAACATCCCTTTTCAATCAATTCGTTTACAGTAGATTTAGTGACAAATACCTCACAACAATCGGTGTAAAAGTTAATAAAAAAGTAATCAAAGTAAAGGATAGAGATCTCTCTATCTTGCTTTGGGATATTGCCGGTGAAGTGTCCCAAGACAAAGTACCTGTCTCCTATTTCTTAGGGGCCAGCGGTATCATTTATGTATTTGACCTTACCCGTCCTACCACACACAAAAACATTGCTGAAGACATAGAATACCTCAAAGGATTACTGCCTGATGGGGTGGTAAAAATTGTGGGGAACAAATCTGACCTTCTAGGCAAAGACCAAATCGAAAAGGTGGTTGCTGACATGCCACTCCATTGCGATGTGATTACCAGTGCAAAAACTGGTGATAATGTCGAAGAACTTTTCCAAGTAATTGGTAGTGAATTAATAGACTTATAAACAACAATCGACCAACTTAGTCAGCAGGTACTCCTTTTATTTATGAAACAACTGGAAGAATACAAAATTAACCGGATTAAACAATCCAGCCAATTTGTCCTACTCAATGAGTCAGGCAAATTTGTAGCTAGTTGTGACTCCTTGTTTCCAGCAACTAAACAAATAAATGTAGAGGTAAAATACTGGTCTCCCTTTATAGAAAGTGTATTTGATTCTCTTCTAGAATTACAAATCGGTGATGCCGAACTATATTTTTCCAAAGTACAATCCCCTAAAGAAGATCTACTCGGGTTTTACGACTTTTCTTTTTCTAAAATTGAATTGGAAGGAAAAAAATACATCCTCTGGATAATTTACGATTATACACACGTCTATAAAGAGTTTTTTGCCTACCAGCAAAACCGTAACGAACTAATTCTCAAAAATGAACGTATCAGCGTTATTCAACGGGTGCTTCAATCACAAAGAGACATCCTTAGCAGGAGAAATGTAGAATTAGAACGCCTGAGCCATTTCAAAAGAAAATACTACGAGACGATAAGCAATGGGATTAAAACACCATTAAATGCGATTGGAGGGATTTCTCATCTGTTGTCTAAAAACATTAAAGACAAGGATACGATTGAGTACATTTCTGCCATCGAGGTCTCCCTCAATCAAATGAAAGATTTGGTGGAAGAACTCATCATCTTAACAAGTGTAGACGAAAGCATCGAATTTGACAATGTCGAATTTGACATCTGCGATCTGTTGAACGACATTAGTACTCGCTTTGAAAAAATGGCTGCCGACAACGATATTATGCTCAATATCTCCGTCCATTCAGAAATCCCTGAAAATCTATTTGGCAATTATACTTACCTCAAGCATATTATGAATGGCCTCATGATGAATACCGTGAAACTAACAGAACGGGGTCGCATCAATATCGAATTTAGCCCTGTCCAAGTGGAAGGCAAACAACGATTTTTAATTGAATTTAAGGTTCAAAACCCCCTCAATGGAGCACTTCCAATGCAGTTTAACGGAAACGGCAATGGATATAGCAGCGATGGTTCTGAAAAGTATGATCTTCAAACCACCGTTCATTCTGAAATCGAATTAAGACTATCCATTATCAAACGTTTTGTAGAACTGCACGATGGAATTTTTTCTATCGAAAACACCAAAGAAGATGGAGCAAAGGTCGCTTTCACCTTCCCCTACCAGCTTAGCCCTTCCTAGGTTTGTTATTGGTTGTTTATTAATGATTCTTGGTAAATGGCATTGGACTTTTGCTGTGGGCTTTGGAGTTGTCGTCCTAGAAGGTACAGAGGGTCATCTTAGCGATTTTACCATTCACCACTAAACAATCCCATTTTTTTTATGTTCTTTTGTGGAACAAAAAAAAGGAGTTGAATTTCTCTAACTAAACAACCACCAAATTTCAAAATCTGTCTAAAATTTGACTAAGAATCAGATGAAGTTTGGCTGAACCAATGTATTATGCAATTAAAAAGAGCAGCAATAACAGGTATTGCAGGGTGGGTGCCGGAAAATCGACTAACCAACCAAGACCTGGAAAAAATGGTCGACACAAATGATGAATGGATAAGAACAAGAACAGGAATAAATGAACGCAGAATCTTAAATGAAAAAGGAAAAGGGACTTCTGACATTGCAGTTCCAGCTGTTCTTGATCTGTTGAAAAAAACGAATACCGCCCCGGAAGAAGTAGATCTGCTCATTTGCGCAACTTCTACTCCAGACATGCAATTTCCAGCCACAGCAAATGTCATTTGTGATAAAATTGGGATAAAAAATGCGTTTGGATACGATATCAATGCCGCCTGCTCTGGCTTCTTATATTCCTTGGTAACCGCCTCCAAATTTATAGAAACAGGTACTTATAAAAAGATAATAGTGGTCGGGGCTGACAAAATGTCTTCGATTATTAACTACCAAGATCGGACAACTTGTATCATCTTTGGCGATGGCGGTGGAGCAGTAATGCTCGAACCGTCCAAAGACGATAGCGGAATATATGATAGTATATTGGAGTCAGATGGCAGCGGAAGACACTACCTCTTTCAAAAATCAGGAGGATCGGTAAGCCCTGCTACGCCAGAATCAGTAGCTGCTCGTGAGCATTTTGTAACACAGGAAGGAGCACACGTCTTCAAAGCAGCCGTCAAAAACCTAAGTTCTTCGATGGATCGGGTGATGAAAAGAAATAATCTAACTAGCGACGATATTGCATGGTTTATACCACATCAAGCAAATCTAAGAATCATAAAGGCGGCTGCCGCTTATATTGGTCTGGATGAAAAGAAGGTGGCCGTCAATATCTCAAAATACGGGAATACTACTAACGGAACGATACCTCTATGCCTTTGGGAATGGGAGTCTAAGTTCAAAAAAGGAGACAACTTGATACTTGGAGCTTTTGGAGGTGGTTTTACTTGGGGAGCAGTTTATTTAAAATGGGCCTATGATGCTCCAAACAGTTAATAGACAACCACTTTACAGCCTCTTCATCGTCCCTAAATTGCACCGAAAATAATCCACAAACGAAAAAGTTCTAATAATTTTAAACATCTTTCTATCTTTGTAGCCTGATTTTTAAACCATTTCAATTTAACTTAATAAAAATGGCAAGTACTTCCGACATAAGAAATGGCCTGTGCCTAGACTATAGCAACGACATTTATTCAATCGTTGAGTTTCAGCATGTGAAGCCCGGCAAAGGGAATGCCTTTGTTAGAACAAAGCTGAAAAGTCTTACTACTGGCAAGGTAATAGACAACACCTTCCCTGCCGGACACAAAATTTCAGTAGTTCGCGTAGAACGAAGAAAAATGCAATTTTTATATGCAGATGACACTGGGTTTAACTTCATGGACAATGAGACTTATGAGCAAATAAGTATCAATCCAGATATGCTGGACAATCCTAAATTGCTAAAAGAAGGATCAGATGTAGAAGTCTTATTCCACGCAGAAAAAGAAATCCCCCTTACGGTTGATATGCCCCAATATGTGCAACTGGCAGTTTCTTATACAGAGCCAGGAGTGCGAGGAGATACCGCTTCGACCAACGTTATGAAACCCGCTAAACTAGAAACTGGTGCCGAAGTAAAGGTGCCACTTTTTGTGAATGAAGGGGATGTAATAAAAGTAGACACACGATCTAACTCTTACGTAGAACGTGTTAAAAAATAATACACCACCACACTATGGAATTCAAACAAGTTCAACAGCTTATTAAGCTAATTAGTGAATCAAACAATATATCTGAATTCAAAATGGAAGAAGGAGACCTAAAACTCTCTATTCGTACCAAACATTATTCAGATGCGAAGGCAGCGCCTAACACCACTACTACCCAGCAGATTTTGCCCATGCAAGCTGCCATGCCGCCTATAGGTACACAGCATTTTGCTCCACCAGCAAATCCTGCAGTAGCTGAAGCACCTCAAACTCAGGCTGGAGAAGACACTAGCAATACTGGAGAAGAAGACAATTATGTCTACGTTCGATCTCCTATTGTTGGAACCTTCTACCGCTCTTCCGCTCCAGACAAAGATCCGTTTATCAAACCGGGAGACCAGATTTCTACCGGAGATGTAGTCTGTATCGTAGAAGCTATGAAATTATTCAATGAAATCGAATCAGAAGTGTCTGGAAAAGTCATCAAAATATTAGTAGATGACGCCTCACCGGTCGAATATGACCAAGCATTATTCATTGTTGATCCTCAAGGATAATCCTCAACCAAACTGTTATGTTTGAAAAAATTCTTATTGCGAATCGAGGGGAAATTGCCCTTCGAATTATTCGTACTTGCCGTGAAATGGGCATCAAAACAGTCGCTGTATATTCTACAGCCGATCGTGAAAGCCTGCACGTCCGTTTTGCTGATGAAGCGGTATGTATCGGACCTGCACCATCCTCAGAATCTTACCTGAAGATGGCAAATATTATGGCAGCCGTAGAAATCACTAATGCCGACGCCGTTCATCCTGGTTATGGATTTTTGGCTGAAAACTCAGAATTTGCTGAAGTTTGTAGCCAATATGGCGTCAAATTTATTGGCCCTACTGCACAGATGATCCGCAAAATGGGTGATAAAATCACCGCCAAAGAAACCATGATAAAAGCAGGTGTTCCTGTAATTCCTGGTTCGGAAGGTCTGCTCAAAAATGTAGAACACGGGTTAAAAATTGCAGAAGAAATTGGATATCCTGTCATCCTGAAGGCAACTGCCGGAGGTGGTGGTAAAGGAATGCGCATCGTCTGGAATAAAGAAGAACTAGAACCAATGTGGGATAGCGCCCGCCAGGAAGCTGGTGCTTCTTTTGGTAATGACGGTATCTATATTGAAAAATTTATTGAAGAACCCAGACATATCGAAATTCAGGTAGCTGGTGATCAGTTTGGTACAGTTTGCCACCTGTCAGAAAGAGATTGCTCCATTCAACGAAGACATCAAAAACTAGTAGAAGAATCGCCTTCTCCTTTCGTCGACGACGAACTGAGGGAGGCTATGGGAGCTGCTGCCATCAAAGCAGGAGAATCTATTAAGTATGAAGGTGTTGGTACTGTAGAATTTTTGGTAGACAAACACCGAAACTTCTATTTTATGGAAATGAATACCAGAATTCAGGTAGAACATACGGTAACCGAAGAGGTCATTGACTACGATTTAATAAAGGAACAAATCAAAATAGCTGCGGGCATTAAGATTTCAGGTGACAACTACATTCCGAATATGCACGCGATAGAGTGCCGTATCAATGCAGAGGACCCCTTCAATGACTTTCGACCTTGCCCTGGGAAGATCAGCTCGTTTCACAGCTCTAAAGGCCACGGTGTACGGGTAGATACTCATGTGTATGCTGGTTATACAGTTCCTCCTTACTACGATTCGATGATTGCTAAGGTTATTTGTCGGGCGCAGACCAGAGAAGAGTGCATCAACAAAATGTCTCGCGCACTGGATGAGTTTATCGTGGAAGGCATCAAAACTACCGTCCCCTTTCATCAAAAACTAATGAAAGACCCAGACTTCAGATCTGGTAATTTTAATACTGGTTTTATGACTACGTTTGACATAGGGGAAGAGGAGTAAAGGGCTCGGATTTCGATCAGGTCGAGCAGCATCGGAAGCGATAAGACACTTTGGGCAACTTGGTCTTGTGTCGCATGCTTCAGTCCATCCATTCGTTAACATTAGAAACCGCAGTGTACGTGAACCTTACGTCATCCACCTCTTTTTTTTGCAATGACCAACACCCGTTCAAAATATTGATCCAACTCTAGTAGTAGTTGGATAGAAATATACATTCTGGTTTAGTTATATTTGTTTTTATCCCATTCTTTTCTATCTTCGCAACAGTTTCGCTTTCTCCCTAGTAAGCTACAATTGAATGCCATTTGGTCTACCTCTCCTTATTGTAGTTTTAACCTTATTCCATATTAAAATTTTATTAAGAGATGAAAAAGTTAATTTTCTCAATCATTCTGATTTTGGGATTTATCAATGTCTATGCACAAGGAGGTGTTGGTATTAATGATGATAGCACTGCACCAGACAATTCAGCTATGTTAGATGTTAAATCTACGGATAAAGGACTTCTCACGCCGCGAATGACTGAAACACAGCGCAATGCTATTGCTTCACCAGCAACAGGTTTATTGATTTATCAAACAGATACTACACCTGGGTTTTATTATTATGACGGGACTGCTTGGTCTCCCCTTGCTCCCTCAGGAGGTGGAGGAGATTGGGAAACAAATGGCAATGACACCTATAATACAAATACAGGCAATGTAGGTATTGGAACGACTACTCCTAATGGGGCACAATTGAATGTGCATGGTTCTGGAGCAGTAGCGAGTACTCAAAATTTTGTTTTTAGAGGGTATGTTTATGATTCAGCAGGTTCATTCACAGGAGCTAGTGATGGATCATCAGGTATTTCAACTTTAAATATACCAATAGACATTGCCAATAATGCCACAAGTATAAGTTTAGCTATTAATTTAGGAGGGGATATAGATGGAGGTTTTGGTTACCCAACAAGTATTTCTGCCGACTTGCAAGGTGCTAATGTAGGCACAGGACTTACTAGTACAGGAGCAGATGCTTGTGGTGACCCTAACAACGGAGGAACTTATTCGGCGACTTCTGTTACTGTATTTGATGCAACAACTTTGGCAGCAGGACAAACAGCATTAAGTTTATCTGCAGAAGATTTTGGTGGAAGTGGATTTGGTACTTCTTATTGTGGTTTTGTTGGAGTTTGGATAGAATATGTCTTTACTTATACTGTTATGTTTATAGAACCTGCAGTAGCCCTAGAAAACGGTAGATTACAATTGACTGATTTTGCTGGTAATGGCAATACAAGCTTGTTTATCGATGATCGTGGAGATGTACAATTCGCTTCAGGTACAGGTCCATTGACGGTACGTAATCTTGATGGTTCTATTAAAATGCAAAACTACATAGAACAGTCTATCACAATTGGTGGCCAACCTTGGGACGTCACAAATCCTACTATTTTAAACGGAGCAAAACAAGCTATACTTGAAGTAAGAGGAGGAACAAACCGTCCCTTATATGGTGGCAATATCCGTGAATATGATAGCACAGGAGTTACAAGAATAATTAATAATGCGCATACTAATCTACTTGATTTATTTGGCATTCATGCGGATTATAATATAGCTGGAGGAAACTTTTTTGCACACTCAGATGCTCGTATCAAAAATGTGCTGGGACGTTCCGTACACTCTGAAGATTTGGCGTTGTTGAATACCATTCAAGTAACGGATTACAAATACATTGATACTAAAGCAAAAGGAGAAGGTGTGGTCAAAAAAGTAATCGCGCAAGAATTAAGGGAAACTTATCCAGAAGCGGTGACCTTTACTTCACGTGTTATTCCAAGTATTTATAAGCACAGCGATATAGAGGATGGTTGGATTAATATAGCAAGTTCCGACCTCAAGATAGGCGATATAATAGAATATTATACCATAAAAGGAGACATAGAAAAAAGACATACTACAGCAATAGTAGCACTAGAAAAAAATCGCTTTAGAATAGCAAACGAAGCAAATGAAGAAAATGCCTTTATCTATGGAAAAAATGTTAATGATTTTCATGTGGTCGACTATGATGCGTTGACTACGTTGAATGTATCCGCCACACAGGCATTGCTAAAACGGGTAGAGACGTTGGAAAAAGAACTTGAATACTCGCACAAACAAAATGCAATGCTCCAAGCTCAAGCAGCAGAGGTCAGTTCACTCAAAGCTCAAATGGCTGAAATAAAAGAGATGTTGGAAATGACAAGTTCTAACAAATAATCGTTATCGAGAAATAGTTTAAATATTGATTATGAATTGGAAAAAAGAAATAAGGTATTGGGCTGTTTTATTGTTGCCCAGCATTGGATATGCACAAGGAAGTATCACCAATTCCAATGCCAACATCGTTGTCAATTCTACTGCACGAATAGTGGTAGTAGAAGGAGCTGTGACCAATCAAAACACTTCTACTATTGCCAATAATGGAACTATCTTTTTGGATGGCAACTGGACCCAAACGGAAACCAGCACATACACAGGAGTAGGTAAGATAGAATTCGGTGGCGCTGTAAACCAGTCGATTACAAGTGCCACCCCTATGGTTGTATCTAATTTAAGCGTAAACAACAACAATAAATTAGTTTTGGCTGCTCCTATTACAGTAGCTACCGCCGTAGATTTGAATACAAATGGAAATATTGAGTTAGGAAACAACAATTTAACCTTGACGAGTGGTGCTGCAATCAATAACTATGATGCTTCTAATTATATCATTACGGATGGCACAGGAACTTTGATACAAACAGTTGAGGCAACAGCAACCGTTTTTCCTATAGGTAACACAAGTTACAATCCTGCTACACTAAACAACAATGGTACGACAGACGCATTTAGAGTCAGGGTACAAAACCAGATCTTGGAAGATGGGACTATTGGTACTCCATTTACGGAGGGAGTAATAGATAGAACTTGGTTGATAGAAGAAAGTGTCCTAGGTGGTTCCAATGTAGACCTGACCTTACAATGGGATGCCCCCCAAGAATTACCAACTTTTGATCGTACTATAGCAGGTGTAGTTCACTAT
This sequence comes from uncultured Saprospiraceae bacterium, assembly GCA_938016265.1. Classification (GTDB taxonomy): domain Bacteria; phylum Bacteroidota; class Bacteroidia; order Chitinophagales; family Saprospiraceae; genus JAHDHB01. The sequence goes on from CALLWB010000050.1 coordinate 146,128, forward strand.
ACAAATAATTCATGGAGTAAGCCTGCAACATTTATTCCTTCTACAAATGTTAGCGGCTCTACTTATAGTATTAGTCGTAGTGGTATCAACAGTTTTTCCCCATTTGGGGTAGCAACTCAAAATGCAAACTTGCCAGTAGAATTGTTAGCATTCGATGCTAAACGTAACAACATAGACATTGTAGATTTAGTATGGACAACCGCTTCAGAAACAAACAATAAAGGTTTTTATATTGAACGAATGTTAGATACTGAAAATCAATTTTTTCCTATTGGTTGGGTAGATGGGAATGGAACAACCAATAGGAAGATATACTATAAATTTGAAGACAATAACTCTCATAATGGTATTAGTTATTATAGATTAGGCCAAGTGGATTTTGATGGAACTATCGCATATTCTATAATGCGAGCAGTAGAGGGACAGAAAACTATTGCTACTATGAATGTATTTCCTAATCCTACAGTAGATCAATTAAATATATTGTTATACAATATCAAAGAAGGAGATGCGGAACTAGCAATTTATGATTACAAAGGTCAACAAGTTTTTGCAAAACCATACCATATACGGAACAACCAAGTTATACAATTGACAGATATCTTATACCTTTCGGCAGGGACTTATATAGTAGACATAAGAATGGATAATGGAGATCATTTTAGAAAAACTTTCTTTATTTCTGAATACTAAATGGAGTGGCGGATATTTCATCCCTTTAGGGTTTTCTGGGTCCTGCTACCTGTGCCGGCTCAGCCTATACCTTCAGGTTTGCGTTAGCAAAACGGAGCCCTCTATTCCTTAGAATTTCATACTTTGCACCATCGTAATAAACAATAAGCCCATTTTCATATGGGGAGAAAGATCATTGGTATCATCATTTATGGTCCATTCTCTAGGGTCCCCTTCCCAATCCTGATAGATATAAAACGTGCCATAGGATCGACTTTTCATTAGCCATTCATGGTCAGCGTTACCCCATTTGGGTTTGAGTTCTATTGACTTATCATTATCGGTGAGTCGCCATTCTCGGAGGCTGTTTGGCCAAATGGTGCGTGCAGTGATTAGCGTACCGTCATTGCCGCGGATTTCCCAGTTGGTCGGATCGTCTTTCCACTTTAGGCGGATGGTGCCGGAGGTCTCTTCATTGATCTCGTAGCGCCACTCTGAGTAGTTCCCTTCCCAAGTTACCCCAAGCAGGCCTTCGTAGTCTTCTACAAAAATTCGCCATTGTGAAAACTCATTGCTCCACACAGTGCCTAGTCCAACGAATTGCTGCGCCATACCTGACATACAGGTACTCAACATAATTATCACTGTAACACCAAACTTTAGGAATGCCTTCATTTTCATATTGTTTCCATTCGTGGAATTGCACGTTCCATTCAAACTAGGAGCAGAACGTTGATCACTGCTAAAAATACAAAAAGCGTTCCCATTATTAAAACAGAAACGCTTTCACCAAAATTGGTCTATTCTTATGGAGATTTACCTTCTAGTTCCTAGAAAGGTAGATCGTCTGTAATTTCATTCATTGGCTCATCTGTTGAACTAGGGAAAGCTGTTTCGTCTAGTCCTGAGGCCGGAGCAACTTGCTGCTGATTGTTGCCTGCAGCAGGAGCTTCAATTCTCCATGCATCCAAGTTGGTAAAATACATAACCTCTCCTTTTGGATTAGTATATTCTCTACCTTTCAGGTTGAAGGATACTTTAACAACATCATTTTCATTCACTGGATCCAATGCCGCACAACGATCTTGTGTCATTTGAAATTTAATGAATTGTGGATAGGCACCGTCTTCAATTTCGAGTACGAAGTCCCTCTTTTGGAATCGGTCGCTTACTTTGACAGTTTCAAATTTTTTGTATAGTTTTCCTGTAACGTCGAATGCCATTTTTGTTTGATTATTAAGTTATTAAGTCTATTTGGTTTTTGACATACTAGTGTCTCTTACCTTCAAATAGTTTCGAAGCACAAAGTTACAAAATTGGCCTGAATTAAATAAGGTCACCCATAAAATAGTTCTACAATTAATTGGAATAATTTGCTACTTCATTTGCTGCACTGCATTTGCGAGAGGATGCTCTTTAAGAAATGCTTTTGTAGCCGTTTTCATTTTTCAAAAACTTATTGGGTATAACAAGAAGTTCAGAAAGATGGGAATACCAATTTTCTGTTCCAATTAAAATAGGGAGGGGAAACTATGTGGGGCGGGCTTACAATTTGTAAATATCCGTAGGCGTATTACAAATGATTGCTTTCTTTCCTTTTATGGCGATGGCTGATTTCAGCAACTGCGGATTTCTGATTAAAATATTCAACCAGTCTTCATCATCAAACTCTCGTCCTCTAATGTTTGCTTGGTAATAGGGATCTGCTTTGTTCAACATTTCTTTTGGATGGACACCAAGCATGTTGATGATCCCTCTAAATTGTGTGGTGGTTGCCGGATTCGTATCAAAAGCCATTGACCGAACGTGTTTTGTCATGGATTGAGCATGGGCGACCGTTTTTCTGTCAGCACTAGAATCTGGATTATAGATAATCAAGATTTCGTTATCATGAACTCTCATAAGCAGAAATTTTAGTGTACAAATCAGAACAAAACCAATGGAAACAAATACTTTAATAGGTTAATATAATACATTAATTACACAAATTTCATATTCACCGATTTTAAATGTGACACTGTATTAGATTACAGAACGCCTATTACTCCCTTCTGTTAGCGCAGCGATCTCAAAAAAAACCTTATATTTGCCCCCTTATTTTGCTAACAAAAAATACCGTTTCGTGATTCAGGAATATGACAAGTATACAGAGGAAGACTTCAAGGTTTGGGGGCTTCTATTCAATGAACAGATGCAGCAGTTGCCCAGGATTGCATCAAAGGCCTACCTTCGTGGCTTACGCAAAGTAAAATTTGAAGAAGCGAGAATTCCAGAATTCAATACCGTCAATGAATTGCTACAAGCCGAAACAGGATGGAAGATACACGTTGTTCCTGGCATCATTGACAACATGCCATTTTTCAAGCACCTTTCCAATAAAGAATTTCCCGCTACGACCTGGTTGCGAAAAATGAGTCAACTCAAGTATATTCAGGAGCCAGACATGTTCCATGATGTGTTTGGCCATGTGCCCTTGCTGAGTGATCCTTATTTTTGTGAATACCTGAAGGGATTGAGCGAGATTGCGCTTGACTACATCGAAGATAAAAACGTGCTGGAATTGATGGCCAGAATTTACTGGTTTACCGTTGAGTTTGGGCTGATAAAGGAAGACGGGCAAATTAAGATTTATGGAGCGGGATTGATCTCTTCTCCTGGAGAATCCTTGTTTAGTTTGAGCACTGCTGACTTGCACCAACCGTTTGATGTAGGGACGATTCTGGCAACTTCTTATTTTAATGACCGGTATCAGATACAATATTTTGTGGCGGAATCTTATGAGCAAATGTACCACAGCCTGCCAGCAATAAGAGAAGAAGTGGAGCGTTATGTAAGTGAGCAAATCGAGGTAAAACCCGCTTATGCTTAGTAAACACTAAACAACTACAAAAATAAAAAGCGATCTCGTGGTCGGAGATCGCTCAGCTCGTTGATATAAAATTGCGTTATAACCCTTTTAACTAACCTTAAGTAACAACGAGATTAATTTGATACGATTCAAAAACTATACCAAATTGTATATGTCTATAAACGCGATTAAGCAAATATTGTTGTCTATTACTGTGATATTTTTTCTGGCTTCGTGCAATTCTACAAAAAAAATAGCCTCCAATAATCCGCGAGAGACGACTTCCTATAGCACAACACCCAACAGTTCCATTCGAACTAACGTAGAAAGTTTTAGCAAAACATGCAAAGGTACCCGCTACAAATATGCAGGAAAAGACAAAAATGGGTTCGACTGTTCCGGTTTCACTTCTTATGTTTTTAAGAAATACAATGTCAATTTGTCATCCAGCTCCAGCGCGCAAGCACAACAGGGCCGAAAAATTCCTGTAAATCAATCAAAAAAAGGAGATCTAATATTTTTTGGGACGGCAGGCAAAGTCTCCCATGTTGCTATTGTTCTTTCTAATACGGGAGAAGGTATTACCGTTATTCATAGCACCTCTTCCAAGGGAGTAATCGTTCAAAACGTATCAAAATCTTCTTATTGGAAACCACGGATCCTTTTTGCCAGAGATGTCATTTCCAGATAATAGGAACTTAGCTTGTTCTTTAATCCCATTAAACGTATCTTTGCAGCTTAAATTTTAATTATTAGACCTATGTTAAATATAATTCTTTTTGGCCCTCCGGGCTCCGGAAAAGGTACGCAAGCTGCCCAATTACTAGAAAAATACAACTTACTCCACATCTCCACCGGAGATTTATTCCGATATGAGATAAAAAATAAAACCGAACTTGGACTTAAAGCAATGGAATATGCCGATAAGGGTGAACTAGTCCCGGATGAAGTTACTATTGGAATGCTACGAAATAAAGTAGACGCAAACCCTGATGTAGAAGGCTATATTTTTGACGGATTTCCTAGAAATGTTAATCAGGCAAGTGCACTAGATAAAATCCTTGCAAGCAGGAAGGAAGAAGTTACCATTCTGCTAGAACTTGTTGTTCCGGATGAAGAGGTGACAAAACGTCTTATCCTAAGAGCAGAAACTTCAGGCAGACCTGACGATGCAGACGAAAAAATAATAGCGAACAGACTCGTTGTTTATAAATCTGAAACGGTCCCTGTTGCTGAATATTACACAAAAGCCAACAAAGCAATCAAAGTAGACGGTGTAGGAAGCATTGATGAAGTGTTTGCCCGACTCTGCAATGAAGTTGATAGCACGGTTGCTTGTTAATACCAATTAGAAATAAATCGAAATGTCATCTCTATATTCCTGGAGATGACATTTTTTGTTAAAAAATATCAGAAATGGCCGATCAAAATTTTGTAGACTACGTTAAAATTTGTTGTCGAACAGGCGCTGGTGGTGCTGGTTCTGCCCACTTTCAACGAGATCGCCTAAATGCTAAAGGCGGACCCGATGGAGGCGACGGCGGACGTGGTGGTCATATTTTACTAAGAGGCAACAAACAATTGTGGACACTACTCCCACTCAAATACAAAAAACACGTCCTAGCAACTCGAGGAGAAAATGGCGGAGGAAGTGGTAGTTCAGGAGCCAGTGGGAAAGACATTATCCTGGAAGTACCCTTGGGCACCGTAGCCAAAGATGTAGAAACAGGTAAGGTAGAACACGAGATAACCGAACACGGACAAACTGTCATTTTGGTATCTGGTGGGAAAGGTGGACGAGGAAATGTCCACTTCAAATCCTCGACTAATCAGTCGCCACAGTACGCTCAGCCAGGACTTCCCGGCAAAGAAGAATGGAAAATTCTGGAGCTAAAAGTATTAGCTGATGTTGGTTTAGTTGGTTTCCCTAATGCTGGAAAATCTACGCTCCTATCCGTCGTGACTGCTGCGAAACCAAAGATTGCCAATTATGCATTTACCACGCTCGTCCCCAACCTTGGTATCGTAAAACACCGGGGCGATCAATCGTTCATCATCGCCGACATTCCAGGAATCATTGAAGGAGCGCACGAAGGGAAAGGACTGGGACACCGATTTTTACGACATATCGAACGAAACTCCACCTTGTTATTCATGGTGCCTTCCGATACCGAAAATATCCAAAAAGAATACGAAATTCTGGTAAGGGAATTAGAAAAATACAATCCTGAGCTCCTGGACAAACCAAGAATTCTTGCCATCTCCAAATCCGATTTGATTGATGAAGAATTGAAAGAAATGTTGAAAGCAGAAATCCCGGATAGCCTGCCCGTTGTCTTTATCTCTTCTGTCGCCCAACTAGGACTTACCGAACTCAAAGATCTATTGTGGAAAACAATAAGCAGCGATCAATGAGCAAACAGGCAATTACAGACAGCAAACCAA
>CALLWB010000051.1 GCA_938016265.1 uncultured Saprospiraceae bacterium
AAAAAGCAAGAGCATTAAAAGCCTCCAACTTGTATCTTGAAAGTAACACCATCTTAAAACCAGCCATATCACTATACGAGAAACTTGGATTTAAAAAGATTGCCGGCCATTATACTCCTTATGAAAGATGCAATATCCAAATGGAACTTAAACTAAAATAATCTAAAATGGAATTTGAAAATAAAATTGCTATTGTTCTCAAGAATGATTTAATGGACTGGCAGAAATTGAATGTAGCAGCATTTTTGGCTAGTTCAATAGCTATACAATTTCCGGAAACTCATGGAGCAAAATTTGTTAATGCTTCACAATCAGAATACCTTCCTTTTATAAAACAACCTATATTTATTTACAAAGCTAATGACAAAGCTCAAATTGATAGAGCATTCTTAAGAGCAAAACAACGAGAATTAAATATTGGAATATACACGAATCCACTTTTCGCAACGAAAAACGAAGCTGAAAACCATTTGGTAATCGCAAAATCAACAGACGAAAATCAAGATTTAGTTGGAATTATCGTTTATGGTGATAATAGAAAAGTAAATAAAGCTTTGGATGGACTCAAATTCCATGGATAGAAACTACCTACAGTTGAGTAGACAGCCTCCCCAGATAAACTGTGCTCTCCTCTTGTTCGCCAGCCCTGTCTGACTACCGTACTGCTCCCTTCTGTGGTACTCCTTCTCTACGTTTCACTAGTTTACCGTTGATTTGCGAGCCGTCAAACAAAAATTAATACAACACCTCAATTCTGCTATTTTTAGTATTCTATGATAGGAATACCCACGTCCTTCAGGCTGGGGCCTAGAAAATAGGCTTTAGCCCTGAGATCCATACTCCTAATAGTAAAGGCTTCTCCCTATTTACACCATCAGCCGTCAATCCATCCACCAACCCAAATTTAACAACACTACGAATACCTGTCCTACGTCCAACAGTAGCAGTAGCAGTAGCAGTAAAGGTGGCAACTAATCTGTTAAGCGCTGGTAGGTACCTTATTCAAATTAGAAATGAACAAGAAATCATTTACTCCGAAAAACTTATCAAAGAATAGGGATATTGTAACTACTCAACTCCGCCAGAGGTATGCCTCCCCCCCTAGTTAGATGATTTAAGAAAAATCCTAGAAAGGTTGAAACAAATGAAAAATGCACAATAACAATGGGAGACTGGAGAACGCCGTGGTTGTCCCAGCAAAACAACTATTCAACTGTCAACGAAGCACTTAGGGAATAGATTTCTTTTGTTATCTACTATTTTGGTTTAGTTTTTTTGTAAATTTATAGATGACTAACATTAATTTTTTATTTAAGACCCAAATGATGCGCAAATTCGCTGCATTCCTATTTTTTATAGTTGCGATTGCTATTCATATTCATGCCCAAACTACGATTTGTTTGGAGCCAACCCAAGATGCTTATTTACAAGGAACTACCAATTTCAACACCACAGAGTTAAGAGTGGAGGTCGGCAATAGAATTACCTACTTAATGTATGATCTTAGCAACATCACAGGTACTGTAGTAAGTGCAGAACTGAAGATGACCGTAAATACGGATGCTGGAACTGGTCGAATCACCATTCAGAAAGGAGCAACTAACAACTGGACAGAAGGAAACCTCAGCAATGCCAATAAGCCAGCAGCAGCTGGAGCATTAGGAGAACTTACACAAGCAAATTTCCAAACGAATACAACCTATACCTGGCCATTAAATGGAGTTCTCCCTGGAGGGAATTTCTCCATGATCTTGACACAAACAACGGGTAATGATGTTTCTTTCCGATCTCAAGAGCACAGTATTGCGGCCACTCGACCAACACTTTGCTTGACGATTCAATCCTCGCAACCGACCGACCAAACCGTAGAATGTGCTATCCAATTTTTATTGGAGGGAAGCTATGACGGACAAAACGGTATGCGGAACAGCCTACAAAATCTAAATCTACTACCTTCCGGTCAACCTTACAATGTAGATCCCTGGAACTACGACGGTGCGGAAGGTGCTGGTTGGACTGCTGCGGACTACCCAACAGGATCAATAGACTGGGCACTTATCAGCCTGCGAACGTCTCCTCTTGCTTCTGATGAAGTATGGAAGGGGGCAGTGGTTCTATTGAACGATGGTACTACACACGAGAACATTTCTGTAGATATGGATGCCTCAATTAATGAGTTGTACCTTATGGTGGAGCATCGAAATCACCTTCCGGCAATGACCCCAAATCCAATCCCAATTGTCAATGGTACGATCTCCTACGACTTCACACAAGCAGACAGCTATTCGAATGGAGTTGGGCAAGGCCAAAAACAGATTGGTGGAAAATGGTTGTTGTTTGCAGCAAATGCCGACCAATCCCTAGAAACTGGCTACGAAATTACCGGTGCAGACAATATCCTCTGGTTAAACAACAATGGATTACCCGGCATCTATCTCCCTGAAGATTTTAACATGGACGGCGATGTAACTGGTGCAGATAAAGTACTGTGGTCCTACAATAATGGTATTTTTTCAAGTATACCAAAGTCTACACCGATAACAGGTTGCTTTGCAAGTAGTATTGAAGAGGTTCGCCAATGTTTAGAGAGTGGCAATAATGCGATTTTAACTCAAGACATAACGGTTGACAATAATGACTGCGATGGTTATGCAGTACTAAATTTGAACGGAATTTCTGGCGTTGGTATTTACGGTCAAGGGTTCAGAATTCTTAGAACAGGTGGTCAAGCACAATGTTCGCTTGTTAGAGGGAACGGAACTACAAATGGATTCTTTTCAGACAATGTTGTTTGGGAAGAGGTTCCAGGGCCAGAGGTTCCAGGGGTAAATACCTACCGACACATGATTCACTTTGTCAACTCTAGTGATATTTGCTTCACGGGTAGCGAAGTGGCGCACTCTTGGGGCTACGCAATTTATATGAATGGTGTCGACAGCTTTAAGTTTACAAGCTCCATACTGCACAACTCTGGCGGTCTGGGTTTGTATATCGGTCACACCACAAACCCAACGACAAATTACGAGATTAGTAATAATTCGTTTTATAATAACACAACAAACGCGCTGGCAATTTTAGGCGGAACGAATGGCTTAGTCGATAATAACATTTTTGACAATAATCATTTGCTAGGAATCTTTCCAGTTGCTCCTCAATACGGGACGGGCTATACAGGCGGTGGTCAAGTTTATATCGCCATGGCAAACGGCCTTGATTTTGTTAACAATACCATTCAAAATGGATCGTGCTCAAACTGTGTAACCGCTGGTATTTTTGTTAATCCCGTTACAGGTCTTGAACTCGGATTACCAAATCAAGGGTTGACCATTACCAACACGATGATTGATAACAACACCATTGTCAACAATACGGCTTGGGGAGTGCACTTAAACGCTAACGCTACGCTGAATAATACAACCCAATTTTGCAACAACACCATCACAGGTAATGGCGTTCAGCTAGGTGGATTATCGGGTGCAATTTACAAGCCTTAAATCGTACAAGGAAGGACGTTGAAACAGCAAGTAAAAGATGGGTGAAGAATCATTTTTAGAAACATTGTAGCGACTATAATGGTTAAACACAATTACATCGCCACCCCCCGTCCACCTTTTCAGAATCGTTCAGTAATCCAATTCTGCGAAGAATAGCAAGATTGCCAAGCTGTATTATTAATTACTGCAGACCTTTGTTATTCAATTACACAAAATTGTTTGCGATTATTTTTAAAGAACTTGAAATAGATTCTTTAATAATGTATGGTCTTAATCAATAGAATTGAGATGGAGTTAAAATCCAGAAATTCACCTTCAATTTGCAAAAATCTATTCCTCCTCCTTCTTTCTAAAATCAGGATTAAACACCACAGCAAATTGTAAATAATTCTTCCCAAAACTATTCAATCGCTGATACAAATAACCAAGTTGCACTTGAGTCGTTTTGTTGATCTGATACCCCACACTTCCATACAGTCGATTGCGATCAAAAAAGACATCGGTCGTATTCATAAACAATTCGTTATAAACACCCAGGAATACGGTTTTAGGGCTTATGGTTGGATTGTTTAACGGCAAAAAGAGCATTAGACGATACCGAATTCGATTTTTATAATTGGAATTTACCCAACGCTGCTCTAACCGATACCGGTGCTCAAATTTGAGCCGGCTGATCTTGTTGGTTAAAATCAATTGTTGAAAAATTCGGTGCTCCTTGGATTCCGGGCCTTTTTGATCCGTGTCAAAATCGTGAGAGGCGACATATCCATAACCAAGCGTCAGCACGCCATTTCCTTTTAAATGATAATTCACTCCAGTTCTTAAGAGCAATTGTTCAATATTTATCGGTTCTACCGTATGATTTCGATATTGAATCTCAGAGTGAATACTCCAATCATCGGTAATTCTGTTGGTCCCAAAATACATCAGCCAGTTTCCAAACTCCTTATTATTTTGAGCGAACAATTGACTAGTTAACAAAAGACTAACAAATACCAATAAGAAGAACTTGAGTTTTTTATTCATTACTGTGTTTTTAAAACTAAAAATTAGGCTGCGTGTATCATTCATAGGGAAAAAAAATCCCTTCTGAATAATACACGCAAACCTATAAAATATTTCCCAACCTTCAAATACAAGAGCTAGGGAATTCTGAGAAAAGAACAATTTTATAAGAAACTAACGGAACCAGATTTCACATCATACATGGCGCCAACGATATCAATTTCTCCTTGCTCAAGCAGCTCATTTAAGACCGGACTTCCTGTTTTAATGTTTGCAATGGTTCGCGTCACGTTTTCCACCGCTACTCGATTCACGAAATCAATATTAGAAGAGTTTCGCTCCTCCCCTTCTTCCGTTTTCACGGCATTGACGGCTGGCATAATTTTATCAAGCATTTGCGTCAAATTGCCCAGTTTCGCATGGTCACAGGCTCCTTTTACCGCTCCGCAGGAGGTGTGGCCCATGATCACTATAACCTTCGATCCTGCTAGTTTACAAGCAAATTCTAAACTGCCTAAAATATCTTCGTTGATGAAATTTCCTGCTATCCGAGCATTAAAAACATCTCCAATCCCTTGGTCAAAAATGACTTCTGTTGGAATTCTAGAGTCAATACAACTGACAATCGCAGCAAAAGGATATTGACCACCAGCAGTATCTTTTACTTGCTCGTGTAGATTTCTATTTATAGGATTGTTATTGACAAATCGATGGTTGCCTTCTTTCAGCAAATCAACTGCAGTTTTGGCATTAATTCCTGCTTGTGATGCTGCGGTCTGTGTTTTTTGGTTTAAACTTGTTAATTCACTCATTATTATTATGTTTAATTTAATGTTATTGTTAATTCAATTGAAGTAGGAATCGGACAGTTAATAAAGAACTTCTTTTTCCTCCTTGGTTTCCTTGGATAATAGATTGTTTGCCAGGGCGTGCTCTACTTCTTTTATCTGATTACTAACCCCTTTTCGTTCGCGCTCAATGATCGTTAGATCAATATCCCGGTATTTCGCATTTATTTCAAATTCTTCAATGATCTCCACGACATCAAAGTCAATGTTTATTGATTTAGAAGCGTCAATGATCACCGTTGAGCCGTCAGGAATCTGAGTTAAAGTACGCTGAATGCTCGCCTTGTTAATGAAGGTAACGTCCTCTGCCAACGCTAGGCGAATAACACCATCTTTGAGGTCTTTTTCTTTTTCGAATAGAAAGGGTTTTTTGTAATTATTATACAGGACATAAAAGATGGCGACGACCAATCCCATTACGATTCCCATCAATAAATCCGTTAAAACAATTCCTACAATTGTTACCATAAATGGAATAAAATGCGACTTTCCTTGATGATACATTTGCTTAAACAACGCCGGTTTTGCTAACTTATATCCTACTAAGAATAAAATAGCTGCCAAACTTGCCAACGGGATTAAGTTCAATAGAAATGGAATCGCCATTGCAGAGGCCAGCAATATAAATCCGTGAAAAATAGCCGCCATCTTCGTTCGTCCTCCAGACTGAATGTTCGTTGAACTTCTTACGATAACTTGCGTAATAGGTAATCCTCCAATCAATCCAGAAACGATATTGGCAACTCCTTGAGCTTTCAGCTCTCTGTTTGCAGGAGAAACTCGTTTGTAGGGATCTAATTTGTCAGTAGCTTCCAGGCATAATAAGGTCTCTAAACTGGCAACCACGGCAAGGGTCATACCTGTAATCCAAACTGCTGGATTGGTTATGCTGGTGAAGTCAGGAAACATAAATTGGTCAAAAAAGCCACCGATGGTTTCTGGTACCGGTATCTTGACAACTTGTTCGGCGGTGAGCGCAAATCCTGACATGTTTTGGAAAATTAAATTTAATATAATGCCCAAGGCTACCACCACTAAAGGACCTTGAACAAGTTGGAACAACTTGATTTTCTTCATAAATTTTTGTTCCCATAATATTAAAACAAGCAGAGACAACACTGTAATAGCGATCGCTCCCGCACTCAACGCTTCAAACATATAAAATAGCTCCGAAAACGTATTGTGCCCGTCTGGTTGTGCGAAGGATAAACTGCCTTCATAATCCTTATCATAGCCTACAGAATGAGGTATCTGTTTTAAAATAATAATAATTCCAATTCCCGAAAGCATCCCCTTGATGACAGAAGACGGGAAATAATAACCGATGATTCCTGCTTTCGCAAAACCTAATAGTAATTGAAAAATACCACCAATCACTACTGCTAACAAGAATACTTCAAAAGCGCCCAATTCATTAATAGCTGTTAAAACAATAACCGCCAATCCGGCAGCTGGACCACTTACTCCTAACTGAGAACCACTTAAGGCGCCAGCAATGATACCACCAACAATACCTGCTATTATTCCAGAAAATAAAGGAGCGCCCGATGCAAGTGCGATACCTAAACATAAAGGAACCGCTACTAGGAATACAATCAGTGATGCTGGTAAATCATACCTTAAATTCTTGAATAAACCGTTTTTCTCTGGATTCATTTTGATAAATTTTAAATGTTGACAATAGACTCCTAGGGCAAGCCATTAAGGCATTGCAGCTCTTGCTATCGTAAACTTTTGTTAAACAAATATATTTCAGTGATCCTTTTTCTTAAATCACCATTTCATGAGTGCAAACATAATTACTATTTTCCATAATAGCAATACTATTACAAATAAAATTAAAACTTTTTACCAAGTAGTTAAACTTTCACTTAAAAACACGTACTTTTGTATAAAAGAAAATCCTATTATGGCCATCAGTATAAAAATTAGTCTGAACGATAAATTATACTTAAGAGATCCACAAGGAACGGCTCTAGGCCAAAAAATAATAAAGGAAAGTATCGTTCTAATCGATGAAATTGGCTTCGAAAGCTTCAATTTTAAAAAAGTTGCCAAAGCCATGACCTCCACAGAGGCTTCGGTTTATCGTTATTTTGAGAACAAACATTATCTATTGATCTACCTTGTTTCCTGGTATTGGGAATGGGTCAACTACTTGATCGACATTCATGTTATGAATATCCCCGATCCGAAAAAAAGGTTGAAGATTATTATCCAAACGTTTGTCTACGCCTCCAAAGACAACCCTTCCATTGATTATGTAAACGAGAGTATTCTTCACCGAATAATAATAGCAGAAGGGACGAAAGCTTACCACACGAAAGAGGTAGACAAGGAAAACACTGAGGGCTTTTTCCTCAATTACAAGAAACTCAATGCAAAAGTAGCGGCGGTCATCACAGAGATCAATCCTGACTTCCCTTATCCACATACACTCGCTAGCAACCTATTTGAAATGGCGAACAACCACATATACTTTGCCCTGCACCTTCCTAAACTCACAGACGTCACCGTAAAAGAAGACAATTTTGACGAAGTAGAAAAAATGCTAGAATTTTTCGCTTTTACGTTGATTGGAAAATAATTCACAAACAACCACTCAACCCTAGAATCCCCACATTAACCTTTAGGCGGAGTCCTGCCTCTGCCTAACCTTCTTATGAAGGTCAGTACAAAAGCGCTAGGATTTAACAACAAAAGCACAAAGAAGGTGCCTATTCCTCCATAATTATTCTTACTATAAAAACATCCCAAACTCCACTATTAAACAGTTAACACCATATTTGTCAACAGCTCAACACAGATGAATAGTTTACTGATGTAAAGTCCTACGTCATCATACACCCAAAACCAGCAAAAAACAACAAAACTAAAATTCGTGACATCCAAATACAAATACAAAACAAAATTTATAACATTCTAAATTAAACAATTTATAAGTTTAGTGAACATTAGCCATTACATCTTCAAAGTTTAAATTATTTCAAATAAAACAGCTACTTTACGCAAAACATAAACCTACGTATACACATTGTTGTTCTTCCAAATTCTAAATAAACCCTGTCATCAATGGCAAAAAAAATAAAAACTTTTACAATATTTATTTTAGAATAAGCAAATATGTTTAGTAGTTTTACATTAGAAAACAAAACAGAAAGACACTTAAAACCAATAGATTAAACCCATCCAAACAAAAACCTTCCTATTTAAAACTATCTTTTCCAATATATCGAGTTGATCGCCTGAACATTACTCAGGTGCCAAATCACTTCTAACATCCTAAACATATTAAATATAAAAACTAAATATATACTTATTTTATTATACAATCAAAATCCTTACCCTATGTGTTTAAAAGCTATCTTTACCACCTTGCTTTTTTTGCTCGGCTGCTTGGTCTCCTTTGGCCAAACCTGCCCACCACCTATCCCATTATCTGTGACAGCAACTGCGACAGAATCTACTTGTGAATCTAACGGAACAATTACCGTGGTTCCTGCCGACGGAGAACCGTTTCCAAATGCTGGAAATCCGGTCTACTCCAATGAGATTATTGCCGGGCCAATGACAGCCACCGCCCAAAGCTCAAATACGTTTAGCGCACTGCTACCTGGCACATACACCGTGCAGACAACTGATGCTTGTGGTGGCACAGCCACTGTCATGGCTACTGTTGTCGGAAGTTATACGACATTAGGCTTGACTTTTAATTCTACTGGTTCTACCTGTGGTGGCGGAGGTGGTGGTATCATCTGTGGAATACCTTCCGCTGGTTTACCTCCTTACTCCTACGAACTATTTGATGATAGCGGAGCAGCACCAGTCTCCATTGCTACCTCTTCAGACAGCTGTTTTACTAATTTGACAGAAGGTGATTACCTGATAAGGGTTTATGACGCCTGTGGAAACTTTCAAACCAGAAATGTAACATTAGATGTTCTCCAATATTGGGCACTGCCATTTTTGCATACCAACCAATCAGCGGACTGTGTCGAAATTTGTAAACGCTTGAGTCCAAGATCCACCAATACGGTAAATACAACCGCATATCCTTTAAGCTGGACCATCCCTACTTCTGATGTCCCTTCCTTACTTGGGCTTTCCGGTACCTTTACAGCCAACAACCAATCCGAATCGCTCTGTTATCCGACCTCTCATCTTGGGTCAGGCGAATCCTACACCATTGTAGCAACAGATGCTTGTGGAGTAGTAACCAGCGCTACAATTACTGTGGATGGAAATTACACACTTGGACTTTCTACCTCAACTTCTTGCTCAGGAGCCGCCATTTCTGTGGGAGAACCTCGATTATTCTGTGATCCGGGGACAACAACCTATGAAATGACTTCTGCTCCAGCTGGATTTACCTTACCTCCTGCACAAACCGTTCAACTCTTCGACAACCTTATTTCTGGAGAATATTGCTTTGAAGTAACCGATTGCTGTGGAGATGTTTATACCAATTGTATCACCACTGTAGCTTCTGATTGGAATGTGCGGATCACTGGTAGCCAAGCATATGGTTGCGCCGTTGGTGAAGTTGGATTTATTGTTTCCCCTGCTGCAAATCCTTTTAGCAATAACGCAGTTTTCCCGGTTGTTAGCACGATAATAAGTGCGCCGGCTGCATACCCCGTTACTTTACCTCAAGTCTTCACTGGCAATATATCTGGTCCTCCTGGTGAATACTGTATTTCAATAACGGATGATTGTGGAGTTACAAATACTGCCTGCAAGACCCTCGCTACTCCAATTGCAGCAGCCGTGGTATATACTGTTACCCCCGGCTGTATTGGAGACAATACCCTAACTGCCACTTTTACAGGAAATGTGGGATTCCGATCTAGACTCAGTCTAATTGGAGGTGGTAATATCGGTTTTGAAAGTACGGGATCAGTTAGAACCTGGACCAACTTAGTTGGAGGCTATTACGAAGTAAACGTTCGTGCCAGACCAAATGGTTGCATCATCCGAACAGACACCGTTCATGTACCAGAATACGTCAATCCTAACTTATCAGCTGCCTGGGGAATAAATTGCGACAACAATCAAGGCTTAATTACAGCAAGTGGAGCCGATGGTGTTCCACCCTATTCTTATGAAATAGTAAGTGGACCATCTACTTTTCCATCACAAACTTCTCCGCAGTTCGCAGGACTCGCAAATGGAACCTACGAAGTACGTATCGTTGATGATTGCTTAAACTCTACTACAACATTTGTTTCTATTGAACCTTTTGCACCAATCATCAGTGGAGTAGTAAATGGCGCTGCTTGTCCTGGTGAGCCGGTTTCTATTTTCGTTGATAGCGTTGCTGGTGCCACTTACTCCTGGACGGGACCTAATGGTTTTATTTCTTCCTCTTCTAGTATCAACTGGGCTAGTTTCAATGCTATGGACGCAGGCATGTACACCGTTGACATCACTGTTGCCAATCCAGACAACTCTGTTTGTGTAAACGATCAAGTATCAATCACTCTGCAAGCAATCTGCTTGGTAGAATGTCCTACTGCTTTCAACGAGATTGACAATGCAGCTGCTCTTTGCGATGGCAGTCTTGGTACAGAATTTACTGACTGGCAGGCATTAGTAGAA
Organism: uncultured Saprospiraceae bacterium; assembly: GCA_938016265.1. GTDB lineage: Bacteria > Bacteroidota > Bacteroidia > Chitinophagales > Saprospiraceae > JAHDHB01. The sequence continues at coordinate 10,946 of CALLWB010000051.1, forward strand.
GCAGACACCGACAATATGGCGGCTATAGCTGATGCGAATACTGCCGCTGCTGTTAATTATGTAGGTACTGCAAATGGTGTCCACACAGGAGCTGACGTCTGTGTAGCTGAGATGCAAACCGTTTTGGCAGAACTTCAATGTTTTGGACCAAACGGGATGGATGAAGCTGGTGCTGGAGATGATTTCAATATCCTCCTAGGTACTTTCGACCTAACAGTAAATCCAAACCCAGTATTACCAGTAGATGCAATTACCGACTGTGTCAACACACCAGTTGCAGGCTGTTCTGATGTTTTTGGAACGCCAACGAATCCACTCAATGGAGCGGCAGTTGCAAATTGGGACGGGACAAGCTACACTACCCCATTAGGGGCACCTCCTGGATCATTGGAAATCCCAATCACCAACTCTTTTGGATGTTCCGCTACGATGACTTTAATGACACCAGCATGTTTGCCTCCTCCTTGTAATTCAAATGCAGGAGTAATTGCGCCAGAATAATAAAACTAATCCTTTAATAATTTTTTAAAAGAGACGAAATGAATTTTAATAGAAAAATAAATCGAGTCTGTTGCTTAGGGATTAGTTTACTGTTACTCGTTAGTTTAACAACAAACTATTCTTTTGCACAGTGTAATTATGAACCAGGGGACGATGCCCTCTTTAGTAATACAGCATACGAAGCCACTGGAACCAGTCAAGTATGTTACCTCGTAGATGCATCTGATAATGTAATTGCTTCAGATCCGACAGGAAATTGTGATTTCCCTGGAGTAGCCTATGGTGCTTATTCAGTATATGCCTTGAATGATTGCTTAGACAACATGACTTCCGATATAATTGGAACACCTCCTACAACGTTAACAGAGATTATTGCCTATGGTAATGCTCCGGATGCGAGTATGGCCGGACCAGTAGATTTCACCGTTTGTATTCCTTCTGTTTTTGATGTTTGTGAAGGTGCAGAGGTGATTGTTTCCTCGATGCCAGGATATTCGACAGAAAACACTCAAATGTATGTGCTTGTTTGCGATGGCATAATTGAGGCAACTGCTTCCAATCCGCCTACCGCAACATTGATGACTCCTGTATTGCCGGGTGTTGGCGTTCCTGCTTGCGAAGTCCATGTCATTAACTATTGCTCACCTGGTGGTGATGCAGTGATGGCAGACGTTGAAGCTGGAGAAATGTGGGTAGATCCATCCACCGATCCTAATGTCACTAAAACCTCTATGACTCTAGCACTTCAAGATTGCATTGTCCTTCCACTTGAAATGACCGACTTCAATGTTAAATGTACTGAACAAGGTCAGGTACTTGTGACCTGGACAACAGTACTTGAAGAGAATATCTATAGTTTTGTCATTGAACATTCTATAAATGGAATCGACGACTTCCTACAAATTGGAAAAACACCTTCGAAAGGAGTTGAAGGAGCAGAGGCACAGTACAATTTTATGGACACACGGTCCGTACGTTCTGGTTATTATCGAATACGAATTATTGAGCAGGACGGCAGTAGTTACTTTTCTCCAATTGAACAACTACAATGTTTAACTGGCGGTTTTGAGATTTCTACCATTCACCCCAATCCAACTTACGAGCAAGTGACGATCACCTTCGAGACCACCAATCGAGATGCGATTCGTCTTACCCTCGTGGATGTTCTAGGACGGGTACTAGTAGAAAACCAACTAAACCCCACCCTTGGAATCAACCAGCAAATAGTAGATTTCAAAGGACTTGCAGCGGCAATGTACTTCATCACCCTAGACAATGGCAAAAAACAAATTGTCAAAAAAGTAATCAAGCGAAATAGATAATTGTTTGTTGCTTTCAACTATAAAAAAGGAGTTCTTTCAAAATTGAAAGGACTCCTTTTTGGTTCATAGTTATAGGTATCCAGTACAATCCACACCCTGCTTCACCATTGGAAAACCCTGATTTCTTTAATCACACCTACGAATATCAATAAGTAAAAATGCGCTATCTCTGCTTACGGGGCTTCGCAGATGGATTGTCTCACCACAAACTTGACCAATAATCACCTAAAAAAAGCCCCAACCAGAATGAACTGATCGGGACTTTACTAAGTATAGGTTTATTTTCGGTTTTCATTTCAAATCCGGGAGTTCCTAGTAGAGGTATTCTAGCGCTTGAATGTCGTAAGAGCTAAATTCACCATCATCATTACTGCTAAAACAAGCGAGCATTAAGGAGTTCCAGTCGATACCTGTTGGTGTGCCAGGGATATGTACAGCACCAATTGATCCTGCTCCTTCTCCACTTTGCCCACAGCTTGCTCTTGAAGCATAATCAGTATGTCGTAGTCCTATGCAATGCCCGATTTCGTGAGTGATAACATGCTCGTTTACATTGTTGCTATAGTTGTCCATGCCATCGAAGATTTGCACCCATTTGTAAGGATTTCCTCCAGAAGGAAAACCCGCCTGTCCTCCTGCCTGACCATTTGTTATTTTGTATACGACGATGTCCGCATTGACAGAGCTAGAATAGGAAAGTTGAAAAGTAAGCCCTGTATTCAACCTATTGTAATTGTTAATGGCCCACTGCAACCCTGTTTTCATTTTAGTGGTCAGGCCGTAGTAGCCCCCTGTGTATCCGATGACGGTGATGACGCGGGGTGAGCTTACCAGGTTGTAGGTTCGGTATTGACGAAGGTCATTGTTCATTTCTTCCTTGAGTTTGTTTAGTTCAGCTCTGGTCATAACGATGTCGTCTTCTACCAAAAACCGCTCTTCTGTCGTTCCGTCAGGAAATTCGAAGTTGATTTTTTCGGCATTGTCTAAGTCCATATCCAGCATTTTTACATGATTGCAAACTTCATCATGGTAATGATGCATATCAACGGTCGTTGCTTCGATGTCCTGAGGAGTGAGATCTCGCTCTACATCAAGGATGCTATCTGGTTTACAAGAAGCGAAAACAGTAAGTACGATAATTGCGAAAGCGAAAGTGGTGTTTTTTAGTAAATTTTTCATGGTTTGTTGTTTATTTGGTATAGCAATCCAGGGAGGACAAGGTGATGTCCTTGAATATTTTTACCAGTTGTTTTTTAATAAAGTTGTTTAAGTTGTTTATTTCCTAATGACAACTCAAAGATAAGGGGAGAAGAAGGGAGCACAAACCATAAAAAATACCCAAAGTATATATTTTAAATCATAAACTAATCAACAAATCCTACTTAATTGGCAAAAAAAGCAAATCAGAAATAAATTAGTATATGAATTTCAATCAAAATGTACATTTAAAACCATGAAATAGTACTGCAATTCCTAAAAAATGGACAATTCCTACCAAAAAAGTAGACGATGATGATTGTTGTATTGGAAGACAAGTTGATTAAATTAATGGTTTCAGTGTTCTGAAAATTGATTCCATTTATTTCCTAATTCAATAACTTATTAATAACGGCCTTGTACATTCTGCCGATGGGTACTTTATGTTCACCAATAAAAATTCGATTGCCTTCTATGCTTTTAATATGGGTTTTAGCTACAGCAAATGATTTATGCACTTTCAAAAAATGATCATCTGGCAATTCTTCTAGCAGATCCGCGACTTTATTTCGGACTACTATTGTTTCTTTGGTTGTAACTACCTTTGCATAATTGCCAGTGGATTCCAGGAATAAAATTTCTTTAATTTCTATTTGAATGTGTTTTTTATTCGATCTTAAAAAGATGGTTTTTGGAGTGTTTTCCTCTTTAGTGATGGATCTTTGGGGAGTTTTCTCCGGGGTGGTGATTGCTTTTTGAACGGCCTTTAGGAATCGCTCAAAACTAAACGGTTTTAGCAGATAGTCCACTAAATCTAACTCGTAGCCTTCCACAGCAAAATCCCTGTAAGCAGTAGTCACGATGACTTTGGGCGGATTGTTGAGCGTTTTCAAGAACGCAAATCCCTTCAGTTTCGGCATATTGAGGTCCAAAAAAATTAGGTCCACCTCCTGCTCATTCAGATAGCTCAATGCTTCGAGTGCGTCATAGCAGTTTTTCATCAATTTCATATCTGGTAATAGATCACAATATCCTTTTATGATATCGTGGGCAATCGGCTCGTCATCGATGATTAGGTACCTCGTCATACTTTGTAAATTGATAATTCTGCTTGATAATGCGCCTCTCCTTTGGCAATGGACAATTCAAAGTCTTTTTGATATCCGATTTCTAGTCTTCGCTTAAGATTGGAGATGCCAATTCCTCCTGGCAGTTGGTCGTCTTCCTCCGGATCATAATTGTTGGCGATCGAAAAATCAATTTGATTGTTTATTGCCGTGAGTTTTATATTGACAAAGGCATCATCTCTTAATTTCTCAACGCCATGTTTGAACGCATTTTCAACAAGCAAAATTAACAATAAGGGCATTATTTTATACCCCTGTTTATCGATCGTGGTAGCAAAATCGACCGTTACCTTTTTATGATATCGATCCTTATGCAACTCCACATAATTGCGCAAGTAACTGACTTCCTCTTCAAGGGTTACCCAGTCATTCTGGCCTTCATAGATGCTGTATCGCATCAAATCGGATAACTTCAAAATCAATTCCTGGGCCTTTTGGGAGTCCTTCTCCACCAACCCATATAAGTTATTCAAGGTATTAAAAAAGAAATGAGGATTGACCTGACTTTTGAGGTGTAACATTTCCATTCTGGTTCGATCTCTTTTTAGAGTGATGATTGATCTTATCTGTGTAAAAATCCATCGTAGTATTGCCAGAATAAAAAAAATAAAATAAAAAAGACCGAATACAATAAAAGATTCGCTCTCGCCAGCTACATCATTGAATATGATAATAAGCAACCCCAAAAGTATACCCCCAGTCCAAAACACCCAGGACGGAATTCCCTTGATTCTATTTTTTAGTGCACCAACCATACGCCAATAATAAGCAATCCACAAGTACTTCAAAAATATTTTGACAAACATCCCTGATCAAGTTAAGAAAGACATCAATCCTGGGATGAACGACAGAACCTACCTCCAACAGGTTTACACCCCCAAATTCCATCCATTGATCACCTTTTTTTTTCTGTGTTTAAGAATCCCAATAAATTGCCACAACAAAAATAATTAGCATGAACAAACTCCTTATTTCAAATTTATCCAAAACCTACAACAACGAGGTAAAAGCATTAAACAACATCAACCTCGAAATAACAACAGGTATGTTCGGCCTACTAGGACCAAACGGCGCAGGAAAATCCACCCTAATGCGAATCATCGCCACCCTACAAGATCCGGACGAAGGAAACATCCAACTTAACAACTTGGAGGTGTTAGAACAAAAACGACAAGTAAGAAAAGTCTTGGGATACCTTCCACAGCAATTCGGATTATTCCCAAAAATTTCAGCATACGACTTACTGGATCACTTCGCGATATTAAAAGGACTGACTCACAAAAAACAACGAAAAGAGAAAGTCCATGCCCTGCTACAAAAAACCAACTTATACGAAGTAAGACAGCAGCGGCTAGGAGGATTTTCTGGAGGAATGAAGCAACGGTTTGGTATTGCGCAAGCATTGCTCAACAATCCCAAATTGCTCATTGTAGATGAACCGACAGCAGGTTTGGACCCAAAAGAAAAAAATCAATTCTACTACCTGTTGAGCGAGATCGGCGAGCAAGCAATCGTCCTGCTATCAACACATATCGTCGATGATGTCAAGGAACTGTGCACTAGGATGGCCATCATCAATCAAGGCCGCGTTGTGCTGGAGGGCGACCCACTTGTATTGATCGAGCAGATCAAAGGACAGGTTTATCAAAAGACCATCCACAAAAGAGAGATAACCGACTACAGAAGCACCTACAACGTCATCAACGAGCAACATTACCTAGGGAAACCCCTTATCCAGATCCTCAGCAAGTCCGATCCAGGTGCCGGTTTCCAATCCTCCAATGTCGGTCTTGAAGAAGTCTATTTCACCCAATTATCCAAATAAAAACGAATCCAGCATGTGGTACGAACTATTCAAATTTGAGGTAACCTATCGACGAACAAAGCCAGAGACCTATTTGTTTTTCCTTTTTCTATTTGCTTTTTCGGTCTTCGGAGTGGACTTTGTTTTCCAGGGGGTAGAACTTGGGTTAGTCAAAAAAAACGCACCTATCGTTATTGGAAAAGTGATGGGAGCAACCACCGGGATATTCATGATATTGACTTCGATGATTATGGGAATGCCAATGATTCGGGATGATCAACACCAAATTGCGCCGTTTTTTTATACTTGCCCTGTTGGAAAATTGGATTTATTGCTAGGGCGATTTCTGGGTTCTTTCCTGGTACTGTTCCTTATTTTTTGTGCGGTTCCTTTAGGGATGATGGTGGGGGAATTGCTCCCTTGGCGTTTTGATTCGGAAATGCTTCCCTTTCGTTTTGTAAACTATATTATCCCCTTTCTTACGGTTGTTTTGCCCATCTTATTTTTTGGGGCGGCATTATTTTTTGTAACGGGTACGCTGAGTAAAAAGTTGATGGTCGTCTATACGCAAGGCATTGTGCTTTTTGTTGTTTTTATGTTGACAAAAGCGATCACTGATGAATATTTGCAAGCGGTATTGGATCCTTTCTCACTAACGACGATCACACAATTTAGCAAGGAATGGACGGTAGCAGAAAAGAATTCTCTACAACTTACTTTTTCTGGTATTCTGATGGTCAATAAAATATTCTGGATCGGAATAGGCTTCCTGGCCCTGGGTTTCGGTTACTTCAGGTTCAATTTTTCTACTACGCTGAAATCTGGAAAATCTGGAAAATCAAAAACAAGTGTGGCCCCAACAGATAAGATCCTTGACATCAACTTGCCAAGCGCCACGTTACGGTATGATTGGCGATCGCAAGTCATTCAATACGTCAGGATGTCGATCTTTTACACTAAATATTTGCTTAGAGAAACTTCATTTTGGGCGATTGTTTTTTGTGCCGTCCTGATAATTATTGTCAACTCCATAAACTTGGGCACGGTGCATGGGGTCGACAGTTATCCGACTACCTATTTCATTGTAGCAGAGTTACAGGAGCTCTCCTTGTATTTTTTCATCATTATTCTACTGTTTTATTCCGGCGAATTATATGGTAAAGAACAAGAGGTCGGTTTGCATTTACTGCATGATGCGACGCCCGTCTCTGGTCTAGTCACGTTGAGTAGTAAAATGACAGGACTAATTGGTATCTACCTACTCCTCATGATGGCAATGACCCTTTCAGGAATAGTTTTTCAGTTGACTGCTGGCTATTACCACGTTGATCTGCCCGTATACTTTTCTGGTTTCTTCCTTGAGATTTTGCCTTTTTTGGTGATCAATACCTTTGTCGCCTTTTTTATCCAATCATTGGTCAACAATAAGTTTTTAGGGATACTGTTCACGTTGACGTTCTTCATTTTAATGATCGTTTTAAAGGTGCTGGGTATTGCCAATGTGTTGTTTGATTTTAGTGGTGGTGTACTGCCACCCTATTCTGAAATGAATGGGTATGGCCATTTCTTAGCTCCCTACCTGTGGGCGAAGTTTTATTGGATCTTGTTTGGGATTTTATTGTTGATGCTGGCCTCCTTGATTTCAGGGCGTGGTGTGGATGTCCACTTGAAACACCGACTGAGCGCGGCAAGTTCCAATATCTCACAGAAAACCCAAATAGTTGCCAGTTGTATTTCCGTCCTTTTTCTCCTTGTTGGTTGTTATCTATTTTACCAAACGAATGTCTTGAATAAAGTTTGGACAGCAAAAGAAGCCCGAATTTACAGAGCAAATTATGAAAAAGCAGTAAAGCAATTTGAATACTTCCCACAACCAAAGATTGTAGCAGCAAATCTCCATTTAGAGCTATATCCTGACCATCGATCTTATGATTTGGTTGGGGAATACACCTTGAAAAATGAAGAGCAATCACCGATCCGTCAGATCCACATTCAAAAATTGATTGAAGCTGATATTACGCTAGACAGTCTTTCCTTTTCTAGACCCACAACCATTGATAATCGATTTCAGGAGTTCGAGTATTTTATTTATGAATTGTCCGTACCACTGAAGTCGGGAGATTCTTTATTGATGCATTTCAAACAGACATTGCGCCCAAAAGGATTTAATGCGGATGGGATTGTCAACTCCGTCCTGTACAACGGGACCTTTCTCCGCAACAACGAATTCCCAACACTAGGCTACAATAAAAAATACGAACTAAAAGAAGACTCCGATCGCAAAATCTATGCATTGCCTCCTAGTCCATCAAAAGCAGCATTAGACGACAGTCATGCGCTTCGCCTTCCAAGATCAGGCAGTGATTCCCACGGCCTGCGGACAAACATCACCATCGGAACAAACAGCGACCAAACAGCCGTCACGTCCGGCAAACTGATCAAAAAATGGGAAAACAATAACCGCAATTACTTCGAATACGCCAGCACCGAACCAATCATCAATTTCTACTCTATCCTGTCAGGGCGCTATGAGCTATTCCAAGATCAATGGCTTCCCCAAAAACCCAGTGATCACTCCCCAGTTGATCTGGAAATTTACTACCATCCAAGACACACCTACAATTTGGAAAGAATGATGGCAGGAATGAAAGCCTCGCTCACCTATTACACCACCAATTTTTCGCCATATCCTTATCAACAACTCAGAATTGTAGAATTTCCCCGCTACCAGGATTTCGCCCAATCCTTCCCAAACACAATACCATTTTCAGAATCAATTGGTTTCATGCTAGACATCGATGACTCTACAGATATAGACATGACCTTCTTTGTAACCGCCCACGAAGTCGCTCATCAATGGTGGGGCATCCAATTAGAATCGGCCAATGTCAAAGGCCAGAATTTTGTACTAGAAACATTGGCCCAATACTCCGCTTTGATGGTATTCAAAAACCATTTTTCACAAAAAAAAGTGGATCAATTGATTGCCCACAACCAGGACTTATACAAGAAGGGAAAAGCCAAAGCCAAACAGGAGGAAGTCCCTTTGCACATGGTTGAAAACGAAGAATATATCTATTACAACAAAGGATTGTTGTACATGTATAACCTACAAAAAGAAATCGGCGAAGCCAACGTCAACAGCGCCTTAAAAGCCTTCCTAAAAGACTGGAATAATCGAAATGGGCAATTGAAAAGCAAAACAGATCGCTACCCAACATCTGAAGATCTCAATTCTTACTTTGAAAGGTATAAAACTAATATGATCCGTGCCGATGGCACTCAAATGCATAGGTGATCCTGGCCTAGGGTTGAAACCCTAGGCTATTAAATTATACCATGCTTACAGCATTCTTGCTCGGTCAGGTACCGTTTTTAGTGTCATAGACACGACTTCTATTGTAGCATAGGAATTCATTCCTATGTCATAGGCAACAAACCCATTGAGTACCATCGGTACGTTTCATTTTGTCAATATGATCCGTGCCGATGGCACTCCAATGCATAAGTGATCCTGGCCTAGGGTTGAAACCCTAGGTTATTAAATTATACCATGCCTACAGCATTCTTGGCCGATCCTGGCCTAGGGTTAAAACCCTGGGCTATTAAACTATATAATTCCTACAGCATTTTTGGTCGGTCAAGTGCCGTTTTTAGTGTCATAGACACGACTCATTTTGTAGCATAGGAATTCATTCCTATGTCATGGGAAACAACCACATTGAGTGCCATAGGTACGTTTCATTTTGTCAAAATGGTCCGTGCCGATGGCACTCAAATACATACATCATCCTGGCCCAGGGTTGAAACCCTAGGCTATTAAATTATACCATGCCTACAGCATTCTTGGTCGGTCAAGTGCCGTTTTTAGTGTCATAGACACGACTCCTATTGTAGCATAGGAATTCATTCCTATGTCATTGGCAACAAAAACATTGAGTGCCATCGGTACGTTTCATTTTGTCAATATGATCCGTGCCGATGGCACTCAAATGCATACGTGATCCTGGCCTAGGGTTGAAACCCTAGGCTATTAAATTATACCATGCCTACAGCATTCTTGGCCGATCCTGGCCTAGGGTTAAAACCCTAGGCTATTAAATCTTAACATGCCTACTGCATTCTTGGTCGGTCGATTCGTGCTGGAGAATTATCGCTCTACCATTTCAAGCGAATGAATTCGCCGATATGTAGAATGGAGATTTGCACCTTTTTTTTGTAGATTAGTTATAGCATTCAACCCTTCTTCAAAGCAGACCACAATACCTCCACCGGATGCACCGCCTTCCGCATCGTACCATCCGCAATCTGATGCCGACAACTCGTCCCCGCAGCAACCACAACAACCTCAGACGCTGCATTATTCACCGCAGGAAACAAAACCAGATTACCAATCTGTTGGCTAACTTCAAAATGTTCTATTTCATAGCCAAACGAGCCGGCCATTCCACAACAGCCGGATGGAATTACAGAGACATGATGATTCTCCGGCAAGGACAAGACCCATACACTATCCTCTAAGTTGCCGAGGGATTTTTGATGGCAATGCCCATGCAGCAAGAGTTGCTTTTTCTCCTTTGAAAAATTTTCAGCAGATATTCTACCGTTTGTCGCTTCTTTGGCTAAAAATTCCTCAATTGTGTACGTTTGTGCAGAAACTTTCCTAGCAGATTCAACCAAATCCGCATCAACCAACCTCGGGTATTCATCTCTGAAACTTAATATAGCTGAAGGTTCAACACCAATAAGAGGCATTTCTTCATTGATAATATCCTTGAAAATTCTACTATTTTTGTTGGCCAGTTGTTTTGCTCTGTTCAGCAACCCCTTTGATATTGGCGCTCGGCCACTTTCTACGTGATCTATTAGTTGGACATGGTAGTTTAATGCTTGTAATAATTGGATGGTTTTAATTCCAATTTCAGTGTCATTCCAGTTGGTGAATTCATCACAAAAAAGGACGACGCTTCCTTGTGTATTGCCTTGGTTTTTGTAGTTTTTTCGGTACCATTTGCGTAAGCTTTGTTTGTGGATCGTTGGCAAGGATCGCTGAGGAGCCACCTTTAACACTTTCTTAGCCATGGAGGAGAACAGCCGATTGGAAAGAAAAAAATTATAGAGCCTTGGGAATGCCCCACCTAGATTATTGAACGTATTGATATAGGCAAAGGCTTTCGCTCGTAGTGGAATGCTATTGGATTGATAATACTGGTGCAAAAACTCCGCCTTCAACGTAGACATATCTACATTTGAAGGGCATTCAGAGGTGCATCCTTTACAGGACAAACACAAATCCATCACCTCCTTTATTTCTTTGTGATTAAAGGGATTTTTGTTGTCGGTTTTGGTTAAAAATTCGCGGAGGGTGTTTGCTCTTGCGCGGGTGGTGTCTTTTTCGTTTCGGGTGGCTTGATAGCTAGGACACATGGTGCCGCCTGAAAGTGGGAGTTTTCGGCAATCTCCGGAGCCATTGCATTTTTCTGCGGTTCTTAATATTCCACCATTATCAGAAAAATCAAACACGGTTTCGATCTCCTTCACAGCGACATCTGCTTCGTAGCGGAGGGAGCTATTCATTGCAGGAGTGTTTACAATTTTGTTGGGATTGAAGATATTTTTAGGATCCCAAGCCGTCTTTATTCTTTTGAAAAGTTGATAGTTCTCCTCCCCTACCATCATGGGGATAAATGCCCCTCGTAGCCGACCATCGCCATGTTCTCCGCTAAGGGAACCTTCATATTTTTTGACTAGTTCGGCAGTAGCTTTGCTTATCTGGTAAAACTGTTCAACATCCTCCGATTTTTTCAAATTTAAAATGGGTCGCAAATGCAATTCTCCAGCACCAGCATGTGCATAGACGACTTGTTTTTGGCCAAAACCATCCATCATACTGCCCATTTCTTCTATGTAATCTGCCAAATCCTCCAACGCGACAGCGGTATCTTCAATACAAGTAACTGCCTTTTTATCTCCTGGAATATTTGCCAACAACCCCAATCCTGCTTTCCTCAAATCTCGAACTTGTTTTGTTTTTTCTGGTGGAATAATCGGGAAGGCATATCCCATCTTTTTTGCTTGTAAATCAGCAATCAATTTTCCCGCCTTTGCGGTGGCTTGTTCCAGGGAATCTTCCCGAAATTCAATCAACAATAACCCTGCTGGATCGCCTTGGATAAACCAACGATTTTTGCGTTGTTGAATATTTTCTTTCGTACAGTCAAGAATGATTTTGTCGATCAACTCACACTGCGTCGGTTGATGCTGCATGGCTATTTGTGTCGCTCGAAGGCTCTCCAAAATATCAGAAAAATGAGCAGCAACAATAACGTCAAACGGTTTTTGTATGGCATCCAGATGCAGTTTTATTTCCGTTGTAAAAGCTAGCGTCCCCTCTGATCCACAAAGCAATTTACAGAAGTTAAAATCCGTTTGTTTGTTCGAAAAAACTGCTGTTTCTAGCAAATAATCCACTGCATATCCAGTATTTCGTCGATGGATACTTTGCTTGGGGAAATGTTTTCTAATATTCTCCTGGTGCTTGGGGTTGTGGAGTTCTGTTTGTATATGCCGGTAGATACTGCCTTCTAGTGTTGGTAGTTTTGTTTTCTCCTCAAATGCTGCCTTGCTCAATTGACCAAACGTCGCTTCCGTGCCATCCGAAAGGAGTACTTGTAGCTCTAGTACATGCTCTCTTGTCGAGCCGTAAACTATGGACGTGGTGCCGGAGGAGTTATTGCCGACCATGCCGCCGATCATAGCCCGATTGGCAGTCGAGGTGATTGGACTAAAGAACAGGCCGAACGGCTCTAGGAATAAATTAAGCTCATCGCGAACAACTCCAGGCTGCACCTTTATCCATTGTTCTGCTTGGTTGAACTCAAGGATCTGATTGAAGTTTTTGGAGATATCGACGACTATTCCATTGCCGACTGTTTGGCCAGCGAGGGAAGTTCCGGCGGCCCTTGGGATTAAGGAGGTGTCATTTTCCTTCGCAAAATGGATGAGTTTTTTTAAATCTGCTTTGTTCTTAGGTATAGCAATGGCAAGGGGCAACTCTCTGTACACAGACGCATCCGTAGCGTAGATGACTTTCATCATCTCCTCAACATAAAATTCTCCATCCAGATCTTGAGAAAGATCTTTTAAATCGAGCTTTTTTATTGTTGAATTCATACTCTAAAATATCTTTAGACCACCAGTATTACTAGTAAAACAAGTGTAAGATGAATGATAAAATTCTCTGGCTGTTGCCTTCCCAAAAAGGAGGGTAGCAATTTTTGATTTGTTTACAAAAAGGAAAGATAGCACCCTTCTTTTTATTGTTTTCTTTAATCCCTTATTTTGATACCAACCAAATTCTAACATTTCTTTTTCAAAGGAGGAATGTTCTTCTTTATGTATGACAAAACCTTCAGATTTGAGGAGAAACTTGAAGAGGGAAGGCGTGTAAATGTTGATATGGCCATATCCAAGAAAATGAGTGATTTGTTCATCTACTTTTTTGTTGTAATCTAAGGGGATTTCAAAGACCTGAAATTTGCTAATTCGTTGTATCTCTCTTAGTACTAGTCTTGGATGTTCGACATGTTCGATAACGTGCGAACAATAAACCAAATCGAATTCACCATCTAAATACCCAGAATTGTAGCCATCAAATTTTCTAACTTCTTTTAGGTTGTGGAGGTTTCGGTTTTCAATTTGGGCAATCCCGCTATCCGATATTTCAAGGGCATAAAGTGATTTAAATTGAGGGTTGTTGTCCAGATTTTTTAGAATACTTCCTTCGCCAGCCCCAAAATCCAGCACTTTTTGGAAGGATTTGCCCTCCACCACCTTAAGGATGTTTTGAGACTTTTTTTTTGCGCCCAGTTCCCTCCACGTCGTCATCCTTTCCGTATACTGTTTATCGTAGGAATTTTGCAGGCTTTTGGACGTTTTTATCTTATTGGTCATCACTTCATTTTGAATGCCTAAATTTAGCAAATAAATTGATATTTGGTGGTAAGTGGGAAGGTCTTCATTTCTGCTGGCAGTTCCGAGGAAGTGATTTAATTCTTCTTCCTAGACAATAAATCTTTTTTTTCTTAATTTTAATCCTTTAAAATGGTCAGTTGTATGCGGTTAGAGATAAAGTAAGAAATTGGGTATTCACCAGAGAAACAGGTAGCATAAATGAATAGAAATGAAGTATTGTTATTGCCTGACAAAAGTGATATAGAACGGGATGGCCTTGCAGAAACCTGGAAACTATTAGGCGGTGAGGTATTAAAGGTGGGAAAGTTTTGGGAAAAACCTGATGTTGATTCCAAGGAGGTTACATTATATGGTTTTACTACATTTTGCTTTGTGTTGGCGGAATTATTGGACTTAGCACTATTATCACCTAGGGACGAGTTAATAGCAAAGGTCGATAAGCAGTTTTTGAAACGAGCAATAGCAATTCGGACGATTGGTGATATCGGCAGCATTGAATTTCCAAAGTTTGTAAAACCAGTGAATCCTAAGATTTTTGAAGCAAAAGTATATCCTAGCGCGACTGAACTTCGCACTCAAACTGAAGGAATAGAAAACAACGAAATGATTATCATTTCAGAAATTATAGCCGTAGAAAAAGAAGTTCGGTCCTTCATTTTAAATGAACAAACCTTAGATCTTGCGTATTATGAGGGCGATGGAGAATTGGAGGCGGCGAAGCAGTTTATCCAGCAGTTTCTTGACAGAAAGACCATCGATCTGCCAGAAAGTTTTGTGTTGGATATTGGTTTTAATAAGAACTTGGGCTGTTTATTGTGGAGTTTAACTCCTCCTGGGGAGCTGGCTTAAACAATTGTCGGCCGGAGTTGGTCATCAAAGGGATACAACAAGCAACAAGGAAGAAAAAAGGAACAAAACTCAAAAAATGAATAATTACCCAGAAGTTCTAGACAAAAAAATGGTCGGTCAATATCCCGTTTTAGTATATGCAGGTGGTGGTTATGTATGGGATGAAGTACTAGAATATCGAGTGTGGTACCACCCGGAAAAGGGAGCAGAAGATCTTGAAAAAGGAGATTATTTCTACGGATTTCCTACTTATGAAGCCGCCAAAAAATTTGCAGATACCCATCTAGGAACCGAAGAGCCATTAGTGTTAATCCTGCAAAGAGAATACATTGACGAACCGGAAGCAGGAAAGTATATCCACATGAAGAAAGAAAGAATGGCAGAATGGCGTCTCGAATTTTTAAGCCGACCAAGGAGAACAGAAAACACTATCCCGGATTTTTTCGCATCGGATGCACCAGCCAATAGGTTAGATATTCTGAGAGGATTAGCATAATTTCAACAAAAATGTCCCCAAACTTAACCAAACAAGGCTACCAAATCATAGAAGAGGTCTATTCCAAAGAGGAAGTAGCAGCCATCCTTCAATCCCTAGACAACCAACCCATAGAAAACAAGTTCGGCGTCAGAGAATTCTTATCAGAACGACCAGAAACAGCAAGCAAAGTTTTCACAAAAAAATTACTCCAGATTATAGAAAACATAGCCCCTGCTTGCAATAAATCCATAAAATCCATCTATTTTGACAAACCACCAAATGCCAACTGGATTGTAAACTGGCACCAAGACCTTACTATCAATGTAACAGAAAAGAAGGACATACCTGACTACAAAAATTGGAGGGTAATGCCCGAAAGAACTATCGTTCAACCCAACAGAACTCTACTAGAAAGTCTATTCACCATTCGGATCCATTTAGACGATTGTACAAAGGAAAATGGTGCTTTGCGGGTGATTGAAAACTCCCATAATCAAGGAGTCATCGAAATCAAAGAATGGATGATCAACAAAAAGGGCGTTGAGCGAATCTGTGAAGTCAAACAAGGAGGAATACTAATGATGAAACCCTTACTTTTACATGCTTCAAAACGAACAGAAAATGAAAAAAACCGACGTGTGATTCATATTGAATTCACAGACAAAGAACTGCCAGATGGCTTAGCTTGGAAAGAAAAAATAGATATAAAACATGTTTAGCAGGCTAAAAAAGACAAAAATCAAAAATACACTCCTACTTGCCATTGTTTTTTCGACATTGACCGCATGCCGAGAATATATTGATCGACCAATCACCTATTATGAATATTTTGACCTCCTAAAAATCTACACTACTGCAAAACCGCTAATTGCAGTAACAGACGAGGAGCAGCTGGAATACAATTCAAGAGTAGCTTATGTTAGCGAGAATGGAGATACCATCATACCCTTCGGAAAATACAGGTTCTATGGATCAGACTCCTTGTATTATTTTGCCAATGTTATCGAGCAAGGTACAAGTCGGCGAATCGCAATAGATCGGCATCAAAATATACTATATGATGTTGCGCTGTATGACAATGGACCTCAACCCCCCAAAGAAGGACGAACGAGGATACTCCGAAATGGGAAAATGGGCTTTGCAAATAGATACGGACAAGTTGTTATTCCTTGTAGGTATGACCATGTATCAAGTTTCCACAATGGTGCAGCAGCAGTGACTTTCGAAGCAGCAGAATATATAGATGGGGATGGCCATCTTCGGGTGGATGGGAAAGGATGGTTTAACATAGATAAACAAGGGAATAAAATAGAAGAATAAACAACTGCTTGTTTTGTGACCAACAGAAAGCTGCAGTTGAAAGAATTCAACCTATTTAGATATAAATCAGGTGCCGTTTTTAGTGTCATGGACACGACTCCTATTGTAGCATAGGAATTCATTCCTATGTCATTGACAACAACCATATTGAGTGCCATAGGTACGCTTCATTTTGTCAAAATGGTCCGTGCCGAGGGCACTCCAATAGATACATGATCCAGCCCCAGGGTTGAAACCCCAGGCTATTAAATTATAACATGCCTACAGCATTATTGGTCGGGCGATTCGAGCTGGAGAATTAATCAAATTTCTAGGCAAAAGATAAGAAGCCCAAGCGAACCTGTATAATCTCCCCTTTATCGATTATATACTTGGACAAGTCGAATAGATTCTAATTCAGCATCAAACCTGCCTATTTTTAAACAAACACCAACACAGTAGCCTTAATTACAACTCAAAAAATGAAATTTACCCTAATCGCGCTCTTCATCAGTTTTACCCAGGTCCTGTTTGGCCAAAACACCATTAAACATCAGCCACTTA
This sequence comes from uncultured Saprospiraceae bacterium, assembly GCA_938016265.1. Classification (GTDB taxonomy): domain Bacteria; phylum Bacteroidota; class Bacteroidia; order Chitinophagales; family Saprospiraceae; genus JAHDHB01. The sequence goes on from CALLWB010000051.1 coordinate 28,061, forward strand.
GTACTGAAGAAAAACTAGAATACTTCCTAACCGTAACCAACAGTTTGCGAGAAGCAGCAAACAACCCAGGTATGGCCATTTCGATCGTTTATCAACATGAAATCATCCTTATGTCAGGCATGGGTTTTCGAAACCTGGAAGAAAAATTGCCAGTCACTCCGCAGACATCCTTTCAGTTGGGCTCGCTAGCCAAGGCAATGACAGGCTTTATTGCCGCCCAACTAGTAGATGACCAACTGATCGATTGGAATGACCCTGCAATCAAGCACCTCCCAGAGTTTGAGATGATCGACGACTACCACACCAAACATGTTACAGTGAAAGATTTGATGACACACCACACCGGGTTAGCGCAACACTATTACATGATGTATGGTCCTCAGTTTGAAAGAAACGAAATCTTAAAATTATTACCGCATATGGGATTAAACTCCTCCTTACGGGAAAAGTATTTGTATAATAATTTCACGTTTACCATTGCTGGAATCCTAGAAGAAAGAGTCACTGGTCAACGCTGGGAAAACCTGGTACAAAACCGAATATTTCAACCTTTAGAAATGAACGACAGTTACAATCAATACTTCGACATTCCTAGTAAAAATGAAATCACCCTCTCCTACAGCCGAGATGGGAAAACGGTCATTCCAGAAAAACACAATGTAACGGCTGGCGATACTTATGGACCATCAGGAGGCTTATATTCTACAATTGAAGACATCACCAAATGGACACAACTCCTAATTGACAAGGGCATTAATGGAAAAGACACACTGATTTCCACCAAACAATTCAACTACATCACTGACCCACTAGTCGTCCGGTATCCTCAATCAAATCGATTTTATGGTATTGGTTGGGACGTCACCACGGATAAGAAATACCACACGATATCTCATAACGGAGTGACTTCAGGGCAAAAAGCCCGAATATTGTTCATTCCAGAATTAGGGTTTGGAATAACTGTACTTTGCAATCAATACTCCGATCTTCCAAGTGCGTTAACTAAGTATGCAGAAGATATATTTGTATATGACAATAAGCCTGAAACTGGTGACGCTTATGACTGGCTGGTCAATCAATCCAAGGATCAAAAAAACAAAGTGCCGACTCCAGCGTACACCCTCACCGACAAAAAGGTCTTAAATCGGATAAATGATTATTGTGGGAATTACACGCACCCTGCTTATGGGCAAATTGAGATTAGTAAAATGGGAAAAAAACAACTAAAATTCAAGTATTATGATTTCATTGGAATATTGGAACAAAAAGACGCTTCGAACTATGTAGCTCATACTGATCATTCTACAGGTAAAGATAAATTCCCCATTACCTACAGATTAGAAAACAATAGGATCACTGGGATTGAAATTTTGTTCCCCGCTGCTCCTAAGATGTTTTTTGAGAAGGAATAATATAAAATGAAGCACACCCAAACGAATAATAATGCCACAAGGAGATGTAGAAAACTTATTGTTTTTATCGAATCTGAAGTAAGTAATCATTCTGGTATCGAAGCATAAAAAAAACATTGCCAACAAATACATAAATACCAACTAAATCTCTAGAAGAAAATAAGGTATAAAAATTGTAGTCATACATCAGGAAAACTAACCATCCCTCAGGAGGACAATTATCAAAACCTCATATGAAAGCATACTTAATACTATTGCTAATCGCGCTCTGGCAATCACCAATAGCCGCACAAAAAACGAGCACCCCATTACCAAACAAAGTCAGCAATGACCAATTGGAAGCCAAACAAATCATCTCCATTCCCCCTCAAAAAGTCCTAAAATTTGACTTCAAAATAGCAGACGCCGCTCACTTTGAACAACAAGCCAAAGAAAACAAGGACATCACCAACACCGAAAACTACAACTACGATTTTGAGTTAACCACCTGGGATAAAAAAACGATAGATTTTAAGTGCTCCGAAAAAGTGAAAGAAACCTGCCCCACCTATTTAGGCTATTCTGAAAGCATGGAAGTGTACTTAGTCCGCAAGTGCAAAGACGTATGCAACACCTTGTTGATAGATGCCGCCAATGGTTCGACTATCCTACTCCCGACCTACTTTGATGGGGGAAGCACTCCCCTATTATCCTACAAATATATGTTGGTCTATTCCTCCTATTCTGACGATTCTTTTGATGAATATTATGACACCCGCTCCATCATAGAAGTCTACAAAATCTTAGACTACACCGAAGCACTAGAAAACAGATTTGAATACTTAGGAAGTTTTCAATCAAGGAATTGGTCAATTGCCGAAATTGTTTTTAATGTAGATAAGCCCAATGCCTTTGTTTTGAAGTTGTATGAAGAGGAGGAGGAGTTTAGTTATGTGGAAATGGAATGGTGGTAATAATAACAAACCGATTGTTCACAACAATTAGTCCTAGCAAATCATGAAAGTTAACAATAAATATCTATTCCCTTTTGTAGTATTCGTCCTTATGGTAGTCTCGCTGCTAATAACTAGCTGCACAAAACGAGAATACCATGTCGAATATAAAATCGACAATAGCTCCTCCCGCAGTCTAAATATTATCTATAAAAGACCGCTAAGCCCCGAACCAGATACCAATTTGATCAATCCAGGACGATCGCTTATTTTTTTTATTGAATCAGGAACAGACAAACCAGTACAAAAATATTTAGATAACCTCCAACAGTTGCCTGTGGAGTATATTGAAGTAACTGATCTTGACGAAAACCAAGCAGTATGTGTTATGGACCTTAGTTGCTGGAAAAAGTGGGCAAATAATAAAGACGAGGGGTTGGGCGAAGTTATTTTGTCTATTTCTAATAGCACTGAATTTGAATAATATGGAGCACATTAAACCGATTTACTTAATCCTTCTTGCAAGTGTCCTCTTTTTAAGAGCAGGCTGCAATCCGACCCTATCCGTCTTAGATTTTGTAGTGGTTAATCAAACAAGTGGAAGTCTGGAAATTCATGTCCAAGGTTCGAATACGCACAATGATTTTATCAGTGAAGACACCAAGTTGAAAGTTTGGAGTAACAATAGTGAAGGTCGTTCAGGAGAGAACCTTATCCAAGGTCAACAAGAAATACCCTTTGATTCTTTGATCATCTGGAATGGTGAAAATGAGCTATACCTAAAAGATTTCACCAATATCGAACTCTGGGAAGGTACATTAGTAAGTAAAAATTTCGGAATATTTGAATTGATTGTTGTGGATGATGATTTCTGAAGGAATCGGCATTAAAAGAAACAATAAAATATAGCATTTTAAGTTATCTATTAGTTGGAATATTCTTTTCTTTGGGAATACGTCCTATTTCTCAATCATAAATCTGTTAGCATCAATGAAAAAAGAATATTTCTTCCTAATGGCACTATTGTTTTTGAATGTGACATTCGTCATGGGCTGCTGCAGTTGGGATGCTAAGAAAATAATGCACAATGATTTGACGATCCATGGAAAAGTGATTGAGTATTCCAACTATATGGAGAAAACCGGATCTTTCGAGTCGATGAAAGTAAAAGTTTATCGACCTCCAATTTCAATTGAAAGGGTCATTCGGTTATATAAATAATTGTAGTTTTTAAAAGCAAAAGTATAGATCACAATTAGTTGCAATCCTTTGCTTTAGTTGACGATTCGTTTTTATTCAACAGCATATCTTGAAATTCCGGGCTCACTATGTTCAAACAGTCCTGTTTCGAAAAAATAATTTGCCATTGCTATTCCATCCCCATTTGAAGATTTAGTCGCTCGTAATTCATACCATTTTGGCATAAATTGGTTTTGCAAAACTAATTCTGTATTAGTTGCTAAGATAGTTTGATTTAAGTCAGTCAAGTCGTTTTCGTTAAAAACTTTTACATAAAAATTGCTCCCATAACTGTATACGCACAAATTTCCGATTGGTGGTCCCCAAACTAAACTTCTACAATTATCTGTTTGTATTGCATAATGTGCATAAGAAACAATTTGAGTTTGTTCCAAATGATCTATAATCTGAGTAATTTCAGCACAGTTTTTTGGGCTATTAAACTTTAACGGAATTTCCTTAAATTTATAACCTCCAAAACGATAGATTGTATAATTATACAACTGGTCGAATTGAATTAAGTTTGCAATAAACGATTCGATTTGATTATCGCTATAAGTCGTATCTATTCCAATAACAAGATAATCATTGGACAAATCTCCCAAGGTATCTTGTGTTCCGTTGTAATATTTATATCCTATAAAATCACATCTGGTTTGTAAAGGTTCATTATCATCCTCTTTTTTACAACCTATTATAAATAGGCATAAAATTAGAATCGGAAATAATATTGTTTTCATTTCTTTATTTTTAGAGACATTTGTTTTTAGATGACTGCTAATGTTTTTATTATTTTCTATATAAAGATACCATTTGCCCCAAAATGTCACCAAAGTATTTCTAAAATCTTTAATATTCACCCCTTCATATGCATCGGAGGCATCAAATTATGACAATGCCCTAAACCAGTTGGCTTATCCTTTTGAACCGTTGTCACAAACCACTCTTTATTCCTAATATACCGAAGGATCGTTCTTAGAAATCTCATGTTCCGTTATTTTAAATTGATTAGAATAAACCTTATTTAAATAACAACATAAAAACTTAATAAGTTCCCAATTCAACCCCGGCCTCCAATCCCTCAACCCCAACCCGCTCCAAACTCCCAGGAAAATCAATCCCCTGAAATTTCAAACTCTGAACACGATACAAAAACGCCGCCCCTTCCATTATTTTCTCCGCAACATCTGCCACTTTCCTATTTTCATAGTGTTCTAGATAAGAACCTTTCACCCAGTCATTAAAAGCACCCATCGAAGGTCCACACCATATTTGATAATCCAACGTTCGGTCAGGAATCCCAGCATTCGCCCAGTTAGAAGACAGGCCCAAGTACCAACGGAAAATCAACGCCATTTTGCGATGCGGATTATTCCGAGCACGCTCGATTTGATGAGGGTCACGTTGTTCAAAAAACGAAATGCACATTTGCCAAATCTCCTCAAGCGGTTTGCGGAAGACCTGTTTTTCTAGTTTTTCGCGCGCTGCCGTCGGTATTTCGTCGATCGATTTATAGGTTTTGTAATATTCGTAGAGTTTTTTGGCTCTAGGGCCGAATAAGGTGCCCCGTTTTAATACTTGCAAGTCAACGCCCATCTCAAACATATCCGACGCAGGAGCACCCATGACATCAGTCGACGCCACCGTTTGCAACAACTTTCGCACATACTCCGAAGTGCCCGCCTCCACACAAGCCTGATTGACAGATCCCGTGACCACATAAGCCGCTCCCATCATAAAAGCCGCCAAAGCAGAAGCCGGCGTAGAAACCCCACCAGCAGCTCCCACTCGAATCTTCTTAGCAAACGAATACTCCATCTGCAACTCATCCCGCAACTGAATAATGATCGGCAACAAGGCCACCAAAGGCCGATTGTCCGTATGCCCACCAGAATCCGCTTCTACCGTAATATCATCCGCCATCGGCACTTCCTTGGCCAATTCTGCTTGTAATGCAGTGATCTTTCCTTTCTCCAACAAAGCGTTGACAAATTCCTCAGGCGGTGGCATCAAGAAGGGCAACGCCACTTCTTTCCTAGAAATCTTTGCAATCACTTTATTCCCAATCACCACCTTATTCTGCGCATCCCGACTTAGTCCGGCCACACGGTAATAAACAATATTCTCCGTCAACGCAAGAAAGGCCGAAGCCTCCACCACCGTCACGCCCTTCTCCAAAAACAACTCCACCGCCCCAGCTTCCAAGGCTTGCTCAGACGGAGAATGAATCAAATTGACTGCGTATGTCTGCGTAGGGAGATTCGCTTTAATCTTATCAACGGATTCAATTATTTTTTCGGGCACTTGACCTGCTGCGCCATAAGAAGCTAACAAGTTGGCTTTTCCAATCGCAATCACCAAATCGGCTGAAGCAATCCCATTGGCCATCGCCCCAGTTTTGTAGGCGTATTTCAAACCATAATCCGCCCGAAACGAAGGATCACCCAATTGCGAAGCAGTCATCGGACTAGCGATCGCCAGGACTTGAAGTCCCCTACCCTCCGCCACCAATGCTCCGGAATTACTCACGCCTATCCGCCCATTAAAATCCTTCATCACATAACAGGGTTTGTCTGTTTGCCCGATTTTCTCCCGAATTTCATCTACCTGAAAAACGATATCTCTTGGTGATCCCTGCCAGAACAAGTTTTGTGGCGTGCCGTTGAAATTTATAGTCATCTTTATTCTACTTTTGAATTTGCTCAATGGTTGTTAAATGGTTTCTTCAATGCCTAGGGCAATATCGGTTACCTGATAAATCCGCATTCTGTCATTCCACAAAAAGGCGTCTGCAATTATGGCTAGTTGATTCCCTCGTTTTTCTATGGTTTTGATGTGTACCTCAAGGTGCATCTCCTTGACAGAAAGCAGGATTTGTCCTCGATATTTCCAGACCGTTTTGTGATTTGGAATTTGTACAAACCTAGGGGACACGAAGTCTTTTCCTAGATCTTGTTGCAAAGCAAACACCTGCATCGCCTGCAAAATTGACTCCACACCCAAGGACCCAGGCATCACCGGATCCTGATAAAAATGACAAGTAAAAAACCAATCATAGGTCTTGATAAACTTGGTCGCATGAATGTAGCCTTTTCCAAATTGTCCACTATTTTTTGCAATGATCAACTTATCCAACATATTTAGCTGATCACTTGCTAATCGGTAATGTGGCTTGGAGGCTGGTGCTTTGAATAATTTCATTTTGCCATACAAGGAATCTAATTTTATTTGCATATAATCGGATTCTTGCAATTGTTCGGTGACGTACCAAGCAGCAATTTCTTTTCCTTTATCTAATCCTGCTTGGGCGGCCAGTGCATCCGCGGTAAAAAATCCAAACGACGAATTTCCTTTATAGAAAAGATGCCCATCAATAGAAAGCTCAAAAGTGTATCGTTGCAAGATCGTTCCTCCATGGGCAATTGAAGAAACTAATACCGATTTGTTGGTAATCGTCTTTCCTTTAAAATCTGTCCCCGCAGGCAGATCAAACGTCTGCCCATCGCCGTCTAAATTTCTTAAATACAAGTCCTTTTCGGGAAATTGCAAGGTGCTGCCCAGGTAGGCGCCTAGCAATCCACAAGGCTGCAACGCGATTTCCATCAAGATAGAATAAGGCATGGTGGGATTGGAATTTTGGTCATAATACCAAGCATCCGCAGGAACATCGTATTCCGCTAGGATAGGCACCTCTTTAGAAAAATCGCCCTTGGTTCCGTCCACACTCAAAATTCTGGAAATCAATTGTAAATCTGAATTCGGTTGTCTAGACATTTTACGGCCGTTGTACACCGCGAAGTCAGGTCCAAAACAATCCGTCATATTCCCCAAAGCAAAGGTCGTGATGTCCTTTTCATTCATCAATGCGCCTTCAGAACGGGTAGCAATTTTCACGCCTTCCGTTGGGTTGAGGTATTTGGGGTTTGATTTCTCGCGGATTTGCAAGCCGAGATTCTCAAAATGTACCGTGATCACCCCATCAGAAATAATCTCCAAATCGCCAATCATATAAGGATCCGGGAACAATCCAATTTCTTTGATCTCCAACTTGTAAATCAGTTTGGTATCTGCCGTCGGCGTCACTTGTTTGCGGCAACGCACCTTTTGTCCTAATCCAAAAATCGGTTGAAAACGAGCGTCTTTTGTCATCCGTTGCAGTCCCAACATCAACATGAAAAATCGCAACAAATTCCCACCACCTTCCGCTTGCAACGACCCAGCTAACACTTCATCATCCCTAAAATGACAAGGGAAATACCAGTCATCTGGATGCAAGTCTTTCTCCGCAACAATCAACCCCAATCCATACGCACCACCCGTCAAATCAACAGAAGTGATTCGATCAAGCATCAGTATTTTCTCCGGCGGAATTCTCAAGGACGGATTTCGGCCATTTGGAAAATAGGAAATATCACCAAAACATTTTTCAGGAGCTCCATCAATTAAATGCTGAAGATCTTGTTTTGAAAAGGTTGTTTTTTTAGTGGTTAATAATGGGGTAAAATATTTGCGTTCTGCATTTTTCCGCGCTTCAATTTCGCTATTCGAATAGACAACGCCTGCGCCATCGGTCAACTGATCATCAGCAAAAAATCCAGCGCATCCACCATCCATTTTCAACACCAATCGATCCTCCACATAACATAGATAACTGAAGAAAAACAACAAATTATCCCCATTGCTTACAAATGAATTGATCGAAATATCGTAGCGCAACGTTTGGCCTTCATAAGCCAGATCATCCATAAACGTCAGGGTGCAATCCAGCAAACGGTACACCAGATTGCCCTTATTCTGCAAATCAATCCCCAAATAAGAAATAAGCAACAAATCACATTGTCCAGACTCTACACAAACGGCAGAAGGGATTTGGCGATCCGTCGTATACCACGCATTATAAGGAATATCATACTCCGTCGTCATGGTGGAAGGTTGATAAACGCCCAGTTTTGCATTCATCTTCGTCACCCGGCTTACCAAGAGATAAGGATGCATCGGCAACATTACCCGCCGAGAATACGAATCAATGATCGCATATTCACGACCGAAAACATTTGCAATTTTTCCAGTAGCGAACTCCTCCAGGTCTTCTTGCGAAAAGATAATTTCTTTACCTTCCAATTGTTCGCCTGACTCAAAATTTTGGAGCCGTAGTCCATTTTCTCCAAGCTGATTTTGCTCGACTTTATTGGTGGCTGTATTGGTTAATACCGTTGTTTCCATAATTGTAGTAGTATTTTCAAAGCTTTTATAATTAGTGGGAATTATATTTTTATTAACTGATTGGTTAATTGAATTGGTGTCAGAAAACCCATAATTGTCTGCAGTATTTCCGGCTAGGACCAACTGTTTTTTAAATGGTTTTTCCCTGATACTCGTCCTTGTAAATTGGCGGAAGCGAGCGACTATTTGTTCTTCTCCAAACAGGTTGCTCAAGGGCGTTCCTCCTGGAATTATTTTTTTCATAAACTTCCGTTTCTGTACTGATTCTTGTGCAGTTGGGAATAATAAAGACAAATCCATTTGCACACCATGACTCGTCAGTTGTGCTAGGAGATTAATCAAATTATCGACGTCTGATTTGCCTTTCTGATCCATTGCCACCGCGTGATGGTCCTTGCCAACTAGGTTATTTTGAATCCAATTGGTACAAGTTGAATTAGGGCCGACTTCAATAAAAATGGTAGCTCCTGCATCATAAACAGTTCGAATAGTTTTTGGAAAATCGACTTGTTGCGCACAAACAGCCACCGAGTTTTCAGCGATCTCCAAACGCTCCAACTTGATTTTTTTCTGTGTAATACTCGAATAAAAATCAATAGCCGGCCGACTAGCAATGTCGAATTGATGCATATCCAACAATCCGACTCGTTCATTGATGCAAAAATCATGATGGATCACATTCTGAAAAGGAATAGGAATCGAATGACATTGCAGTTCATCAACGATCTGCAAACAAACCGCTTTGTCCCCGGAAATAATCACCTCCTGGCCTGTATTGATGAAGGTTAGAAAGACTTTTTCTTTATTATTTATTAATTGCTCTACTTGTTTCACAGGCGCTAAAACGACCATACTGATCCATTTTTCTTTCGCCTCTTCCGAAGAGATATTCCAATGTTCCGCCAGCAACTCCAAGTCCCCCGCAAATCTGTTTTTGAAGATGGCTGACTTTCTAAATTTTTCCGCCCCATTCGGATGCCAGACACCCAATGCATACCACATACTGCTGCACTCTCCCATGCTATACCCGAAAGCAATATCAGGGGTCAGCTTGAAATAATCGCACAATACTTCCGTGAACATCGTTGCATAAAAAACGCCCGCAGACATCATGGCTATCGAGTTACTGTAGATATCGGGGGGAGTTTCCTCCGTACTTGTGATTTTAGGAAATAAATAATCACCATTCATAAACCGATCAAGATCGCCTACCTTTTGTTCATAGCGCGTCATTAAATCAGGGAAAAGTTGAAAGAGCTCCTTCCCTAATCCAGCATATGCCGTTGCCGACCCTGGATAAACAAAGGCCACTTTCCCTCGATGTCCCTGCGGTGTAGGCGTGAAGTAACTTCCTTTTGGTGTTTTAAGTGGTTGTTTTTTCTGGAATGAACTGGCCAATTGATTTTTAAAAAATTGAAGTTCCTTCGTCAACTCCATTTGGTTATTGGCAACTAGAAGGATCGTATAGATTTGTTTTTCCTTGGAAAACGCCTCATAAAATTGATGGGCGATAACATTAAAATCAGTACCAGAATTCAAATTTGATGCTAGAACATTCAATTGATTCACTAATGCTTGTTTGTTTTCTCCGGCAAGGAGGAACAATTTTGGTGCTTGTTGTTGCAAGTAAAAAATCCCTTGTTTTTCTATTTTGACTGGGCTTGACAATTGTAGTTGGATGTCTCCTACTCCATTTATTGCAGCTGTTCTTTTGCTTGCTCCATTTTGCAAAATCCAAGGACGCGAATTCGTAGGAAAATAATAAGAAGTCCCTTTCAACGCTTCATTTTCTGGAGTATTCCAATTTGGAATTGCGGGAATAAACCGATGATGCAAACACAAGGACGTTTTGATCAAACTTGCCATTCCTGATGCAGCAAATGTATGACCAATATTTGTCTTCACCGAGCCTAATGCAATTGATTTATCAGACGTATTCCCAATCAAATGCTCCAATTCGAATTGGTCTTGATCAGCTATTCCAGTAGCTGACAACTCTAAATAATCAACGGGAGATTGGCTGGACATTGAACCAATTCCATCTATAACCGAATATATTCTTTCCTTTACAGTCCCCCCATTTTTCTTTAAGACGACCGCTCCGGCTCCTTCACCAATCAACCAACCTTCCTCTTTGAGATTAAGCGTCAAGCTTGGATTTCTACTAGGATTCGTCGGGTTATTTTTGTTTCGTAATAACACATTCTCCACCCCTCCAGAAAAATCAACAGCCCCGACTACCACCGCATCCACTTCCCCCAAAGACAGCATATTCTGAGCAATCTCCAGCGCTTTAAACACAGAATTCTCTCCACAAGACACCGTAAACGAAGCGCCTGAAAAATCCCATAAGGCACTGATTCTACTGGCCATTAAATTTCCAATAAAACTCGTGAATTCACTCGGAGCTGTTTTGCCTTCTCGAGAATAAATTCCTTTTTTTACCAACTTGATTAATTCCGCAGTGTCCGCCTCATTCAATTGCAAGTCCGCATTGGCCAAGGCATCTTTTACCTGCCATTCTACATCCCATCTGGCCAGGCATTGGTGAATCGCTAGCTCCGTTTCCATCGCCACCAACACGGCTACATTGGAATGCTCTTCCAAGCCCGCATCTTTGATGGCGTTGTCTGTCACTTTGAGCAACAAGGCTTGTTGAGGATGCAATCGCTCCGCTTCTTTAGGTTGGATTTTATAGCGTAGTAAATCAATTTCAAATTCATCTATGTAAGCACCCTTAGGAGCGGTGCCATTTTCAAAGCCATATTTTTTCAGCAAAGCGGCATTGTCCTCAATTCCCTTCCAACGATTTTTTGGAAGCGAGCTGAATTGTTGCTCTTCTTTGTAAATGGTATGATAAAAAGATTCCAAATTTTTACAAGCGCCAAAATGAGCATCCATGCCGACAACTGCCATTGATTGCAATGGCGTCAATTTGTTCGTTGCCTGCCCGCGCGCTGACCCTGAAGGGGAGGCCTTCGCTTGATCAGCCTG
>CALLWB010000052.1 GCA_938016265.1 uncultured Saprospiraceae bacterium
CACAACTATTTATAACCAGCTTGGACAGAATGTATTTACTTCAAACAATAGTGACATTCTTCAAATTAGCCATCTAACTCAAGGGGTGTATTTCCTTAAAATTAATCATGAAAACAATGAATACATTTTTAAAATCATTAAATATTAGTTGTTTGATTCTCTTGGCTTCTATAGTTTTTTATTCATGTGTTAGTAGTAAAGATGCATCTTCAGATATAGAAAACACAATTGCAACAAGGGATAGTACTATAGCCATAAGAGCAATTTATATTCACCCAAATCCATACAAAGAAGTAATAATTGATAATGTTGGATTATCAATAAAATTGATCCACAAATCAAAGCCTTGGCTCAAGACTGGAGGTGGCAGAAGGGGACGGCTTAGGACTTTAAAAATTCCAGATCTAATCCATGGTTATCCAATTGATTCTTTCGATCTAGAAGTCACCTACAGAAAGATACTTCCAGGAAGTAACATCTATGATCCCAATATTTTCAATCCAGAACAACCGTATAAAATTGGTGATCCAGGATCTTACCTAGGTGATACTATAACACTTCCCTTTTTCTTGAACTATCCTTGCTGTTTAGATGGAAACTTTAAGTTAAGGCAACCGTGGGTTTTATCTAGCCATGGGGGAAAACCTCCAGAGTGCCCATGTGTAGAGAAATAGCATACTCACAACTTAACAGAAATGGACAAACCTAAAGGATTATTAAGTGCTTGTATTTTTATATGGTTCCTAACATTTTTTTCTTGTGGGATGGGACATGTCATCACAGAAATTTCACCACTTGAAAACAATAGAGTCATTAAGATAAGGACAGTTTATACAAACCCATCTCCGTATAAGAAACTCATTACTACAAACTTAAAAACTGCGGTATATTTAACTCATAAGACTAACTCTCGTTTAAAGAAAAGAATAAGTGCAGAATTCGGCTTTCACGAGATTGAAAGTCCGCTATCAATATTTGACCAATCTATAGATTCTTTTAATTTAGAAATTTCAATTTTCAAAAAGAGCAATCCTGGTGAAATGTATTCTCCTATAACCCCATACATTATCAACGATATAGAGGAACTTTTTGGTAAAGAACTCTCTATTCCTGATTTCTTAAATTATCCTTGCTGCTTAGATGGAAACTTGGAACTAAAAAAAGCTTGGATTGAAACTTCTCATGGTCCAGCCCTAGGAGACTGTCCATGTAGAGATTACTAATGGATATAGTTCATCTAATAGCCATCGATTAAACATCTGGTTCAATATCCTTATCCTTAGTAATTTGATTTGTTCGCTTTCTGACTTTACCAATGTTCAGAATCTGTTCAACTTCTTGCTCATGCTCAAATTGAGCGAAACCATCTGACAATGCCTGTTCAATTGCTTCATCTCCAAACTTCACATCTAAAAGACGTTCTAGTACTTTGGGTTCAGTCGCCGCAAGCAAATAACCATAGTTGAAGTATTTTATATAAAGTTTATCTTCTGCAAGCATAATTTAAAAGGTTTCACGGGCATTTTTTTCCAGATATTCCATAATTGAATCTCTATCAAACAATGTTAATTTACGCATTGGCTGAGAAAAACGAATCAGTCCTTCATTCTTCAACTTTTGAAGTGTGGTTTTCGAGGTAATTCTAAGTAAAGACATACATTCTTCTACTGAAACCCATTTGTCTGGTTTCTTTCCGTGTTTTTCCAGCAATCGTTCGACTACAGTATCAACGAGATTGTGGAAGGCTTCTGTTTGTATGCAAATAACTTCCATTTCTATTTAGAGTTAAACTGTTTTTGAATCAGTTCCTGTAGGAAATTAACTTGCTCTCGGAGATGATGAATTTCAGAACGCATTTCCTTCATTTGTTCTTCATATTTTTCAAGTTGCTCTCCAGTACCGCTGTGTACGGTACTGTACATGGCTACTCCAGCTCCAAAATGTGTGCATTTATTATTCGAAAAGAAAATCCTATCATTAAAATTCAACAAGTCAAATATACTTACTTCTAGTATCTCTGCTATATTTTGAAGCCGTTCAGTATCAATCTTCTTGTTTTCCTTCTCAATAGAACAATATGTTCGTTGAGATACGCCAAGACGATCTGCCATATACTCCTGAGTATACCCTTTGAGCTCACGAACCTTTTTGATGTTTTCGCCTACTCGTAATTCCTTAGTTGTCATATCTCCGTTTTTATAATTTCTAAATTACCCTATTTTACTTCTAAACTAGTAGATTTTTGTTAAGCAACCTCATTTTCTTATATGTAATTTGCTGCTACAAATTTACTAAAAATTAAGAACAATGAAGCAGAAATTAACGTTCAAAAAACGCTGTGGGAAAGACCCACATACATTACCCGAAATTATTGAAGCAGGAGGAAGTCTTGCCGCTGACGGTTGCCCAGATGTTTGGGAACTTAGCAATGGCGACTTTGCCGTTATTGGTATTCGCAAAACTCAGGAATTGAAAGCTCTATTACCAGAATCTGCTGGTTGTGGCGATGATGAAGAGATCGTTTTAGTGCCTAGAATCGTATTGGCAAATGCCAAGCAGGATATTCCTGGCTACTAAGATATATCTTCGAAATCAAGATCATCAATTTATTGGAATGCTCCTTTTGTTGTCAATGCTAGCAAAAGGAGCGTTTCCTTTTTGAGAATATCTTGTGATTTAAGCAATGACAGCTTGCAAATAGAAAGTTATCCACTATATACTATCTATCCAAAAGGATAATTTTTTAGAATGGATTTTCTCTACCAAAATTGGTTCGACATCACCCAAACAGTATTTATAGTACTAAGTTTCCTAATAACAGCATTCGCACTAAGAAATGACATCCGTGCCTGGAAAGTAGAACACCTCATCAACATAAATGACAGCTACAAAGCAATCTGGGAAAAGACCTACGCCATGCCTGAACTCTCTAGAATCCGAAAATCTAATCTAGACTTAAAAACTAACCCAATTACCGAAAAAGAAAGGCGATTAGCTCGTGAAATTATCATGCACATCTATATTGTTTATGAAGCCACAAAACTCAAACAAGTACATTTCGAAATGGAGAAGGATATTTACGATTTTCTTCACCTACCAATTCCTTCAGTTATCTGGAACGAGGTAAAGAAATATCAAAACAAAGATTTTGTTCGATTCATTGATAAGCTTCTAAGCAAGAGTCGACTTGAAACAATTGAGCTAATTTGATGGTCACTTCAAAAAGGTGGCACTAAGAATATTTTTTTAAAAAAATTCCCCCTTGTTCAAACACAACAAATTGTTTGAACAATGTTTGAACAGCCCTTCCTCAAAAACAGAAAAGCCTCACCGAAGTGAAGCTTAACGTCTTGATAATCAAAGTGCCCCGGGCGGGAATCGAACCCGCACTCCCTAATGGGAACAGGATTTTAAGTCCTGCGTGTCTACCAGTTCCACCACCAGGGCGAATTGGGTGTGGATGAAGCTTGCTAGTTCGCAATTATCATCCCGGTAGAAAATTCAACGGGTTTGGGACTAACCAAACCCGAATTGAGCGAAAGACGGGATTCGAACCCGCGACCCCGACCTTGGCAAGGTCGTGCTCTACCAGCTGAGCTACTTTCGCTTGTGCGTGCAAATATAAGTAAAGTCATTCTATAATAACAAGCATGTGACGACTTTTTTAACCACTTTTTTTTCACAAAAGTTCCGCAAACGTAAAATACTTTATATGAGCGACTTACAGGCGTTCTAAAATCATACTTTTTATAATACCAAAGACTGATAAGAAGAAGCTTTGTTTTCTAATTTTCCCAAACTTGTTATTAGGAGCCCTGCCCCATTCGCCAAACACTCTTTTTCTAGTAACTGAGATGCCAATTTCGTATTTTCTGTATCCAGGTGACTGAATGGTTCGTCCAGCAGAATAAAATCAAAGGGTTGGCAGACAGCACGAATAATTGCCACCCGCTGTCGCTGGCCATAAGACAACTGCTCGCAAGAACGGTCCAGTAGATCGGCGATCCCTAGCCTTCCAGCCATGGCTCTTATTTCTTTTTCCGACTTATGGTTGGTCAGTTGATTTTTTAGTTGAATGTTTTCGAGCGCCGTAAATTGCAAAAACAGACGTAAGTCTTGAAACACGATGGCCAATTGCCTAGTACGCAGGGTTGCCCAATCTTCTGAAGATAGCAGATCTGTTGTTTTCCCGCAGACGCTTAAGGATCCTGCAAAATCTGTTCTTAGTCCATAAATGATATGAATAAAGGTGGATTTCCCTTTTCCACTAGGCGCAAATATATGATACCGTGCTCCCTGCTCAAACGTTAAAGATTGTCCCCATATTTTAGAGTTATCTAAAAGTCCACCCAAGGGTGCAGGGATTATATTTTTAAGCGCAATGGTATTCATAGATTGGTTAATGGTGCAATTGTTAATGGGATAATGGTTGACGGGATTAGTTTCGGCGACTATTATTAACCATTGACTAATCTACTAGTAAGCCAATCAGATTTCCATATCCTCTTCCGAATCTGCTTCTGTATTTTCCTTCAAATAAGCCTGATTCATCATTTTCATCAATGTTTTTAAGCTATTTTCATTAGGAGAATTGGTGTCTAACAAAACGGTCGTATTCTCCCGATTACCAGAAATTTTCAGATTTTTGAAGTGGCTAAGATCCATGTCTTTTACGACTTTATCCATTAATTCAAAATCAGCAAAAACTCCGAAAACACTGCTTGAAAGGACATCATTGATATCTTTATTTCCGCTAGCGGCTGTTGTAAAACTTCCATTTTCAATCAAATTGATATGGTTGGTACTTGTAGAAAGATAAAGCAAATCGCCCTTTACCAAAAGAAAAAGATCGCCATTGGTAGCTGCTCTGCCCAAAAAGCCCAGGCTGCGTCTGGTACTACCTTTTAGTAGATACTTGTTGGCGCCCACCGATTCTAATACCTTGTTTCTGACCCCTGACTTAAAAAATTCTTCCGCTTTGTTTTTATCAATAATATTCGAAGTAAAAAGCACTTGATCTTCATTTCCTTGGTCTTTGTAGATCGATAAGGCCAAATCTCCACCAAAAGCAATGGCTAGGTCCTTAAACTCCATTCCGGTTTCTTCCAGACGTTCATTTAATGTACCTAGGAACCCTTTTTCATTTAACACTTGATTAAGTCCTTTAAAATCAAGTGCTAGGGTCACTGCGGCGATTAGATTTTCACCGGGTATTTTATTGGAAAAATCAGTTTTAATGGTATTCTTAAACAACAAACTGAAATCTTTAGTTATGGCGTCTTTCATCTCATAGTCCAGCATCCCCTTCATTGTTCCATCCTCAAAATCCCAATTTGCATACATGTAGTTATCCAGCATGTCTTCTTTACTGACACCTGCCATTGCTGATCCAAACAAAACCATCGGGGGCAAATTATTGACAATCGGATTTAAATTGATCCAGGAAGAAAAATCATGATCTTCGCTCATTGCCTTGCTGAAATTTGGAGCATTTGCAACGGTATTGGAGTTTCCTTCAACAAACAATTTGCTGACTTCAGATAATTGAGGGGTACCGCGATTTGCGCCCGTGATATAGACCATTTCATCATTCCATGCAACGATACCATTGCCATTAGCTGGATTGGTATATTGAAACCCATCTGCTTTGCCAATGTCCTTAAAATTTAGCCGTTGTAGAAGCTCTTCAAATGTATTTTTATCTTCCAAAGACATAAGTAATCCGCCAATTATTTGTCGTTTTTTGTCTTCGTCATTTTTTGCAAAAACGTAAGCGTTCTTCTTCAAATCAACACCGCTTTTCGACGGATCTTTCATGATTTCTGCTAAGGTTGGATTGTCTTTTTCTGCCTCTTCTAGCGTTTGTTTATAAAACGCCATATTTTTTACGGATTCGAAATCTGCCTTGCCCAACAAATTCTGAAAGTTCATGGAGGTTACGATGGCGGCATCTGCAGGAATTTGTTTTGCCAATGCATCTACCTCATTGCCAATCTCCGTTTTGCAGGCAGTAATAAACAGTACGACGGCAAAAAGAACGCCAGTCAACTTAGAAAATGATATTCGTTTCATTGTTTAATTTTTGGGGGTAATGATTAAACCATATTCCTTCCTCATAAAATGAGTTTTTCATCGAATGAATAACGTTATAGATCAGCAGGATCTATTTCAATGGATTCGGCATTTAACTCTTTTAAGGTAGCAGCTAATTCTTTTAAAATTGCTTGTAAAGTAGTTGGGTTTTCCAGGGCATCAGCAGACAGTTCAATTTCTTTGCTAAGTCCCCAATTTTGTCTAAACCCATGGTCTTCAACTAATATTTGTCCAAGTGTTGTATTTTTTTCTAGCTCAATTAATGGGATTATTTCGACTATCGTGCGACCAGATTCTGGATCTACCAACCCAACATTAAAATAATAATCATCAATTTCTCCAAACAAACAAGTCTTCAAGGATTGTCCGATACTGTTTGCTCCTACTGCACCATCTCTAAATTCCAATGCCTTGAATGCTGGTTTTTTGAACAATCGTTTTCGGTCTGCCAAACTATTGTAATTGGTGCTAATTGAAGCAAACGCAATAATGGTAGCAAAGCCAGCAGCATACACCAAAGAAAGCGGCAATCGTTCAAGTAACATATCCATAGCAAAACCGTGATCCAGGAAGGTAGGAATAAAAGTAAGCGGCAAAATAATCACTACAGAAACGAGCCATCCTTTAATCAATGATTTTTTGTCTGCAATGATTAGTCTTTTTAGGTCATCAATCATATTAAGGTTTCAATTTTGTAGAGAATTGCCCTTCGAAATAGGATACAATTGGAATAAACAGATTAAGCTAACGTTAATAATCCATTCAAGGTAATGAAGTACGAACAATAGAAAATTAATTGATAGACCAAAACCTACCTATTTTCGACAAGCTATTGGTTTTCCTAAAACTAAGATAAGTACCGATAGTTTGTTACTCTTGAGAAATATTTCCAATCAGTTTGCACTCGGTCCTTCTATTGAGTTGCATGTTCTCTTCTGTATCATTAGGAGCAACAGGCTTGGTTTCCCCATATCCTTTGTACTTTAATTGATTGGAGTTTGTGCCATTATCTACTAGATACTGCACCACACTTTTGGCTCTTTTTTTCGACAGATTCAAATTGTAACTTTCCTCGCCGGAGCTATCGGTATGCGAACCAATTTCAATAATTACCGTAGGATTATCCTTCAATAATCTGGCTAGTTTATCCAGCCCTGATCTTGATTCAGGTTTCAACTCATAGCTATTTTTTTCGTAGTAGATTTTTTCAATTTTGAAAACGGAGCCTTCTTTTTTAGTTTTAAGAGCCACGTCTCTTTTGTCTCCCATTGTACCGTCAGGTGCGAATGTACTAACAGAAAAACTTGTGGTCAGATGTCCTTTCTCTTTAAAATTTATGATGTAGGTTCCTTGGTCTCTCAAGGAAACCTTATAGCCTTTTGAGGTAGAATATGCCTCGCTGTATATTTTTCGCTTGTTCGTCGTCGGATTAAATTTATAAGTGGTAACGGTCGCTCCGGCCAAGGGGTCCAGATTGTTCCCATCACTCGAAAATACCATTCCTACGATTTCCATCATTACCTCCGACTCCCCTGCCGGATTGGACTCAACAACTGGATCTGGAATTACAACTGGATCTGGAATTACGACTGGATCAGGTATAACAACTGGATCAGGTATTACTATTGGCTCTGGCTCCACCACTACTTTTTCTGGTTTTGGTTTAGGTTTCGGCTTAGGGATTACCGGATCTTTCTTAGGCGGTACAATCACAGGTTCTTCTTTTTTAGGAGGAACTATGACTGGTGGATCTTTCTTAGGCGGAGCTGGTGCTTTGGGTTTGTCTTTTATTAAGTAGAGATCTTTTCTCAATGTTCTTGACCCTGTCATTCCTTTCGTATCCAGCTCTATGTACTCTGTACTGTAGCCTGGATAACTAAATCTTAGGGAGTATTTTTTCCCTGGTTCCAAGGGCAGAAAATAGGGCTCTGCGGAAGGCGAAAACACTTCTGCCTGTAATAAAGATTCCTTTGCATTCAGGTTTTCGAAAAGTTGGATTTTTGCGCCCTCCAATTCGATGATTTCGTCATCAGAAGCTCCAAATACAATACCTTCTACATTGATCCCTTTCTGTGCAAGTGGGTCTTTAGACTTGGCGGGTAAAGGTTCTTTGTAGTCAAAATCAACCCCATAAATTTTATCACAACAAGTTTCTGTATTTACTCCAAACTGATTATTTCTATTGGATACGAAATAACCATATTTCCGATTGGGTACCATGATAAAATACATGTCATCCAGGCTAGAATTTACAGGAGTCCCTAAATTCTCAACAGTACCCCATTTAGCACCTTGTTTTTTTGCTTTGAAAACGTCAAACCCTCCAATCCCTGGATATCCATTAGAGCTGAAGAATAAGGTAGATAGTTGCTTGTCAAAATAAGGAGTGATGTCGTTATTAGAGGTATTGACCGTATTGCCCATGTTTACTGCTTCCGCATAATTGCCTTCTGCATCTCTGTCTACATACCAGATATCTGACCCTCCACGACCACCGGGACGATTAGAGGAAAAGTAGATTCGCTCCTTGTTATAGCCATTCTCTGCGGCACTTGGGCTTGAGCTTTTGTACCCTAGTAAATTCATTTCTTTTACCTGCAAAGGAATGGACCAATAGTCATTTCTATACTCCGTTACATAGATGGCGCAATTAGAACTTGGTAATTCGTCAACTGGACATCTCGTAAAATAAAATCGATTGCCATCCGGTGAATAAGAACCATGACCAGTATGATAGGTAGACAAACGTTGGGGTGCTTTTAGCAAAACAGGTTTACTCCATTTGCCGTCCGCCCCCTTGTCAGCAACCAGGATTTCCGAGCGTTTTGAACTAGAACTATGACCTAAATAAAATTTTGAACGAATCGAAGAAAATACCAATGTCGTATCACCAAGCGGCAATGGTGCATAATCGGTATAGCCGCTATTCACATTCTTGCCCATTATAAAAACCTTGGTCTTCTCGTCCGACTGCATTTTTTGAGCCATTGAACAACCGGTTATTTCGGCCCGCGACCAATTCTTATAAAAATTACTTCGATTACCATCATAAGTATCAATAAACTGTTCAAATTGATCTTTTGCCTGAGCATATTTGGCGTTGCGCTTATAGGATTGCGCAAAGTGAAACTGAATCAATGGGTAGTTTAATGCAGTAGCCGCATCATCATAACTCAGTACCCTCCCAAAATAGAACTCTGCTTTCTTATAATCCCGTGCCTTGTAGTAGGTATCTGCCAATTGATACATGACCGGAATATTGTCTGGCTCTTCTTCCAGCACATTATTCAAATAGTCTACGGCATTGTAATAACTATGATTGATTAACAACTCATTGGCCATAGCAAGGTTTTTAGATACAGAAACCTTCCCCTTTCCAGGCTGGGCGGTACTAAAAACGGCTAATCCAATAAACAGGACAAATAATATATACTTCTTCATCGATAATAATATTGATAAAATTCTAGTAAAATCTAATTGCAGGAACAATAGGTTCTGCTTTTCTGAATACGCTGCCGGTATAGGTTATTGCCACCTCGTAGGCTCCTACTCCATTAGAAGCGCTTTTTAAGGTGGAAGTATTAAGATCGAAACCAAAACCCAGGCGTAATCCTTTATATTCAAATCCAACCAAACCATAGATGGCATCGTTGATTCGAGTTCCTCCACCTACAGAAACACCAAGCTCCCGATTTAGAAAATAGGAGGCTTTCAATCCGGCATTCAACTCACTGGCGCTTGCTTGAGTATTATACAAAACATGAGGGTGCACTTTTATCTTGTCTGAAAGGGCTATATCTGCTTCTAGGTGCCCAGAGATTCTCATAGGCAATTCCCCATCTCCGCTATAAAATGTTTCCTTAGCAGGTATCAAATGAAAGACCGCCGCTCCTAACTTGACATTCACTTTTTTGCTGAAATACGAACTCCAGGTCAACCCAGCATTCAAATCAACATTCAAAAAACTAGTATTGACAACACCATCCATAGATACGATGTTTGGATCAATGATCTCCCCATTAAATTGGTCCTGAAAAGTGACTTCCGTGGCATTGATTCTTTTGTTGATGACTCCAACTTGTGCTCCTGCAGACAAAAAATGTTTTCCATCTCTATCGGTGCTTAGATGATAGGCAAAACCCAGCTGTGCACCAACATTATTGAACACGCCCCCACCCGATTGGTCATTGTAAGCCATCAGCCCAAGACCAAACGAATTGTTGCCCTCTCCAGCTTTCAAATTCACATCAACTGCCGCGAGCGGAGTAGAATAAGTGGAGGAATTTCCAACACCTGGCCATTGATTTCGATAAATAGCCATAAACCGGTAAGTCCCATCGATATGTCCGGTAAAAGCCGGATTTAGATACACAGGTGCCTCATAAAACTGCGTAAAGTTTGGATCTTGAGCTTGCAAACTTGTGCAAATCGCCAAAAGCGAAAGTCCAAAGCAGATTTTTTGTATAATTAATTTCATATTATTGAATAATAATTTCGTTTTTATTATGTGAATTCGCTTTACCGGAGTAATGCAATATGTCCATTTATCGTCTTCGCTGCGTTTTGATCGTCTGTATATTCTGCTACAAAGACATAAGTACCAACAGGTTGGTCATTTCCTTTGTAGGTTCCATCCCAAGGGGATGTATTGTCATGAATTACTTCTCCCCAGCGATTAAAAACGCGGAATACTTTGAGTGTTGAACCTCCTTGTATTATTGGAATAAAGGTGTCATTATGACCATCAGCATTTGGGGTAAACCCTGTTGGGACAGCCACTACACCTCTTGGAGTAACGTTTACTAAAAGTGAATCCCGTCCAATACATCCTTCTCTTGAAGTTACTTCTATTATATAGTTTGTCGTTTCTGTAGGCGACACGATTACTTGATCTCCTATTGGATCATCTACTCCAGCAGCGGGCGTCCAGAGAACATCAAATGGGGGCAACTCACTTATCGCAACACTTACTGCAGCGGACTCCCCTACAAAAAAAGAAATATCCGGTCCAGCATCAACAGTTACAGAATCCAGTTCTGTTATTATTACCGAGCCTGTTTGCTCACAAAGGTTCTCATCGTTTACTGTGACGGAATAACTCCCTGGAGCAAGATTACTGATGTCCTCAATAAATTCTCCATTCGACCAGGAGTAATTATAGGGAGACGTTCCACCCAATACCGTAAGATCAATTCTACCAGTTGCTTGCCCAATACAAGAAGCTATCGTGTTAAAATTAAGTGCGATTGGATCCGGTTCAATAACACTTACAGGGTTTGAAGAATAGGTAGAGGTACAGCCCAAATTATCTTTTACTACAATTTCGTAATTGCTACCCTCCGCTAGACCAGGAAAAGTAAAGGTGGCGTTTGCACTATTCGCAAATTGGAAGCCATTATCAATCGAATATTGGTATGGGCCATTTCCTCCTGATACCATCATTGTAATACTCCCGTCAACTTCCCCAGTGCAACTAATATTTACTGCTTGGACACTTAAAAGTTCAAAGTCGGTGCATGCTGGATTTGTAAGGGTTATTATTTCTTGAAGAATACATCCAGATGCATCGGAGATCGTAATAGTACAAGCACCAGGGCCTAAATTGCTTACATTAAATTGTCCGGCGCAACCTGTTCCTCCTCCAGGAGTAACCGTTCCACAAGTGGCGGTTACTGAATACGGTGGGACTCCTCCAGTTGGCGAAATACAAATTTGACCATCGCTCACTCCAATTGAGCTGGGGTTGATGGATACAATCCCAGGATTGACAGGCGTTGTGGGTTCTGTGATTTGGACAGTGGTCGATACGCTGCATTGAAAATCATCAATTACGGTGATGGTGTAGTTTCCAGCTCCAAGTCCAGTAATAACATTAATGGTGTCATTAAGCATGGAAATGGTATCGGACATCAATCCATCATTGACTACATACATAAACGGAGCACCGCCACTTCCTACAGCAACTGTTACTGTACCAGAATCATCTCCACTACAAAGTACATTTGTCGTAGATACTGAATCTAACGTAAATGCTGAACAGTCTGCTGTCATTATTACAAGTCCTGAAATATCGTGCGTACAACCATTTGCATCTGTGACTAGAACATCATAAGTATCAGGAGAAAGTCCCGTCAACTCGAAATTTCCCTGGCAGGAGATCGGCCCTAAATCTAAAAATGTGCCGGAACCTCCCATGCCACTTGTATAGGTAACAATATAACCGGGTGTTCCGCCAACAACACAAACTTCAATAGCCCCATCATTTCCTAGGGAGGAAGAGTTAGTGGTATTTGCGGCAGCAAGGATATCTGAAGGTTCAACCAAAACGACAGGATTAGAATTGTATACTGCTTGACAGAAGTTGCCATCTCTAATAACAATGTCGTATGACCCAGCAGTAAGATTACTAAATGTCCTATTGGATAAGGTGGATGTTGAGGTAAATGTCAGTCCACCATCCAGCGAATATTGATAGGAAGAACTTCCAGAACCAAAAATGGTAATCGAACCATTGCTCTCCCCAAAACACAAGGGATTATTATTTATTACTACGGAATCTATTGCAATGAGGCAAGAAGGGCTACTCACAAGAATACTTTGAATGGTGCTGGAACAACCTGTAGCATCTTCCACTATTATTTGATAGTTGGAAGGAGGTAAGTTGGTCCACTGATAGTTAGCATCACAAGATACCATTCCTTGATTATTTTGAAATCCTAGGTTTGGTGTGAGGGTGACGGTGTAGCCAGGAGTGCCACCATCAATACACAAATTGATCATTCCATTGGACAATCCGATATTCGTTTCAGGTACGGCAGTAGCCGAAATCATCAATTCTGGTGGTTCAGAGATCAAAAACTGAAATGGATACATGACCACACAACCATTATTATCTGTAACGGTGATATTGGAGTACAATCCCGCCGGAAGGTTTTCAAACACAAAAGAAGAAGACATTACTGTAGTGTCAGGAATGCCATTGCCAATGGAGTAGGAATATCCGGGATCGCCTCCTTGCGTAAAAATTGAAATTGATCCATCATTATCTCCGTGGCAGGTAATATTTGTAGAATTACCAGATTGAAACAAAAACTGTGAGCAATCTACCTCAAACACAAGCACTGCAAAAAGGGTATCAACACATCCATTCGCGTCTTCCAGATATATATCATAGTTGCCACCTGCCAAATTGGACAAGGTGTAACTATCATTGCAAACGACTGAAATTGTTGGCCCTGCGATAGTACCCACTGGGGGATTAGAAGAAATAGTATATGGAGCATTACCACCAGTAGCACAAACCTCTATTGTCCCATCCATTGCCCCTGGCCCCGAGACATTTGTTACACTTTGTAGGGTTAGGGAAGGATTTTCAAACAACTCCCACTCTACGGTATCTGAAGTGACACAAATTCCATTTGTAATCGTCCAGGCAAATACATAATTTCCTTGTTGCAACCCTGTTACCAAAGAATTGTTTGCATTGGGGTTTACGATAGTACCTGATGGTCCAGATACCATATTCCAAACACCCCCTCCCAAGACAGGGATATTCCCAGAAAGCGATAGGGCCGTTTGTTCACAAATTTGTAAATCGGGGCCTGCTGCAGCAACTGTCCCTCCAAAAGCAACGGTAATTCTTACCGTGTCAGTAGTCACACAGGGGCCGTCTGTGATTCTCCAGACATAATCGTAGTTTCCTGTGCTCAATCCTGTTACCGTAGAAGTTGGTGAAAAAGGATTGATTATCGTTGATGGATTTCCTGTGATTTGAGTCCAGACGCCATTTCCAGAACCCGGAAGATTTCCAGCCAGGCTGGTGGATGTCTGACTACAGACGATTTGGTCTGGCCCTGCATCAGCTTGTACTATTGCAATGTTGTTGACTACGACCGTATCTCTGGAGGCAAACACTCCACTACAAGCACCATTTTGATTTATTAATTGAAATTCATAAACACCTCCAACTAAATTTGTAACCGCCGTAAACACTGCGTTTGGAGTTAAAATTGTAGCTGTTGAAGGACCCGAAACTTGCATCCAGGTTCCAAACCCAACTTGTGGAGGAGGGGCAAATAGCGTAGTTTGTGTTGCGCCACAAAGTTGCTGGTCATTCCCTGCATTAGCTATTGACGGATATTCATTTAGATAAACTACCAGATAGTTAGAAGAAACAGTTGCGCAAATAGATGCGGAAGTATTTGAAATATTCCCGGAAGCATTCAACACGCCAAAAAAGGAAACTCCATAAACATGATATTCAGAAGCTGGTAATAATTCGAAATTAAAGGAGTTGCTCGAAACAGTAAGAATAACCTGATCTGCGCTATTGGTGATTATGAAGGAATAGTTCGCCAAACTACCAAGATCATTGCTAAATCCTGCATTATCCTGCATACCATCCTTACAATAGGACAATGTATCCATTGTGGAGATAACATTGCTGGAAAGGCATTGTGAACTTGCACTATAGCCAGTAGAGGACAAGATTACGATCACTAAAAAAAACAAGCGCGAAAGAATAAGGAGATTGAATTTTGTTTTCATTTGTTGTATTTAATAAATCAATCGGAACAAATTCGTTTTAATTGATTTAGAAGTATCCAAAATATGGAAGCCTGTTCAAATTTTACAGGCTAAAAAATTGGTGTGTTTTTAGTGTTTCCACAAGAAAAATTCGGGCGCAAAATTACAGAAATAGGCACACATAACAAACTTTACCATAGAATTAGTTCTATTTTAACAAATATGATACCTGTTTCTATAAAATTCTTTCGATTTCTTTGATAATCAAACCTTAGTTTCTTTTCAATTCTTATTTCTTTTATGGTGTAATATTTTTCGTATTTTTGGCGATTCTTAATATTAGATTTCGCTATAATAACCCATTCATTATATGTCATCAAAGAAAGTAAAGCAAGACTTAGAATTTAATCAGAATGAAGATGCTATGCGACTTGATGTCTCCAAACGAGATAGATTATTAGACAAAATTCATCTTGGTGGAGGAACAAAAAAAATCGAAAAACATAAAAGTAAAGGCAAACTTACCGCCCGCGAACGTGTTGACTACCTAATTGATAAGGACACTGATTTTTTAGAAATCGGAGCTTTTGCGGGTTTTGGAATGTATGAAGAATATGGTGGTTGTCCTGCCGGAGGAGTGGTCACCGGCCTGGGTTATGTGAAAGGAAGGTTAACGATGATCGTCGCCAATGATGCGACGGTAAAAGCAGGAGCCTGGTTTCCAATAACCGGAAAGAAAAACCTCAGAGCGCAAGAAATTGCCATGGAAAACCGATTGCCAATTATTTATCTGGTGGATAGTGCAGGGGTGTTTCTACCAATGCAAGACGAGATCTTCCCTGACAAGGAGCACTTTGGCAGAATGTTTAGAAATAATGCGGTTATGTCTAGTATGGGAATTCCCCAAATATCTGCAATAATGGGTAGTTGTGTGGCTGGAGGCGCTTATCTCCCAATCATGTCAGATGAAGCATTAATCGTAGATAAAACAGGAAGTATTTTCCTAGCAGGTCCGTACCTCGTAAAAGCAGCCATCGGCGAAAATGTAGATAAAGAAACATTAGGTGGCGCAAGTACACAATGCGAAATATCCGGTGTGACTGATTATAAGATGCCGGACGACAAAACTTGCCTGGACACCATAAAAGATCTCATTGACAAGATGGGATCCTTCGAAAATGCTGGGTTTGACCGGGCAAAGCCTGCCTTACCAGCTAAGGATATGGAAGAGATTTATGGCTTGTTTCCTGAAAATCGTGCAAAACCTTATGACTCCTACGAGATCATTGAGCGCCTAGTAGACAAATCGGAATATACAGAATACAAAAAAGGATACGGAAAGACAATTATTTGTGCGTACGCCAGAATAGACGGTTGGTCAGTGGGTATCGTCGCTAACAGTCGCCAAATTGTCAAAACTGCAACTGGTGAAATGCAGTTTGGAGGCGTCATCTACTCTGATTCTGCCGACAAAGCAGCGCGCTTTGTTATGAATTGCAATCAGAAGAAGATACCACTAGTTTTCTTGCATGATGTTTCTGGATTTATGGTCGGGAAACGATCGGAGCACGGTGGCATTATCAAAGACGGGGCAAAAATGGTCAATGCTGTTTCCAACTCTACCGTTCCTAAATTTAGCATAGTAATGGGCAATTCTTATGGTGCTGGTAATTATGCCATGTGTGGAAAAGCGTATGATCCAAGGCTGATTGTTGCCTGGCCAAGCGCAAAAATCGCCGTAATGGGTGGCGCACAAGCAGCAAAAGTACTAGTGCAAATACAAGTAGCTTCCAGAAAAGCAAAAGGAGACGTGCCTGCTCCAGAGGAAGAAAAAAAGCTTTACGATGAAATAAAACTAAGATACGATACACAAACAACTCCTTATTATGCGGCAGCAAGACTTTGGGTAGATGCGATCATCGACCCCCTCGAAACACGTACCGTTATTAGTATGGGAATCGAAGCCGCTAACAATGCGCCAGTCAAAAAATTTAATCCGGGTATTATTCAAACCTAGGTTTTATCATCTGATTGTAATAATTCATCACAAAATCAACAATTTCAAGGTCCGTTCGTTTAGAAGAATGACTTTAATGATAAAAAATGGGAATCATACTACTACTTTCGATTTTTGTAGTTGCTTTAGCTGGCACAGCGATCTATCGAAACACGAAAAAACAAAATCAAATGGGTCTTGACACACTCGATGCTAAAATGGAAGACGAAACAAGCAAAAAAGAAGGTTGGTTTAAAAAATTGCAGGCTCGATGGGGAGTTTCTGCCGGCAGAGCAGTTATCATTCTGATCGTATTTGCCATGACAGGAACTACCGTTCTTTTTATCAAGGCACCAATTCTAAATTTCATTATTGGTACTAGCGAAAAAACCTGGATTCATAGTATCATTTATTTCATTCTTATTCTACCGATCTATAATATTTTGTTGTTGATCTACGGTTCCCTTTTTGGTCAATTCAATTTTTTCTGGGACTTTGAGAAACGATTTTTTAAGCGATTTGTCCCCGGTAAGAAAAAATAAGTCCTAATTTAGCCAAATGGCAAAACCAAATCACAAATCCAGTCGAAAAGATCAATTCATAGCAAAAACGCTGTTTGGTCTGGAAGAATTATTAGCCGAAGAGCTTAGACAACTTGGTGCTCAAAAAGTATTGATCCTTCGCAGGGCGGTATCTTTTGATGGAGATAAGGAGTTGATGTACCGAGCTAATTTGCACTGCCGAACAGCCCTAAGAATCCTAAAAGTAGTCTATCAGTTTACTGCGAGAAACGAGGAAGAACTGTATCGTGGTATTCAGGATATCTTCTGGGAGAAGCATATGTCTTTGAATGATACGCTTTCTGTTGATGCGGTAACGTCTTCTGAGATTTTTCGGCACTCCAAGTATGCTGCATTAAAAACGAAAGATGCGATTTGCGATCAGTTTAGAAGGAGGACTGGCAAACGCCCTTCGGTAGAAACCAGACATCCCAACCTCAAAATCAATGTTCACATTTTTGAAGATAAGGTGACGGTCTCGCTAGATAGTTCGGGAAGTTCGCTGCATATGCGAAACTACCGACAAGGCGACCACCCTGCTCCAATAAACGAAGTACTTGCTGCTGGTATGATCATGCTGACGGGCTGGGATGGGACGACCGATTTTATTGATCCGATGTGCGGTTCTGGTACGTTGCTAGCGGAAGCGGCATTGATCACTCAAAACATTGCACCTGGCGCGTTACGACGGTATTTTGGATTTCAAGGATGGCGTAGTTTTAATAAACAACTCTGGGAAAAAATAAAAAAAGAGGAACGAGAAAACAGAACCGAACCACGATGCAAAATTTTTGGTTATGACAAATCCAACTTGTCCATTCGTCATTCTAAAGACAACTTGTTCATTCGGGAATTTTCTTTTATTCGAATAAAACAAGCTCGATTTTCGGAGTTAGAACCGCCTGTCAAATCAGGTATTATGGTGTTCAATCCGCCTTATGGGGAGCGATTGGGCAAGGAGGAAGATATTGACGCTTTTTACACCATGATCGGAGATTCACTTAAACAACGATTTGCCGGTTATGATGCTTGGATAATATCTTCCAACAAAGAAGCGTTAAAACAGGTAGGACTTCGCGCTACGAATAAACATCAATTGTATAACGGTGCGCTCGACTGTAAATTTCAATGTTTTAGCATGTATGAAGGCAGTCTTACGCCAAAAGGAGAAGAAGAAGAAGAAGAATAATGCGACTATCTTTTCTAATCTTATTTGTTTTATTGTCTAGGATTTGCATTGGGCAGACTTCCTACACGTCGCTATTTCTAAAACCTAAATTCTCCTTGAATAACCCACCTAGTATTCAACAAATAAAAACTCCAACAACTCAATTCCAAACTGCTCCTAGCCCATTTACTACAAAAACGCCTACGGTACCTCAAGTAGCTGTGCCTCCGGGTTTTGCTTACGAGGAATTGGGGGTATTTTGTAAACTAGAATATAATATGGGTAAAGGTGCCCGACTTCCTGTGCGGTTTCGTCTTGGTGAATTCCATTATACGGAAGGATTGGAAGGGAAACATTCACAATAAATAAAATGATCAAACAGATCGCATTTATAGTTGCGATTTTGCTCCCTGGCTTTAAATGGCTCAAAAGATTTACAAGTACTGGCAACGAAAAATTTTCCAGAGTGGAAAAGGATATTGAATGAATCTGGCAATCAAAAGGTAACAATTAAAGAACTTGCCCACCTCAACCATGTATTTCAAAATTGTGAAACTGGTTTGCCTGATGAATACGAATCAATAAAAGAGTCGTTTTCCCAAAGTACTATGAAGGAAATAACTGGTTGGATAAAAAACAATTACAATTATCGCTGCTCATCCAATAACTAGGAAAATCAACAGTCCTCTGCTTGTAAGTTGCTTTATTGTGAAAAAAATGCGTCCTTTTCTCCAAAACTACGTGTAGTACAAATGTAGATCATTTAAAAAAACAAAAATGGGAGATATTTCAGATTTGTGGATAAAATTTAATGCGGAGATTCGCCGGTACATTGTTCGCCGAATTGGAGATAAGGCAGAGGTCGATGACATTGTTCAGGATGTATTTTTAAAAATCATTAAAAATCGGCAAAAAATACAAACTGTTGAAAATGTCCAGGAATACCTATATAAAATGACCCGAAATACGATCGCCGATAATTTCAGAGTAAAGAAAATAAAGTTGGTTGAATTGAAGGGCGTAGAGCGGACAGAGGAAGAAGCTGATGAAAATTTGAATACGCTAATATCGGAGTGCTGCATTAAATTTTTCATCGACAAATTGCCTGAAAAATACAAGGAGGCACTCACCTACACAGAATTAGAAAAACTATCTCAAAAAGAATTTGCAGAAAAAGCCAACATCAGTTATTCCGGAGCGAAGTCCAGAGTACAACGAGGAAGAGAAAAACTTAAAGATCTTCTAAATGAATGCTGCCAATTTGAGAGCGACAAATATGGCAATTTGCTGGATTCTGAGGCGCCCAATTGTGGCTGTTAAACCCAATGCATGCGTCTTTTTTTCACTTAGCACGTGTAGTTAATAGATCAATTAGATTTTTTAACTAAAAATTCTCTTAAAATGAAAAAATTAATTTTTTGCTCCTTTCTCTTTTGTGCAACTTTTTTTCAAAGCTGTTCTGCAATCAGGTGCTGTGCAACGGAGCCTTGTGAGCCTGAAGTTTGTTGCCCTGGAAACGCTGAATGCTGTGCGGTTTCCAATACTTCAACTTCTTCTGAACTCCTAGGACAAGCTACTGTAAATAAAGACGAGTAGGCTTGCAGATGGCCAAACTTATCGTTGTAACTCAAATCATTTTTATTCAAAAAGCCTCTTACAAAAAGGGGCTTTTTGTTTTCTGCCTCTTCTTTTGAATTATATTTTCAAAATTGCGTCTTTTTTCACCATTCAGCGTGTTAAAAGTAAATACAGACAACAATTTTTTCATTATTCAATAACAACACCATGAAATCTATAAAAAAAGAATCAGGGAAGATTGCACCAAGTAAAGGAACATGCTGTGAAACTTCCACAAACAAAGAAACAAATAGTAAGGTATGTTGCCTGCCACCTTCAGATGGCTCTTCCTGCTGCGATAAAACGGAATCAAAAGAAGAAAATGCGAAAAAATCAGGCTGCTGCTAATTTATTCAGACAAATTTTTGCTGAAGGAGAAAGTAGTCTCCTAAGTTAAACAAAGGTTAAAGTTCGATTATTTTTTTTCTTGCCAGCGGTAGGAGTTGAGGTCAAAACCTGCCAAATCAAGTACCCGATCGACGACCGTGGAAGCCAGTTCTTCAAACGTTTTTGGGCGACTATAAAAGGAAGGAGATGCTGGACAAATGATGCCCCCAGCCTCCGCAACTGTTTGCATATTTCGGATATGAATAAGGCTATATGGGGTGTCCCGTACTACTAAAATCAGACGCCTTCTTTCCTTCAAAACGACGTCAGCTGCACGGGTAGTCAAATCAGTAGAAACACCAGTCGCAATGCGGCCTAACACACCCATCGAGCAAGGACAAACAATCATTGTTTCATACTTGGCCGAACCGGAAGCAAAGGGAGCCATAAAATTATTTTTTTCATAAAATGAAAATGGATAATTTTTATAATCTTCGTTGTCTAATTCTAACTTCCAGGTGAGCTTTGCATTTTCGCTCATGACGATGCCTACCTGGTCAATTTGAGGATGAAGTTGCTGCAATTTGTCTAGTAAAACTTTTGCATAAATTGCCCCACTTGCACCACCAATTGCTACAACCACTTTTTTCATAATAGTAAATTTGGTAAATTTGGAATTATATTTGATTTTGAATGATCAAGATACTATTTCGACATCAACAAACATGTCGTTAATCTAAATCAATTTTTATGAAGAATGTTTTGACCGGGACTATATTTATGGTTTTTATTTTAAGCATTTTTTCTTTTTCCACCAAGCAAACTCTTGACATCGAGCAAGGTAATGTAAAATGGTATACTTGGCAAGAAGCAGTCGAAGCATCTAAAAAGGAAAAGAAAAAAATCTTTATCGATATCTATACGGATTGGTGCGGCTGGTGCAAACGAATGGACAAAGCAACGTTCGAAGATCCTGAAGTCGCCAAATTTCTAAACGAAAACTTCTATCCTGTAAAAATGAATGCAGAAATGAAGGATGAAATCGTTTATAACAACCATACCTTCAAATTCGTAGCTTCAGGAAGAAAAGGTTATCACCAACTGGCAGCGGCCTTATTGGATGGTCGCCTCTCCTACCCGACTACCGTTTTCCTAAATGAAGAATTTGAAATCATGCAGCGAATTCCAGGATTTATGGATGCCAATCAATTTAGTATGGTAATGGAATATCTCGCCGGAGACTATGACAAAAAAATATCCTGGGAAGAATTTCAGGTCCAATACGCAGAACGAAAAAAATTATGATGGTAATTAATCATCGAAAAATAGAACAGAAGCCGAATCGTGACAAACCGATTCGGCTTTTTTTATTTCGATACCCCTCTTCACTTTCATTGAGTCGAGCTCGTTTTTCTTATTAATTTTTCTAATTTTGACTTTTCTGATTAATTAATAATTGCTATGAAAAAGAATACGTTAGGCTTTGGCTCTTTTTGCGCGAATGAATTAAAGACAGACCAAAAAGTACGTCCTCATCAACTCCCTATTTATGCGACTTCTTCCTTCGAATTTGATACGATTGATCAGGGGATTGATATTTTTAAAGGGAAAGAAAAGGGGCATGTTTATGGCAGATATGGCAATCCGACAATTGAGACGGTGGCCAATAAAATTGCTGCGCTGGAAGGATTCGGTTTGGACATCGAGCCTCATGGAATAATGGTCGGCTCTGGAATGGCAGCGATCTCCACCCTATTTCTAGGATTGCTGAAAGCAGGAGACAAAATATTGACGCAAGGAAATTTATACGGAGGCACCACGGAACTACTAAAAAAAGTGCTTGGCCCATTCCAAATAGAAACTATCTTTACTAATCTTCAAGATACAGAGCAGGTAGAACAAATTTTGAAGGCGGACCCTGATATCAAACTACTCTACTTTGAGACGCCTGCCAATCCTACCATGGCCTGTGTAGACATCGAGCGACTATGTGCTATCGCCCATTCACTAGGAAGAAAAACCGCAATTGACAATACGTTTTGCACCCCCTATCTCCAACAGCCATTTAAATTTGGGGCTGACTTTGTACTTCATTCTACTACCAAATTTCTAAACGGACATGGCAATTCAATTGCAGGAATTGTCATAGGAAAAGACAAGGAACTAATGGAACAGAAAATCTGGACCGCCATGAAACTTCTAGGCACCAACTGCAATCCCTTCGACGCCTGGCTTGTCAACAATGGACTAAAAACACTGGAGTTGAGAATGGACCGACATAGTGCCAACGCTCAAGCTATTGCAGAGTTTCTCCATCAACACCCCTCGGTAGACCGAGTCAATTATAACGGGCTTCCCTCCCACCCTGATCACGAAATCGCGAAGAAACAGATGAGCCAATTTGGCGGCATGCTGAGTTTCGAACTAACTGGTGGACTGGAAGCTGGTATCCGATTTATGAATGCTATTCAACTTTGTACACTTGCGCCGACGTTGGGCGATGTGGACACCTTGGTACTGCATCCTGCTTCCAGCTCGCATATCAATGTCGCCAAAGAACTGAGGGAGGCAAACGGGATAACAGATGGTTTGATTCGGCTGTCTGTCGGAATTGAAAATGTGGAAGATTTGATTGCAGATATAGGGCAAGCTATTGGATAAGGGATGCGTTCTATTAATATTCAAAGAAGAAAAACGGCCAGACATAAGAATGCCTGGCCTACATTTTCTTGAATGTTCTTTAGGTTTGACTAATAGTATTTATAAACTTTGTTTGAATAACCATTATTTATAGACCATAAAGCTTTATCTGTTCCGTTTACCTGTCCATCAAAATTGAGATCTGCATTGGTATAGTGATTAAAAAAACCGTTTTGTTGGTTCCATAAAATTTTATCCCCTCCATGGATTTCTGATACAAAAGAATCTGATAGTTGATCTATATCCCCAACATACATCACCCAGATATCCGGCCCCTGAGAAAGCCTTTTTTGGCCAAATCCCCAGCCAGAAAGAAAGTAGCTATCTTGCACTCTAAAATCATACTCCAGAAGATTGCCGACAAGTTTCACATAACCATGACTCATCACTGCCATATGGTTGCGGTGTTCGATCACTATATAACAGTTTTCTTGATTAATTTCGTTGGAAGTGAGACAATTTCCAACTAATTCTATGTGCCCATCTTTATATAACAACCCTGCTCGTTCAGCAAGAATTGTTGTTGGCGAGTTGTGTGTTCCAGTTTCACTTCTGAAAGAAAGGTATACCCAATCTACTACCTCCTCGTCGTAGGGCCCACTGAAGCTGTTTTCGGCAGGTGTACCTTGATAATTGATTGGTGGAACATTGTAGGGTTGGCCGGGGGGAGTGGGTATTGACACCGTGCTTAGGGGAGTCTGTCCTGGTAACAACCCTCTATGCGCACTACTACCAGTTCTTAAATTTAGAGACGTTTCCATTTCCTTGGTGGTTGGATTGTAGGCCCCTTCCAAAAAAACATGAATATTCAAATTAATACAAGTAACTACATTGACCTGTACATACACAGAATCGCATGTCTGCGTCGAATCGCAAGAGGTGTAATAAAACTCATCGTCTCCAAAAAATATTTGTCCAGGAAAATAGGACAATGTACCATCAATTGCAAGGGAGATAATAGCATCTGGATTTTTGGAAGAAACAATTGGACCAGGGATTATAGAGTTCGTGGGACAATCGTTTATGGCAACATTTACGAACATCGGTACGCCCAAATCCGTTGTAAAAGAATCCTCCAATGCACAGCCATTCGGTGCAGCATTCGCATAGGTCAAATTGAAGTAAGCGGCAATAAAAAAACAGCCAAAAAGCAAAATAGACTTAAATGTTAAACACTTCATTTTTAAATTGTTTAAAGGTTAATTAATGTAATAAAATGGTAGTAGTTAGGCCATTTAGTTTCAATCAGGATTGGAAACAAGAAGTGTTGGAATAAGGAATAACAACGCTTGATTTTAAGCAGTAGGAATTGTAAACTCCATCTTTATTTTTCCAGAAATTATGATCGGACAAATTTATATCCGCATTAATAGGATCACTCTGAAGATTGTTTGCAGCATACATAACATAGAAACATATTCAAAAAAAATAAATAAAAAAAGCTGGTTAACAGGATGGATTTAAGAGTGTTCAGTAAAAATAAACGCTTCATTTTCTAAGAGTTTTGCCCATATATGTATTAGAGATTTAGTTCAGTGCCGAAAACCAATAAAATTGCTAGAAGTACCAGCATTACAGGTTTTCTGCGCTAAATAAAAAATTTAGTACACGTTCAGGAATAAGTGAATAATGTAAATACAGTTGGTTTCCAGCAGGTTAGACTGGAATCAATCATTTACAATCAGGTTAGAAATTATAAAGCGATGGAATAATTTAAAGACAAAACAAAAACACGATAAGTACAATTAGAGCGATTCTGTTTTGTAGAATATCAATAAAATGATAGTTGTCCAGTAGGTAAGCTGGTACATATTTTAGTAGGAATAACTGATAGGATATCTTAGGATGGAATTGAAAGATTTCAAAGCAACTAATCGCCTTGCATTACAAGATTAAACAAAATAATATTAATTCACAAGAAATGAACATTATTTTCCTAAGATTTATTTTCTAAAACTGGGAGATAAATCAACGAAACTGTTAGGAAAAACTAGACTATTTCTTGTTTATATAGGGGTTTGAACATCCGAACATACTCTCGTGTGGAAGAATCGATATCTTCCCGGACTTTATAATAATCTTCGTGTTCCTCCATGGAAACAAAGTGCTGACGGTAAGAAACAGCCACTCGATCCTGCTCCGCACCCATCGCCCGGAAGATCCACTTTTCAGTAGTGGCGTCCACCTTACTCCGCTCTATAAACGACATCAAAACCATATTGTGCGAGGCATTCGACCCCGATCCACTATACAATTGAATAATACACCCTGGGGTAACTTCGTCTATTTTTAATTGTTCAAATAGGTTAGAATTCTGCAAGCTTCCTGCGGTTATGTAATGATTATTAGACATTAGATCCGGTTTATACCCAGCGGCAAAAACGACGTCGTGTACAAAAATATTGCACTTCCAAAGATCAGGCCCCCAGTTGACTTTAAACAGTGTTTCACCATTTACAACTTCCGTTCGATGGTCTACCGCTCCCACCAAATCAGTATTTGGACTAAGAAATACCAATGAACTAGTCCCATAACTTTTACCAATCTGCCCTGCTCCACGATACCTGGCAGTGGCTAGTAGTTTTTTGTTAGGCCATTCCTCCATTTGAAGATAATTCGCCTTGGCCGCTTCTAGTTCTTTGTGCTGCAGGCAATATTCGTAAAAACACAATTCTTCAATCGAAGGAATATATACCTGGTCATCGACCTTGAAGGGTTTATTATTGTTGAATGCGCTGAGTGTGCTTTCATGCATCCCGTGATCCTCGGCCACTTTTTCATAGTCGATAAACTGACCTCCCGGCTCCAAATCATCAAAGGTCACAAAGTAATCCGTACCAGGTTCAAGGGCTACACCTTCTACATTAAGCGCTTTTAATGGGTAAGAAACTATAGGAGTGGGATCAGATGGTGTTTCTATCAATGGCTCCTCTTCGATTGGTGGATCTTCTACTAATACATCAGTGTCAGGATCAGGATTAGGTGTAGGCGTAGGCGTTTTTTTGCCAAACAGCATTTGAAAGAATTTACACATGGAGTTTCAGTTTTATATATAAAATCGAGTTGCTAAGTTACAAACTTATTTGTTTAGTTGGTTATTAAGTTATTTACGGAGTCCTCACCATTTAGCATTCTTAATAACCTAAAACGCCTAATAACTCAATAACAGAATACACTTAACAACCTACTTCTTCAAACTAGGATCGATAGCAACTGCTTTGTCAAAATTGCTTTTGGCTTTCGCCTGATTGCCCATGCGCTGATAGGTAATACCAAGGTTCAAATAATACCGGGCATTGCCTGGATCCTTAGCAATTAGCTTTTCGTAAATCGGGATGGCTTTGGTGTATAGCTGTTTTTCGGCATAGGCATTTCCAAGGTTCTGTAAAACACCAGGACTGTCTTGTTTGAATTCATTGACTGCGCGCTCCAAATAAAAAATGGACTTGTCGAAATCACGTACCAAGCGCCCGTACACCTTTCCTAACAATGAATGGCTGTTGATGTGATTGGGGTGTAGTTCCAATGTTTTATTCAGGTATTTGATAGCCTCTTGTGCGTTGTCTTTTTGATCGTAAATACTTCCTAAATTGTACAAACAATGATGAAATTTCGGATTGATTTCGGCACCCAATTTGAAGTGTTTTTCTGCTGCATCCAACACTGATTTCGGAGTAGTTTTGGGATCGGCTAAGTAGTTTTTCAACAAAGTATTTCCATAATAATACTGCATTTTAGCACTGTTGGCCGAAGTGATTACATCTTGTTGGAAGAGGGTTTCATTGTCATACCAATCTTTGTTTCGAACGACTGTCTTCAGGCAACTGGCCAGTACAATAACGCCGACTAATCCTAGAAGACCGTAGTTTTGTTTTAAATTTGGGGTGAATTCTTTTTCCTTGAAGAATAGGGTCATTCCATAAGCCAATGCCAAACAAAAACCCAGGGTAGGAATAAACAAAAACCGCTCTCCCATTGGAGCTCCGATGTTAAACACAATATTCGAAGTAATCGACAACGGTGCTAAATACAACAAAATACAAAGCGCAAAAATATTCTTAGACTTCAGTTTCAACACCATAAATATCCCCATTCCAAAATGAAAAATCAAACTGATAATCACAAAGATATTCCCCCACCCCACAAACGGTATTTGGTTGAACGAATAATCAGAAGTCAATGGATGCGGAAGAATCTGTAGGAAGAAATACTTTAAAAGAATCAGAAAAATCGTGGCATATTTTTCGCTAAAAGAGGAATTGACAAACGGGTTTTCCATGATGTCCGTACTATCCGCTCCGCCTGGCATTCCAACGAGTGACACTCGTATCGCCAAATATAAAATGGCAGGAGCCAGAAAAATTAATCCCTTCACCACATCTCCAGAAAGGGCATCTTTTCGGAAATAATAAATCAACAACGGGAAGACTGGCAGATAAGTAATTGCGGTCTCCTTCGCTAATAATCCCAGAAAATACAAGACGCTTCCTATAATCAACCATTTAGAATACTGCTTCGTATCGACCGCTTTGAACAGGGCGACAATCGCCAACAATAAAAAGAAAAAACACAGGAGTTCGTCCCTACTTTTAATATTGGCGACCACTTCTGTATGGAGTGGATGCACTGCAAAAATCAAGGTAGTCAAATACGGAATCAGCGAACTGCGGCCAAAGCACAACTCCAGCACAAGAAATAACAAGTACAAACAAATGCAATAAAACAGAACATTCATTAAATGACTAAAAAAGGGCTGTTTGCCAAAAAACTGATACTCGATAGCAAACATTGCTAGGGAGAGCGGCCGATACCGGCCTCCTGTCAACTCTGTACTTTCCCCATATATTCCTTCAAAAAAATCTTTAGTCATTAGATCCTTGATCCCTGAAAATCCCTGTTTAGTAAATTCATTTTCCGTGATCACGATCGAATCGTCAAACGCATATTGATGCCCTAGCGTATTCACATACAAACCAAAGGATAAAACCATAAGAAATCCCAGAAAATAGGTTCTTCCTTTATTCGATAAGGGTAACTGCTTGGTTTGTTTATTCGATTTTACAACCTTCTTTTTTTTCTTATTCTTTTTCATAGGTCAAAATTGGCCTAAATATATGGTTTTTTGACTATTAGTTTGCAGCCTACAATTCAAAATTTAGCTTTATTTATGATGTATGGAGAAACCTACTTTCATAGGGACGACTTTGTTCTTGAATACAAATAACATAATTTTATAAATTAAAAAACACACATTATGTAACACATTAAGAATATATAATGATGAACAAATAGTTGATTTCAACCCAATACTTACTTATTTTACCATCTGGTGGTGTTATGAATTTTATGACCATCAATCACTAACAACCTTGATTATGAAAAAAATTATACTATTTGGTTCTTTTCTATTTGCATTTATATGCGCCTATTCACAAATTCAGTTATTAAACGATGAGTTTGACGATGCCTCTACGCTAACTAATTGGCTAAACATTGATGATGTAGAGGGTTGGAATGCTGATCATTTAGAAGCACATGACATAAATACCAGTCAAGCTGGAAAGCTTATGATGATGCCTTATACGTCGAGCTGGTATCAAGATTACCGAGGGACTATTTTGTTTAAGGAAATAACTGGAGATTTTATCATCACTACCGAAGCCACAGCGACTAATCGCTCAGGGACAGGATTTCCTTCGAGCGCCTATTCTTTAGCAGGTCTGATGATCCGTACACCAAGAAATATTACGAATGGTGCTGCAGATTGGACTTCTGGAGGCGAAAACTACGTTTTCCTTGCTACAGGTCATGCCACAGGCAGTAGTTCCTTAGCCCATCTCGAAATAAAAACAACCATAAACGGCAATTCCACTTTAGCCGTCAACCAAATACCAAGTGCTAGCAATGTTCGAATCCGCTTCGCTCGAATCGGCGGATTTGTGATTTGTCTGTATCAACTGCCAGGTGGCGACTGGACAGTGCATAGACGATTTTATAGAAATGACTTTCCTTCCACAATGCAAATCGGTTTTGTCACTTATACCGATTGGAATAAAGTAAACAGTTACGCTCCAATTTTTCAAAATAGCAATGTCATCAATTCCAATTTAAATCCAGACCCAAGTTCCAATCCGAGTTTACCATTTACTCCAGACCTAATTGGCGGATTTGAATTTGCTAGATTTGATGATGTCAATTTACCACCGGACCTAATTGGAGTCAATTTATTAAGTAATGCAGTTACCAACCAACAACTTCTCAGTTTTTTAGGGTTCACTTCACAGCCTTATGCGCAGGCTTTTGTAGAAGTACAAGCAAATGTACTGTTATCCGGGCCATTGGACCCCGTTTCTCAACTCATGTCTGACGATCTTCGCACAGCAAGCCTACTACCAAACAATCAACCCTACAACACTGCCCCGTGGAACTATGAAGGCACCGAACAAGCAGGAGCTGGCGTATTAAATACCGCCTCCAATGATGCTATAGTCGACTGGATCCTTGTAGAACTGCGAGACCATCTCAATCCTCAAAATATCCTTGCTACCAAAGCAGCCCTATTGCAAAGAGATGGTGATGTAGTAGATGCCCAAGATGGGATCAGCCCACTGCGATTCGATAATGTTTCTGATGGAAATTATTTTGTTTCGGTCAGGCATAGAAATCACCTCGGATGCATGACTGCTGCACCGGTTGCCCTAAGTTCAAGCGCTTCAATAATTGATTTTACTACAAGTCCTGTTTATGGTGTGAATGCGCAAGCTCCCTTGGGCAGTATACAGGCATTGTGGCCCGGAGACGTTACGTCTAATGGCACTATTGATGCTGGTGATCGAAGTTCTACCTGGAATAATCGCAATCAAAGTGGATATTTGTATTCCGATTGTACTATGGACGGTTATTGCGATTCAGCAGATAGAAGTACTACATGGAATAACCAAAATAGAACTGCTCAGTTGCCGTAGGGTGAAGTTGGTAAAGGGTAGCAAAAGGAGCCCCTCTATTCAGATCACCATTTATTTCCATTACTAATTTTGTCGAACATAAATAGAATACTTACTTTTGCCAGCTAAAATCGACAACATGAAGGTATTTAAGTTCGGTGGTGCTTCGGTAAAAGACCCTGATTCTATAAAAAATGTAGCAACTATTTTACAACGATTTGCCAATGAAAAGGCTGTCATTGTTGTTTCTGCCATGGGAAAATCGACCAATGCACTGGAAAACGTGGTCAACGCCTACTATAAAAAAACAGGCACTGCGACGGAATTGCTGGATAAGGTAAAAACCATGCATTACGAAATTATGCAATCCTTGTTTAAACCTAACAATGAAATTTTTGCGCACATAAATGACCTGTTTGTTGAAATTGAATGGGTATTGGAAGATGAACCGGAAGAAACCTATGATTATATCTACGATCAAATCGTTTCTATTGGAGAATTTTTATCCACCAAAATCGTAGCAGCCTATTTGAATGAAATCGGTGTCCCGACGACCTGGATAGATGCGCGTGATGTGATCCTTACGGATAATACCTACCGGGAAGCCAGAGTAAACTGGAAGGAAACGGAGCAAAAGATGTTGGCCAAAATTCCACCTTTAGCAAACAACGGTTTTGTAGTAACCCAAGGATTTGTCGGCGGAACTAGCGAGAACTTTACCACCACTTTGGGAAGAGAAGGTTCAGATTTTACCGCAGCCATCTTTGCTTTTTGCCTGAATGCAAAATCAATGTCCATTTGGAAAGATGTACCGGGTATTCTGACAGGCGATCCACGATTGTTCAAAAATGTCACGAAAATTGACCGCCTTTCCTACCGCGAAGCTATTGAGATGACGTACTACGGTGCAAAGGTGATCCATCCAAAGACGATAAAGCCATTACAAAACAAGAATATTACGTTGTATGTGAAGTCGTTCAAAGATCCTGATGGAGCAGGCACAATTATCTCTTCGGCGATAGAAGACTATTATCCGCCGGTGGTAGTGGTAGAAAAAAACCAGGCACTCCTGCATATATCTACTAGAAACTTTTCCTTCGTTGCAGAAGACAATTTAAGTCATATTTTTTCACTGTTTGCTAAGCATCGGAATAAGGTAAA
Organism: uncultured Saprospiraceae bacterium; assembly: GCA_938016265.1. GTDB lineage: Bacteria > Bacteroidota > Bacteroidia > Chitinophagales > Saprospiraceae > JAHDHB01. The sequence continues at coordinate 31,093 of CALLWB010000052.1, forward strand.
TATGATGCAAAATACAGCGATCAGTTTTTCTGTTTGTGTGGACAATCTCCCAGAACGAATTCTCCCCTTATTAGAAGATCTAAAAGAAAACTTCAAAGTGGTCATCGATGAAAATTTGGAGTTGATTACCGTTCGCCACTACAAGGAAGAGGTTTTGACTACTTTGAAAACTGGCAAAATCGTTTTATTAGAGGAGCGGATAAGAAATACGACTCAAATGGTAGTAAAGGAAATCCCCGCAATAGAACGAATAGCTTAAAAATTTCGAATAAGCAATACCCCACTAATAATAAATAAAGCACCAACTATTCGTTGCCAGTTGATTTGGTGGAGCGGCATACCAACCAAGCCATAGTGATCCAACACTAGCGAGGCACTCATTTGCCCTAGAACCAGCAGCCCAAACGTTAGTGCTGCTCCAATTTTAGGCACTAAGATGATCACCGTGACAACATAAAATGCACCTATAAACCCAGGTGTCCACAAGGACCAGTTTACAGTAGACGCTTCACTTATCTGACTAAAATCAACTCTCGCCACTAAACAATAAAACAATACCCCCATCGTGCCAATAACAAAAGAAATAAGCGCTGCAAACACCGGGTCAGACACCACTTTCCCCATTTTTGCGTTGAGTCCTGCTTGTACCGGTAAAATGGCTCCTGCCACCAACGCGATCAATAAATAGATAATTATTTTCATGAAATTTTTCTTTCGTTTGTTGGTTTCTAGTCTACAAATCTATATTAATTTTGGTAGTCTACTGTTTTTGAATGCGCTTCAAAATTTTCTTGGACAAAATATCCACGGCTCTAAGTAATCCTGAACTAAACTCCATATAACCCAAAAAGTATAAGCCGGGATGGGTCTGCGGTATTTCCCAATGCGGTGGAAATCCTTTGTCATCCACTATCGCATCTGCCCCTTCTAAAAACTTATCCAAGCCGCATCGGTAGCCAGTAGCCAACAACACAAAATCGAAAGGAAGTTCTTCCCCGTTTGAAAATTGAATCCCGGTTTTTGTAAAGGATTTTACATCTGGCAATACTTTGATGTGGCCTTGTTTGATCAAATCAATGGTTCCAATATCTATTAATGGCGTTTTTCTGTGGAGTCGCATTTCCTTTGCAGGAGCCAGAGAAGGTTTTGGTAATCCATATCCACTAAGATCTCCCACTACCAGTTTCTGGATGGATCTGCCTATAAAATCACTGATTACGTTAGGCACATTTTCCAGCATAATAGCGGATTTTTGATAGCTTCTTCCCATCACTTTTATCGGCACTACATTTACTGAGCTGCGTACTGATATGTGGGAATTTGCTCCACATTCATAAAGTTCCATTGCAAGTTCGGCTCCTGTATTTCCGATCCCGATGACGAGCGCATTTTTGTTCTTCCAAGCCTTACCATTTCTGTAATTTCGGCTGTGGATAATTTCTCCTTGGAAGTCGCTCATACCCGGCCATTCTGGTTTATTGGGTGACCTGTTTTGGCCGGTGGCAACGATGACATTCTCCGTAAGGAAAGTAGCTTTATCTGTTTCTACTCTCCAGCCTTTTCCATCCTTATTTTTAGAAATCCATTTGACGGCGGTATTGTATTGAGGATGGATATTCATTGCTTTCGCATAATTGCCTAAATATTCGGCGACTTTTGCCCTTGGTACATAGTCAGGATAGTCTTCGGGGAAAGGCAAATAGGGCAATGCAGAATGCTGTTTGAGGGTATGCAAGTGCAAACGGTCGTAATGATGGTGCCACATATACCCCGGCCGATCTTGTTTTTCTATGATCTCGTAGGGAATACTAAATTTTTCAAAATGAGCGGCCATGGCAAGACCAGAAGGTCCAGCGCCAATGATTATATTTTGTATTTGCTTCACCTGCTTATTATTTAGTATATTTATCGTTGATTATCCCCGCTGAGGTTGCTTTTAGATATTCTAAATTAGCTTCAATAAAAGACGGGATAAAAATAACAGGATTAATTAGAAATCTAATATATCAATGGATACAATAATAAGTTATTTTTCTGCAATGCCTACAGTACACCGAACCGCTGTATTAGTAGGAGGACTGACTATCTTTTTTCTTATCGAAAATGCAGCTCCTTTATTTACCAACAAATATGACAAGTGGCACCATTCAGGTATTAATATTTTCTTTACCCTAACCACGGTGCTTGTCAATTTTGTTATGGCATTTATATTGGTTTATACTGCAGATTGGGTGGTGGCAAACGGATTTGGGTTGTTGCAATGGACAAATGCATCCGCCTTAGTTTGTGTGACCGCAGGACTGATGTTGATGGATCTAATTGGAGCTTACACCGCACATTTTACAGAACATAAAGTTCGATGGATGTGGCAATTCCATGTCATTCATCATACCGATCAACACGTGGATACCACGACAGCCAACAGGCATCATCCAGGAGAAAGTGTGATCCGTTTTGTATTTACTACAGTCGCCGTTTTGATTGTTGGGGCGCCAATGTGGTTAGTCTTTTTGTATCAGTCACTGTCTGCCTTACTCAGTCAGTTCAATCATTCCAATGTTTCCATGCCTAAGTGGCTGGATAGTGCATTACTGCTGGTGATTTGTACGCCCAACATGCATCGTGTACACCATCACTACCGCCAACCCTATTCGGATTCTAACTATGGAAATATTTTTTCTCTTTGGGATCGTGTGTTTGGAACTTATAAGGTGGTAGACAATACTAAATTGGTCTATGGCGTGGACACTTATATGGATAAAGAAGAAGCCTCTTCATTGATGAATTTGCTAAAAATTCCTTTCGCAGGCTACCGCCATCCGATTGACCATCCAACAGAAGAAAAGTTGTAAAATTTAGTACTCTCTAGAAAGAAACAGCGTATTCAGTCATCACTTTCCTTTTGGGACGAAGTGTCAAACCAATGCCGACAGCAGGTTGCACTGTTCCAGGTTGCCTCATTAACTTAGGCTGCCAGTCAAGTGACAAATCATCCGAAACGTCAAAGGTTTGAAGATGTGCGTCAACAAACGCATCAATCCCTGTTAAGACATAAACCACCACCATTCCAATATAAGAGACTTCAAGATTTTTCCGGTAATTGTCTCGTATCGTTGCCAAATCTCCTATAGCATATTGTTCTAACAATGGATCATTGTTCAGGTCATCATCTAAGGCATTGCGATAAGCAAATTTAAACTTCTTATGTTCTTTTGTGTTGAAGGCTACAAAATAACTAGCAACTCCCAGTCCACCGTACACAATAGGAATTTTCCAGTATCTTTTATTGAAAGCCTGGCCGGATCCCGGGAGTATTGCAGAGAATAAAACGGCTTTTAATGGGGCTTTTTTCTTTCGGTCTAGCGCTTTGCCGATTAGCTCTTTGGCTTTGCTGGGTGCAATTGTGTCTGCTGGAATTTCCTTATTAACTACCTCTCCATTTTGTTGAGGTGTTGGGCTAATTGTTGGTTTTATGGCTGGAGGTATCGTATCGATCCCACTATTCACAATTTTTCCTTTTCCAAGTTTCGCCTTTGGCTTGTCTTCATCCTGAGCAAAAAGAGCAACCGACAATAAACAAGTTAGCAGGATTGTAAATAGTGGTTTGATTTGCATTTATTCTTCTATCATTTCAAGAATACGGTTAAAATCTTCGTCGCTTGTAAAATTTATTACGATAGATCCTTTGCCGCTATCGTTTCTTTTTATAGCAACTTTCGTACCTAATTTGGAGCATAAATCGTCCTGCACTGCTTTGAACTCTGTAGACAGGCCATTAGCAGCGGCGGTTTTTTTCTTTTTGGACTGCGAGCTGTATTGACGGATCAATTCTTCTGTTTTCCTTACGGACAATCCACCCTCTTTTATTTCTTTGTAGATCATGAGTTGTAGGGCGACATCATCAAGCCCAGCAAGCGCTCTGGCGTGTCCCATAGAAAGATCGCTGCTCTTAATACCTAATTGTACTTCCGGCGGTAGTTTTAACAATCGAGTATAGTTGGTGATGGTACTTCTGTTTTTTCCCATTCGCTCGGAGAGCTTTTCGTGGGTCAGTTTACATTCGTCCATCAATCGTTGATAGGTGATGGCGACTTCAATGGCATTGAGGTCTTCCCGTTGGATGTTTTCGACCAGTGCCATTTCGAGCATTTCCTGGTCGTTTGCCAATCGAACATAAGCTGGAACTTCTGTGAGTCCTGCCAATTTGGAAGCGCGCATTCTACGCTCCCCACTGATCAGTTGATAGCTTTTATTGTTTAGCCGGCGGACGGTAATCGGTTGAATCAGTCCGTGTGTTTGTATCGATGTTGAAAGCTCTTTTAGTGCTGTTTCATCAAATTCAGTTCTTGGTTGAAAGGGGTTTACCTCAATAATTGACAAGGACAACATGGCAACATTACTGGAAAGTGTATTTACAATAGACACTTTTTTTTCTTCTTGTCCTTCCTCAATATTATCTATATTATTTAAGAGTGCTCGTATTCCTTTTCCTAGTGCTTTTTTAGTCCTTTTGGCCATTTTAGTATATTTAAAACCTGAAAATTCTGAATTGCAAAATTACAAAAAAATTACCGAATCATACTTGCTTAGAAATTGTAATTTTGAAGATTTTGGTCTATAGAAAAGCCCCAAATTAATGGGGCGAATTCTTGAAGTTGTTGTATGTTATTTTTTTGTTAGGCGAATTCCTCCACCATATTTTTTTCTAAAATTTCTTTGGCTAGGTTTAGAAAATTTAGTGCGCCTTTGCATGTTGCGTCATATAAGGCGACTGGTTTTCCAAGTCCAGGCGCTTCTCCTAGTCTTGCATTTCGATGAATAATTGTATTAAACACTTGCTCCTTGAAGTGTTCTCTAACTTCTGCCACTACTTCTCTGGCAAGACGCAGACGGCCATCGTACATAGATAATACGATTCCTTCAATCTCCAGATTAGGATTCAGGCTTTTTCTTACCAATTTAATGGTATTCATAAGTTTCCCTAAACCTTCGAGGGCAAAAAATTCACACTGCATAGGTACTATTACAGAATCTGCGCAAGTCAATGCATTGATAGTGATCAGCCCAAGTGAAGGCAGACAATCTATAATAATAAAATCGAAATGATCACGTAAAGGGTTAAGTACCGCTTTCATTACATGCTCACGATCAGGTCTATTGATCAGTTCAATCTCCGCTCCTACCAAATCCAAATGAGCAGGAATTAAGTATAAATTAGGTGTTTCCGTTTCTACTATAGCATCAAGCGGGCTTAGCTCGTTGATCATACAATCGTAGATACTATTTTCTACCTGATGGGTGGCGATTCCGATACCTGAAGACGCGTTGGCTTGTGGATCAGCATCAATTAATAATACTTTATAATCTAATAGAGCAAGACTCGCAGAAAGATTAATGGCTGTCGTCGTTTTTCCGACCCCTCCTTTTTGGTTTGCGATAGCAATAATTTTTCCCATTGAAAATATTTATAGTCAGTAGCATAAAACTACCGATGATATTCAATTAATTACAATTAAAATGCGATAAAGAAATGAGTGTTGGGGAGTAAGTTTAGGTGGTTTCGAAGTTTTTTTGAAAACTGGCTTTTCGAAAACCAAACTTATAATCCTACACAAATTTATTACAAATAATGATTTAATTAAGTGAATTCCCTTTTAAATTTCAAAAGTTTTTCCGATTTCAGGTAAAATCAGATTTTTCCCTTTCTTGCTGAAGGCTTCTTTTGCTGCCTCATGATCTATTTCTATAAAACCAAAGGTATCATAATGACAACCTATAATGGTATCACATTCAATAAAATCACTTGCTAATACAGCATCTTCATATCCCATCGTAAAATTATCCCCAATCGGCAGGATGGCAAAGTCCAATTTCGGGCAAGTCATTGGAATCAATTTCATGTCCCAGGTGAGTGCAGTGTCCCCTGCGAAATAAAAAGTCCCTCCATCTCCAGAAATAACAAATCCTCCTGGGTAACCACCATAAGAACCGTCTGGAAAACTGCTGGAATGAATCGCATTTGTCATTTTTACTGTTCCAAAGTCAAAATTCCATTTACCACCATGATTCATCGGGTGATACTTATGTCCTTTCGATCCGAAATGGGTAGCCACCTCGTATCCTCCTACTACTGTTGCCTGATTATTTTTGGCGATCGTTTCCACATCGACAATATGATCCTGATGTGCATGAGAGACAAGGACATAATCCGCTTTGATACCATTGACGTCAATTTCTTTTGCTTGTTCGTTAGGAGAAATAAACGGATCAAAAACAAGCATTTTGCCATTATATTCTATTTGAAAACTGGCTTGACCATAGAATGTGATTTTCATTATTGATTTTTTGAAATTTGCTATTAACGATGTAAAATATCTATTAGATACGAAGTAATCAAGAAATTGTTGATTTTTAAGGTTACACTTTCTTACCTTTGCCCTAAATTTTGAGACAAAAATTGTTGTAATCGAATGATAACTGTAATTGCGGGAACGAATCGGGAAAATAGTAAAGCAAATATTATCGCCAACCATTACTTACAATTGTTAAAAGAGCAAAGTGAGGAATCTCAACTTTTATGTCTTGATAGTTTGCCGCTGAATTTTATGCATCCCCAAATGTATTCTTCAGAGGGCCAAAATAAGGAACTGGCTACTATTCAAAATAAATACATTATTCCTGCCTCAAAGTTTATTTTTGTGGTATCCGAATATAACGGAAGCTTCCCAGGTATATTGAAATTGTTTATTGACGCTTGTTCTGTACGAGAAATTTCTTCCAGTTTTTATGGTAAAAAAGCAGGTATTGTAGGTGTTTCTTCTGGACGTGCAGGCTGCTTGCTGGGAATGGATCACTTGTCGTCCATTTTGAACTATCTAAAACTAACTATACTCCCAAACAAACTGCCTATTTCATCTATAGACTCACTCATAAGTGAGCGTGGTGAAATTATTGACGAATTAACAAAAAAATCAATTCACCAACACGTAAATCAATTTATTGAGTTTTAAATCAGATTAAGCATTATTTAATGAATAATAACATCCTATTCGGTCTAATTTTAGTTGCAGTTAGCATTTTTATGGTTGGTTGCAAATCAGATAGTGCTGCTACAAAAAAATCCGTATTCACTTACAATCAACCGAATCAAGTGACCTCCTTAGACCCTGCTTTTGCTAGAAATATGTCTAATATTTGGAGTGTTGATCATATTTTTAATGGGTTGGTGCAGTTGGACGAAGATTTGAATATCCAACCTGCTATTGCAAAGCGTTGGGAAATATCTGAAGACGGAAAGGCCTATCTGTTTCATCTGCGGAGTGATGTCTATTTTCAGGATCATGAGGTATTCCCTAATGGGAAAGGTAGAAAAGTAGTAGCAGAAGACTTCAAGTACAGCCTGGGCCGGATCACTGATCCTGCTGTCGGCTCTCCAGGTAGTTGGATTTTCAAGGACAAACTGGTGATGCCGCATTCTTTTACTGCGTTGAATGATACGCTTTTTGTCATCCGCCTTCAGCAACCCTTTCGCCCGATGTTAGGGATTTTGACCATGCAATATTGCTCCGTTGTCCCCTATGAAGCGGTCGAAAAATACGGAAAAGATTTTGGTAGAAATCCGGTTGGAACAGGCCCTTTCAAATGTGTGAAGTGGTTGGACAAACAGGCATTAGTCCTCTTAAAAAATGACAACTATTTTGAAAAGGAAAAGGGGGCAGCCCTACCCTACTTAAACGGTGTGCGTGTCAACTTCATGGGTGATCGGAACACAGGCTACCTGGAATTCATGAAAGGCAATCTTGACTTTATCTCTGGGCTCGAATCTTCTTTCGTCAATGAATTGCTGACCAAAGAGGGAGCCCTTCAGGAAAAACATAAACCAACCATAGACTTCCATAAAGCCCCTTTCTTAAATACAGAATACCTTGGGATCAATCTGGAATTTGAAGGAGAAACGCCTCTAAAAAAGAAGAAAGTGCGACAAGCACTTAATTATGCTATTGACCGGGAAAAAATGTTGAGAAACCTTCGCAACAACGTAGGACAACCTGCAAACGCTGGTTTTATTCCAAGAGGTTTGCCGTCTCACAATCCGATAAAAGTAAAGGGATATAGCTACAACCCTCAAAAAGCGAGAACCTTACTTGAAGAGGCAGGCTACCCAAATGGAAAAGGATTGCCAGTTATAAAGTTATTTACTAATAATGATTATAAAGATATTTGCACCTATTTAACGAAACAATGGGAGGAAATCGGAGTACAAACAGAAATAGAACTCATGCAATCTGCCGTTTTAAGAGATTTGATGGTAAAAGGAAAGGCCCCATTGTTTAGAGCTTCCTGGATAGCAGACTACCCTGATGGAGAGAGTTTTTTGACTGTTTTTTATAGTAAAAATCCCGCGCCACCCAACTATACACGATTTAATAACGTTAAGTATGATGAATTATACGAACAAGCACTCGCTGAAAATGACAACACCAAACGTTATGATTTATATCACCAAATGGAGCGCATCTTAATAGAAGAAGCTCCAGTAGTGTTTTTATTTTATGATGAAACCGCAAGATTCTCCAAAAAACAAGTATCTGGATTCAATAATAACGCCATTAATCTTTTGTCTGTCAAACGATTAAAATTTTGATTATTTTTGTGAACTTAAATTTAGTGGATTAATATTTGCTAATGCTGAACTGAAAACCATTTGAAAATTAATTTATACAAAACTAACTTAAAATGAAAAACCATTATTTTAGTTTAACGCTCGTATTATTATTTGTAAGCGTATCCCTATTTGGCCAAAATGTAAAGGTCGAAGGGTACATTTTTGCAGAAAACAATACTGGCTTCCTAAATGATGTAACCGTAGGATTTTTTACACCCGATTCTATATTTATTGAATCGGTAAAATCTGATGTGGAGGGAAAATTTGAGGCAGAACTCCCCGCAGGTAAAAATTATCGGGTAATTACGACAAAAAAAGGATTCCAAAAATCCGAAACCGAACTTTCTACTGTAGGTAAAAAAACAGAAGAAACCGTTTATACAAAGATATCCATGGCAAGAGCACCAGGATATATCTTTGAGGCGACTTTATCTGAATTGGTTGGTGCAGACCACGAGGGGCCAATCGATGCGTTGACTGAGTGTACAATTGAGATTTACAACAATACAAAAAAGGAAGAGGTTCTTGTTTTAAAAAATCATCCAAGACACACCTTCTCCTTTACATTTGAAAAAGGGAACTCGTATACCCTGATGATCAGAAAGAAAGGGTTCTTCACTAAGCGACTACAGGCAAATGTTGATATCAATGATTGTATTTTATGCTTTGAAGGTATTGGTACCATCCGACCAGGGGTAAGTGACAACTTATCAGCAGTAGGAGGACATAGCGCCGGTGTTCTAGGAACAGACATCAAACTAAAGAGAATCGAAATCGGTGAACCTATCGAAGTAAATAATATCTACTTTGACTTCGGGAAATGGGATATCACTCCTCTAGCAGAAATGGAATTAGAAAAATTGGCTGGAATCCTGAAGGATAATCCACACTTGTTGATTGAGCTTGGTGCACACACTGACTCAAGAGGTTTCGAAGATGAAAACTACGAGCTTTCCGCTAAAAGAGCGAGGTCAACAGTTGACCATCTTGTTTTTGAAGGTATTGATAAGAATAGAATGACGGCTAAAGGATATGGGGAATCAACCTTGAAAAATAAATGTAAAAGTAAAGTCCCTTGTTCTGATGAAGAACATCAAGTAAACAGAAGAACAGAATTCAAAGTATTAGGATATACTTCAAAAGACCCTTACGAAGATAAAAGTTTGCGTCAAATTATTTTTGATGAACAGGTTGATGCAATGGTTGCCGGATATGAAGAAAATACGGTCATCATGGTTCCTGAAGACGGCAAAGCTCCAGTAAATCTAGAACGTGATAAAGAAGGGAAAGTACTCCCAGGACAAGAAGGCATCGTAGTGGTTCCTCCATTACCAGAAGGAGAAGAAGCAAAGGGAGTAGCCAACGATCTATTAGGAGGAAATACCGAAACAGTAAAAATCGGATCCCAGGAGGCAGAAGTAGTGAAACCAACCCTTGGAAAAGGCCAAGAAAGCATCACCAATCCAGAATTGGAAATCATCCCTGATCCTATTGAAGATGCAGTGAAACCTGCTCTTGGTAAAGGAACTTCTAAGGCTACCGAAATAATAGAAATTGTGGAAGATCCTGAAATGCCTGAACCGTTAGAAAAAGTGATCACCGCTACAACACGACCTGCTACAACATCACCGGCAGTAGTAGAAATCGTAGAGGAAATTGTTCCTGAAATAGCAGAACCTGTTGAAAAAGTAATAACAACAACGACACAACCTGCAACTCCTAACGTCGATCCAATTGCAGGAGACGTAGACTTAGAAACAGCCATCGCAGCACAAATTGCAAATATTGAGGCCGAAGTAGAAATGGAAGAAGCCATCGAGGAAGGAGGAGCAGATACAGTAAAAGAAATAGACAATAGCACTCCACAAGTGACAAAATTAGATAAATCCTATACTGGTTTTAAAATCGAAATACTAAGCTCTGAGGAAGAATTACCTCTTACACATGCTATTTTTAAAGAATTCGGAAAAATAGATGTTGAGTTAAACGTTGATAAAAAATTCCATTACCTAATGGGTGATTTTAGAAATGGGAATCTGGCGGAAGCATTTTTAGCTCGATCCGTAAAACCAAGATACAGCTCTGCTAAAGTAGTTCATTATCAAGGAGGTGAGCGTTTTAAAATAGACTAAATTCTGTCGAAAAATACTAAAAAAGCCAGCTTGAATAACTTCTCGAGCTGGCTTTTTTTCTTAGTAAGAAAAATCGTTTGAGTAAAATTTGTATTTTGTTGGTCAAAATAAGCAGTAGACAATATGCAACAATCAGAATTTAACTGGAGAACAAGAGACGGGATTAACATTTTTGCAAAAATTTGGAAACCAGAAAGTGAGGCGCAGGCAGTAATTTGTTTAGTACACGGGATGGGCGAACACTGCTCCAGATATCAACACCTTGCAGATTATTACACCAAAAAAGGATACGCCATCATTGCAAATGATCATCGTGGTCATGGGAAATCGGATGGCAAACGGGGACATTGCCCTAACTACTCCGTTTTTATGGATGAAATTAGCAGACTTCTAGAGGAGGCAGAATCCCGTTTTCCTGAAAAACCTGTTTATCTGTATGGCCACAGCCTAGGAGGTAATCTGGTGTTGAACTACTTGCTTAAACACAAACCAAAAATCCAAGGAGTAGTTGCTACATCTCCATGGATACGACTGGCTTTTGCTCCACCAGCTTTTATGATCATGCTTGGGAAAGTTGCCAGAAAAATTGCTCCCTCTTTTTCTCAAAGTAGTAACCTGGATACCAAACATTTGAGCCATGATCAACAAGTCATTGACAAATACATTAACGATCCGTTAATACATGACAAAATCTCTTCAGAAATGGGTATGGCAGTTATGGATGCCGGTGAATGGCTACTCAGTTCCCAATCAAAAGTTGATATCCCCCTCCTGCTAATGCATGGTACGGGCGACCAAATCACCTCCTCAGACGCCACCGTTGAGTTTTCAAAATTAGTATCAGGAGATGTTACTTTAAAACTTTGGGATGGTCTTTATCATGAAATGCACAATGAAGTAAACCCTACTCAGCTATTTGATTTCACACAACAGTGGCTGGAAAGTAAAAAGTAAAATCAAAAATTGACTTCTCTATTTTTACCACCGACTTAACCAAAATTAAGTCCGGATAGTAATTTATTGTATGGTACTTAAATAAAAGAGAGTAATGCGGTGAATCTATATCCCAGCAATAGACAAACATAAAAAATATTCCTATTCCAAAAAACAAAATAATTTGATTAGGAAATTCACTAATTTTATACTGATAAAAGCAGAGTAAATGGTTAATATTCAAGACAAACCAGCAACACAGTGAAAACAATTAACTCCACCTCCTTAATCCTAACTTTCCTAACCAGCCTATTCCTAACCACTCTCCATGCCCAACACAACTGGGTTCGTACAAATCCTGGAGGAGGAGGCTCTTTCAGCACAATTGAACAAGGCCCGCCTGCAGCTAATGGAGCGGGACAGATCATAGCAGGTAGCGACTTGAGCGGCGCATACTATAGTTGGAATGGAGGCCAATCCTGGAATGTCTACGGTTCTAGTCGCGGAGTAACGTCCACACATATTGGAGGAGTCGGATTTCACCCTACCAATCCAGATATTTTTTTCCTGGCTTCTGATGATGGGATCTTCAAAAGCGCAACTGGTGGTGGATATTTTTATAAAGTTTTACAGAATGGCTATATCACCGATGTTCGGGTTGCTCCTAGCAATCCTAATATAGTTTATGCAGCCTCTCACTCAGCATGGGCAGCGGCGAATGGACAAGTATATAAGTCGAATGATGGAGGAGATACCTGGTCATTAGCCAGCAACAGCACGCTTCCTAGTGGTCTACGAATATTAAAATTGAGAATTCACCATACCAACTCCAATGTGGTCTATCTCGTAACAGGAAAATCCAGGCCTGTGCCCAATGGACCTGCTAGAGTTTTTCGATCTATGGACGGTGGTCTAAGTTGGACAGAGATCGCTCCTTCAAATGATCAGATCATGGATATTGCCCTCGATCCAATCGATAGCGACGTCGTCTATGTGAGTACCATGCAAGACATCACTAATGGAAATGGCGAATGCATCGCCGGCAATAAAGGCAATCTCTACAGAAGCACCAACCAAGGAACTAATTGGACCAATATTGCGAACTATGGGGGCGTCATTTTTATTCCATCTACTAACAATCAAACCATTCGACTCATCGACCCAAGATGTCCATTTGATTGGTTTGCAGATGCTGGAACCTGGACAAGTACCGACTATGGATCCAACTGGACTCGTACTGGCGATCCATCTACTTGGGGAAAAGGCTATCAAGCCAATGCCCTGCCCTTTTGGTCTTACGGAGAAAGTTATAATGGCCTATGCAAGACAATTAGCGGCAGCTTGACAGTCCCGGATGCAATATTCTGGTGCAATCCACAATGGACCTACGGTTCTTTCGATGGTGGAAATGCCTTCAATCACTTGCATACTAATGAAACTAGCCTCGGCACCAACTTCTGGCAATCCACTGGCGTGGACAACGTCGTAATGCTCGACATTGACATCAATGAAACAAACACCAATGAGATGTATATCGGTTTTGCCGATCTGGGATTGTTTCGAAGCGTGGATGGTGGGCTGAGTTGGCAAATGTCCAATGATGTCGCTTATACAGGGAACTGGGATGGCAACGGAGGGAACACCAATAGTGTACTTTGTGATCCTGATCGGCCCGGTAAGGTTTGGGCATGCCAACAAGGAGACTCTGGAGAGCCTGCTTATCTAATATCCAGTTCGCTGGCAGGTGCACCCAACTCCTGGGCGACCAGCAATAATGGGTTGCCCCAAGGCACTTTTTTACTAGGACTTTCTCTGGACAGAACCAGTCCTTCAATAAATAGGACACTCTATGTCACCATGGATGGCAATGTATACAAAAGTCAGGATGATGGAGCCAATTGGTCTCTTGTGCTAAGTAATGGAAGCTTGTATTTTACTGCAGTAGATGCAATAAATGGGTCTAAAGTTTATGCTGGAGGAGCAGATGGTCTTTATTATTCCTCGAATAGTGGTAGTACCTGGACAAAAATTTATACAATTGGAGCTAGCGGAAATACCTGGCCCTTTGATAATTATTATGTAGGAATTTCTGATATAGAAGTGGATCCTAGTATTGAAGGTATCGTGCATATAACCGTATACGGTACAAGTGTCGGTGGTATCTTCAGTAGTGAAGATGGTGGAAATAGCTGGGTCACTTTGTATTCTAGTCCTTATATGCGCTGTTTGGATATCTATGGAGCAAACAACCAAATTATGTATGCAGGGTCTAGTTTTGCCTATTACTCAGGAGGCTACGATCCATTATCTGAGGGTGTATTGGCTAGCACAGATGGCGGCCTCACTTGGTCTACAGTCAATGAAGATATGCCCTGGAAATCAGCCGTCACTATGGAGTTTCAAAATGGCCCTACCCCAAACATTTTTGTAGGGTCTTCTGGTTCCGGGTTTCAATATGCACAAGTACCTGGCAGTTATTCTCTGGATTTAGATATACAGGTGGCTTTGGAGGGCGCCTACAATGATTTTACGGGTACAATGACGAATCAACTCCAGCAAAAAGGATTGCTTCCAGCAGGTCAATCTTACAATGCGGCTCCATGGAATTATTTTGGGACGGAAGGGCAAGGCTGGAGCAATACGGACTATCCTTCTGGAAGCGTAGACTGGGTTTTGGTCTCTCTCCGAACCGACGTTGGCAAAAGTACTGAAGTAGCACGGGCAGCGGGTCTACTGCTAGTAGATGGCTCAATTTTCTTTCCTGATAATGAGTCCTTTCCAAGTACATTAGGGACCGAATTTTACATTGTAGTGCAACATAGAAACCATATTGGAGCAATGAGTCCTTCTCAAATTATAGTAGATGGTACTAGCCTTTCCTATGATTTTCGCTCAGCCGATAGCTATGCAGATGCTGGGGCTGGTCAGAAAAATAAATCAGGGACGTGGGTGTTGTATGCTGGGGATGGCGATCAAGTTACTGATCCTGCAGGTTATGATATAAATGGCGCCGACGGGGTAAAATGGAATTTACTAAATGGCACTTTCAACCAGTATCTAATTGAAGATTTTAACTTGGATGGGGAAGCAACAGGGGCGGACAAACTGATCTGGTCGATAAACAATGGTGTGTTTTCTTCTCTTGAGAAGTAGAATTTGTTTTTTACTAGAAGTAGAACGTATTATCCAAAACCTTCTAGCTGATCGTATTTTTGGAAAAATATTCCATATAATTATTAAAAAAACTTATTTTGCAGCCGATTTCAACAAACCTTGATAGTTAGCAACAACAATTGCTTATCTCCGTACAAAGAAATCGAACGTTTCTTGTAATTAACATGGAGGATTCAAAACATAATTCCTTCAACAAAACAACTAAAAAAAATGAGTACTGCTAAAGAATTATTAAAATCACTAGAAGAAAATTTCGACGGTAGTAAAGTAGATGCCAACACCCTTTTTCACTTTGTTTTAGAAGGCGATAGTGGTGGAGATTTTACTGTAGAAATAGAAGATGGCGCTTGCAAAGTTTCTGAAGGATTGACAGGAGATGCAAAATGTGTGGTCAAATCAACTGATCAAACTTTTATTGATGTATTAACCAAGAAAGTAAATCCAACAATGGCTGTTATGAGCGGAAAACTCAAGATTAGCAATATTGGAGAAATGATGAAATTTGCTAAGCCTTTCGGCCTAATGTAAAATAATTGGTTACTTTCATAATCAATGAAGTAACGAACATTCCCTTTTTTATAGATACCTGTTGCTGAACACAACAGGTATTTTTTTGTCTATTAATTTGACGACTTCGTCATTAGAATTTCGGGATACCAATACAATGATTAACTTTGATATATGATTTTGAAAGTCGATAATTTGGTCAAAAAGTATGGTGCTGTCACGGCAGTTAACAATTTGTCATTGGAAGTCCACAAAGGACAGGTTTTCGGCATTCTAGGGCCCAATGGAAGCGGCAAAACAACCACCCTTGGTGTGGTAATGGGCGTCATAAAGTCAGATAGTGGTTCCTTTTCTTGGTTTGGAGAAAACCAGCCGCAAAAGGCAAGAGGGCAGATTGGCACTTTACTCGAAACGCCCAATTTCTATCCATACATGAATGCGGTTGACAACCTAAAAGTGGTTGCCCACATCAAAAAAACAGCGCAGCCAAAAATCGACGAGCTACTCGAAATGGTCAACCTGAAGGATCGAAAAAAATCAAAATTTACGACCTATTCCCTAGGAATGAAACAACGATTGGCCATCGCGGCCGCCATGATCTCCGACCCGGAAGTCCTAGTGCTAGATGAGCCAACCAACGGATTGGATCCAGAAGGAATTGTTGAAGTTAGAAATCTGATTCTCCAAATTGCAAAAAAGGGGAAAACAATCATTCTGGCTAGCCATATGCTGGATGAAGTAGAAAAAATTTGCTCACACGTGGCCATTATCAAAAAGGGAGCGTTGCTTTCTGTTGGTGGTGTAGGTGCGATCATCAATAAACAACAGACCGTAGAAATTGGAACAGAAGACCAGACCCAGCTAAATGCGTTGCTGGAAAAATGCACGTTTATCCACTCCTTTTCCCCTACGAAACTAGGATACGAACTCGTTTTGAAAGATGAATTCTCCGCAGCGGATCTAAACAAATACTTTTTTGACAACCACCTTGTCCTCACTCATCTGCTAGTAAAAAACAGAAGCTTAGAACAAGAATTTTTAGAAATCACCCAATAACAATGCTGCGACTCCTTCAATTAGAATGGTTAAAACTAAAGCCCAATGCTACCTTTCGGGTCTTTGTGCTCCTGTATTTTTTGGCATTGCCGTTGTTTTTTCCGATTGGGCTATTTATGGATTTCCCGAAGGAGTTTTCCATTTTGAGTATTTATTCCTTCCCTGATGTATGGTCGTTTGCCGGGTATTTGGGGAGTTGGCTTACTTTTTTCTGTTTTGGTTTTCTAGGGGTTCTGATGATTACCAATGAATATGCCTTCAAAACGCTTCGACAAAACATTATGACTGGTTTGACCAGAAGTGAGTTTTTGGCCAGCAAACTAATAATGTTTGGCGCAATCAGTTTATTCGCAACTATTTATTATTGCATAGTCGTCCTAGGATATGGATATTCCAATACCGACTTCATCATCAACTCCAAAGTACTGGAGCAGACCTATTTGATTCCTTCCTATTTCCTTCAATGTTTTGGCTATATGTGTGTCGGATTTTTTATTGGTTTTCTGGTAAAACGTTCAGGACTAGCAGTGTTTTTATTGTTGTTTTACACGTTTTTTATTGAAAATATTTTCCGACAGGTTATTCATTTTAATATAGCTCCCGGACCTTTAGTCAATTATTATCCTATGAATTCGCTGGAAGACTTGGTACCGCTGCCACTCCGACAGCTAAAATTTGCTCAAAATCAAGCCTGGCAAAGAGACAACGTCGAGTTTTTATTAACCCAAACAGAGGCAATATTAGTATCGAGTTGTTGGATTGGGATTATTATTGGAATGATTTATCTAATCCTGAAGAGGCGTGATTTGTAAGTGATCGAAGAAGTAGAGTGGCTTTTTTGTTGGCGCAAAATTGCCTAGGCGAAACAGCGAGTTAAGAACAGTCGCTCTCTATCATCAGTTTTGCAACAGCAATACGAGTTCTTCTACAAGAATCTATTTACTAGCAGCAATCCTAGTAAGCCCAAGTTCCTCCCCTTTTACCAACATAAAATCAAATGCATCCTGATATTCATTAGGAATTTCGCCATCTAAAATAGCTTCTCGAATCGCATTTTTGATGATTCCGACTTCTCTGGAGGGAGTAATATCAAATGTTTCCATGATCAATTCTCCCGAGATGGGTGGCTCCCAATTTCGGAGACTGTCTTTTGCTTCTACTTCCTTTAGTTTTTCGCGGACAAGCTCATAGTTACTCAGGTATCGTTTTACTTTTTTAGGATTCTTTGAGGTAATGTCTGCTTCACATAAGATCATCAGATCATCGATGTCGTCTCCTGTCTCAAACAACAGACGTCTGATGGCTGAGTCCGTAATATTTTCTTTGGTCAGACTGATAGGACGTAGGTGCAGACGAACTAACTTTTGTACATACTTCATCTTAGCATCCATCGGCAATCGTAGCCTTCTGAAAATCCGTGGAACCATCTTCGCCCCCAGTGCCTCATGACCGTGAAACGTCCAACCGATTTTAGGATCAAACCGCTTAGTCGGGGGTTTGGCAATGTCGTGAAACAAGGCTGCCCATCGCAACCAGATATCGTCAGTGTTCTTACAAATATTATCAATTACCTTCAAGGTATGAAAAAAATTGTCCTTGTGCCCTAACCCCCTTTTCACCTCTACCCCATACAACGCATGCATCTCTGGAAAAATAATCTCCAACAATTCACTATCAAACAACAATTTGAATCCAATCGATGGTTGGTCGCTTGCCAGAATTTTTTCTAATTCAATAGTGATGCGTTCTTGGGAGATGATTTTTATTCTATTCTTATGCCGTTTTATTGCTTGAAAGGTAGATGGCTCAATAGTAAAATTGAGTTGGGTAGCAAATCGAATGGCCCGCATCATACGAAGTGGATCGTCTGAAAAAGTTTGTCCAGGTTCCAATGGTGTTCTCAAAATTTTGCTTTCCAGATCTTCCAAACCGTTGAACGGGTCTACAATTTCACCAAAGTTATATTCATTAAGAGAAACCGCCAATGCATTGATCGTCAGATCTCTTCGATTCTGATCATCTTCTAATGTGCCATCATCTACTGTTGGATTTCTGGATTCGAAACGATAAGACTCTCTTCTCGCTCCTACAAACTCTACCTCCATGCCACGGTGATTGAACATTGCGGTACCGAATCGTTTGTAAATGGCGACCTTGGGTTCTGGCGAAAGCGATTTAGCAACTTTTCTGGCGAGTGTAATTCCATCGCCAACGCAGACAATGTCAATATCTTTGCTAGGCCTTGCCAGCAATCGATCGCGAACATATCCGCCGATCACAAAAACGGGGTAATCCAATTCTTCCGCAACCTGGCTAATTAGAGAAAAGATACTTTTCTCATGCTGTTTAATATCGAATAGCATTAATAGAAAATAAAACTATAGAAAAATAAATTAAATAAGAGAAACACAATTCCGTTCCGTCCGTACAATTACTGTAAGTGTAAAATTAGCAATTGTAATTGAAATTTATCAACAAAAACGATAGTTTGCTCGTTCTTGTAGTAAGAAATCGGAAATCTCAAAGCTAATAACTAATTTCTAATGAAGATTAGTTCCTTATCATCAGTAATTTTGACAATAGTGGAAGGTTCTTCCCATTGATCATCGTCTCTTCTGTGATGAACGACATAATCCACAAGGGCAAGTAGCTCTGGGTTTATTTCATCAAAGGTACGAGGAGGTGGTTCATTGCTAAAATTAGCGGAAGAAGAAACAAGAGGTGCTCCGAGTTGTTCGATCAATGTTTTACAGAAATCTTCTTTTATTATTCGTATCGCCACACTACCATCGGCTGAAATAACGTTATTAGGAAGATTTATAGCATTTTCATAAACAATTGTAAGCGGTCTCTTATGAAACTCAATCAAATTATTCGCTTTTGGAGGTACTCTTTCTACAAAATGGCTCAATGTTTCGGCATTATTCCAAAGCAATACCATTTTTTTTTGAGGAGCTCTTTTTTTAATGGAGAACAATCTATCGACTGCTTTTTGATCCGTAGCAAGGCATCCAATGCCCCAAACGGTATCTGTAGGATAAATGATAATACCTCCTTCTTTTAATATAGGTACTATTTTTGATATTTCTTCTTTAAAGGACATTAATAGTGTAAATTTGCGTGAATATTATAAGGCTAAAATAAAAATAATTGATACGATTATATAGTACATTTTTGCTGCTTTTCTTTTTTTTAGCATTCAATAACAATTTGTCTGCACTTCATATCATTGGAGGAGACATCTCTTATGTGTGTTTGGGCAATAATAATTATCGGTTTATTATGAAGGTGTATCGAGATTGTGCCACTGAAGATGGTGCTCCGCTCGATGACCCTGCCTCCATCACTATTTGGGAGTTCAATGGCAACAATCCTACTCAGTATGGAGCTCCGCTTGCTGTGCAACTATCTACAGACAATCTTATTCCTCCAGTACTCGATAGTCCTTGTCTCGAACCACCTCCGGGGTTGTGTGTTCAAGAAGGTACCTATCTTTTTCCTCCTGCAGGTCAGGATCCATTGAACCTTCCCTTCAATCCCGATGGCTACGTGATTGCCTATCAACGTTGCTGTCGAAATACAACAATCAATAATATACTTGCTCCAGGTACCGTAGGAGCTACCTATACCGTTACCTTAACGGAAGAAGCGCAATTAAAGTGTAACAATAGTCCAATTTTTAATGATTTTCCTCCAATTGTCATTTGTGCAAACGAACCGATCAACTTCGATCACTCTGCTACGGATAACGATGGAGATTCTTTAGTTTATAAATTTTGCGAACCAACAGTGGGTGCGTCTTCCAATATACCTGCTCCGATGATTACCTCCGTACCATTTGTCAATTTCCCGCATTTCCCTACTGTAAATTTCTCGGGGCCCTTCACTTTTCAGGCGCCGCTCCAGGGCAATCCAACTGTCGCTATCGATTTAGAAACTGGACTGATCACTGGAACCCCTACCTTCATAGGTCAATATGTTGTTGGTATTTGTGTAGAAGAATATAGAAATGGGGTATTGATGGGAATAACCAGGCGTGATTTCCAGTTTAATGTAACCAGTTGTCAGCGGACTATAACCGCTGATGTCCGGGAAGACTCCCTGATCGGACCAAGAGAATATCTAATTGTTTCCTGCGGAGAAGAAACGGTGACCATTATTAATGAAAGTTCGCAGGTTCAGTTTATTGACGGTTATTTTTGGGAATTTGAATTAGTTCCTGGAGATCCACCGTTCACCAGTACAGCGACCAACCCAACAATCAACTTTCCCGGCCTTGGTTCTTACATGGGAACATTGATTGTAAATCCAGGCAGTTTAAATTGCTCAGACACGGCTACAATATATGTCGATGTATTCCCAGAAATAAAGGCAGAATATGAGTTTTTGTTTGACCCTTGCGAACCTACCCCAATAGCTTATACCGACCTTTCTTTCTCAGGATCTGGAACAATTACCGATTGGTTTTGGGATTTTGATGATGGAACATTTTCTACCGACCAAAGCCCCGTCCACCTGTTTACAGAAGCAGGTACTTTTGATGTCGCATTAACTGTAACTGATATTAATAATTGTCAAGACACCTATGTACAGACGATAGAATGGTACCCTGAATCAGAAATAATGATCATGCCGGAAGACGACACCGGATGTGAGCCATTTACCGTAACCATCATCAACAATTCCTTCCCGATAAACGGATATACTACAGAGTGGACACTTGGAGACGGGCAAACCTCGACAGAATCTAGTCCTACACATACTTATGAAGAGCCAGGTGTCTATACCGTTTCAATAAAAATTACCTCTCCGATAGGTTGTGTTTCTCAGCAGACTTTCCCGGATTTGATAACTGTTTTTCCTACTCCGATTTCGGATTTTGCATTTTCACCAGATACTCCTACGAATTTCGACCCCTTGGTTACGTTTAGTGATCAATCTACTGGTGCAGCAATGTGGTATTGGGATTTTGGTACTGGAGATTTCTCTACGCAAAGTAATCCTACCTATTCCTTCCCGGACACTGGTCGATTTGATGTTCAGCTAGTCGTGACCCATCCTCAAGGATGCACAGATACCAGTGTACAGGTAGTAGATGTTGAACCCCGATTTACCTACTTTCTTCCAAATGCCTTCACACCAAATTATGATGATGTTAATGATGGTTTCCAGGGAGCTGGAATATTCTACGGTATTGAACAATTTGAAATGACCATTTGGAATCGATGGGGGGAGCTTATTTTCACGGCCAACGATCCTAATATTGCTTGGAATGGTAAGAAAAACAATACTGGAGGTATGGTCAAAAACGGAGTGTACGTCTACCTCGTCAAGATTATAGGTGCTCGAAATCAAAAATTTGAGTACAAAGGATTTGCCACTGTCATTCGATAGTGGTTTCAAAAAAAATGATGTAGGAACGAATCATCATTCGTCCTCGTCCAATTGATTTCGTACTTAATTTGGTGGTATGTTATACAGGAAAGCTTAACAGTAGTGCGATTGGGCAATCGAAAACTCTGCGTTTAGAAAAAAAACAAATTTTGTAGGTCGCTAATTATCAGCTCGAAGTAAGGCTAAAATGACAATCTCCTTACCGTTTTCACGATTAAGGAGATGATATATTTTGGTTAGTAGTTTCTCTGGTTAGGCAGCGCGGAAATTCCATTCATCAAACACGTCATTTGATTTGTCAAAAGCGGATACCCAAGTGAGAAACAGATCTCTGAATCGGTCTAGTTCTGCTTGTAGCAATTCGATATAATCGGCGTGTGTAAGGTCTAAGTGTTTGCAAAGGGTCGTCTGACTGTGTAGCTCTCTTGCTGCTAGTTTGATGAGTGTTGCCATGTCTAGGCGATGGGTATACAAATCACCGCCTTCTGCGTTCGCTATTTTTGCGGGGATGATGTACGCATTCTCCAACATTAATTCGCCGATCATTTTACTTTCAGAGTTTTCTGTAAAAGACTCTACCACTGCTTTAGTGATTTCTACGATTTCCATCCCTTTCTTAAATACCAATAAGTCTCGGTAATCTCCCATTACTTGTTTTTCTTGTTTCATCTTTTTACGGTTAGAAAGTTAAATAGGTTTCGTCGCGACGCGAATAATAAGTAGATTCTCTACTCATTTTTTATTCTTTTATGAGTAGTGTTTCTATCTTGTGTTTGGTAAATAGGAAAAATCATACCACATTCTCAAAGAACATGAAACTTGTAGTTAGTATAATATTATTGTTGTTAGTTCCTCCCCTCCTATTTGCTCATCAAGATACAATAATACTTCCAACCGTTCAAGTTTTTCCTTCTCATAATTACCCTTTAAGAAGCCTTGATTCAACTGTTTATACATTTTTTGTGACAGCGTCTGTTGACGAAGCCCTAGAATATCAGGCCCCGGTTTTTATAAAAAATTATGGTGTAGGTCAAATATCCAGCCTTTCCTTCAGGGGAACCGGAGCTCGACATACCAAAATATTCTGGGAAGATGTGCCATTAAATTCTCCGATGTTAGGAGAGTTGGATGTCTCGCTTTTGCCGAACTTTTTTTTCAATGACATCGATTTCCAATTGGGAGGAAACAATCTGGAGAATGGTAGTGGGGCAATTGGCGCACAACTGAATCTGCAAACTAAAAAAGAACAGGCTGGCTTCCAACTATTCCAAGAATTCAGTTCGCTGCTAAACAGTAATACGGTTCTTCAACTAAATTATAACAAAAATCGATTTTCTGGGAGCACAAAAGGGTTTTATCATTTTGGAGCCAACCGATTTCATTATAAAAATAAATTGCAACAAGGGCGTCCTAAAACGGCAGCCAGTCATTCTGATTTTAGGCAAACTGGTTTCATGCAGTCGGCTCATTACCAAATCAACAAAAAAAATACGCTTACCGCAAAAGCCTGGTATCAGTTTAGCAACAGGGACTTAGAATTTCCGACCGCCAACCAAAAAGACAATTATCAACGGACTTTCGTCGAATGGAAAAGAACCGATTCGAAAAGTATCCTCTCCTTGAAAGCAGCCTGGCTCCGCGAACAGTTTCTTTACCTGGATACACTGGAAAGTCATGCAACAAAAATATTCGCGAAAGCTAAATTTGGCCTCAGTCTGCCACATTCTCTTTTCTTTCAATCGGGAATTGATCTAAACGCAGACCGAGCAGAAGCCGATGGCTATCGATCAGGTATCTCACAAAATCAAATCAGCGGTTTTGCAGAGCTGACTGGGGAGACCTGGAAAAAATTTCACTGGAAAGTAGCACTTCGTGAAGTTTGGCTGGATGAACAGCTTTCTCCTTTATTATATAGTATACAATTGTCCTACAAACCATTTGGTGATTTGTTGTTTTTTCGTGTCAATCATTCCAGAAACTACAATTTCCCAACCATCAATAGTCGATTCTGGCAGCCAGGCGGCAATCCCAACCTTAGCCCGGAAAAATCAATGGGTGCCGAACTTAGCCTCCTAACTAAATACAAGAAACCCGGAAGATGGCAGTATGCGGCAGAACTCAATCTTTATAGGAACTACATTGACGATTGGATACAATGGTCACCTGTAAACGGTCAGAATTTCTGGGAGGCAAAAAACCTAAAAAAAGTAGTCAATCAGGGAATTGAGATCAATACCCGCTTCGATTTTTTCATAAAAAAATCAATAATCGGTCTAACTGGCATTTACACTTTCAGCTCCGCCATCAATAAATCGATCGTTATTGGCAACGAAAATCTACTAGGAAAACAACTAATCTATACTCCAAAATTTCAATGGAAAAGTATCCTTAGTTTCCGCCATAAAAAATGGAGTGTCTATTACCACCAACAATACGCGCATATTCGATATACAACAAGTGACAATCAAAGTCAATTGCCTGGTTACTATATGAGTAGCCTTTCGGCGAATTATGATTTTTTAATAAATAAAAGAAAACTAGTCACTAAATTTAAGATTGATAATATCTTTAACGCTGATTATGAAGTGGTCGCTGGTAGGCCAATGCCATTGCGTAATTTTGTACTAGGAATTGGATTAACTTTTTAAAGTAATAGGAACGATGATAAATTTGATGAGTGATACAGTAACCCGCCCTACTCCATCCATGCTAAAGGCAATGATGAGCGCAGAAGTGGGCGATGATGTTTTCAAGGAAGACCCTTCTATCAACCATCTTCAAGAAAAAGTGGCTGATTTGTTTGGAATGGAAGATGCGTTGTTTTGCCCATCTGGGACCATGACCAATCAGATTGCGATCCAGGTCCAAACGGGCAGACTCGATGAAATGATTTGTGAACAAAGCTCTCATGTTTATCGCTCAGAAACTGGCGGCTACGCCGCGAATGCCGGGATCGGAGTAAAGCTACTACACGGAACGAATGGAAAAATAACTGCCGACCAAATCGCAAAGGACATCAACCCAGACTATGATTGGGTTCCCCGTTCTTCCCTTGTAGTACTTGAAAATACTTGCAATTTTGGAGGTGGGAGTTATTACCGAAAGGAAGAAATTCAGCCCATCACCGATTTGTGTAAGGAAAAGGGACTAGCGCTGCATCTTGACGGCGCGCGGATCTTCAATGCATTGACGGCTTCTGGTGACACTGCCAGAGATATGGGGCAACTATTCGATAGTATTTCTGTTTGTCTGTCTAAGGGACTTGGGGCGCCTGTGGGGTCCTTGTTAGTTGGCAGTCGGGAATTGGTAAAACAGGCAAGACGTGTTCGAAAAGTGCGAGGTGGTGGAATGCGACAGGCAGGTTTTTTGGCAGCTGCTGGCACATATGCCCTGGACAATCACCTAGATAGATTGCAAGAAGATCACGACCGAGCTAAAATTCTTGGTGAACAACTTGCTAAAAAATCGTTTATTGAGAACATCCGCCCCATTCATACCAATATTTTGATTTTTGATGTAAAGGCACCGATGACCGCTGCGACTTATCTGGAAGACTTAAAATCAAAGGGAATTCTTGCTGTTGCCTTCGGACCACAAACGGTTCGTTTTGTCACCCATTTAGACATTACCGAAGATCAATTTCAAGAACTCGTCCGTGTACTTTAATGGTTAATCGAGGATTTAAATGAAAAAAGGAGTCGATAATCGACTCCAATTTCAGAAATGGGTAGTTATTTCATATTTCGTATTAGCTTCCTTGAGGATTTACCATTAAATTGGTCATTGATCTTAGGTTAGCATCTTCAGGATATTTTTTCAATCCTTCGTTGAGCGTAAACTGTGCTTTTTGAGGATCCGTTTTCAGGTAGGATTGCACAAGTAGTTCATACACCTTTGCCAATCCATAGTTTCTAGACTTTAGGGTTTCCAGATACGGAATTGCATCCTGAAAATTGCCGATGCTAACTGCCGAAGCTGCGGAGGCATAGATGGCATAGGAATTTACTTTTTCTTTAGGCAGTTTGGCTTCCCCTTCTTTGAATGCTTTCCAAGCTGCAGCGAACTTTTGGCTATAGGCCTCTTTTGATTTGTTATCAGTTTGGAGTTGAACTCCTTCTCTGAAAAGTCCCACTGCACATGCGAGCATTCCTTTGGAAATTTCTTCCACTTCAGCGTCTCTTCTAGCAAATTTCATTGCCTTTTTGTAAGCAACAAAAGCGGCTTCCTTTTGGTTTGTTTCACTCAACAAGGTGTCTGCTTTTTCGAGTGCTTTTTCAAACTTGCCTTGCGGTGAAATAACGTAGGAAGAAAAGAGCAAAAACCCAATGATCAGCAATACAGAATTAGTCAATTTCATCTTTTCAGTTTTAAACGAAGTTGACCATTTCATTACAAAACAGATTAGAACTGTTTGTGGTCTACTTCAATGTTAGTTAGTAATTGTTTTATGGCCCGATACACTTTTTCCAATTCCTCGTCTGTTATACAATATGGAGGAAAAATGTAAACAGTATTACCAAGTGGGCGTAAAATGATTTTCTGGCGCACAAAAAATTCCCAAACATAATCTCTAATGTTATTGAAATAAGAAACTTCAGAACCTATAACAATATCAAAAGCTAGAATCACTCCTCGCTGTCTCAAATTTCCAACGAGTCGATTATTTTCTATTTCTTCAGAAAATATTTTGTGCTTGTTAGTAATACGCAAGATATTGTCCCATGTTTCATTTTTATCAAACAAATCTAAACTTGCCAAAGCGACAGAACAAGCTAATGGATTGCCCGTACAGGAATGACCATGAAATAGAGTTTTGTATTTATTATCAGAATAGAACGCATTAAATATATCTTTAGTACAAGTGGTGACTCCAAGTGCCATAGTACCACCAGTTAATCCTTTAGAAAGACAAAATATATCTGGTTTTTGAGATATGTGATCAGTAGCAAAAAACTTTCCTGTTCGTCCAAAACCGACCATCACTTCATCGGCAATACTAACAACATTATTTTTTCTGCAAAGTCCAAGTAATTGTTCTAAAACAGTAGTAGAGTACATGAGCATTCCACCCGCACCAAGAATCAACGGCTCAAAAACAAACCCTGCAACATCACCATCTTTTATCAATTCTTCAAACTGTTGAATGCATAGCTCTTCCTTTCCAGCGACTGGGGTATCGATAAACTCGACATCAAACAGAAAAGGCGCAAATGGTTCGGTAAAAGCGCTTCTCCCTCCTACCGACATCGCTCCAAAAGTATCCCCATGATAGGCATCTTTGAAAGCAATGATCTTTGTTTTTGGATTTCCGATGTTGTGCCAGTATTGGAAACACATTTTCAGTCCTACTTCTACGGATGTTGAACCGTTGTCAGAATAAAAAACGCGAGCCTGATTTTCTGGCAATTTTTCTAACAGTCGTTCTGCCAATTCAACAGCGGGCCGATGGGTGAAATTTGCAAAAATTGCATGCTCCAAGGTGTTTGCCTGCTCTGCCAGTTTTTTGGCGAGATAAGGATGTGCATGGCCATGTGAATTCATCCACCAGGAGGCAATGGCATCTATATATTCGTTTCCCTCTTCATCATAAAGTCTGGCGCCTTCCCCACGGGCAATCGCAATTGGCAATCCCGACGTTTTCATTTGAGTAAAGGGATGCCAGATAACCGCATGATCACGTTCTGCTAATGTCTTTTGTTGTTGACTACTTTTATTTTCCATGGGGACAAAAGTAAGTTTCCTAAGCTAAAATTTCTATTTTGTTAAAAATCTATTTTTTTACACTACGTTTTTTTGCCAATTACAATTTTTTGTTTTAAATTTATAAAAAAATACAATATATCATTTGCCTCAACCGGAAAGACAAAACCTAATCTTTCACAAAAACAAGATCAATCCAATTATTAGTAGTATAAATTTTCTTTACTTATAAAATCATTTCATATGAATATCACATTTGCTGAATTAAGGAAAATCAAACACAGCCTGCCCACAGGAAGTGTCAAACTCATTGCACAGCGTTTAAGTTTAACAGAACAAACTGTCCGAAACTATTTTGGAGCAATGAAGTACGATGCTGGAGAAATTGCTGACTTTCAGCTACAACCAGGTCCTGATGGAGGGATTGTTAGCTTAGATGATACCGCAATTCTCGACGCTGCAAACCAAATCCTTCAGGAACAAAATTCGCATAATTAAAAAAGAAGACATCCAATGTTTTCTTTTTGTTTTTAATAGCCTACTCTTTTAACTATTTATAAAGGTAGCCTTGGTGCACCTTACTTTATAATTAGGTGATTTTTTTTAATCGTATTTTTCGGGAACTTTTTCTCCTAAAAAATACTATTAATAAAATCACCTAATTATTTTTAACACTATGGAAGATTATCTAAAAATCAATAAAGACCTCTGGAACAAAAAAACGCCAATACATCTTAAATCAAAGATGTACGATCTCCAGGCTTTCAAGGATGGCAAAACTTCATTAAGCAAAATCGAACTCGACCTGCTTACTGAAATAAAAGACAAAAAGCTACTCCATATACAATGTCATTTTGGCCAGGACACCCTCTCCTTAGAACGATTGGGGGCGGAAGTCACTGGTGCAGATCTATCGAACGTTGCCATTGAGGAGGCTAGAAAATTGACAACAGAGCTAGGACTAAACGCTAAATACGTATGTGCAAATGTCCTGGAACTGGACCAACACCTTGAAGGAAAATTTGATATCGTGTTTGCCTCTTTTGGCGTTGTTGGCTGGCATCCGGAACTTACTCAGTGGGCTAAGCAAATCAACCATTTCCTAAAGCCAGGCGGACAATTCATATTTGCGGAGTTTCATCCTGCAGTGTGGATGTACGATGATGATTTTACGAAAGTCACCTATTCCTATTTCAACAAAGAAACAATCATTGAAGAAGAGGAGGGTACTTACGCAGATAGAACCGCAGAGATCAAACATACCTGCTATAGCTGGAACCATAGCTTATCGGAAGTAATAAATGTCTTAATGGCCCAAGGCCTTGCCATTACTCATTTTGATGAATATGATTATTCTCCGCATGACAGTTTTTTACACACTGTACCTTGTGAAGGTGGCTTTCATATAAAAGGCTTTCAAGGCAAGCTACCAATGGTCTATTCGCTCGTCGCTACCAAATCCTAAGATTTTAACAAAATTACAACAGGTGACAAATTGGCAGTCTGCCGAAAAAGACGTAATTTTGCACCTCAATAATTGTGAACTATGGAATTGTACGACGATAACCCAACGATAGACTTCCTAAAACAGGATAAGAAGATAGATGAAGACAAGCAAGGCAACGTTTTCTTCAAAGAGGAGTTGGTAGACACCAGTAATCAAAAGAAATTTTATATCGAAAGTTATGGATGCGCCATGAATTTTAGTGATTCAGAGATTGTCGCCTCTATCTTATTGGAATCTGGTTTTCATCCTACAAAAAACATGGAAGAATCGGATTTGATATTGATCAACACCTGCTCTATTAGAGAAAAAGCAGAAGCTACGGTTAGAAAAAGACTTCGAATTTTTGATAAAGCTAAACGAAACAAACCGGGCACTTTGGTCGGTGTACTCGGCTGCATGGCAGAACGGCTAAAGACAAAATTACTAGAACAAGAAAAACTCGTAGATTTAGTTGTTGGCCCTGATGCATACAGAGATCTTCCAAAGCTAATCAGCACTGCCGAAGAGGGAGATAAAGGAGTCAATGTATTCCTTTCCAGAGAAGAAACCTACGCAGATATTAGTCCGATTCGCCTTCAATCAAACGGCGTTTCCGCTTTTATTAGCATTATGAGAGGCTGTGATAATATGTGCTCCTTTTGTGTGGTTCCCTTTACCCGAGGCCGAGAGCGTAGCAGAGATGCCTTTAGTATTATAGCAGAAGCCAATGATTTGTTTAATCAAGGATTCAGAGAAGTTACCCTGCTTGGGCAGAATGTCGATTCTTATAAATGGGAAAATCCAGAAACAAAAGAAACCGTCAATTTTGCACATTTACTGGAGATGACGGCCAAAGTAAATCCACTGCTTCGAATTCGATTTTCTACTTCCCATCCGAAAGACATTACGGACGAGGTGATTCATACTATGAATAAACACCATAATATCTGTAAGTACATCCACCTTCCAGTACAATCAGGAAACTCGCGTATACTAAAACTAATGAACCGAACGTATGATCGAGAATGGTATATGGAACGTGTAAATAGTATTTACAAAATTATGCCTGACTGTGCTATTTCTGCTGATATCATCACCGGTTTTTGCTCGGAGACGGAAGAAGAACATCAGGAAACACTTTCAATTATTGAATTTGCTAAGTATACCATGTCTTATATGTTCTTTTATTCGGAACGACCTGGTACATTGGCCGCTAAAAAATATCCAGATGATATTCCCCTGGAGGTCAAAAAAAGACGTCTATCCGAAGTCATCGATGTGCAAACTAGAATATCATTGGAATCCAACAAAAAGGATATCGGAAAAACATTTGAAGTTTTAATAGAGGGCGTTTCTAAACGATCTGATTTAGATTTTAAAGGCAGAAACTCTCAAAACAAAATGATCATTTTTCCTGTTGTAGAAGGATACCAGCCCGGAGATTACATAAATGTAAAAGTCAATGAGGTATCTTCGGCAACGTTAAAAGGCATTGCTATAGCCTAGTATTTTCCCTAAACCACTATGCTTATGGTCCGACTTTCGGTTTTTTCCTTTTAACAGACTAAAAAAAATATGAATTTACAAAGTGTAAAACAACGTTTTGGAATTATTGGAAGCTCTCAAACTCTAGACAATCAATTGAACAGAGCGATTAGAGCTGCTTCAACAGACTTGTCCGTCCTGATAACAGGAGAAAGTGGTGTTGGTAAGGAAGTATTCTCAAAAATCATCCACGAACTTAGTCCCAGAAAACATAACAAACGAATGCCGATCAACTGCGGCGCATTGCCAGAAGGCACCATCAACTCCGAACTTTTTGGACATGAGAAAGGTGCATTTACCGGAGCAATAAGCGAACGAAAAGGGTATTTCGAAACCTTCAATGGAGGAACTATTTTTTTAGATGAAGTCGGTGAAATGCCACTGGACACTCAAGCCTTTTTACTTCGTGTTTTGGAGTCTGGCGAATTTGTACGGGTCGGTTCGTCCAAAGTATTAAAAACGGATGTCCGTGTCGTAGCAGCCACCAACGCCTCTTTGCTCGATAAAATACGCGCCGGAAAATTTAGAAATGATTTATACTTTCGGTTGAATACGGTGCCTATTCAGGTTCCAGCCTTGTCTGAACGCAGGGAAGATATAAGTTTGTTATTCAGAAAATTTGCTTCGGACTACGCAGAGAAATACAGAAGTGAGACGATCCGCTTGGACGAAGGCGCTGTCCAATTGTTGGAAAGCTACAAATGGCCGGGGAATATCAGGGAGCTCAAAAATATTGCAGAACAAGTTTCTTTGCTTGCGACCAATAGAAATATGACCGCAGAAGATTTGCTGAAATTTATTCCTAAAGCAGCCGATCGAAATCTACCAATGGTTACGGGAGACGGAAAAAATAATGGCGAGAATTTCCATGAGCGAGAAATATTATACAAGTTGTTGTTTGATATGAAAAAAGACCTCAATGACTTAAAGTCCTTGGTTTTCGAACTGATCAGCAATAACAATCTTAGTGTGCCGGACCTTAACAAACTGCCTCAATTCACACAATATGAGCAAACCTCTCCTACCCGAAAGGAATTTGCTTCCTACGGAAACAAAAACGATAATGAATCCATTGGCAGACCAGCATCTGGTTCTTCAAAACCAATAATTATCGACCCTTCAAGCAACTATAATAATGCTATCGAAGTAGAAGAAACCCTATCGCTGGAAGACATGGAGAAAGATATGATTCAAA
Organism: uncultured Saprospiraceae bacterium; assembly: GCA_938016265.1. Taxonomy (GTDB): domain Bacteria; phylum Bacteroidota; class Bacteroidia; order Chitinophagales; family Saprospiraceae; genus JAHDHB01. Next base: position 62,880 of record CALLWB010000052.1, read on the forward strand.
AGGCATTGACCAAACATAAAGGAAAACGAAAGGATGCCGCTTCTGAACTGGGAATATCGGAACGAACGCTTTATAGAAAGATTAAATATTACGACGTAAAAGAATGAAAAGACTAATCGCTATCACTCAAATCTGCTTGCTTTTAGCCTTAGGAAGTTGTTATTCCTTTAAGGGAATAAGCATTCCGCCCGAGGTACAATCGTTTACCATTATTCCTTTTGAGAATAACGCAAATAATGTGGTGCCTACACTGGCGCAGACATTTAGTGAACGGCTAAAGGATAAGGTATTGACAGAATCAAGATTGAACTACGCGAATGCCAATGGCGACGTAGAGTTTAAAGGAGCGATTACTGCTTATCGGATTTCACCCGTTGCGCCTACTCCAAATGCGACTACCGCCTTCAATAGACTAGAAATTGAAGTCATGGTGGATTATGCATGTGTAACCAAACCCGATCTCGATTGGAATAATCAATTTCGGAGGTTTGCAGATTATGATAGTGGAACGGACTTAGCCTCTGTGCAGGATCAGTTGATTGAGGAAATTAATGAACAATTGGTAGAAGATATTTTTAATAAAGCATTTAATAATTGGTAATTTATATTAGATTTAGCCCTCACAATTGGGTTCAAACCTACTTACATGATGACAGGAAATAAATTTACAACCATTTTAGAGCACTCCGAACAGCTTTGGAACCTCGATTTTGAGGAGTTGAAAATACTTGTCCGTCAATATCCGTATGCTCAAAATTTAAGATTGCTGCTTGCAAAAAAGGCACAGTTGGAAAACAAATCAGAATTTGGGAAACACCTGAATCTTGCCGCAACTTATGCACCGGATAGAACTTATTTATACCATTACATTAAAGACAATATTCCACAACCAGAAGAAGAGCTAGCTGGGAGCAATGAAGAGGTTTTTGCCTATGATCTTACTGGTGCACTGGAAGGAGTTGCGTCGCTTTCCACATCAGAAGAAGAAATACTGCCTTCCGTCCCTGCCTTTGAGCTCCTATCTGAATCAGAAATTGCCAAAGAGGAAATCTTAGAATTGGAGCAAACTGCAGAAGCAGACGACCCCGAAATCAAGGAGGAGGAAACTATAGAGACAGCCGCACCTCCAGAAACAGTAGAAATGGAACTAGAAGAGCTAATAGAAGAAGAAGTAGAGGAACCTTCCCAGGAAATTGAAGCTGTCTTGGAAGAAATTGAAGACGAGGAAGCCATTGACATGGAACAAATCGCCGAATCCAAAACGGACACTAGTCTTGAACCAATAGAGGAAACGCTAGCAATCGAAGAAACCATTGAGAAGGAAGCAGATTCCATACCGGAATTAGAACCCGTCTTTGAAGAGATTGAAGTAAAAGAATATGAAGTAGAGACCATTGACATGGAACAAACCGCTGAAGACATACCAGATTTCAACAAAGAAGAATTCGTAGAGAAAGAAATTCAGGAATTAGAAGAAAGTGCAGACATCGGTATTGAAGAAATAGTAGGTGCTAGCGTTGTTGCTACTGGAATAATTGCTGGTGTAACAACCAAAGAACAAGAAGAAACCACTCCTTCGGAAGAAGATTTGGCTGCCGCCATGGAAAATGAAGCAGATCCACAGGACAACGTGGATTCTCCCCTAAAGGCAGAGCTTTCGGAAGATGCAATAAAAGAGGAACCAAAAGTTGATCCTGAAGAAGATGTTTTCCCTGAAACCGAGCCTAGTGAAGAGCATACAAAACTGGAGGCAGAAGCTGGAGAACAGTATGATGAAGATTTAATAGATCTTGCAGAAGCAGAGTTTGAACAGCCAACAATTGAACAACAACCAGAGGAAGAACTCTACGAAGAACCCAAAGCAGCAGACTCCCAAATACCTGAAGAAGAAGAAAATCTCCCGTATGAAGAATCAGATGAGATAATGACGCAGGAAACAGAAGAAGCAATAACAGAAAATCTCCAGGAAGAAACGTCGACTGCAGAAGTACCAGAAACAATACCTGAAGAACCAGAGACGGAAGAAGCTCCAATTTCTTTTTCACAATGGTTAACTAAACTTCAACCAGTTTCATCACCAACAAATAAAATTGAAGAAGAAGAAAAATCCAAAAAGTCAGACGAGAAAAATGAAGAAATAGTCTGGACCTTCGAAAAACCAAAAACGGCTAAGTCTTCTAAAAAATCTTCCAAGAAAAAAACGCCTAAAAAGCTGAAAAAGAAGGAAGTAAAAAGGATGGCGAAAAAAAGTATCCGTGCAAACAAAAACTTAGCAGCAGAAAACTTAGCCAAAATTCTGGTCAGCCAGGGAAAAAATAAAGAAGCTATTGAAATGTATGAGCAATTAATTTTGAAATTTCCAGAAAAAAGCACGTACTTTGCAGGCAAATTGAAAAAACTTAAACATAAATAACAATACATGTTACCTTTACTTACAGTTTTAACAGCACTAGTTTGCTTACTATTAATGGGGGTTGTTTTAATCCAAAACCCAAAAGGTGGCGGATTGGATTCTACCTTCGGAGGAAGCAAAAGTGCCAGCCAAATGCTTGGTGCTGCAAAAACATCAGACTTTATCACAAAACTTACTTGGGGATTGGCGATTACATTATTCGCACTCTGCATTATTACCAGTTTGTTAGTTGGTGGCGGAGCTTCTGATGGCAATAATCCTGGTTCTAGAACAGAGACCAGCAATACCATTGAAATCCCTGCAGACATTAAGCAAATTAACAGTCAGGACACCTACCTTTTTAAAGGTTAAAAGATACTTAATTTTGTAAAACCCGCAACGTTCTTACTTTGCGGGTTTTCTTTTTATCAGCTTCGGGTTTGCCCCAAACACCTTCCTTTTAACACCCTAACTATGCGCTAGGGCTGTAGGAACAAACCCGGCAATTCTCAATAATTATATTTAGTCTTTGACAGCAAGTCAGACATTCCAGAACAGATTGTCAGAAAACATGCAAAATTGTCATAAAATCACTGTTGGCACAACTCGTGATATAGGGACTATATATTCACAAATTTTTTATCAAATAATTAAATTGTTTTATGAAGCCAATTAACGATCGTGTGGTTGTAAAACCAGCAGACGCAGTAGAAAAAACCAGAGGTGGAATTATTATTCCAGATACCGCTAAGGAAAAACCTCAAAGAGGTGAAATCATAGCTGTAGGACCTGGCAAAGAAGGAAATGCAATGACCGTTAAAGTCGGAGATGTAGTACTTTACGGTAAATATTCTGGTCAGGAATTAGAGCATGAAGGACATAAGTACCTAATCATGAAGGAAGATGATATTCTTGTGATTTTATAATTTTTTTATTCATTCATTAAATCAAAAATTAAATTTACAATGGCTAAAGAAATTAGCTTCAATACAGACGCCCGGGAGAAATTAAAATCAGGGATTGATGCATTAGCAAATGCAGTAAAAGTTACATTGGGACCTAAAGGTCGTAACGTAATTATCGAAAGAAAATTTGGCGCACCTTCTATCACTAAAGATGGTGTATCCGTTGCAAAAGAAATTGAATTAGCAGACCCAGTTAAAAATATGGGCGCTCAAATGGTAAAAGAAGTTGCTTCCAAAACAGCGGATATCGCTGGTGATGGTACTACTACTGCCACTGTTCTTGCTCAAGCAATTGTGACTGCTGGTATGAAAAACGTAGCAGCCGGAGCAAATCCAATGGACTTAAAAAGAGGAATCGACAAAGCGGTAAAAGTTATTGTAGAAGATCTTAAAAAACAGTCTGAAAGAGTCGACGACAACTTCCAAAAAATTGAGCAAGTTGCCGCTATCTCCGCCAACAATGATCCACAAATCGGAAAATTGATTGCAGACGCTATGAAACGAGTAACCAAAGATGGTGTCATCACTGTCGAAGAAGCTCGCGGTACTGAAACATACGTGGAAGAAGTAATCGGTATGCAGTTTGACAGAGGCTACCTCTCTCCATACTTCATTACCAATGCAGAAAAAATGGAAACTGAATATGACAATCCATTAATTCTTATCCACGATAAGAAAATATCCAACATGCAAGACCTTGTTCCAGTTTTGGAAAAAGCGGTTGCTGCTGGAAGACCATTACTTATCATCGCTGAAGATATCGACAGCCAGGCACTCGGTGTATTGGTAGTCAACAGACTTCGCGCACAATTGAAAATCGTTGCAGTAAAAGCTCCTGGTTTTGGAGATCGCAGAAAAGCAATGTTGGAAGACATCGCTGTATTAACTGGTGCAACAGTAATCTCTGAAGAAAGAGGCTACAAATTGGAAAGCGCTGAATTGACTGACCTTGGTAGCTCGGCTAAAATTGTTGTTGATAAAGATAATACCACCATCATAAGTGGTAGCGGAAATCAAGAATTGATTACTGCTAGAACTGGTCAAATCAAACAACAAATAGAAACGACTACTTCTGACTACGATAGAGAGAAACTTCAGGAAAGATTGGCCAAATTGGCTGGTGGTGTTGCTGTACTTTATGTTGGTGCTGCTACTGAAGTAGAAATGAAAGAGAAAAAAGACAGAGTAGATGACGCTTTGCACGCAACACGTGCAGCAGTTGAAGAAGGTATTGTTGTTGGTGGTGGCGTTGCACTTGTTCGCGCAACTGCAGCCATTGAAACACTAGAAGGATCTAACGAAGACGAAACCACTGGTATCGCTATCGTAAAAAGTGCCTTGTCTTCTCCATTACGCACCATCGCTGAAAATGCAGGTGTAGATGGTTCCGTTGTTTTACTGAAAGTAAGTGAAGGAAAAGATTCTTTCGGCTACAATGCATACACGGAGAAATACGAAGACCTTAAAAAAGCAGGAGTTATTGATCCTACTAAAGTAACTCGTATCGCACTTGAAAATGCAGCGTCTATTGCTGGCATGGTACTCACTACTGAGTGTGTTATCAACGATATGCCAGAACCAGAAGGTGGAGATCACCACCACGGTCACGGACATGGCGGCGGAATGCCTGGCATGATGTAAAATTGACTTTGTGTTAAATATAAAAGCCATTCTGAACTTTCAGGATGGCTTTTTTTTATTGTAGAGTGTAGTTGCTAGCAATTTGAAAGTATAGCGACTACTTAATTAGGTGACCCAGAATCGGGTTGATGTGCAATAATCGAAAAATTATCATTTTTCTCAGACAAAACATTCGTCCAGAGATCTCCTTTACCATCAAAAATAGAATAGGTCTTGGAATCAGAGACAATCCAGGATCCAGATTTCATTTCTGTAGTCAGTTGACCAGCAGACCAACCTGAATACCCTACAAAGAAACGGATATTTTTAGGCTCAACGAGTTGAGAATCGATTAAAACCTTTAATCGGTCGAAGTTTCCTCCCCAGAAGACACCATTGCCAACTTCCTGGCTTCCTTCCAATATATCGCCTACATTATGCAAAAAATGAATGGTATCCGTAGCCACAGGCCCACCGTAAAACACTTCGGACTCGAACTCTGGAAAATCCTCTAGGAGTTCGTTGATTTTCATCTTGACCGATTTGTTTAGGATAAAACCGAAAGTGCCTTCAATATGATGATCACACAATAAAACTACAGATCGCTTGAAATACGGATCAAGCATAAATGGTTGTGCCACTAATAAACTTCCTGAATGTAATTCTTCTTTCTCCAACACTAATTCTTATTGATAAAAAATTGATCTGTTCAAAATTGTATTTGAACGTCATTATTCTTCAACCAATATACAGGTTTTAGAAAAAAAATGTAGTGTTTTTAACTTTTCTTGGAAAAAAGTTTTCAGATTTTAATTCCCGATAAAGTGTCGGAGGGTGTTTTTCGGTTTACCCGTTTTATCATTCCACGCAATACTTTTCCGGTCCCCCCCACCTCAATAAAGCTAGTAGCGCCGTCTGCAAGCATATTCTGGATAGTTTGCGTCCATTTTACAGGGGCGGTAAGTTGAGCAATCAAGTTTTCGCGAATAGTGTTGGTGTCTGTTGTTGGTAACGCATTCACATTTTGATAGATTGGGCAGATGGCCTCCTGAAACGACGCTTTTTCGATAGCCGCCTTCAGTTCTTCCTTAGCAGACGCCATCAAAGGAGAGTGAAACGCCCCTCCTACCGGAAGCACGATCGCCTTCATTGCTCCAGCGGCTGTCATCTGTTTTACGGCCTCCTCAATACCTTTCATAGAACCGGATATAACAAGCTGCCCCGGGCAATTATAATTTGCAGGCACCACCACTTCATCTATACCTTCGCAGATTTCTTCTACTTTTTCGTCTGCCAGTCCTAGTACTGCAGCCATCGTACTTTCCTGATCTTCGCAAGCTTTCTGCATGGCAAATGCTCGTTGTTTGACAAGGAGCAACCCTTCTTCAAAATTCAACACTCCATTCGCAACAAGCGCGCTAAACTCTCCTAGAGAATGTCCCGCAACAGCTTCTGGATGAAAGTCCTCCTTTCGCATTGCAGCGGTTATCGTCGAATGCAGAAAAATAGCAGGTTGCGTCACCTTCGTCTGCTTTAAATCTTCAAGGCTACCATTGAACATGATATCTGTGATCTTAAAACCTAATAATTCATTGGCTTGATGAAAAAGATCTTTTGCTAAATCAGAATGGTCGTACAAGTCCTTGCCCATTCCTTCAAATTGAGCACCTTGCCCTGGAAATACGTAAGCTTTCATAGTTGGTTTTAGATTAGTTTTGGTATTAACTGCTAGTGCAATCTCCTGCCTATCAGATTGAGGAATTCATTTCTCGTTTGCACTTTTTCAAATGCGCCTGTAAATGCAGAAGTTGTCGTTACTGAATTCTGTTTTTGTACCCCGCGCATCATCATACACATGTGTCGTGCTTCCATCACAATAGCTACACCTAAGGGATCTAAAGTATCCTGAATACAGTTGAGGACCTCATGAGTCAATCGCTCCTGCACTTGCAATCTTCTCGCAAAAGCATCAACAACTCGTGGTATCTTACTTAGACCAACAATATGTCCATTAGGAATGTAGGCAATGTGCGCCTTTCCAAAGAAGGGAAGAATATGATGTTCACAAAGAGAATACACCTCAATATCCTTTACGATGACCATTTCGCTGTATTCCTCCTTAAACATAGCACTCTTTAAAATTTGCGCAGGTTCCAATTCATATCCGTGCGTTAAAAACTGCATCGCCTTTGCAGCACGTTCTGGAGTTTTTAACAGTCCTTCTCGATTCACATCTTCTCCCAATCCTCCTAGGATATCTTGGTATCGTTCTTTCAAGTCTGCAGTCAATTTGACGTCGTATTCTTCTGTTTTTTTGTAATGCATTTCTCTTTTCTTTTTTGCTTCGAAGTAAAATTGATCATTGTTGGTAAATAGCCTCTACCATTTTTTGAACAACCTCAAAAAATTAAAATTTATTCTCCGTAATACTCTGCTGCAATTTTATCAGTTTCTTCCAAACGAACACAATGCAAATCGCAATCTTTAAGAAAACGTTGTAGATGATGCCATATTTGAATCACTAAATTCTCGGTCGTCGTCTGTAGACGCTCGTCCAGAAAATTCGGATCTAAATTCAAATTCGTATGATCAAGGACATCGACTACCTGTTCTCGCATGATCCGCCCTAAATCTTTCGCATTGATGATCATTCCCGTTTCGGGATTCGGTGTACCTTTTACTGTTACAAAGAGCTTGAAGTTGTGACCATGGAAGTTTTTATTCGAACAATTGCCAAATACACTTCTGTTTTTCTCTTCGCTCCAATCATACACCCACAATCGGTGAGCTGCATTAAATTGTTCTTTTCTTGTTAGATAAACTATCATTTTATCAATATTGGTATTTTGTTGTTTCTGTTATTGTCAAAATGGTTATGGAAATTATCCTTAAAAATCTTCCAATTACTACAATTTCAGAATAGTTGCGCAAAAATACGATATTTTTGCAGAGACTTTCCTTACAAACACTTAGAAAATTAATGTTTTTGACATTATTTATACTTTGAATACCTTTGACTATGAAAATTTTGATAGTTGCTGCTACTAAATTAGAAATCGAACCTTCCATCCAATTTCTTAAATCGCATTTTTCCGCAGCCGGAGATAACGAATATATTAACAAGGAAATAAGCATAAATGTTTTAATAACGGGTGTCGGAATGGTCGCTACAGCTTTTCAATTAGGGAAGTATTTGGCCAATCGGCAGTTTGATTTGGTAGTGAATGCTGGCATTGCCGGTGCTTTTCAGCCTTCTCTAGCTATAGGAGAGGTCGTTCAAATCAACTGTGAAACCTTTTATGAGCTGGGAGCAGAAGATAAAGACGGCTCTTTTCTTTCCATATTTGACTTATCGTTGATAGGCAAGGATGATTTTCCATTCATCAATAAAAAGTTGATTAACCTTACGGAGAATGCACACCTGCCAAAGGTAACCGGATTGACGGTACAAAAAGTACATGGATCGATCGAATCGATATCAAAAATTTTAGTGACAAGCAATCCTGACGTAGAAAGCATGGAAGGTGCGGCGGTTTTTTACAGTTGCCTGTTAAGCGATGTCCGTTTTCTACAAATTAGAGCTATTTCTAACTATGTAGAACCGCGCAATCGGAAAAACTGGGATATTCCAAAGGCCATTCTTCACCTCAATAATTTTTTGATAACTAGCTTCAAAGAAGGATTTAATATAATAGAAGATGGCACTGGCAGTTAGTTTTACCGTACTTTGGTGGGTTTGTATTGGAGGACTGGTACTCTTTTGGCGAAAAATCACAACCAACCTCAGCGAACAACGCTACATTGAACTGATTTCCATATTTGGATTAGGATTCCGCCCTACAAAAATCAGTGAAAAAATAGCACCATTTTTTTGCTTGTTGGCCTGGGGATTTTTTGTAGAAATAATACTCAAACTAGTATTTTTCCTTCAAAAATTAGCCATTGGCAATTACGAGGGAGTTCTATTTTTCTATGATAAAAGTGGCCTTTTAATGACTAGCGTTGTTATGATTATTCCTTTTTGGATATTGCTTGTCCTTGCAGCAAGTAGATACACAAAACCTCTACCTGCAGAAAAATGGAAAAAACACCCCATGCTTTGGGAAATGAAACAACGCGAACACCGACTCAAATATCTATTTTTTGCCATTTCAATACTCATCCAATTCTCTTTATACAGAAACATTTATAATTACATCATAGTCGATGACGAAAAATTAGTGCTCTTTTCCGCATTCAACCAACAAGAAACAACCCAATTAGAGGAGGCCATCGCCATCTTCCAGTATCAACAGAAAACCAAAGAAATAGATGGTGTAGATACCAATGTCTACGAACCAAGCGCATTGCTAGTCATTAATGAAGAGAATATTGAATTATGGAACAAACTCCATTCCGACCGCAGTAAACAAGTGAACCAACTAATCGAATTTGCAAAAAAATTAGAAAAAAAGAACGGAGAACTGCTAGTAGAGCTCCCTACTCTATTCGAAAAAGGCAGTTTAAGAAAACACAATTCTGAAGCCACCTTCAATGAATACAACAGATTATTCAACGAAGTAGATTTAATTTCCAATGGCATTTCTGGCCAAATTGAAATGGGAGAATCCGCGACGTTCGACAGTTTGTCCATCAAGGTAGAAGATGTGTCGTTTTCCAAATCCAAACCAAACTCCTCGCTAATTTGCAACATTAGTCTCGCCATTACCAACCTTCAATCTGACACAACTAACATCTCAGATCTTTTGCAATTTAAATTAGTAAATCCGAGAGGCCATTCAACAGCTCCCGGGTTACATAACTCCAATTCAATTCCTGGCAAAATACCTAATAACGAAACGGTTAAAGGCGATTTAAGTTTCACTACAAATACTAGAGACAGCCTTGTTTTGGAGTTCAAACCCAATCTTTTTGGAACCCGACTCCTACACTTTAAAATATATTAGTCATCCTGATATACTCAATCTAAATATTTTTGTTTTTTAAAGCTCATTGTTTACTTATAAGTAAAAGTTGACATTAGTTAAATGTTGCATCTATTTTTTATATTTTTAGGGGTAATTGTAATCTTTTCGCAAAAAGAAAATAATTACCACACTTTAAATAATAATTAATATATTTTCATTTAACTTGTAACTTGGTCGTAACTACTGAACATCCAAATTTCATGTACATCAGTTAGTTCGAATTGCAAATTCTAGAAACACCAAAAATCTATAAAACACCCTATTTGCCCATACCAATCCAGAAACCTATGAATCCAAAGTCAACACCATCCAGTTTAGCTGGAATATTGATCTATTTAATATTCCTGTTTGTTTTACCCAATACAAATTTAAAAGCAAATTCATCTTTCCCAAAAAATGATTCCGCGGAATCAGACAATGAAAAAGCAACCAACTCAGGCGACAGCTTTTTTATGTTATCCGTGACCGCTGTCGAAGACAAGCCCGTTTCCTGTATAGGCGAGAGCTCTGGAATCGCAACGGCAACTGGCTCAGCAGGTACTCCTCCATACACTTATGTTTGGGACAATGGAGAAACAACCGCCTCCGCTTCCAATCTTTCCGGAGGAACTCACACCGTTACAGTAACAGACGCCGTCAATGCCACAGCAACGACATCCGTCTTGGTAGATGAACTCCTAGAACTCAATGGAAATACCACACAACTCCAATCCGTCAGCTGTGCAGGTGGAAGTGACGGAATTGCCATATCACTAATTACAGGTGGTACACTGCCCTACTTTTTTGCCTGGAGCAATGGAGCCACAGTTAGCAATCCAACAGGTTTATCCGCAGGTGTATATACCTTATTTGTTACCGATAGCGAAGGTTGTACTTCCTCACAAAGCGCCCTTATCAAAGAACCACCACCAATAGTATTGACAGCAAATGCAATAAGCAACGCAAACTGCAACGGTAGCTCAGACGGTATAGGTACTATAAATGCAAGTGGTGGCAACCCGCCCTACTCTTACAATTGGGATACAGGAACAACCACCAATCTAGCTACAAACCTCAATGCTGGCCCACACACCGTTACCGTTACAGATGCTAACGGCTGTTTCGATACCGCTTCAATCACAATTACTGAACCTACGATTTTAACGCTATCCACTGCTACGATTAGGGACGTTTCTTGTAATGGAGCAATTGATGGAAGCGCTTCTGCAACTGCAGGTGGAGGATCTCCTGCATACAGTTATGCATGGGACAATGGAGAAACAAATTCGATGGCTACATTATTAAATGCAGGCATACATATCGTAACCGTTACGGACCAAAATATGTGCACGCAAACTGCGGCTGCCAACATAGCGGATGCACCGGCGCTTTCCCTCACTGCTGCTCAGGATACTCCTGTTAATTGCTTTGGAGATGCTACTGGTGTCGCAACCTTAACTCCTAGTGGTGGGAGTCCTGCTTACACCTTCCTTTGGGATAATGGAGCAACATCACAAACTACGTCCAATCTTGATGGCGGCCTCCACGACGCTACAGTAGTAGATGCGGGTGGCTGTTCTGCAACAGTCAGTGTTTTTATAGAAGAACTATTAGAACTAAACGGTAATGTTGCCCAAGCCTCTCCAGTAAGTTGTGCAGGCGGAAGCGATGGTGTTGCAATTTCATTGATAACAGGAGGTACTTTGCCTTACTCTTTTGCTTGGAGTTCTGGAGCAACAGTTGCAAATCCTAATAACCTTGCAGCAGGAGTCTACACTTTATTCGTTACAGATTTGGTAGGCTGTACATCCACTCAAAGTGTCACGATCACCGAACCTTCAGCAATTAGTCTTACTGCAATGCTTATTAATAACGTTTCTTGTAATGATGGAAATGATGGTAGTGCTTCTGTTTCCGCAACAGGAGGCACGCCGAATATCCCACCTCCAGGCTACAACTACCTATGGGACAATGGAGAAATCACAGCTATTGCAGTTGCCTTAAATGCTGGGATGCATACCGTTTCCGTAACAGACGACAATGGCTGTTTGGAAACTGCTACAGTCACGGTTACAGAACCGCCATTGCTAGGCGCTGCTATAAATCTTGTAAATAATGTTTCTTGTGGAAGTACAAACGACGGAAGTGCAACAGCACTAGGTACTGGAGGAACACCAACCTATACTTACGAATGGGACAATGGAGAAACCGATGCTACTGCAACTGCGCTGACAGCCGGCAATCATTTTGCAACAATAACAGATGCAAACGGCTGCACAACAACCGCTTCGATTACAATAATGGGATCACCAGTTTTCAGTGCCTCTGCTACAGCTGACGCTCCTGTCGATTGCTTTGGTGATGCTACAGGAGTTGCGACCGCAATGGGCAGTGGAGGAACCATGATTTATACCTATCTCTGGGACAATGGAGCAACCACACAAACCACCTCCAATCTAACCGGCGGATTTCATTCCGTCACCGTTTCTGACACTGGTGGTTGCGAAGCAACAGCTATAGTAGAAGTCTTAGAATTATTAGAACTCAACGGCAGCGTTGCTCAAGCCTCCCCAGTAAGTTGTGCAGGAGGAAGCGACGGGCTTGCTATTTCAAATATTACCGGTGGAACTTTACCTTATTCTTTTACCTGGAGTTCAGGAGCAACTGTTCAAAACCCCAATAACCTTGCAGCAGGAGTTTATACTTTATCCGTAACTGACCTTAGAGGATGTACTTCGTCCCAAAGTGTTACCATTACTGAACCTCCAGCAATTAGCTTGACTACAATGGTACTCAGTACTGTTTCTTGTAATGGTGATAGTGATGGAAGTGCTTCTGTTTCTGCAACAGGCGGTACTCCCAATACTCCGCTTCCTGGTTACAGCTACCTTTGGGACAATGGAGAAATTACAGCTACAGCCATCGCATTAAATGCAGGCACACATTCTGTTTCTGTGACTGATGCCAATGGATGTTTGGAAGTCGCCACTATAACGATCTCCGAACCAACCTTATTAGGTGCAACTATAGATCTTGAAAATAATGTTTCTTGTGGAAGTACAAATGATGGAAGTGCCACCGCACTTGCGACTGGAGGAACAATTGCTTATTCCTACGAATGGGATAACGGAGAAATTTCTGCAACAGCAACTGGCCTGACAGCAGGTACTCATACCATTACAGTAACAGATGCAAACAATTGTACAACAACCGCTTCTATTGTAATAATGGGTGCTCCAATATTTAGCGCGTCTGCTACAGCAGATGCACCAGTCGACTGCTTTGGGGATGCGACAGGGGTAGCAACTGCAATGGGAAGTGGAGGAACAATGATTTACACCTATTTATGGGATAACGGAGCTACTACACAAACTACTTCAAACCTTACCGGAGGATTTCATACCGTGACCGTTTCTGATTCAGATGGCTGTAGTGCAGTTGCTATAGTAGAAGTCTTAGAATTATTAGAACTCAACGGCAGCGTTGCTCAGGCCTCTCCTGTAAGTTGTGCAGGAGGCAGTGACGGGCTTGCCATTTCAAACATTACTGGCGGGACGTTACCTTATTCTTTTGCTTGGAGTTCTGGAGCAACTGTTCAAAACCCCAATAACCTTGCAGCAGGAGTTTACACTTTGTTCGTAACGGATCTTAGAGGGTGTACTTCGTCTCAAAGTGTTACCATTACTGAACCACCTGCAATTAGTTTAACCACCTTAGCACTCAATGCTGTTTCTTGTAATGGTGGTAATGACGGGAGTGCATCCGTTTCTGCAACAGGTGGAACTCCAGGGTACACTTTCCAATGGGACAATGGAGAAATGACTGCTACCGCAATTGCTTTAAATGCCGGGACGCATTCCGTTTCTGTAACTGACGATAATGGTTGCTTGGAAATTGCGACTGTCGTAATAACAGAACTTCCCGGTCTAAGTGGTACCATTACCTTGATAAGCAATGTCTCTTGCAGTAGCATAAGTGACGGAAGTGCAATGGCGGTTGTTTCTGGAGGAACAATGCCTTACACTTATGCCTGGGACAACGGCGAAATTTCAGCTACAGCCATCTCCCTTACTGCTGGAAATCATATTGTCACAATTACAGATGCAAATACTTGTATTGCTACAGCATCAATCTTGATAATGGGTGCTCCTGCCTTCAGCGCCTCGACAATTGCGGATTTACCAGTAGCTTGTTTTGGAGAAAGTACAGGAGTCGCAACCGCCAATGGAAGTGGAGGAACACCCCCTTATACCTATGTTTGGGACAATAGCGCAACTGACCAAACTGTATCTAATCTTGCAGGTGGATTCCATACCGTAACCGTCTCTGATACTGATGGATGCCAGGCAACTGCAGAAGTAGAAGTATTAGAATTATTACCCTTAAATGGGAATGTTGCCCAGACATCTCCAGTAAGTTGTTCTGGAGCAAGCGATGGAGCAGCGATTTCAATCATTACAGGCGGGACCTTACCATATACCTTTATCTGGAGTACTGGAGCAACAGTTTCCAACCCCACTAATTTACCAGGAGGTATGCATACCCTATTTGTCACTGATCTTAATGGATGTACTGCAAGTGCTAGTGTGACTATCATGGAAATGCCAACATTAACTTTATTTGCAGGAGTTAGTGATAATCTGGACTGCTTTGGCGATACCAATGGAAGCGCAACTGCAATAGTTAACGGAGGAAACCCTGCTTACATTTACCAATGGGACAATGGAGAAACTACAGCCACAGCGATTAACCTAAATGGTGGGATGCATTCCATAACCGTAACAGACCAAAGTGGTTGTTTTCAAACAGCTTCTGTCTCTATTTCTGAGCCATTAATTTTAACTGTTTCTATCAATACCGCTATTGATGCTAATTGCAATGGGCAAAGCGATGGATCTGCGATTGTTGACGCGAGTGGAGGAACACCCGCCTATTCATATATTTGGGACAATGGAGAACTGACTGCAACCGCAACCGGTCTTGGAGCTGGGGCACACACTGTCACAGTAACAGACGCCAATAATTGCACCGCAACAACATCTATAACTATAGGGGAACCTACTAGTATTGCAACAGTATCAACTTCTTCTACACCAATACTTTGCTTTGGAGAAAGCACGGGTACTGCAACGGTAATGGCAAGCGGCGGCACACCTGGATATACTTACTTATGGGACAATGGAGAAACTACCAGTACTGCTTCAAACCTTAGTGCAGGATTCCACAATGTTACCGTTTTTGATTCGGAGAATTGTACTTCCGTTTCAACTGTGGAAGTCCTTGAAATCTTAGAACTTAATGGTAATGCAGCACAAAGTTCTCCTGTCAGTTGTTCTGGTGGCAGTGATGGAGTCGCTATTTCTATTATTACCGGCGGGACTTTACCGTACAGTTTTTCTTGGAGTACAGGCTCAACTGTATCCAATCCGAACGACCTGCCAGCAGGTATTCATACCTTATTTATCACTGATTTGAATGGATGTACTGCTTCCACCAGTGTCATTATTTCAGAACCAACTCCAATATCCGTTTCCACCACAATTAACAGTAATGTTTCTTGTATTGGAATTAGTAATGGAAGTGCTTCCGCATCAGTGAGTGGAGGAATACCTGGATATACATACTTGTGGGGTAATGGAGAAATGACATCTACTGCAACTAACCTTGGTGTTGGTATAAATTTCTTAACCATTACAGATGCAAATGGATGCACAGAGACGGGTAGCGTTTCATTGTTAATATCTTCAAATTTAGCAATAGATGTAATCAATACAACGAATGGAAGTTGCGGTCTATTTAATGGACTAATAGATATTGATGTAATTGGGGGAACACCAGTATTCCAATATAGTATTGACAATGGAGTCACCTTCCAAAATTCAAGTGTTTTCAATAATCTAGGCACAGGCACGTATGATATTGTAGTAATGGATGCTATAGGCTGCAGCGTGTCAGGACAAACCATGCTTTCCAATTCAACTGCCGCAGTAATCAATCAAGTGATAACCAGCGATCCAACCACCTGTTTGGGAACAGATGGTAGTATAGAAATAATCTCTAGTGGAGGTGCACTTCCAATGGAATTCAGTATCAATAATGGAATGACCTATTTGCCTACAAATATTTTTAATGGTCTATCTGCGAATACTTACAATGTTGTTATTCAAGACGCCTTGGGATGTTTTGATACTACAATTGTTGTGCTTTCTGATCCTCCAACTCCAATTATCGATAGTATCGATGTGGTCGATCCGGTCTGTGGTCAGGAAGATGGATCAATAACGATCAATGTTTCAGGTGGAAATCCTAACTTTGAATACAGCATTGATGGAGGAATAAGCTATCAAAGCATGAATGCCTTTGACAGTCTTCCCCCAGGCAATTATACAGTTACGGTACTTGATTTTGTGGGTTGTCAAACTACTCCAATTTCTATTACCTTATTTGATAATGGAGCACCAAATGTAGACAATGTCTTTGTCTCCAACACTTCTTGTGGAGAAACTAATGGAGTGATAACCATCAATGCAAGTGGCGGCACCGCCCCCTACCAATATAGTATTGACGGAGGATTAACCTATCAGGCACCAACAACTTTCACCAATCTGCCGACCGGAACTTATGACGTTTTTGTCATGGATGATGCGGGATGTACTGGTAGTGATCAAGTAGTTTTAGCAGACGATGGAGATATTCAGATTGACAATGTGGCAACTCAAAATCCGAGTAGTTGTGGTTCTTCTGATGGCTCAATAAACATAACAGTTAGTGGAGGAACACCAATTTACCAATACAGTATAGACAATGGAATGTCTTACCAGACTAACGGACTCTATACAGGACTAAGTGCTAATACCTACAATTTGGTCGTCACTGATGCTAACGGATGTACAAAAACACAAATCGTAGTGTTAGATCTTATACCACCACCAATGGTTGACAACATAACAGTAGTAAACCCAAGTTGTGGTTTGAGCAATGGAAGTGCTGAAATATTTGTAAGTGGTGGCACACCAAACTTTGACTATTCAATAGATGGTGGGGTGACGTTCCAGGGATCAAATGTATTTAATGGATTAATGTCAGGTACTTATAATGTTGTAGTTGAGGACGCGAACAATTGTACAACAACAAGCACTTTTGTACTTACCGATTTTGGAGCACCAATGCTTGATAATGTTGTAATTACCCAGCCTAATTGTGGTGATCCAGTTGGAAGTATAGAATTCTTAGTTAGTGGCGGTCAATCTCCTTATATGTTTAGTATTGACAATGGAGGTACATTTAGTGCTTCGAACTTCTTCCCAAATCTTGGACCAGGAACCTATTCCTATATTATAGAAGATGCTGCCGGATGCCAACTAACCGGTCAAATAATTCTAACTGGTTTAGGTGGATTAGTCGTTAACAATACCACCACCGCGCCTACTTGTAACAGCAATGATGGAACAATAAATCTACAGGCTACAGGAGGAAACCCTCCTTACCAATATAGTATTGACAATGGAATGACCTTCCAAACAAACAATCAGTTTACTGGATTGCCTGCTGGATTATACAATATTGTAGTAGAAGATGGAGGTGGATGTATTCACACAGAAACCATTAACCTAATTGATCTAGGTAGCCCTCAGGTATCGTCCATTGATATACAGAATGCAGATTGCGGACAACCAGATGGCTCATTTGTTATTATGACCACTGGTGGTACGGCCCCCTTACAATACAGTATAGACAATGGTGTGACTTTCTCCGGGTCAAATACGTTTAGCAATCTTGTTCCTGGGGATTATGATATTGTAGTAACAGATAGTAATGGCTGTATGGGAACGTCTTTAGCTACCATTACTAGCAGTCCAATGGCGGTTGTGAATATCTTGACCAATGGTCCCACTGACTTGTGTGGTGGAGAATCTGTTTTGCTCAATGCTGGAATATTTGATTCCTATCAATGGAGCACTGGAGAAACGACGCAGATTATTGAAGCTACTATGACCGGCAACTATGAAGTAACCATCGTAGACGCCAATGGATGTTCTGCTCAAGATTCTATCAGTGTAACTGTTGCACCTACCATACCATTAGATGTAGTAGAAATTGGAGAGATAGAAATTGGTCAGTTGGATACGATTAGTGTGCTGTTTCCTGATCCTAATATTATTTATACTTGGGAAGGCTCAGACGGTACAACGTATACAGGACCATCCTTTGAGTTTGTGGGAGCCACGGAAGGAACCTATGTTTTTGTTGTCACTGCTCAAGTCGGAGATTGCTTTGTTACCGACACCTTGACCTTTGAAGTTGTGGATAATAGTGCCTGGGGAATTCCAAATGCCTTTACACCAAATAATGATGGACTAAATGACACCTTCGAACCACTTTTGAGTAGTGCGCTCAAAATTGTTGAGTTTAGGGTTTATAATAGATGGGGCGAGAAAGTACACGATGATCCAGCGACAGGGTGGGACGGAAATTTCAGAGGTAAAGAACAGACAATCGGATTGTATATCTATACCGTTATCATTGAAAACCTAGAAGGTAAACAAGAATCTAAGGCTGGTGAAGTGCACCTTCTTCGATAAAAAATGTAGTGCGACCATAAAATAATTTTCTCAAGAGAGCAATTGGTCAAATTGCTCTCTTTTTTGTAGGAGGTAATGCGAACAACTAACAATATGTATTTACAAAAATAAATTCTATAAAACCCTTATTTTAACACCCATTAAGCTTGTCTTTTTACCTTAATTTATCCTATTAAATTATCGATTTTTTGCGGCTTTTGTTAGGTTTTAACAATGTTGGAAGGGAATATTATTTGGAATATCTCCTATTTTTCTTTTTATAATAACCATTCTTAATAATTTTCAATATAATCAAAGGGAGAATTCAATATTAAAAAAATCAATTTTTAAGACCTTTACTTTAGTTAATGTTGTATCTTTACGCTTTAATTCAGACCGTTAAAACCAACATAGTCACTAATGCCTTGACATTCAGTGCCTGAATAAGACTGATATTCAGTGTATTGTTATTATTTATCGATAATTATTAAGATGTTTCTTATGTCCCAAAAATTTCTGAAAAACCTACTCCTCTTAGCACTAATCTGCTTCTTCGTTTCCTTACAACAAAAAGTTTATGCCTCCCATGCCATGGGGGCCGACTTAACTTACACTTGTTTAGGAAATGATCAGTATGAAATTTCTTTAACGTTTTACCGCGATTGTGATGGTATCAGTGCCCCAACAGCACCTGTGATAGATATTGCATCTGCAACCTGCGGTGTTACCACCAGCATTACACTTACTCAAGTGGGGCCGGGTACGGAAATTTCACCACTTTGTGCAGCTCAAATCAATCAAAGTACTTGTAATGGCGGTAGTCTGCAAGGAGTGGAGCAATACACCTACACAGGTGTGTATACTCTACCATCCATGTGTACCGACTGGTTAATTAGTTTTGGTGAATGCTGCAGGAATTCAGCAATTACCAATTCAGATGGCCCTCAAAACTTTGACTTGTTTGTTTCGGCAAACATTGATAATCTGACCGTTTCCTGTAATAGTTCACCTTCTTTTACAACACCACCAGTACCCTATATCTGTGCTGGACAACCGTTCAACTATAATCATGGAGCATTTGATGCAGAAGGAGATTCATTAGTATATTCATTAATTGCCCCAGCTGACAATTTTACTGCTACAGTGCCCTACGTTGCTGGATATTCTCCGACCTATCCAATTTCAACCACACCTGCTAACCAGTTTAACTTTGATCCACTTACAGGTCAAATGTCTTTTACACCAGACATGGTGCAAATTGGGATTGTAACTGTTTTGGTTCAAGAGTATAGAAATGGTGTGTTAATTGGCTATACAGTAAGAGATATGCAAGTGGTGGTAATTAGTTGTAATAACAACGTACCTGCTGTAATTCCACCATTGCCTTCAGAGGTAATGGGAGGGTCATTTGACGGTTCAACTTTCCAGGTATGTGCCGGAAATACATTGAGTTTTGACATTGACGCTACCGACCTGGACGCTGCTGATATTCTTACAGTAACCAGTAATATTGCTACTTCGATACCAGGTGCGATTGTAAACACCATTGGTGTCAATCCAGTTGTCGTTCAGTTTACTTGGCCTACGAATTTTAATGATGTTGGTATTTACAACTTTACAATTACAATAAGGGATGGGGCTTGTCCGACAGAGGGTTTGCAAATCCTAGGATATGATATTCTTGTCCCCGGAGTTAACATTATTGCAGAAGATACTACCGTTTGTGAAAATACAACACAAATGATCCAACTGGACGCGCTCCCACTCGGAGGGACTGGAAATGGTACTTATTCCTGGTCTCCCGTTACAGGCTTGGATAATCCTAACATCTCCGATCCTGTAGCGACAGTCACCGGGCCAACCGAATACATTGTCACCTACAACGATGGTGTTTGCGTAGTTCAAGATACCATACGAATTATTTTTTCTGGTATTCTGTCAGCAGAACCTGAAGTTTCTAATATATGTCCGAACGAATCCGTCCAACTCATGGCAGATTACATTTTTGCTGAAGAACCACCACCACCAGGCTGTGGAGCAAACTTAAGCGGGTGCAATGGACCAGCTTTATCAATTGTTGCAGGTACGGACGTCACCGCAACTGGCCCAGCAACAACCAGCAATGAAGCAGGTTCTCCATTCCTTGGATATTATGAGGATGGAAGGGTGCAATATTTATTTAGGGCAACAGAACTCCAAGCCTTAGGTATGAGCTCAGGATTAATCACAGATCTTGCACTAGATGTAACAGCGGTAAACAGTAATATTCCTTACAGCAATTTTACAATAAGCTTAGGATGCGTAGAGGATACAACGTTGAATGTTATTTTCTTACCGAATACACTTCCTGTCTATACCGGAACAGTAACTCCGGTTGTAGGTACTAATAACTTTACGTTTACCACTCCATATGAATGGGATGGACTTTCAAACATAGTTGTTGAAATTTGTTTTGACAATACGAATTATTCAAGTTTTGATCATGTTAGTTATACTGCAACGCCTTTTAATTCTGTAGTATATCAACGTGTTGATAATAGTGTTGGGTGTACGCTAGGTGGACCAGTAACCCCCACTGATCGCAGAGCGAACATTACGTTCAATACCTGCCCAGCACAACCTTTATTTCAAAATATTGCTTATACATGGGCTCCATCTACCGGTCTTAACAATCCCAACATTGCAAATCCAGTAGCAACTCCTGCAGTGAGCACTACTTACATTGTTACTGCGGTAACTGATGAGTGTACCTTTATGGACACCATTCAAGTAAATGTTCAGCCTCTAGCAATTAGTGCTACAGGACAAGTCTTTGGTTGCGGAGGATCTTTAGGAAACTTAAATGTAACAGTTAGCACAGGAACAGCACCTTATACTTATATGTGGAGCGGTGGATTACCAAATATTCCAAACCCGATGAACGTGCCTACTGGAAACTATACAGTTACAGTAACCGATGCGACAGGGTGCACAAATACAGCGATGGTTGCACTTGGAACTACTCCCCCACTTGTTATTAGTGTGTCCAACGATACGCTACTCTGCAATGGAGATTCAGATGGAGAAATAACATTAGGAATTTCAGGAGGAACTGCACCCTATACGTTCAACTGGTCTAATGGTGCTACTTCTCAAAACATAAGTGGCTTGGTTGCAGGCACATATACTGTTACTGTCTTGGATGATTCTGGATGTGTAGAATCAGCAACAGGTGTAGTTTCAGAACCAATGCCAATGACCATTTCCACCACGACGATGGATCCAACCTGTAATCAAATGGATGGATCGATTACTGTTACTGCAGGGGGCGGAGCTCCTTCTTATATGTACAGTAATGATGGAGGTACCACCTTTCAAGCTTCTAATACCTTCCCTGGCCTAGGTGCTGCAAATTACACAATAGTTGTGCAAGATGCCAACGGATGTACAAATACGGCAGTCGTCATGCTAAATAGTAGTCTGGTCCCTACAATCAATAGTTTGACAATTACAGACCCAGACTGTATGAGTGCTAATGGTCAAATTGTAGTTAATGCGACTGGTGGAACAGCCCCTCTGATGTATAGTATTGGTGGAGGCTTCCAGACTTCAAATACGTTTAGTGGTCTTGCTCCTGGTTCCTATACAGTTACCGTAGAAGACGATTTAGGGTGTCAATTTACTGATATGGCGGTTCTTACTGAACAACCAGGCGCTGAGATTGATAGCGTTACACCAGTTGACCCTAGTTGTATGGGAACAGATGGATCAATTACTATACTTGCCAGTGGCGGAGTTGCTCCAATTCAATATAATATAGGAATGGGCTTTGTTGCTAACAATGTCTTCAACAATTTACCCCAAGGAGCCTATTTAATAATCATCCAGGATGGCAGCGGGTGTATGGACACCACTTCAGTAACACTGACAGATGGCCCTGGACCAATGATCACCAACACAAGTACAACACAACCAAATTGTAATGCTTCAGATGGGAGTATCGTTATAACAGCATCAGGAGGATCTCCAGCGCTTCAATACAGTAATGATGGAGGAACCACCTTCCAACCAGGGGGCACCTTTGCGACTCTTCCGCAAGGAAATTATTCAATTGTTGTTATGGATGCCAATGGTTGCACAGATACTGCTTTAATAGCATTATCAGATTTAAACGGACCTACGGTAAGTACCACTTTTACTGATGAAAATTGTGGTCAGGCAAATGGAACCATCACGGTTACTGGTGGAGGTGGAGTTCCAACCTATACTTACAGTAATGATAATGGAGTTACTTTCCAGGCGACCAATGTGTTTATGGGATTAAGTGCAGGTACCTATGATATCGTCCTACAAGATGCAAATATGTGTCAGGTTTCTACACAAGTAACCATTACCAACTTGCCGGGACCAACAATTGACAATGTCGCTGTTGCAAATACCACTTGTACGCAAAATAATGGATCGATTGTAATAACAGCTTCTGGTGGAGACATGCCTTATCTATATAGTATAGACGGTGGCTCTACTACCCAAGCAACGAATACCTTTAATGCACTAATGACAGGTACTTATGATGTTGTAGTAACAGACGATAATGGCTGTATTGCAACAGACCAAGTAACGATTACAGATAATCCAGGACCTGTTGTAACTAGTGTTACTCCAGTAAATGAAACTTGTGGAGATTCTAATGGATCCTTCACCGTAAATACGACCGGGGGAACAGCCCCTCTTACTTTCAGTAATGGAACAACCACTCAAGGCTCAAATGTATTTACTGGATTGCCAGCAGGTACCTATCCTATTCTGGTAACAGATGATAACGGGTGTACAGCTACCAGTAGTGTAACTATCACCAATATCCCTGGTGCTACTATTGACAATATTATTGGTGTAAACACCACGTGCAGTAATGCAAATGGATCGATAGAAATCATTGCAACTGGCGGTACGCCAACTTTAGACTATAGTATTGATAATGGGACTACCTTCCAGCCAGCAAACATATTTAACAACTTGACTGCTGGCGTCTATGATGTTGTAGTTGAAGACGCAAATGGATGCCAGACGACAGGAACTGTTACCTTAACGGATGATGCAGGGCCAGTGATTGCAAATGTTGGTGCGACCAACCCTTCTTGTGGTGATCCAAACGGATCTATTGTAATAAATGTTACTGGCGGAACTCCTGCTTTACAATATAGTATTGACAACGGAACTACTTTCCAAGGGTCAAATACCTTTAACGGATTACTAGGTGGTAGCTACAATATTGTTGTGATTGACGCCAATATGTGTCAGGCAACTTCCTTTGTCGCCCTTGTTGATCAAGCCGGGCCAGCCATTGATAGTGTAAATGTTGTAGATCCAACTTGCGGTCTCAATAATGGAAGCATTTCCGTTTTCACTTCAGGCGGTACCGCACCAATAAACTATAGCATTGACAATGGAACTACCTTCCAAACCAGTAGCATTTTCTCTGGTCTTGCTCCTGGTAGCTATCCAGTATTGGTTCAAGATTTTAATGGTTGTGAACAATCCTTCCAGGCTATTCTAGCAACCTCTTCTGCACCAGTAATCAATAATGTAGTTGTAACACACACTACTTGTAATCAGAATGACGGGGCACTAGAAATTTTGGCCAGCGGTGGAACACCTCCTCTAGAATACAGTATTAACAATGGAGCCACCTTTACTAGTAATAACATTTTTACAAATCTTGCAGCAGGTAGCTATATGATAGTTGTGCAGGACCCTATTGGTTGTACTGCGACCTCTATGGTTCTTGTCAATCCTTCTACCTCAGTGATGATAGATAGTTTGGTGCCAACACATCCATCTTGTGGTTTCGACAATGGAGAAATTACGGCGTTTGCAAGCTCTGGCTTAGCACCTTATCAGTTTTCAATCGATAATGGAACGAGCTACCAATCTTCTAATCAATTTACGAGCTTAGCTCCTGGATTGTATAACATTGTTGCACTAGATGCTAACGGATGTACAACAACAGGTAGTATCAACATGAATCCTTCTACGGCTGTTGTCATTAGCAATGTAAGTGGTATAGATGGAACTTGTGGATTGCAAAACGGATTAATTGACATCACAGTTACTGGAGGAATATTAAATTATCAATATAGTATTGATGGAGGAACTACCTTCCAATCTGCTAGTGTCTTTAACGGATTGTCTTCTGGAACGTATAATATTGTAGTTCTTGATGCCGTTGGATGTTCTGACAATGCTCAGGTTACTCTGAACAACTCTACTTCTCCTGTTATTGATCTGGTCAATACAACCAATCCTAGTTCTTGTGGATTGTTTGATGGCGGCTTGCAAGTTTTTGCCAGCTTAGGCACACCACCGATACAATACAGTATTAATAATGGTATGAACTATCAAGGTGCTAATACCTTTACTGGTCTTGGGGCAAATACCTATAATGTAGTTGTGATCGATGCAATAGGCTGTACAGATACTTTAATTGTTGTGTTATCTGATCCAAATGCACCTGTAATTGATAGTGTAAGTACTGTGGATCCAAGTTGCGGTAATGATGATGGTAGTGTCGAAATCTTTGTTTCAGGAGGAAATCCAAATTTCGAATATAGCATTGATGGTGGCACTGTATTCCAAGGATCAAATACTTTTGAAGACTTGCCAGCAGGGAGTTATGTTATTATTGTAGAAGATTTCCTAGGCTGTCAAACCACTACCGTACCGATTACCTTAATCAATAATGGAGCTCCGAATATCGATAATATTTTTGTAACCAATACTTCTTGTGATCTTATCAATGGGATTATCGACATCAATGCTAGTGGAGGAACTATTCCCTACCAATATAGTATAGATGGAGGTGTAACAAACCAACTACCGTCTACTTTTGCAGGAGTTGCTACTGGAACTTACGTTGTTGTGGTAACGGATGCTGAAGGATGTACTGCTACTGAGCAAGTTGTTGTTGCAAACGATGGGGATGTTCAATTGGACAACATTATCACAACAGATCCAAGCAGTTGCAATACTCAAGATGGATCGCTGATTATAACTGCAAGCGGAGGACAAGCGCCTTATGAATTTAGTATAAACAATGGTATGACCTTCCAGAATAGCGGCTTATTTGTTGGCCTTGGAGCTAATACTTATAATGTCGTTGTCACTGATGCAAATGGATGTACCAAAACTCAGATTGCTGTGTTAAACGCTCTTACCGCACCTGTTATTGATAATATTATAACATTAGAGCCTAGCTGTGGAATGGATAATGGAACTATTGAAATAGTTGCAAGCGGCGGTACTCCAAACTATGAATACAGTATTGATGGTGGAGCTACTTTCCAGGGTTCAAATATTTTCAACAATCTTATGGCAGGTACTTATAGTGTTGTCGTAGAAGATTTTAAAGGCTGTACAGTAATTCAGGTGATTAGTATTAATAATCCTGGGGCTCCGACAATCGATAACATTGTTGATGTCAATCCGGCTTGTGGTAATATAGATGGTACTATTGAGATCAATGTTTCTGGTGGCACGACGCCTTATAGTTATAGCATTGATAATGGAGTAAACTTCCAGGCAGGCAATTTATTTACCGGATTGAATTCTGGTGTTTATGATATTATAGTAGTGGATGATGCTGGTTGTGAAACTACCGATCAGGTTACCTTGACAAATACAGGAGCTGTAATGGCGAACCTTATTACTACCACGGATCCTACTTGTACAGATTCAAACGGAGATATTTCTATCCAAGTAAATGGAGGGACAGCACCTTATCAATACAGTATTGACAATGGAGTTACTTTTCAGGCTGGTGCTACATTTGATAATTTGCCTCCGGGCACATACAATGTAGTTGTTGAAGATGCGTCTGGATGTCAGGCTACGGATGTAGTGGTTCTTTCTACGGGCGGACTTCCGAATCTTACTGTTACAGCTCAGGATACTAATTGTGGTGATGTAGATGGTAGTATTGACATTCAGGTTGCTGGAGGAACGGCGCCGTTCCAGTACAGTATTGACAACGGAGTCACTTTTGTAGGTGGCAATTTGTTTGAAAATCTGGATGCAGGTACTTATGAAGTGATTGTTGTTGATTTTAATGGTTGTCAGTCTTCTGAAACTGTAGTGTTGAATAATTCTTCTACTAATCCTGTTGATATCATCCCAAGTGGTACTACAGACTTATGTTATGGACAAGAAGTGGCACTAAATGCAGGATCTGGTTATTCGACTTATGAATGGTCAACTGGAGAAACTGATCAAATCATTAATGCAACAGAAAATGGCTTCTATTCGGTAACAGCAACGGACTCTAACGGATGTGCGACGGTTGATGAAATTGAGGTAATGGTCAGCGCTCCAATCGATTTGGATGTTGTCCAGATCCAAACGGTAGAATTGGGAGAGACGGTGGTCGTGAGTGTTTTATTCCCGGATCCGAATCAAACTTATGTTTGGACGGGCTCTGATGGAAGTACTTATACTGGACCATCTTTCGTTTTTGATGCTACGGCTCAGGGGCAATATTCCTTTACTGTCACCTCTACTGTTGGTGATTGTTCGAATAATGCCTTTGTCCAGTTTGAGGTTGTTGACAGCAGTCAATGGGCAATGCCAAACGCATTCACTCCTAATGATGATGGATTGAATGATACTTTTGGGCCGCTTGCTGGTGGTTCTTTACGAGTAGTAGAATTCAAGGTATACAACCGATGGGGCGAAAAAATCCATGATGATCCAACTACAGATTGGGATGGTACCTTCAGAGGAAAACGACAACCACAAGATGTTTATATCTATCAAGTTATTGTTGTTAATTTGGAAGGTATTCAAGAATCGAAAAATGGAGATGTTCATTTGTTGAAGTAGAATGTAGTTAGTAGAAGGAAGAGGGACAATTGTGGACTGAACTTTTTTACCACTAACTAATAAACTATAAATAAGATAACAGACCCGAAGGAACTATATTTCTTCGGGTCTTGTTTTTGGAGCACAATGGATGGTCTAATGATTGGTAATAGAAGAAGTACTGATAAATAATTTTTGCTGGATAAGGTTAAGCATTTCTATTAAAAAGAATACCTTTGGGGCTTTAGTCTGACGGTCAACAAAAAGAGGCCGATTCAGCATAAGAAAAGATGAATTTATACTATGGATGTTACACACATAATACGAGAACAAGTTGTATCTGCGGTAAAGAAACTATACGATGCAACACTATCTACCGACTCAATTTTGCTCAATCCAACTCGGAAAGAATTTGAGGGAGACTATACGGTTGTTGTCTTTCCATTTACAAAAGCTGCCAGAAAAAAACCGGAAGCAATTGGGGAAGAATTAGGTAATTACCTGACGGAGCAAGTGGACGAGATTAGCGGATTTAATGTGATCAAAGGATTTTTGAATTTGACGATTAGCGATCACTTTTGGGGTAAATATTTGTTGAGCATTGCTAAAAACCCTGATTTTTGTAAACACCCAGCAACAGGCAAGAAAATTATCGTCGAATTTTCCTCTCCAAATACCAATAAACCATTGCACTTAGGTCATATTCGTAATATACTCCTAGGCTGGTCTTGTAGTAAGATTTTGGAAGCCAACGGCAACACCGTGGTGAAAACACAAATTGTCAATGATCGGGGTATTCACATTTGTAAAAGTATGGTGGCCTGGGAGCGATTTGCAAACGGAGAAACTCCTGAATCCTCTGGATTGAAAGGAGATCATTTCGTCGGAAAATATTATGTAGCATTCAATAATGAGGAAAAGAAACAAGCCGAAGGCTTAGAAGAAGGTCAAGAAACCGAAATCATGACTGCTACCAGAGCAATGCTCAAAAAATGGGAAGCAAATGATCCTGAAGTCAAAACTCTTTGGAGCAAAATGAATGGTTGGGTATACAGTGGGTTTGAACAAACTTACAAGAGTCTCGGCGTTCATTTCGATGTAAATTATTATGAATCAGAAACCTATCTTCTTGGAAAAGGAATCATTGACAAAGGTTTGGAAGACGGCATTTTTTACAAAAAAGAAGATGGCTCCGTGTGGATTGATTTGGAAGATGCAAAACTTGACCATAAATTAGTGCTGAGAAGTGATGGGACTTCCGTCTATATGACGCAGGACTTAGGTACGGCAAGAAAAAGAAATGAAGATCACCAAATGCAGGGGATGACCTATGTGGTTGGGGATGAACAAAATTATCATTTTAAGGTGTTGTTTGAAATATTGAAGCGGTTGGGAGAACCTTATGCTGAAAACCTGCATCACCTTTCTTATGGAATGGTTGGGCTACCAGATGGTAAAATGAAATCCAGAGAAGGAACCGTGGTGGACGCAGACGACCTGATTGCTGAAGTAATTGGGGAGGTAGAAAAAGATTCTAAAGAAAGAGGAGAAATAGAAGGCGCACCTGAAGCAGAAAGAAGAGAAATCTTCAGAATGGTAGGCTTGGGAGCGTTGAAATACCAAATGCTGAAGGTAGATCCTAAAAAAGGAATGATCTTCAACCCTGCGGAGTCAGTTGCCTTGCAAGGAGATACAGGACCTTATGTTCAATTTGCCTATGTACGGATGCAAGGGATTTTGAGGAAATTGGAGAAAGGAGACAACAATGCAGATCCTGCTAAGTACACCTCTCTGCACCCACATGAAAAAAATCTGTTATTGTTTATTCAGCAATATCCAGAGACTCTAGCTAGAGCAGGAGCTAACTTTGATCCTTCTGAAATTGCAAATTATGTATTCGAACTCGCTTCGTATTTCCATAAATTCTTGCATGATGTGAAGGTTTTGAAGGCAGAATCAGAAGAAGCAAAGGCCTTCAGATTGGAGCTTTCAAAAATGGTAGGACGGGTATTGGAGGCTGCTTTCGACTTGCTGGGAATTGAGATGCCCGAACGAATGTAGGTTGCCATCGGCGACTTCCTTTTGGTTCTTTTTTTTCTTACTTTTGACTGTCTTTTTTAATACGGAAGCAAGTACTAATTTAATTGCATGGAACAAGATCGCGTTATATTATCCGGGAAACGATTTGCGCTTACACTTGATCGACTTTGCCATCAAATCATTGAAAACCATGGAGATTTCAGCAATACCTGCTTGATTGGTGTGCAAGTTAGAGGTGTAAAGTTTGCCAATCGAATCTACCAAAATCTATCCCAAATACTTGACCGAACAGATTTGGAATATGGCAAACTTGATGTCACCTTTTATAGAGATGATTTTAGGCGTCGCGAAGACCCACTAGCAGCAAGTTCCACTGAAATTGATTTTTTGGTAGAAGACAAAAATGTGGTTTTGATCGATGACGTATTGTATTCTGGAAGAACTATACGAGCAGCACTTGATGCCTTACAGCATTATGGTCGTCCCCGAAAAGTGGAATTGGTTTCGCTGGTAGACCGTCGGTTTAACCGGCATCTGCCCATCCAACCAGATTATCTTGGAATAACTGTCGATGCAGTGGAGGAAGCTTATGTAAAAGTCGAGTGGGAAGAAGAACATGGCAAAGACAGAATCCTATTTTTCCCTAAGTCAAAAAACGAAATTTAGATGCCACAACTGAGTACCAAACATCTATTGGGAATAAAACAAATAACAGCGGAAGACATCCAGCTGATCTTCGAAACTGCAGATAAATTTAAGGAGGTGATCAATCGGCCGATTAAAAAGGTGCCCTCTTTGCGGGATGTTACTGTGGCGAACTTATTTTTTGAAAACAGTACACGTACGCGAATTTCCTTCGAATTGGCTGAAAAACGACTTTCTGCAGATGTAGTAAATTTTTCCGCTTCTTCTTCTTCGGTAAAGAAGGGAGAAACGTTGCTGGATACTGTAAATAATATTTTGTCGATGAAAGTCGATATGGTAGTGATGCGGCATCCAGCACCTGGCGCACCGACCTTCCTGTCCAAGCACATCGATGCAAGTATTATCAATGCTGGAGATGGCACCCATGAACATCCAACCCAAGCCTTGCTAGATGCCTTTTCTATGCGAGAACAGCTAGGTGATTTAAAAGGTAAAAAGGTCGCTATTTTTGGAGATATACAACATTCACGAGTTGCATTGAGCAACATTTTTTGCCTTAAGAAACTAGGTGCCCACGTAAAGGTTTGTGGCCCCCCTACCCTCATCCCAAAACACATTGATAGTCTTGGAGTAGAAGTTGAATACGATGTCCGAAAAACATTAGAGTGGTGTGATGTTGCTAATATTCTAAGGATACAATTAGAGCGACAGGATATAAAATATTTCCCATCCATTCGGGAGTATGCTCAAACGTTTGGTATCAATAAACAGATGTTGGATGATTTGAAAAAGGAAATAATCATTATGCATCCAGGTCCCATCAACCGAGGAGTTGAACTGACGAGTGAAGTCGCAGATTCTAAACACTCTATCATTCTAAAACAGGTTGAAAATGGGGTGGCTATTCGAATGGCCATCTTATATCTTTTAGCAGAAAAACGTAAAGTTTAGCGAATACTTTAATTATTTTGAATTAAATATTAACAGCATCCAATACCATATAACAATGTGCGCACTCGTCACGTTTGTGTTATTTACCGCGTCCTATTCCATAATAAACATATTATTTCTTATAACATTAAATACCGCCCCTCTGTTAGCCCCCCCTAACACACTGAAATTCATTGCATAAAATATTTATTTATAAAATTACAATACTTAGCAATATTGAAACTAAGTATCAAATAAAACGTAATTATTCTTAATAACATGTCCAAACACAAATAAGACGATCAAACTCCAACGTTAAATGTTAAAAATTTGTTAACGAAGCTTTGTTAGTCCTATTAAAATTGGTTAACTTAGATATGAATAAAAATTGCCCAACCATGAATATATTCAAAAAATTATTATTTATAATAATCATTATATTTTTTTCCTGTCAAATTTCCCTGGCGCAAAATTGCTCTGGAGTGATTAAAACTGCGCAGGTATTGGGTGAAATGACTATTGTGAAAACAAAATGGCAATACCTGGTTGTACGAGGGAATTACAACTATGGAATGGAGTTGCACAACACAGAACGGGGAATAACCGGGCTTTTTACCTCCAGTGCGGGTGTTGCATTAGAGGAAGGAGATGAAATCATTTTTACGGATGCTGGTGGAACAAGAAAAAAATATTCCTTCATTAGTATGGGGGATTTAGAAACTGTAAGCGGGCGGCCGGTCTATAAGAATACCCTCCAACTCGACATCGATGCTGTTAAGTGGTTTGCCAGAACCCCTATGAATATCATATACATTAGAAGCAATTCGACCAATACCATGCGGAAATTTACGGTTAATCCTAATCGCCAGGTTGAGTTTCAGAATATGTCAAAGTGCTTTCTCTCCAAAGTAGATGGAACTAAGATAGGAGGCCCCAGTATAAATACTGATTTCCGTCCCGGACCATCAGCCTCTTCTGGCAGCAAATTAGCTTCAGCCAGCGGTGGAGGCACAAACCCAAGAGCCGCGTTAGGTAAAGATGGAGAGATACTTGGCCTTAGAGAACAGTTGGAAAAAGAACGAGCCAGATTGCGAGCAGAAATAGAGAAGGAACGTGAAATGGCTGCCAATGCTAAAGCGAAATTTGCAGAGGAAGTTGCGCAAGCCCGAGAAAACTCTGCAAAGGTAAAAGCAACTTATGCTGATGAGGTGTTAGCTGCTAGAAAAAATGCCGATATTGAAATCAAAAAGGCACAAGAAGAAGCCGTGGCGGAGGTCATGAATACTAAAAAAAGTGCTGGTTCAGAAATTGAAAAGACAAATCTTGAAGTTGTCAAAGCAAAACAAAGCGCCAGCGAAAGATTGAGCCAGGTAAAATTAGAATCTGCAGAACAGGTAGCAAGCGCGAGAAAAGAATCGACGAAGGCTATGGAAGAAGCGAGGGCCAATCTGGAACTTGCAAAATTGGAATACGCAGATGAAGTAAATACAGCAAGAGAAAATTCTCAAAGTGAAATAAGCAGAATACGGGAAGAAACTGCCAAGTTAATAGCTGATGCACGTGAAGCAGCAAAAAATGCTAAAAATGTCAATGCAGAAGATGTAATCAGTGCGAAGCAGAAGGCTGCCGAAGAACTGCTTGCTACACAGGAAAAATCTGCAAACGATATGGCGCAAGTAAGAGAGAATGCGGCATTAGCTAAAGAAAAAGTCGCCACAGAGGTAGCGGAATCCAGAAGAAAAGCAGCGGAAGAAGTGTCCTTAATTCAAGAGAAAAATGCGCAGGAAGTTTCTGAGGCCAATGAAAAAGCAGCTAAAGAAAAAGAACGGATTGCCCTGGAAGTTGCAGAATCAAGAAAAACAGCAAATGAAGAAATAGCGACCGCTAAGCAAGCAGCTGCAGCGGAAAAACAAAAAGCGGCTGATCTTGTAGTCAAAACAAAGGAACAAAGTGCTGCTGAGGTAATAGCTACTAAAGAAGCTAGCTCAAAAGAAGTAGCAGCAACTAAAGAAAAAGCATCAAAAGAAGTCAGGCAAACAAAGAAAAAAAGCGCTGAGGAAGTAGCTCAAACTAAACAGAAAGCTGCTGAAGAAGTCGCTACCACTAAAGAAGCAAGCGCAAAAGAAGTTCTAGAAACACAACAAAAAGCAACAGAAACGGTACAAACTATCCGAACTGAAGCCGCTTCGGAAGTGAAAGTAACGAAAGAAAATGCAGAGAAAGAAAAAGTACGCCTAGCGGAAGAAGTACGAGTGGCCAAAGAAAATGCCGCCGCAGAAATTTTAAAAATAAAAGAAGAAGCTGCTCAAGCAATTGTACAGACCAAAGAAAAAGAAGCAGAGGTAAAAAAAATGACTGCACAGGAAGTAGTTAGCGCCAAAGAACGAGCAGCAAGTGAAATAGCAAGTTCTAAAGAAGAGGCCGCTCAAAAAGTACAAGAAGCAAATGTCAATGCCGATAAAGCAAAACAAACTTATGCAGAAGAAGTAGCAGCCTCTCAGAAAACCTCGCAGGAAAGAATGAAAGCCATTCAAGAAGAGGTTAATAAAAAAATCATGGAGGCGAAGAGTAAAGAAAAAGAGATGGTCGAAGCGAGTACTAAAGACGTCATTTCATCTAAACAAAAGGCTGCGGAAGAGGTAGCTAAGACAAAAGAAGCACAGGCAAAAGAAGTTGCGCTCATAAAAGAAAATGCTGCCAAGGCTAGCCAGGAAGAAGCAATGAAAGTCGCAGAGGCAAAAAATAAAGCCGCCCAGGAAATTGCTAAAACCCAGCAAGAAGAAGCAAATGCAGTAGCTGCTATAAAAGAAAAGAGCGCACTTGCTAAACAGGAATCTGCTAATGAAGTTTCTGCCGCTAAAGAAAAAGCTGCTCTTGAAATTGCTAAAGTGAAGGAAGAACAGGCAAATACCATTCAAACCGCAAGAGAAGGAGCCGCACAGGAAATGGAAAAGATCAAACTTGCTGTTTTAGAAGCAAAGGATAATGCAAATTCTCAAATAGCAACAACCAAAGAACAATCACTCAACGAAATAGCCGACGCAAAAGCTAAATCGGCAGAAGAGGTAGCTAAGACGCGAGAGGAATCTAACACTCTAAAAGAAAAATATGCCCTTGAAACTAAAGAGGCAAAAGAGAAATATGCTGCGGAAGTAGCAACCGCTAAACAAGAAAGCATTAAAACAATAACAGAAGAAAGAGAAAAAGCAGGCATAGAAATTGCGGCTGCAAGAGAAGAAACCGGTGCCAAAAAGCAACAATACAATGATGAGGCTGAAGCTTATAGAAAACAACTTTCAGAAGAAAATAGTAAAGCAAAAGAGGAAATCTCGAAAGACTTAACTAAATTTAGAGAACAATCTGAAGTCTCTAAGAAACAATTGACGGAAGAATTGGACAAAGCACGAAAAGAATCTAAGGCTGAAATCGAAGCGTTGAAAGACGATATTGCAAATGCAATTGCTGATGATAAATTGGTATTAGAAGAACTACAAAAACAGATACAACAAGTAAAATTAGAACTGGAAGAATTAGAAAAGAAAAAACGCGCGGGAGGAGGAAGTAACTAATATTGAAGAGCAACTACTATTTTTAACCTTAAAAGCTAACCCATGTCTCTAAAACATTTTTGTTTGGGAATACTTGCCTTAACGGTATTGTGGGGTTGTGTCAAAGATCCTGTAACCAAACCACCAACGCAAAATGTGATCAAATCATCTTGCAATGGTAACGCATTCACCACCGATTATTTTAAGGAAGATGCCGGGATTCTAGCGGTTAAATATGCAAACAAACTGAACGACGGAGCTATATCTATTTCCCAAACTTACTATGACGAAATACTTGCTGCGCTCCTTGCTGTATATAATTCCACTGATTTGCCTGAGCGAGATTCTGTCGTCACTTTATATCCTATCCATGCGAAAAACTCAGAAAGCATTCACCAACTTCTTATGAATTTGGACGGTACTTTGTCTTGGGTCGATGAGTGGAGAATGGGTAATAAAATAACTAACCAACCAGATATCGATCAGCTTGTATCGGACTATGACCTTGAGATCCAAGTATTGGATGATACCCCCAACAACATAACTGTACTCATCACTTCCATCCTTCCAATTAATATATTAAATCTAGCGAACAACTTCAAGCAAATCAATGGAGTATCCAGTGCTGCTGTAAAGGAGGCCGAATTTGATGGGAATGATATCCAATACTACAAAGACAATATCTTTAGAGAATTGATCTTCTCTGTTGGTTATGGGGATTGTCAAAACTCTTGCGAATTCAGACGCTACTGGCGCTTTCTAATCTATATTGATTGTTCTGTGGAGTTTTTAGAAAGCTATGGTGATCCTGCGCCTTAATTCGTTACTAAGTTATTGAGTGCATTAAGCCTTTCTCTTACAAATCATTTTTAAAATTATTGCAGTAGTTCTTTATGAGATCTCTCGTTTTTATGAAGGAGGTTATAATTTCTTCCTCTGTACCAGTGGCTTTGGCGGGGTCGGGAAAATTGAAGTGCAGGCGTTTGGCATTTGAAGGAAAATAGGGGCACTTTTCTTTTGCATGATCACAAACCGTTAGGATGTAGTCGAACTTAATTTTCTGGTATTCATCAATATGATTAGACGTGTGTTTGGCGAGGTCTATACCGTCCATTTGCATTACTTTGATGGCTCGTGGATTGACGCCGTGTGTTTCTATACCTGCGCTGTATACGCCATAATTGTCTTCTAGTAGGTCTCGCAGGTAACCTTCTGCCATTTGGCTTCTACAGGAATTCCCTGTGCACAGGATCAAGATGTTTTTCATAGACGAATGGTTGGATGCTATAATCTTTGTGTTTATTAAAAAATGTCTCTAGTAAATATCCACTCGTTTTCAGAGGACATTCTTTCGTTGAAGGTGTAATTTTCGTAATCAAACCCTTTTAGATGGTCCGGGTTGGTGATTTTATTTTTGATCGCGAAATGGCACATCATGCCTCTAGCTTTTTTAGCAGAAAAACTGACAATCTTGTAATTGCCATTTCTTAATTCTTTAAAGTTTAGGTTGATGAGTCTGCCTTTGAGTTTGTTTGTTTTTACGGATTTGAAGTATTCCTTAGAAGCCAGATTGATTATTGTGTCAGTGTTTGCTTCTTCTGCATCGGTATTGATGAGGTCTGTAATTCTGCCCTTCCAAAAATCGTAGAGGTTTTTGCCTCTGGTATTACTGAGTTTTGTTCCCATTTCAAGGCGGTAGGGCTGCATTAAATCCAGTGGTTTCAGCAAACCGTATAAGCCAGAAAGGATACGTAAGTGTTTTTGTGCAAATTGGTGATCTTCTACATCAAAAGTGGCGGCCTCCATTCCTGTGTATACATCTCCCTTGAATGCGAGGACGGCTTGTTTAGCATTTTCCGGGGTAAACGGTGTGCGGTATTCTTTGAATCTGGAAACGTTTAACTCTGCGATGTTATCACTGACATCCATTAGCTTTTTTAGCGAATTCTTTGATTTTTTTCTGAGCGCATTTATGAGCATATCACTTTGATCCAATAACCTTGGTTGTGAATACGTTTCTAGTCCCGAATCAGAAAAATCAAGCGTTTTGGCAGGAGAAATTAAAAATATCATAGATAATAATTACTTAAAAAATTAGTTGCACAAAATAAACGAAATTAGTTAGGTACTGTTCAAAATTCGATAATAAATTATTGAGATATATCATTTTTTTTGTAACATAATATTTAAAATCAAAAAAGTTCAATCAGCCAACAGACCAGACTTTTCAGTCTTTTAATCCACATTCATATTCAAAATATCACTAATATTTAAACAGATATATGTGTCACAGTTTTTTCTATAAAACTTGGTGCATTTGTTTTAAGACATTATATTTGGTTAATGACTACTAAATAGTAGTTTTTGTGTTTATTTGTTTGGGTTAGGGAGTCCTTGTTCGATTTTAAGATTGGGCAAGGGTTTTCCCATTTTAAGGGCTATTTTGTTTTGTATTTTTTTGTTAGAACGCTACTTTTGTAGTCACTATTTCTTCGCCTCTTTTTACCTTCACTTCTATTTCGTCACCTTTCTGGTATTTTTCTAGGGCATCCATATAATCGTAAATGTCATTTACTTTTACTGTTCCCATATTCAAAATAATATCATCTTCTTGCAGGCCTGCGGATTCAGCAGGTTTACCACTTGTTACTCCATCTATTTTCATGCCTTCCCCTTCAAATGCATAGTTAGGCATCACTCCAAGTGTAACATTAAAACGGCGTTTTCTGCTTTGTTTATTTTCTTTTGTTTTGGTGAATTCAAAATTCTCAGCAAAGTCCGAAGAGTGATCAATAATACCATGAATAAAGTCCATGATTTGGACCATTCCCTTATAGTTTAACAGCTCGATGTCATCCTCTGGTGTATGGTATTCTTTGTGTGTTCCCGAAAAGAACGCGAGCACAGGCAAACCCTTCAAATAAAAAGAAGTGTGGTCAGATGGGCCAGTGCCCGACTGCATGGCGGTAATATTTAGTGCCCAATTTTTAGGTTGTGCTTTCACAATTAAGTTCCCCCATTCAGGAGAAGTCCCTGTTCCATTGACGATGAGAGTTCTGTTTTTCATTCTTCCGATCATATCCATATTCAACATATAGGCTACAGATGCCAGGTCAATCAGCGGATTATTCACATAATAATTTGATCCTAACAAGCCCATTTCTTCCCCTGAGAAAGCGATGTATAAGTAATTGTAGGCCTCATGCCCGGGTGTTTGCAGTTCCTTTGCCAACTCGATCATAACGGCTACTCCGCTTGCGTTGTCATCTGCGCCATTGTGGATTTCCTTTTCCTCTCCGGTATGCCTGGAGCCGAAATGCCCCATACCTAAATGGTCATAATGCGCACCTATTACCACAGTTTTACTCGCACCATTATCATCAAATCCAACGACATTTTTTCCTATTCTACGGTCTTCCACCAAATCGACAGACAGTACCGCTGATTTTTTGTTTAGCGTTTTAAGTCCTTCCCCATTTCTAGAGAAAACCACTGGAATTGGAGCCGTTTTCAACTTTCTGGTAAAATCAGGAATAGGATCCGTATCGACCTTGTTGGTGTTAATGAAAATGATCCCTGCAGCTCCTCGATCTACAGCAAGCGCGACTTTGTGACGAAGATCCGCAAACTTGGCTTCTTCGGCATGAGGGTTATCAAATTTTGGTACTCCAACTTCCATTACGAAGATGGCCCCAGCTGTTTTTTTGAGCTTCAGATAGTCATTTAGTTTTGGGTTTGGGGAGATCATTCCATACCCCACATTGAGTAATTTTCCTTTAGCAGATCCGTTCCCTGAATACTCCAAAGGCCAATAATCCTGCATAGCAACTGCCGACTTCCCGTTGAAAGACAGGCTGTTGTTTGGTCCTAGGTTTTTACCGGCGAGTACTTCAAACTTCTGCAGATAGCCCCCATCTTCTTCAAATCCTATGAGTCCTGCTTCTTTGTATTGTTTGCTGATGTAATCGGCTGCCAATTGTTCTCCTTCTGTACCCGTTTCTCGTCCCATCATTGCATCATCTGCCAAAATAGCAACGTGTTTGTACAATGTTTTCTCCATAAGATCACTTTCCTCCTCTTGCGCAACC
Organism: uncultured Saprospiraceae bacterium; assembly: GCA_938016265.1. Classification (GTDB taxonomy): domain Bacteria; phylum Bacteroidota; class Bacteroidia; order Chitinophagales; family Saprospiraceae; genus JAHDHB01. The sequence goes on from CALLWB010000052.1 coordinate 101,447, forward strand.
AAAAAGATCGGCAATCCCAAAAAAACGAAGAACCACTTACTCAATTTCATACGGTATTAATTTCGATTATTAAATGTAGAATTATCCAAAACAACGTGTTTCTAAACCTATTCACAAATTTAGTATCTAAGAGTTTAAAAGCAACAAATTTTGTGTGTTATTGTTGATTTGATGACATTTCTATGAGAATGGGGACTCCCCTATTGGTTAGTGTTCCGCCTACTACTCTTCGGAGGCAATTTCTTCTAGCAATTCAATTCGATTATTGAAGGGATCATAAAATGAAAATCGATGGTATTTTGGGAGTGGTTTATCTTCTTTTATTCGGATCCCTTTGTCTATTAATGCCTTTTTGATGGCGTTGAGGCTGGTCACCTCGAAGGCTGGATGGCGTTTTGAATTGTTGATGGCATCTTCTGCACCGATGTGTAGTTCGATGTCGGCGATGTGTAACCAGAAACCTCCATTTTTTCTTAGGTATTCTGGTTTTTCAATTTCTTTGAGTCCTAGGATTCCGCAGTAAAAAGCTCTAGCTTCTTCTTCCTTATTTTTGGGAATGCAAAGTTGGAGGTGGTTTAGTTTTATGAAATTTATTTTCATAGGTATTGTTTGTTCAAAGATAAGAAGAAATGAACAATCATTTGGTTGGGTTTATTAATATAACTCTAAAAGAAAAGGTCTAATCATTTTTGCTTTTTGTAAGGTTCAGCTTACAACTAACTCATAAATTCTTGATTCCTCATCCCATGGGTGATACCCTTTTCCAATATAGCTATATCCGAATTTTTCATAATAACCTATATGGTCGGTAGCAAGGTACAAACTACTAAAGCCTGCTTTTATCGTATCTTTTTTTGCTTTTTCAAGCAATAAGGAAGCATAATTGTTTCCTCTATAGTTCTCCTCAATAAATACTGCGCAAACCCAAGGATACAAATCCATTCTACTTATAAAATCATTAGTAATTAACCCCGCGCAACCTATTATTGAATCGTTGTTCATTAATAAATACCATTGGGGCAGAGGTTTCTTGGCACCAATACAATTACTGATGCAGTTCTGGTAAATCTCTGGAAGAATACTTTTCCATACACTTTGGAAATACTGTATAGCTCTATCTACATATTTTGGGCTCTCTCTTACGGAAACTATATTCATAATTTAAATTGTTTGCCTAATGCTTCTTGCGTCAGATATGTTAAGTTTGGCATTTAGAATAATTCATATTTTTGTGTATCCTGTTGTCGAGTACTATTTCGACAAATTTTATCTTTAATTCCATGACAGGCATTTATACATACAAATATAAATACATTTATTAAATTCTTTTTTTAAAATATATTAAACGTGCATCAACATAATAAACCGACTAAGCTACCAACGTTCCCGTTTTTGTACATCCCACTTATGTTAATCAGAAAAAACGGTACCCTAATTGGTATTTTTTTTCAGCTTATAGAACAAAAGCCCACCAATGCAAACTGCAAACAACCCGCCACCTAATGTTGCATACCAATTTTTATTGCTGGGTCTTGGCATTACTACATTTTCATTGCCGAT
>CALLWB010000053.1 GCA_938016265.1 uncultured Saprospiraceae bacterium
CTTATCCTGCGCATTCACATCCCCATCCAAGTTAAAATCCACACTTTCATAGGAGTTGAAAGAACCATTTAAGGCTTGCCATAAGATATTATCTTGCCCGGTTACTTCATATCCACTCGGATTGGATTGGTCCGCATTACAACTAAAAAGACACCAGTTCGATCCAACAGGCGTTTGCCCAAAACCACTTCCTACCGCATAACTATCCGCCGCACGAAAGTCATAAGTCAGCGTGTTATTCACAATATCAATCGGTATTGGAGTCATAGCAGGCAGATGATTGCGATGTTCTACCACTACATAATACGAAGCCTGCAAGTTGTCCGGCAAACACACCGAAGCAGCTATAGAACCATCCTGCAATACAACAGCCGCCACCTTGGAGACTTCCGTCTGTGCATCAGGGCTTTCGCGAAGCGAGACCAAAACCCAATCAACAGAGGATGGAGGATAGTCGCCAGTTGTCCAACCATCACCTTCTGTGCCTTGATAACTCCAGGGGGCGAGGTCGTAGGGCTGGCCTGCGGGTAGTAGATTTTTTTGCTGGAGATTGTTGTCCATCGTAGCGTTTGCAGTTTGTGGGCCTTCCAGGCAGATATCTAATGCTAGGGTGAGCACTGGTGAAGCAGCTACTGTCGTCCCTGTCAAGTCACTAAGATAAACTTCCATATTGGTATACCCACTGGCATGATCTGCCAATGCATCATTTGGATTATTAGGATTTAGGCCATTTGCGGATTCCCATGCATTTGGAATCCCATCATTGTCGGCATCTGCTGGTGGACTAGACATTGGTGTAAGGGTCGGCCATCCACCCACTTCCGACGGGTCATTGATAATTCCATAGTAAGTAGCTTGGCCACTCCATGCATTGGGGTCGATACCAGGTACTGTTTTAGCGGTAGTCGGTGTTCGGTTGATGACATCGTTGATCACTCGCTGATCTACCGGATCGGGAGACAAATTTGCGCCTACATCTGCTAATACGATTTGCTCCAAACTTGCAGCATCCGGGAGGGAAGAATAGTTCGGCTGCATAGGTGTTGGGAATGGCGTCAAGGAGCGCCCTGCCTGCCCTGCTGGAGTGCCATAAGCACCAATATCGGTCCATTCTGGCTGCGAGTCGTCTGTTCTGTGCACCCCAATATTGCCTTGCACATAGACCTTATTGACAGCGGCTCCATCATGGTGAATCATATGCCTTACTTGACGAGTATCGCTTCCAGGAATCAGTAAATTTTTAACCACATTGGTTTGCATGCTGCCGTTTATTTCATCTAACTCTATGTTGAAATATCTATTATTATACAATAAGTTATTAACCACTTCATGGGAACTGCCCGGAGAACCAATCTTTGGATTTCTGCCATCATTATGTGCAAATAAATTCCGGTAAAAGGACGTATAGTTTGCCGGATTTCCTGAATAACCAAACAGTCCTCCTTTAGAGTGTCCTGTTTGATAATTATTGTGGGAAGTATTTGTAGAATAAGCATGTGTAGAAAAATATAAACCTTCTGAGCTTATGCAATATTGCATAGTTCCATAAGTACAATTGAAGGCATCCATATTTTCATCCGTCCCCCAGGAAATCGAACAGTGGTCTAAAATCCAATGATTTCCCTCCAAACTTATGTTATCTCCTGAGACTTCTCCTGCCCCTCCTGGCCCACGTCGAAATCGAATATATCTACAAATAAAATGATCTCCTTTAGCAGCAATCAAACCTATGTTATAATTACCATTTGCCCGGATAGTAATTCCCTGTCCTCCATTTTCGAAGGCAGTTTGCCCGGCGATGTATATATTGTCCTCCACAATGTCAATCCGCGAACTAAGAGTGATCGTCCCTGCTACTTTAAAAATCACAAACCGATTGCCCTGCGAAAGCGCATCTCTCAGCGAACCAGGACCTGAATTGTTTAAATTAGTCACTGCATAGACCGTTCTTGCTGGTTGGCCAACTCCAGCGTATCGTCCGTAGCCAACGGCTCCTGGAAAAGCGATGGTATCTTGTGCAATGGATGGAGTGCAGGGAGTTGTTGGCGGATTTCCTGGTATTGTAATGGTTGGGGTAATATTCCCAGTAATATCACTCAAATAAATCTCAATATTCGGATAGTTGGTGCCGTAGTAGGCAAGGCCGTCGCTAGCGTCATTTGGATCCAGGCCAATAGCCGTTTCCCAATTATCAGGCATACCATCATCATCCGTATCCACACAAGCACTCGACATTGGAGCAATCGTAGGCCATCCACCAACTTCAGATGGATCGTTGATGATGCCGTAGTAAGTAGATTGCCCATACCAATCATTGGAATTGGTGCCTTGCACTGTCTTTGCAGAGGTGGGTGTGCGATTCATAACATCATTAAAAATTCGTTGATCTACTAGATCTGGTGCGAGGTTGGCTCCTACGTCAGCTAGCACGATTTGTTCTAATCCTGCAGCATTTGGTAGAGAAGCATATTTTGATTGTAATGGGGTGGAAAATGGCGTAAACGAACGACCATCTTGTCCGGAAGGAGTTCCGTAGGTGCCAACTTCTATCCATTCCGATTGAGTGTCGTTGGTTCGGTGGACACCAATGTTTCCTTGCATGAAAATTTGGTTGGTTGCTACTCCAGCAGCGTGCACCATATGCCTGCTTACCCGAGTGTCACTTCCTGGTATCAGCAGGTTTTTGACGATATTCGTACTCATCCCATCGGTATTTCCGCTAGAAGATAAATCGTCGATTGCAATGTTAAAATAACGATTGTTGTAGAGTAAATTATTGACGACTTCGTGGGAACTCCCAGGGGAAGCAATTTGCGGATTTCTGCCATCATTGTGCGCGAATAAATTCCGGTAAATAGACACGTTGTGTGATGGATTGCCCGAATATCCCCAGAGCCCGCCTTTGGAATGTCCTGTTTGGTAGGCGTTGTTGGAGGCAATGGTTGAATAAGCGTGTGTTGAAAAATAAAGGCCTTCTGAACTCACCGAATATTGCATGGTACCATATCTGCTATTGCTTGCGCCTATATTTTCATCGGTGCTCCAGGAGACAGAACAATGGTCCATCATCCAATGATCGCCGAAAAAATTTATGCAGTCGCCAGAGACTTCTCCCGCTACTCCTGCTCCACGACGTAGGCGAATATAGCGGATGACGAAGTGATCGCCGGAGACTGAAATTAGTCCGCCGCCATGATTTCCATCCGAACGTAGGGTAATTCCTTCGCCGCCGTTTTTGAAAGCAGTTTGTCCGGCAAGGTAGATATTGTCATTGGTTACATTGATTACTGAACTTAGGGTGATGGTGCCTGCTACTTTGAATAGCACATATCGGTTGCCTTGGGAGAGGGCGGCTCTTAAGGAACCCGGGCCGGAGTTGTTGAGGTTAGTCACATAGTAGACGGACTTGGCGGGTTGGTTGGCGCATGCTAGTCGACCGTATCCTTCTGCTCCTGGAAATGCGAGGGTGTCTTGTGCTAGTGAAAAGGTAGAAAATAGAAGGAGGAAACCAATACATAGAAATAACCTAGACATAGTTTTGTTTTATGAATAATGGAGGAAAAGCCAGCGTGGGCTATAGGGGATTATTTCAAGTGGTTATTGCTAAATTTAGGTAAAAGGAAGATTATAACCAAATTTTGTTTTTGGGTATTGGAATGGTTTTCAAGGGTATAGAGCAAAAGGACTGCCTAAACGCGAAGCGCAAAGGTTTTATCGTAAGGGGTGGATGGTGCTGGGTGATTTTATTGAACACATAAACGCTGAGATACGGAAAAACAAATGATGTTCTGACAATTCAAAAAATCAAACGTTTTCTAAAACGTCCTTCCTGTCACCACTGAACAATGCATGAAGGCTCGGCAACTATGAAACAGTGCCAACTCAACTAAGTCATATCTATAGGAGCAACACCTTCAACTGGATTTTTAAGTCAATCAAGCCTTGGGGTTTTTCTATCAAAAATCGATTCAAAAATTTCAGGATATCCTTCAAAAAATTAGGCGCTCCGCAATAATCAAGTTTAAACTTTGTCAGCAAAATAAATGCAAGAAAATTTAGTCTGAGTAAAATAATTTATCAACTGAGTAATCTTATGCAAGTATAAAAATACCAGGAGGAGCGCGCTATTGATGGTTTTTTAGTAAATGAAAGTTTATACCCAAATCTTATGCTAGGGATGTTTTGATGGTTTCCTGGGGCATAGACGGTGTGGAGCGATTGAATGCTGAGGCAGGAAGATGCATGGATTTTTAACCTGTCGGCAATTTATGGCGTAACTACTTTTCCAATTCCTTTTGCAGCTCTAAAAACGTATCCGCATAAGAAAGGGTATAGCTTCCAGTAAATCTATTGTATTCAATATGGCAGCCAGTTTGAAAGAAGTAGTTGAAAAATGAGCCTATTGAGCACTTCTTTTCACAGCTAGGTAATAGCTTTTGATATTGGTCATTCCGGAAAGAAATAAAATCGCTGTCCAAGTACTGGTAGATGGTCTTTGATCCGCTACTGCACTCCTTGCCTTCTGTAAACATAAAACCTCCAAAAGGAATTCCTTCTTTTTTGTAAAACATCACCTGTGCATTTTTAGCAAAATTCTTAACTTTTTTCCCATTTAGTTGTCCATTGATGGGTTTCCAGTTGCCGAATAATTCCGTGGTCGTTTCTGGAAAGGTGTTGTCGTGCAGTTTTTGAAAAATATACTTTTCATTTTCAATTTGGAGTTCAAGTGTTTGTCTATCCTTGGAAATGGTGGTTTTTACCTTTTTTTTATCCAGTTTAGCCATAATTTTGGATATCAAACTTTCTATACGGTTCTTATCGTATATTAAAATGATTTCCTCCAGACCTTTTGCCTCTACCTCAATAAATCCATCTCCGATATGTCGATAATGGTAACTGGTCGTCTTCGAATAATTCCATCCTATTTTACCAGGAAGATCGCCACTTGAAAAGGACATGAACCAGCCCTTCCTCGGCATTTCAGTGGTCTGACCTCCCACAACTTTGTAAATTGGTTCCCACGCACCAGCAATTTCAGGGAAGGGTTCGCTGTCTTTCCAGGGAGGGCTTTTGTCGATTGTTGTTAGTGTTATTTCGTAATTATCGGTAGTTTCCGCCTTGACATTGATTTCTTTTGCGTAGTTGCCATATCCAACATATTTCACTTCCAATTGATGTTTGCCGATGGGCACTTCTAGTTGAAAGGTACCCTCTAAAGTCGTTGTTGTGCCTAGTAGTTCTCCAGAAGGCTGCGCTACGAATACGTTGGCAAATGGCAATCCCTCTTTTGATTCTTGATCAATGATTTTTCCTTCTATCATTTGATAAGTCTGCCCTTCCAAAGAATTGGTCCACTGAAAAAGTAGTAGGGTAAGCAGGATGTTGAGGGCTAGTTGTTTTGATCGCATTGGTGTTGGCGTCTTTGAGTTTTGATACTTGTCTTTATTGTAAGATGCAGATTGGTGGTGTTTTGGTGTGTTGTTTTTTTAAAAAGCTTTTTCAGGAAAAAACTACACCCGAAACTCGCTCCGCTATTTATTCAACACAGACCCCGCCTCAATGATAAAAGGATATTTGACATCAACCATCGTATGCCTTTTCAAATGAATGGTCGCAGCACCAAACTCCGGCTTTTTCTGGTAGGCTGTGAAACCTTTTGCCGTCGCCCTCAAATTTACCAAATCCAGTGTAAGCATAGACTGATCTTTGGAGGCGAAGCCGATATTAGCCTTATTCACATTAATATTCTTAGCAAAAATGGTCGCTCGTTCTCCAGCACTGATCGCCTTGTCCCCTACTCCATCCATGTTGGTATCCGTTATTTTTATAGTGCTGGTGGAAAAATCCAGGGCGTCATTGCCAATATCCTGAAAACTACACTTGCTGACCGTCCCTTTACAAAAATCTGCATCAAAGGCATCCCCAAAGATATTTTTGAATTTGCTACTGCCCAATTCAAAATTAGAGCGCACTGTATTCAATGCATCCTCACATCGATTGTCTATAAAATGACAAGCAATAATCTTCACATCCGACTCATAAAAAGTGACGGCACCTGTCAAATTCCATCCTTTGTAAGCGACAGTGTTTTGGTTTTTGAATAAGACGTACCGCACTAAAGAAGGCGCAGTTGCCTGCATGACAACCACCGCCCCTGAATGATCATCCAAACTTTCAATGACAATTGGCTCCTCTTCATCACCACGCATATCAATGGCAGAAAAACTTAGCAAAAACGCTTTATTTTTGAATTTCAAATGGGCACCTGGCTCTATCACTACCTTTTTATCTTTTGGTATCACCAAGGGATGTTCGATCAGGTAGTTTTTATTTTCAAATAGGATAAGGTTTCCCTCTTCTGTGTACGGTTTCTTATCCGCTGGCAAACTGGCAAGCAACTCTTGTCGTGGCGTCCAATTATTAGGCGTACTCCAGTTTGCAATGAGGGATTGGTACGTGGTGTCTTGGCCGGTCAACCGATAATAAACCGTCGTCGCCTCCAAGGGCACCGTCACCTCCAAATACTCAGGAAGCGTGCCTTGGGGAGAGGGAAATACCCAGCCATACTTCCTTGTCGTTTTGTCCAATTTCTTTGCGTTTCCGATATGGGTAATCTCTAGCGGAAGAATATGCGTATTTAGCAACGAAACCGTCATGCTATCCTCATTTTTACCCGATCGAAAGGCTTGAATCCCATTTTCAAAAGGAACGATTTTTTCTTGTAGTTTATTGCTTCGTTTGATCAAGCTGGTTCTGTCATAATTGTATGCTGATTGATCTTTTTTTAGAAATTGTTCTCTTGCAGCAATAGGTTCTTCCATTTTCGCCATGAATTTTTTGATAAAATCCGGGTTGGAATATTTGCGGAGGTAAGTCAAGTACAATTCAATAAATTCAGGGTCGTAAAAAACACGGTCAATGGGTTCTGTAGACGCACTGTTTTGATAGTAGACCTTTTCGGAATAAAGAGGCGCTTCTGGTTTTAACGTGGCTTCACTTCCGAAACCATCAAAACCAATTGGCTCCAGCAAATTGGTCACTGGATTGTAGTAAAACCGCTGATTATGCCAGGTCAAAGCATGCGTAGCTTGCATAATATCGGTGATGGCCAAGTATTTTGCCAATAGATGAATATCAAACACTTCGGCCGTTTTTTAAGGAGCCTGCAACCACGCCAACTGCAAAACGTGGGTTGTAGTCGTACCTGAGCATTTGAGGCACAGCAACGGTTGAAAATACGGATGCAGACGCAATGGACGAACCAGTAAC
>CALLWB010000054.1 GCA_938016265.1 uncultured Saprospiraceae bacterium
GCAGGTCGAACCTACCTGACTAAAGAAGTTAGACAGGCGACACTTCCGAAGAAACTGGATTTTGAAACTGCTAGAAGACAAAGTCAGATAGGTCAAGCGGAATCATTATTCAAGAGCTTCCTAAGAAACCTTTTACCTGAAGTTGATTTAAGATGTTTTTCGTGCTTTCTAGCGGCTGGTCTATCTTCAAACACCATAGTGTAGATAAGTAGAAAAGGAGCATAGGGTTTGGTAGTTTTGTTATATCCCTTGTTGTGCTCCCCAATTCTTCTTTCGAGATGATTGGTTAAACCAACATAGATATAGTTTCGTTCGATTGATTTAATGGCATATACGGTATACATAATGGTGCTTTTTAACAAAAAAAAGCCTCGAACACCGTTCGAAGCTTTTAGTACCTGAGGTGGGAATCGAACCCACACTTCCGAAGAAACTGGATTTTGAATCCAGCGCGTCTACCAATTCCGCCACTCAGGCTAACATTAATTTTACTCTATCTCGCACTTTAATTTCCAATAAGTTACCAGAAATCAAATTTTGAACCTGCCTGCTGACGCAGGAAGGCAGGTCCAGCGCGTCTACCAATTCCGCCACTCAGGCCAGTAGTTCTTTGTGCTTTGCTAATCTAGAAAACTTGTTTTTCCGATTAGCGCACGGCAAATTTATTTAAATTTTCCCGAATCCGCAACAAGTAGCGTTTTTTATAATAATAATCTTTTACCAAATTTAGTTCCCCAGCATCGGAAGTTTCTTCTGAATAACCCGAAAGAGTAGGGTAGACGGTACTCCAGAGCTCCTGTTCTAAGTTTGTCAAAGCAGTAGAAATATTTGCGAAAGTCCCCTCATCAAAATCAAACTCCAACTCCATCAACTGCTCATTGATGTCCATCATCTCCATCAAAAAGGCGGGAGGCAGTTGCGCCTTACCTTCTTCGTCTAACGCTCCCTTTAGCTCCAAGAGGTATTTCATTCGACGATCAGGATCAGAAAGCACCTTATAGGCCTCATTGTTCTTAGTAGAAAGTTCCAGTACCTCTGCTTGCTTTTCCTCCGACTCCAACGTGAAAAAATCAGGATGATACGTTTTGCTCAACGCATAAAATTTTCGTTTGATCTCCGCTTCGTCAGGAAGGAAGGATATCGGGATTTCGTAAAATTTGAAGTAATTCATTTGTTTTTTTATGCTAGGTATAGCGACTCGTTTTGCATGTGCAAAAGTCGAGTCCTGCATTTGTCCTAATACTCTCTACTATAAGTTTTTCGCTAGCAAAACGAGTCGCTCTACTAGTGGCCGGCCTTGAAAATACCTTTTACTTTCTACCAAATACCGACTACCAATTATATCCATCCAAAATGCCGCGCCACATCCAATCCAAGCGCATAAGCCATCAAAGACACCAGCAAGACCATCCCCACCAATTGGGCATATTCCTGGAAGCGTTCATTAGGCGGACGGCCAGCGATCATCTCGTATAATAAAAACATCACATGCCCACCATCCAATAAAGGAATCGGCAGGATGTTCATAAATGCTAAAATCAAGGACAACAACGCAGTCAAACTCCAGAAGCGACGCCAGTCCCATCTCGGAGAAAACAACTTGCCAATCGTGATAAAACTACCCAGACTATCCTTCGCTTTTACGGTGCCTTTGAACATGAGCCCAAAGCTTTTTATCATGTCGCCCAAGGCACCCATACTTTTTTTGTAGCCCGCTGGAAAGGATTCCGCTAAGCCATATTGTTGCGTCTCAAACTTCAGCGATTCTTCAAGAGGGATTACCCTTGTACCTATTTTTCCTTCTTTAGAAACGGTTGTGGTTAACTGTAGGGTGTCAGACTGTCGTTGAACCGCGATATTTATGGTTTTTGCTTTATAATCTTTAATTAATTTTAAAAAATCAGAATAAAAGTCTATCTGTTTATTGTCTAATCCGATGATAACATCTCCTTTTTTGAATCCTGCTTTTTGAGCAGGCATTTCAGGGAAAATGGTGTCGATCTTAAACGGGAAACGGGGAACTGCAAACCTACCACGATAGCCAGCCAACTCGGTGAGGTGGTCCTTAGAAAGCGGAACGTCCACTTGTTGCTTGTTTCTCACCACTTGGATAGTTGTAGCTTCCTTGATGATGATGTCTCTTCTGAAGGCGTTAAAATTGGTGGTTGGTTCATTGTTTACGCCGACAAGGATGTCACCAGCTCGCAGTCCGACTGCTTGCGCCATGGAGTCGACCTCTATACCATAAACGGCATTTTCTGGTGGCAGATAATCACTGCCCCATTTAAATAATACCATCGACCAAATCAATATTCCAAGGAGAAAATTCACCGTTACACCGCCCAACATAATGATCAATCGTTGCCAAGCTGGCTTCGATCGAAACTCCCATGGTTGGGGTTCCTGCGCCATTTGCTCCTTGTCAAAACTTTCGTCGATCATCCCTGCAATCTTCACATAACCTCCTAGTGGCAACCAGCCCACACCATATTCAGTCTCTCCTTTTTTAAACTTAAACAAGGAAAAGTAGGGATCGAAAAATAAATAGAATTTTTCGACTCGGCAGCCAAACAACTTCGCTGGAAAAAAGTGACCGCCTTCGTGTAGCACTACCAAAATCGACAAACTCAAAATCAGTTGAGCGACCATTATTAAAACTCCCATAAATATTTATATCGTTTTCTTATTATTTTTTTCAGTGCGCAAAGATACTTATTTTTTTCATTTAGAATCAGAATTGCTTTACTTGGAATTTACTCAAATTTGTTAGCAATAGGATTGTTAAACGTTTAGTTAGCGGCACTTATTATTTGAATATTCGTTAGACGGAAATCGTAGGGACAGATGCCTGCTTGAGTAATTGTAGGAAATGCTCCTGGTCCAAATAATTGGAAATTACATGACTTGCTCCTGCCTGGAGTAGAACTTCCTGGTCGTTCCGATGTCTGATGCCAATAAACGGAATGTCCATATTGCGCGTGGTTTGTACATCCCAAATGGCATCTCCGATATAGACTACGCGATTGGGCATTGGATGTTTGTCCTCCACTTTTTGGAGGGCTTCTCCTAGAATATCCTCTCTGGAAACATTGCCATCTGCAAACGCCATATGGAGATCACTAGTATCGATACCAACATGCTTTAATTTTACCATTGCCGGCTTTTTAAAACCACCTGTACCGATGCCTACTAGAAAATCAGAGTGAGCTTGCAGATAGTCAACCATTTTTTTTGCCCCTGGTACTTCCATAAAGTCTTCAGGTTGTTCTAGTCTTCCTTGTTCTAGTAATGCGACATATTCGTCTTTGAAGGCTTCCATTTCCGTTGCTGGTGGTTGAGGGCGTCTTTCATTTTTGAAAAGGGTTGCTAGAATACTGGTGTCAGTGCAGTGGGGATAATTATTCCAGTCGAGCGTAGGCAATTCAAAGCCAAATCGTTTTTGAAATGCTTGAGCGAATAAAAGGCTGTCTATTTTGTTAGAAAACAAAAGTGTTCCGTCGATGTCGAATATTACTAATGTTTTTGAAGTTTGGGGCATGATTTTATACTGTTTAGTGTTGTTTTTTTTTGTTGAAAAATGCGCTATCCACCGCTGGCTGGGGCTTCGGGGTACTATCCTATCCCAAATCCTTTTCCTAATTTCCCGTTTTTAAAAATATTCTCGTGTTCTCGCATTCTAAAATTCTCACATATTAACTAAAACAAAATCTTCCCCCGCTCCTTCACTGTAGGAATCCGACAAGCCTCCTTCTTCCCAAACCACCGATACCGATTTTTAGCAATCACCCCATACACCCAATCCCTCAATCCCCTAGGGAATATTCGAAGCACCACTCCCAATTTCCAAATACCGCCCATATCACTTAAAATCTGGAGGACGGCGTCTGATTCTTTCGACAGTTGGCCATTTTTATAATAATAAATAGAATCCAATTCGGAAGCATCCAAACCTGGAATTTTCTCCTGCGCAGTACTCCCTTGCAAAGGGGCAAACGTCAATTGATCCATCTGATCTTCGCTCATCGCAAAATCGACAAACCCATTACAAATACCACAAATTCCATCAAAAAAGACAATCCCTCGATCGCTAGCAGCCACCAGTTTTTCCTTCGACCCAAACAACCACCGATCATCAAAGGTAAACCAGTGAATCATCAACATCCCAAGCGTGAGATCCGCAAAATCAACAATCAACAAAATGCCAAAATGCATCAGGATCATGCCCAGCCAAATCCAGGGACGAGTCTTAGGGAGCAGCGCAAGCGGCAAAAAGATGATTTCCATCACCAATATTCCCCAGGTCATTATGTGTAAAACCACCTCCGGCATTCCCAGTAAAAAAGTCCGCAACCACCAATCCCTGGCCAACGGATTTTCTAGCAAATGAATGACCGCCGTCCCATCATACCAACTAGGAGACCCCAGTTTATCCAACCCGCTAAGCGTATAACTCAACGCCATAATTATCCAAGCACCATAAAACAAAATGGAAGGTAATTGCCAACGTTCTTCTTGGTATACTTGTTTGGTGATGGTCAATGGTTCTCCTTTAGGCACCACCGCGCAAACCAACAGCAACCAACCCAAAAACGGAATCCCCGGGTTGTTGATCAGGTTGTTTCGGTCAAATAAACAAACCCAGCCGTACCACAAGAAAATAGCCACCAAATTTCGCTGAAATCCAAGGAGAAAAAGCAAGGATAAGATCGCCATCCCAATCACAAATCCGGTCACAAAAATCGGAGCATCAAAATAGTTTAAAATGCTAGGGAAAAACCCATGTGTCAGATTTAATGAAGCATCCGAAAGCACGCCCGCATTACTCCAAACTTCAGCAGCATTAGGTACCAAGAACAAAAAATGCACCAGCAGATAAAGCCCGAATACCATTCGGAAAATCGAAAAATGATATGGCGAATAATTTTTCATTGGCTGCAGTCAGGGGTTAATGTCCAGGAATCTGTTCTTCCTGCTGTTTTTGTTTTTATGAACACCGAAACATCCAGTAAGTTGTCAGGAAGTCCAAACTCCTTGTTGAGCCGGTTGCTACAAAGTCCGTATTCTAGCACCGCGTTCCTCAGGTCTTCGGGCATGACAGGGCCATAGGAGATGGCGGCACCATATACATTGCGTCTATTATAAGCGCCCTTGAGTTTGCTATAGATAGTTGGTGTTATTTGCAGTTCTTCTGTTGTTCGTAATTGGGTAGTATATCTTAAGAAAAAGTCGCTGGCAAACGTCTCCACGCCCTTGACTTCTGTAAATACAATGGGTAGGGGAGACGAGGCCGTCGCAATTCCCAGATTGCGTATCGCTTTTACAGACGTTACATATCCGATGATTTGAAGGAGTCCAATTAACACAATAAAAATGTAGAGGTAGTTCTTCATTTAGAATTTTTTGGTGGGAATGGGTTGTTTACATTTTTGAAGATAAGCATTTCCCATAGTTTTCGCTCGCGTTCTGGCTGGTAGCCGCATTCGCCATTCATTTCTTTCGGGTTTTTGAAGGTGCCAAACAGCATGTCCCAAATTGGGAGATCTGAAAAATTGTAGTAATGTTTGCCCTTTTCATGATGGATTCGGTGCATTTCTGGTCGCTGGAAAAAGTACCCCATGACGTGTGGCGTTTTTATATTCATATGATAAATGTATTCTCCAATCGCACTAAACAGCAAGCACCAAGCTGCAGACTCTATAGAAAGTCCCAACAATAAAAAATTAATCGATCCAATCAAAATCGAATTTGTCACAATCTCCAGGGGATGTTTATAAAAGGAAGTAATCGTCTCAATCCGCTGCGGACTATGATGTACCTGATGGAATAACAACCAAAAAAAATTGACTTCATGCCGCCATCGATGCCACCAATAAAAAACAAACGTCACTAGGAAGTAGGCAATCAACCCTCCCGTCACAGGGCCAACAAAATCCATCAGATGAAACACTGAGATTTTTTGCAACCAAATATCCCAAGTATACATCCCCAGAAAAACCACTCCTAACTGAAGCACATTGATAACAATCACCCGAGTCCACCATCCAGGCACATGCGGCAATTTTTGATCAGGAATAATTCGTTCAAGAATCACTAAAAAGGCGCCAATTCCAAGAATATAAGGTATCATAGTTTAGCAGGTTTTATTGATAACAGTGAATACTTATTGTTTGTTGACGACCAAAAGTAGCAGTTCCAACCTCATTTTTTATTTTTTGCTAGTTAATTTTTGTTTAAAAAATAGAAACGAATTGTTAACAGGATGTCGCTATCCTTCGCTGGCGGGGGCTCCGAGGCGGGCTTACAATTGACTTATTCCCTTCCCTCAATTTTTACCAATTTCCCGAGCATTAATAATATTAAATACCGATAACACTAAATCCAAAGATTCCTTTATATACTTAATTTGAGCGTTGCTGTCCATCTGGCTGTTTTTGTTTGGTTTCCCTTGAAATAGGAAGGTGCTGAAGTTGTCGTCGGAATCTATATCTATTTTTTTATTACTAATAAAGTTTGTCGATTTTGGGATCATTTGAGCGTCAAGAATTTCTGTTTCATCAGATAGCTGTTGCTTGAAATAGGTGTTTTTGCTGACCTCAAATTGATCCTTATTCCCAAACTCGAAGCTGCACCAATCATGTTCTGCAGCCACTTGGAATTTTTCCTTCAATTCGGAGGAAGAAAGGAGGTCAGTCACCTCATTTGGGGTATTGGATTTTATTATAAACGTTTGGTCAAACTCCCGATCCTCAATTTTGAAATCATTTCCTGCCAATACGTCTACTAGACCGGATGCACTTTTTTGAGGGTACAAGAGAAAATACATGCTAGGTACCCTCAAGTAGACTACTCTTATTGTTAGTTGGGATAGTGGAAAGTATTTAGGGATCTCAATAGCCACATAATAGTCGTTGTTGTCGCCTTTCATTGATCTGGGAAGGCCGTGATTTAGTGTCGGGTCTCCAGGTTCTAATTTATAGGCTTTCGCGAATACTTCCAATTTGTTTTTTAGGTTTGAATGGGCATTATGGTTTAGCCACTGTTTTTGGGTGGTGTCTACTGCTAAATTCAATTCTCTTAGGCTGGGGAAGTTGATCACCTTTGTAAGGTGGAATCCTGATTTGTCAAGGCAAGCCCCTGTATAGGTTATTGAATACGCCCCAATTTGGTATTTTATCATGTTTTCGAACAACAAATAATTGGTTACACGGAAATTCTTGTTGATCACTCGATGAGTTGTTATCACATTTGTCTCCTTCAAGGAGGAAAGTGATTTGTAGACTAGGCCAAAAATGATGGTGAAAACAAATAAGGAATAGGTAATAACGGTAATTTTCATTGTTGTTGGATCTTCCAATGCTTCCGCTCCGGTTTTCCTTGCAGGTACCAGAACGAACGAAATGTAAAGTAAAAATCCAATGATCGAAAGCACCCCAATCCAACCCAATTTCGAAAAACTGCTGGTTGATGTTTCATACCACAAGACTTTTTCGCCTTCCATAGGCTTTTCCTTCAATAGACGACTAAGGTCAATTGATTTTTTGATTGGTCTATATGCCCTAAAAGGGAATGCTTTTCTATTGTTCATCTGTTAGTATAACATCGATTGCCAATTTTTAGTTTCCAACCGCCATCACCTGATCATTCACAATAACAAACACCTTGTCCGATTTCTTAGGCCGCAGATTTGCCAGACCCGTAAATGTCCCAAACGCGGGCAAAATCCCCTGGTCTTTCCCAAAGAAAAAGCAAGGCAATCGGAGACTTTGTTTACTAGGACCTCTCATGCGCACGCCTGGATGGATATGCCCCACCAAGGCATACAAATTGGCAGGTACTTCGTCTAGCGGTTCATGCGTCAAATAAAAGGGTGGAATAGTCAGTGTTTCAGGATGGATCTTAATCGAAAATTTTTCATACTCGGAATGCTCCATAATGTCATGGTTGCCAGGAACCAACTCAAAAGACACTCCCGAAAATTCTTTCAGAAAAAGCCCAAACTGTTCCCAGTTCAAATTGTAATCACTATGAAACAAATCGCCCAAAAACAATACTCTAGAAGGCTTAAAATCAACCAGCAAAGCCGTCAATTTGTCCAGATTATTGTCCTCCACTGCCGCAGGAACAGCAATCCCCGCCTTCCGAAAATGAGTCGCTTTCCCAAGGTGCAAGTCTGCTAGAAACAGAATCCGTTTTTTAGGCCAGTAAATCGCTCTCAAAGGATGCAATATCAACTCCTCTCCCATTATTGTTGTCGTATCCGATGCCATCCTGCAAATTAAGTGAAAAACTTTTGATTTTGTAGTAGAGGGGCTTTTTTTGCTAGCGCAAAATTGGTTGGTGGTAAAGATATAAATGCACCTGATATTGCCTGAAATTCCACCTTTCAAAAATCAAGGCGCATCTTTTTAACCCGATCCTCCAACCGCTCAGAAGTCAGCCGCTCCCGCAAACTGTCTACCATAATAGGGAACGCAAAAGGAGTTGGTTTTTCGAGCTTTCGCAGGATAAGTTGCTGACTATTGATTCTATTGAGTGCTTCCCTGAGGCGGGCTTCTTCAAGTTGAAAATTGTGAACCTCGTCAAAGGCTTGGAGAAACAGTAAGTTTTCTGGTTCGTATTCACCAAATACCTCGAAAAACAATTGAGAGGAAGATTGTAAGTGGCGGTCTTTTTTCTGCTTGCCAGGATACCCTTTGAAGATGAGGCCGGCAATACTGGCAATGTCTCGAAACTGGCGACGGGCCATTTCGACGGCATTGATACTTGCCTTTATGTCTTTTGTTAGATTTTCTGTAGTAAAAAGCTGCTTTTCGAGAATTTGATCAACTGGAATTTCTTGGTCAGAAAGTAATTCCACACCATAATCATTCATCCCTATGGAAAAACTAATCGGCTGCAACTCGGAGATCCGGTAGGCTAGGAGCGTGCCGATTCCCTGGTGCACATATCGACCCTCAAACGGATAAATAATCAAGTGATAGCCATCCTCCCCTTTGAAATATTCCATCAAAAACTCTTCTTCATTGGGGATGTGAGACATACTGCGTTGGATCTCCATCAACGGAATCAATGCCTGCAATTCTTTCTCGGCATAACGGCCATGACTGGCCTCACTTATCTTATAGCGAAGCATCGCTGCCAGCTGAGAAGACAGCGGCATTCGCCCGCCCATATAAGAAGGCACCTTGCCTTTTTTTGCAGTACTCTTTCGAACCTGTGCCGTCATATCTTTCACCCGAACCAGCTCCAGACTTCGACCACCAAACCAGAAGACATCTCCAGGAGTCAGTTGCGAGATAAACCATTCCTCTACATGCCCAATCCGCTTGCCAGAAACAAACGCAATTTTTAATAATGGAGCGCTGACAATCGTACCAATTGACATTCGATGTCGCATCGCTACTCTTCTGGAAAGCACTTTGTAAAAACCATTAAGTACTTCTACTTTTCGGTATTCATCATACGCCTGAAGCGACGCACCGCCACCAACTATAAAATTCAAGCACCAATTCCAGTCATGAATACTAATACTTTGGAACGAAAAGGTACCTGCTACTTCTTCGAAGATTTCATCAGGAGAAAAACCATCAGAGACGGCCAAGGTGATCAGGTATTGTACCAGCACATCAAATGATCGAATATAGGGAAGGCGAGACTCTTGAACCCCAAGGGCAATCGCCTTCCGCAGCGCTGCCCCCTCAATTATTTCCAAGGAGTGAGTAGGTACAAAGTGTATTTTGCTAGTAGCTCCGGGCTGATGACCGCTTCTTCCTGCTCGCTGGACGAATCTGGAAACTCCCTTTGGACTGCCAATTTGAACAATCGTTTCTACCGGTCTAAAATCGACACCCAGATCTAGGCTTGACGTGCAGACGACGGCCTTCAGTTGGCCAGCATGTAGGGCGTCTTCCACCCAGTTTCTGAGTTCTTTGCTGATCGAACCATGGTGCATGGCGATGATGCCTGCTAAGTCAGGTTCGGCCTCTAGCAAACGTTGGTACCATAATTCGCACATGGCTCGAGTGTTCGTGAAAATTAAGGTGCTTTCGCTGGCATAAATGATAGGGACAACTTTAGCTAATAAGGTAATACCGATGTGTCCGGCCCAGGGGAAGTTTTCAATTTCGTCTGGAAGGATGGTTTCTACGAGGATCTCCTTTTTAATATCAGCCTTTATTACTTTATAATTGTTGTTGGTATAGGTGCTGCCTAATAGGACGGCAATTGCTTCCTCCATATTTCCAATCGTAGCAGAAATGCCCCAGACTTTTAGTTTAGGCAGAAATCCTTTAAACCTAGAAAGTGCTAATTCTACTTGTACCCCTCGCTTAGAACCAACGAGTTCATGCCATTCGTCAATAACGATGGTGTTCAGGTTTTTGAAGAATTTTGGGTAATCCTTAGCAGCTAATAGAAGGTGCAAACTTTCTGGGGTGGTGATGAGCAATTCTGGAGGGTGTGTTTTGAGCGCTTTGCGGTCTTTTGTGGAGGTGTCTCCGGTTCGGACACCTATTTTCCAGTTGAGTCCCAGCCCCTCAGCTGCACGGACGGTAGACTGGTAGATCTCCTGGGCGAGTGATCGAATAGGCGTTATCCAGATGGCCTGGATACCATTGTTGGAGACGGAAATGTCCGCTTTGTTTTTTGCTATAAATTCAAGTGCAATCGGAACAAACAGTGAATAGGTTTTCCCACTTCCAGTGGGAGCGTTTACTAGGCCGCTAAAACCAGAAAGGTGAGCATCCCAAGTAGCTAATTGGAATGGGAAAGGCTTCCATTTTTTTTGCTTAAACCACTTTTTGCCAAGTGTTATTAGTTCTTTTTTTTGCGACGCCTTCATGCTCAAACATACAAAAAAATATGAGTAGTGCTCAACTACAATGAAAAGGACTTTTTTATAAAAGGAGGGAGGTTTTTCTCGAAAAATCACATGATTCTCCTTGTAAATTAACCGTTTTCCGAAATGGGGAGTCCTTTTGAATGTCACAACCTAGCAATTAGTTGGTTTTAGTTGTTTGCAAGGAAGCCGTTCTTATGCCTTGAATTAGGAACTAACAAAACAAGAAATACTCGAATTCCATTAATGATTGTCGCAAATAAATAGTTACTGCTACATTCATAAACAAGAGCATGGTAATAATATGAAAGAATTAAAATTACAAGATATCCTCCTATTGTCTAAAATCTTGTCCAAGGACATTGCGCAATTGGTGATATTAGATCCGAATTCGAAAAATAAAAATTACAATAAAAAACTAGTTGTATTTTCTCTGGTTAGCGATCTGTTGAATTTTTTGTACCGGACTCCTTTTGGAGAATACACCCTGGTAAATTTGTCGGGCAAGAGAATTGATCAAATTCAGGAAAAGAAAAACGTGTTGACTATTTTAAATTTTGGAGGAAGCTATTCTTCGAAAGATAAAATTAAGATGCACTACATCAACAACCCCAATGGCACAATCCGTTGGGTATATCCTGTGCAAGCTAAGAAACCTCATTTTTTAAATTTGTACAATGGGAGTGGCTGGCGAGGAACCACGATCCGATCCGCGTTCAAAACAAGTTGGAAATTGGGCTCACGAAATTTATTGAAAGACGGTCAAATTTCTGTTCATACAAAGGTAGCTTTACCAATCGGACAGTTTATCAAGGAGCCAAATGACGGACATTGGTCACTATTTACAGGGACGGTAGGTGAAAATCGAAAGCTGGTTATTGAAGTGAATGATGGTGAACAAACTACTCATTTTTACAAAGTACCACTTACTGATAAAGCAAAAATACTGGTTTCTAACGAATACAAACAACTGTCCAATCTTCAAAATTAT
The DNA here is from genome assembly GCA_938016265.1 of uncultured Saprospiraceae bacterium. Classification (GTDB taxonomy): domain Bacteria; phylum Bacteroidota; class Bacteroidia; order Chitinophagales; family Saprospiraceae; genus JAHDHB01. The sequence goes on from CALLWB010000054.1 coordinate 11,829, forward strand.
GAGTTTGAACAAACTGTTTTTCCTAAAGTGTCCAAATTGAAGGGAGGCATTCGTTTAAGTAATGTGAAGCCCTCAAAGTCGATTAATGCTGTTCAGTTTGGCAATCACCACCTGATTGCGCTAGATGAATGGTACAGAAAAACAGTAAGAAGAAGGTCGGTCGTAGAAATGAAACAGATTTCACAAATTAGAATCAGTCTCAACCGACTTAGAGACATGAAAAAAACCTGCAATAATCTAAGTTTGACCAAGATCAAAAAGATGACCAAGCAGCTAGAGAAAATGTTCAAAAAAGTAATGTTCAGAAGAGAATTCGCTACTGGATTGACCCATGGCGATTTTACTCCCTGGAATTTATTCCTTACTGATAATAAGATTCATGTGTATGACTGGGAACTTGCTAACCAACGGTTTCCTATACTTTTTGATGTTTTTCATTTTATTTTCCAATCTGGAGTCCTGATACAAAAAATAGAGTTTGAAGCCATAAAAAAACAAATTGAAGAGGTAAGGAATAATTCTATGACACATAAGTTGTGTGGGGACCTGAATATTGACTTCGAAGAACATCTACAATTTTATTTGCTTTATAACATTAGTTATTATTTGGATTTGTATTCAAGGCAGGAGCAACTTCACACTCAGGCAAACTGGTTGATAGACTGCTGGGAAAAAGCCCTGGAAGATGTTCTGCCGACAATTGAAGCTGATGGCGTAAGTAGTGGGATGGATTCCCAAATAAGGAACGAATTTCCCGTTGTGGGAATGCGGGAAGATTTGGTTAGAGGTTAATTTGTTGTAAATCAGCGATTTAATTTATTGGCACTTATTTCGAATTGTACCTGGCAAAACAAATACAATGATAAACGAAAAACAAAATTTTACCAAGCAATTATTTGAATATCTTAGTGAAATCAATTTTGCAATTTTAGAAATAGTTGATGGAAATGAAAATACCAAAAACAATCCAGATCTGGATTTGTTTTTAGAATCAAATGAAGTTGATCCAATCTTAGGATTTGCCAGGAACCATCCTTCTGTAGAAAAAATGCTAACCCGTTTTAAGAAGTCGATGGTACAGACTTTTATTCATTTTCATGATGGAAGTTTCCTTCAGCTTGATCTTATGTTCAAACACCAGCGTGTGGAATATGAGTACATGGTGACCATGGAAGTATTTGGCAATAAGGAAAAGGCCGAGCCGGGGTCCAAACCATCGCAACAAACCGACTCTCTTGGGATGTGATTTTTTATAAAACCTATTATCTGATACATTGGTTAAATGTAGACTTCACTAGGTTTGGTAAATCATACAACATTCCCATTTAGATACTAACTCCCATTTTAACAAATTAACAATTCATCGAATATGTGATGTGCAGTTGCATTGTAATTATAGAAACGAAATTGTTTCGTTTTTTATGAAGATAGCAAATGTTCTAATTTAAGGTTCCTGCCGGATAACGCCATTGGTTGTATCGGTTTATTTAAACCAGCTTTACACCTTTTACTTTTGTAATGACATTGTCAATTTATAAGAGGGAAAGAATAGCCCCCCGATACCGATCGACCTTTTGGTTAGGTGTTCCACTTGAGGAAATGGGCGAATATATCTGGCAGGAACTGCTATCTTTTAAGAAGTAAGATCTAACAATATAAATAGATTTGATTAAACAGTTTGGCAGAGCAGAAAGTACTCCGTCTAGACACATGATGTCGGATTTTTATCCACAAAAAAACAATACAAAGGATTGTCTTATTGGTAAAATAAAAATGCCAACATTTAGCGTATTTTTTCGTATAAAAAAGTAAAACCGGAAATAAGCATTGGAGCACATACGCAATATATCGAGTTACTTTATACCTGTCTCCTTTCAGTTGAAGAGAGAAGTCAATTGGAAGGCGAAATGCTTTGTTAATAGTATGCTGTTTGTTGCCGTAGTTATTGTGTTCAGTTTTTTTCTGTGTAAAGTGACTCAGGTGAACTCAGAATTTCACCATGGTTCTTCCTTGTTTTTTATAGTTTCAGTTCTGTTCATTTTTAAAAAGACTGGGTCCTTCAATATTGCATGTAATATTTTTTCAATAGCTATTTTTGTAATCCTTGGAAAAGATATTTTAGTTAATGGCGGTATATTCTCTTTTGGGAATGCTTTTTTAGCTGCCATTCCTTTCGTTATGTTTATTTTTGCAAAGAAACGATATGGACTAATCTGGACATTTATAATTTGCCTTTCAATAATATACCTTTACTATTTAGAAACGACCTCCTTAAATTCTAGTAATTCATTTTTAAAACTCTATCGACCGGACTTTCAACTAGTCGGTATTATGTTGTTTTTTGTTTTTATTTTGGGGCTGGTATTTATTGTCTCAAGAAGTCAAAGTATTATTATTGATGAGCTTAATAGCAAAAGGAAAATACTTGAAGCAAAACAGCAAGAACTGGAAGAATTGAAAGTGGAATTAATTACTTCAAACAAAGAATTAGAAGTTTACGCTCAAGTTGCTTCTCACGATTTAAAACAACCGTTGCGCACGATTAGTAGCTTCGGAAGATTGTTGAAAAAAGAATTAAACGGAAGCTTAAATGAAAGAGCGAATGAATATTTAGGTTTTATAATTAATGAAAGTGTCGACATGAATTCGATGGTTTGTGAAATGCTGGATTATTCTAAAATGAATTCAGAAAATGAGGTGAGTATTGAGAAGATTAATACCAGGAAATTACTTGATAACATTTTGCTTAAATTAATGAACCAAATAAAAAGTGAAGATGTTAAAATTGTGATCGATGAGGTGCCCGAATTTATTTTTGGACAGAAGGTTAGATTGAGTCAATTGTTCCAAAATTTAATATCCAATTCTATTAAATTTAAAAAATTAGATGTCCCACTCAATATCAAAATAAGCGGGATGGAAGAATCAGACTGTTGGCACTTTTCTATTGAAGATAATGGCATCGGAATTGACCCTAGCTACCACAACAAAATTTTTGATATGTTCAGAAGATTGCACACCAAAGATAGCTACAATGGATCCGGTATCGGTTTAGCGACATGCAAGAAAATTGCAAAATTGCATAAGGGTGATATTTGGGTCAATTCGGCCGTTGGCAAAGGAGCCTCTTTCCAGTTTACCATATCCAAAAAATTAAACTTTCTTAACTAATCCTTTGAAAGCACATACCATTTTAGTGGAAGTCAGAGATTGATAACCAATTTCATCACCTGGTTTTACTGCTCAATCAACATCCAAATGATAAAAAAAATCAACTATATCTGATTATTTCAATAGGGCCATACGGTAAAAACGAAGAGTGAGGAGTATTAGTAGTCAAAAGCTGTATTCATGTGGTTAGGTTTTTTAAGATTTCCCACCTTTCTTCAAAAGCTACACTTCCTAAGAGCACAGGTGTCGGTGTCGCCTCCTACAAAGAAGCACTCTCCTACATTTGGCGATATTAAGTTCGATTCACAACCAGGCAAAGACGCTCCCTTCAATCTTGCAACTAATTAATCCTTAGTCTTGCGACCAATTGTTACAAAAGAAAATTACCTACTGTCATTGCTCAAGTTCATTTCAGCATTCCTAATTCACTACAGAATTCATTTTGTCAGGAAAGGCCAAATTTAGGCTAAAGCTCCAAAGTAGAGCTGCGAAAAAAATCTTAAAAAATTGGTTTTATTACAAAGAGAGACATTGTGACAAATATGTCGGTCACATTTTGAATTGTTTAATGTGAATTTTGCTTGGTATCTCCTCCAAATTCAATCACCAATAGACCATTGTTGTATTTTATCGAAAATCAAAAAACTGAATTTGATTAATTTGATTTTTAATCGATTCGTTGAAATTTAATGTTTGATTTTTGATATTTTTTTTGAAAAAATACAGCACTTTGTTAAGCTATTGATTGTAAGTGGTTTAGTTTTTTTCGGATTAAACTAAATTGAACCTGTCTCTTTTGGAAAAAATACAGTTGCTAGATTCATTTTTATGAGAAAATACTTCACCTTTTAGTTACTGCATAGAAAGACATTAATGCTAAAAAAGAATTTAAAAAGTATTTTACTAATACCGAATTGATACAAATTAGAACTATTTTAATAAGTAAAATGCGGATGGTTAATTGTACTAAAATGCCCACATTCAACCATATTAAATAAAAGTATATTAATCCAATCTGTGACATGGATTTATGAAGCGATATTGTAATGTCCTTTAGCTTGACAATTAATTAATAAGAAATTAGAATTATTTAGGGTTTGAATAGTAAAAAAATGTTAAAATTTTGTTATTTTTCGAATAGAATAAGCTCAATATGTGACGAAAATATCAAGATGCAAAGAGGGTGGCCTGAAAGATAGGCGATACCCTTATTTGAAACTCATTGATAGTTAGAGGTTTGTAGAGGATGGTGAGTGATTTTTACAAAATGAAATTCAAATTTTTACTATATGAAACCGAATCTAAGCCTAGTAATTACCTTTATTCTTCTCATTTCATTGTCTTTCAGTGTGTTAGCTCAGGAGGCCACAGGAGAAGACACGCAGAGACTCTTGAGTGATCAATCCAAAGCAGCTCAAGCAAGCACCCAAACCCAGCAAAAACCAAGTCCAACTTCCAATACTGGGATTAGAGCAGCATCAAAACCTGCTAAGAGCAACAAGAAAATATTGGTGCCTTTCAATAAGATGACCACCGAAGAACAAATTAGTACTATCGAACAAACCATCGTCTCAGAACACCAACTCCGAAGAATAGATATGGAGTTGCGAATAGAGAAACTTGAAAAGCTCCTTGAAGAAAAAAAGATTCAACGGCAAAGAGAATAGCTAGTCTGCCCACTACCTAAAACTCAAAATTCTCTATCAATCCCTTCTCCTATGCCTGTTTTGAAATCTGCCTTTTCATTGATGTTGTGCTTTTTCACCGTCACCTGTGGCTATACACAAGTGAAGGTGGCCAGTGATGCGGATTTAATAACTCCAGCACATCCTTCGGCAGCTCTTGAAGTATTAAGTACCAACAAAGGGTTTCTTCCGCCAAGACTAACAACAACACAAAGAGATGCCATCGCTGCTCCAGCCGATGGCTTAACTGTTTTTAATACCACTACAGATTGCCTGAATACCTTCAACGCAGGAATCTGGCGCTCCTATTGCGAAGTAGACATGGACCACGACTTTTATTCAATTGGTTCTAGCTTACCTCCTACTAGCATAAACCAAAATCAATATACCTACGGTTCAATCTCGTACGGCAATACCGCACTGCAAAATAAAGCCACAGGGGCAAATTCACTGGCAGGTGGACTAAACTCCATAGCATCAGGTGCACAATCATTTGCAACAGGTACTTCAAGTACTGCAGTTGGGACCAATACCATTGTCGCAGGAAATGGAAATTCCGCCAGCCACAATTCTTTAGTAGTTGGTGTAAACAACACCGCATTGGGAGGCAATATGATCGTCGGTGGACGAGAGCTTACTTCAAATGCAAATGCGAGTCACTGCTTGATTGTCGGCGAATTGAACACCGTTACTCAAAAGAATAATGTGGTTGCCGGAACTGGTAATGTCGTCTCCAATCAATCTAATATTGTAGGAGGAGTAAATCACCAGGTTTCTAATCACCACAATGTAGTCGGTGGAACCGGGCAGAATATCTCAAGCTATGGGAACTTAGTTGGTGGGATTACAAATGCCGTCTCCAATCATTCCAACGTGGTTTCTGGTAATACAAACACGGTTAGTCATGTATACAATTCCGTTTCTGGATCTAACAACACCGTTTCAAGTTATTCCAATAGAGTCGGTGGAACTAATAACAACATTAGCGGTGTCTACAATCTAGTAGTTGGTAGCGGCAATAGTACTGGATTCCACCGTAACTTGATTGGAGGACTCGGCCACACCGTTTCTCAACACAACAACATTGTCGGTGGTTCTACAAATGAGGTGCTAGGAGCAAGCAATCTGACCGTTGGGGTAAGTAATGACATAAATGCTACCGGTCACTACAATGTGGTTGGGGGCAGTTCAAATACGGTAAATAGTAGTAGATCACTAATTGCTGGGCAAACTAATATCGTTGCGGGTGCATATAATGTGGTGGTAGGTGCTGACAATAATACGAATGCTGATTCAAGAGCCACAGTTGTTGCCGGTATTGATAATGTAGTAGATGGAAGATACAGCTTTGTTGGTGGCATTGAAAATACCATTATTTCTACTAATCCTGCAGGAACCGGACATGGCAATCTAGTGGTCGGATTAAGAAATCAACTCACTGATTCAGATCTCAACCTTGTAGCAGGTGCTGATAATACCCTCCGAACAGGTACAGATAATAGCATCGTTGTCGGTAGAAACAATAGAACAGACAACGAAATGAATTTCGCCTTGGGGTACAATAATGTTATTCTCAATGGCCATCCAAATACTTGGTGTATTGGTGGGACCTCCCTCGGAGGAGTTACCTCTTCCACCCTAAATCAATTCAACGCTATGTTCATCAATGGATATCGGATGTATTCCAATCAAGCAAGAACAACAGGAGTTCGATTAAATGCAAATGCAAGTGCTTGGGCAACTATCTCAGATATCAGAGCCAAAGACAATATTCAACCTATAAAATACGGATTAAAGGAGGTTTTAATGTTGAATCCTTCCGACTACCTATACAAAACAGCAACCAATAAAAGTTTAGGTTTTATTGCGCAGGAGGTAGAAAAAATAATCCCGGAAATTGTAGATGATCCTATCGATAAAAACAATTATAAAAGTATTAGATACACAGAGCTAATCCCTGTATTAACTAAAGCAATCCAGGAACAACAAGCTCAGATAGAAACACTGCAAAAACAGAACAACAAACTACAGCAAGAAACAGAATCTTTAAAACAAACAGCAATAAAAGTGGATCAGCTCGAAACTGAACTGAAAAAAATAAAAGAACTAATAAACAATCAATAAAATATTGAATCTGGCTGGACCGAGCTTAGATTCAATTTTCACATTAATGACCCATATATGTTAAACCTTAAATTCAAAATTTTTCTGGTGCCGCTGGTCTGCTCCCTGCTTTCGGGTAGTCTGGCATTAGCACAGGAAAATATAGCAACCTACGGAGGAGGAGGAATCCGCGTAGACAATGCCGAAAACATCCGTGTGGATGGCGATGTCTACAATGAAGGAAATATCCAACTAGAATCAAATGCAATCATTTATCTCCATGGTAACAATTGGAGCAATCACGATTTCTCGAGCGCTGGAGCAGGCGACGTGCCGGGAGACGGATGGGTTTATTTTATTAAAGATGCTTCCTCGGTCCAGGGAGCAGCTGTACAATTAGTCGATGGTAATAATGCTGGTGTAAAAGGAACAGGGTCATCCTTCCCCAGAATTAGAATCCTCAATGTTAGCAATGTTCAATTAATAGACAACGGAACTAGAGTCCGTGCTCAGGTAGATTTCGCAGTAGATGATGGACACATCATTACCAATTTCGAAAATGTATACATGAGCTCAACAGCCGACTTTACTCAATATACAGAACTCAGATACGTAGTAACTAATGGTACTCCAACAACCGGAGGATCTGTTAGAAAAGAAAACCTATCAAGCATTCCTTTTGTATACCCTATTGGTACAAATGAAGGTGATTATACACCTGCAACACTATCTAATTCGGGTACTGCAGATTGCTACGACACAAGAGTATTTACTGGTACTTTTGAAGACGGCACATCAGGCGCATCCATCGACCCTGAAACCGTAGGGAAAACTTGGGAAATTCAAGAAGAAACTCCTGGTGGTTCCAACGTAAATGTAGATCTCGAAAGTAATTCTCCTACAAACGGAGCACAATACAATCCGAACGACGCCTTTGTTACCAATTATATTGGTACAATAAGTAACACCAATGGGGGTGTTCAATCCAACGATAAATGGGATCAAGTACCAGACACTGGCTATGGCCCGGAAACCACACCAGGTACAATGACCACTGGCCCAACTATCGCACAGGGACAAATGCTGGATAGAGGCTTTACCAATTTCACAGACTTCCCGCTTTACACTAAAACAAGTAAAATCGTCCCGATTTTCCTTGGATGTACAGACGATTTTATAGATTCAGGTGGAGTCGCAGGAGATTATGCTAATAATGAAAACCAAACATATATTATATGCCCGGATGTTCCTGCGGAACCAATTAGTCTCTGTTTTTCGGTTTTCGATACAGAAGCGATTTTTGATGAACTTACCATTTATGACGGACCGGATGCGACCTACCCGCTAATCAATATCTATGATGGAGCAGTCCTTGTCCCTCAAATATATTCGACAGATGCCTCTGGTTGTTTAACTGCAGTTTTTAGTTCAGACGCATCCGTTACTGATATTGGCTGGGAAGCTGAAATTATTTGTGGTTGCGAAGCAGATGCTGGAACGATTACCACGAGCACTGGTACAAACCTAATCGAACTATGTCTGGGAGACGATTTTTCTATCATTTCCAATGATGATTATACGCTACCTTGTCCAGAACCTGGAGAAACCTCAGAATTGTTCTTTGCAATTTACGATTGTGCTCCACCAGCAAATCCAGATCCAGATGTAGATGCTTGTTTCTCTGGTGTCTATTGGACTGGAGATGATATTCTTACAACAGAACTACCAGGCTCAAACAGCAACACCCTTGGAGGAATCCCTACAGGATTAACAGCTGCAGGAGTCACAGGGACAAATGGAACAACGGTTTGGTACATTCCTATTACCGCTGATGACGGTGATGAAAATGGAGATCCCAACGGAATAGTAAATCATGATCAAACAGGCGATGGCTGTTATGACTTGGGTACACCGACTCAGGTCGTATATTTTGAAGCAATGAATGTAACTTATGTTACAGCATGTGATGTAACAACAGGCTTGGGGTCAGCAACTTTTACAATTGTTGGAGGAGGGGCAGGACCCAATTATACCGTCACCAATACCGGCCCCGGTGCATTAACCGGTTCGCCAGTCACATCGGTTGGTGGTACTTTTACGATCACTTTGGCCAATGGAGAAACTCCCACATTTAGCATAGAAGATTCGTTTGGATGTATAGAAAACTTTACTGGTGCAGAATTTGAATGTGCACCGGACTATATATGTGGTGATTTATTCACAGATTCTGGAGGTGTCGGAGGAAATTATACTAATAGTGCAGCAGAAACTTATATCATTTGCTCTGATGTACCTGGAGTTCCTGTATCACTTAATTTTACAGTTTTCGATACAGAATTAAACTTTGACGAATTAGAAATATTTGATGGTACTTCAAATGCAGCAACTTCTTTAGGTGCATTTTCTGGGTTACTTACTCCTTTTGTAATTACCTCTTCAAATGCAACGAATTGCTTAACCTTGGAATTTATTTCAGACGGATCAGTTACAGATATTGGCTGGGAAGCAACTGTTGTTTGTTGTGAAGCTGATGCAGGCACTGTTACAACTAGTAGCGGAACAAACTCAATTACCGTTTGTCTGGGGGATGATTTCTCTCTCACCTCAAACGACGATTATACACTACCTCCTCCTTTCACTGGAGAAGAATCAGAACTAATGTATGCCGTCTACGATTGTGCACCTCCTGCAAATCCTGACCCAAATGTAGATGTTTGTTTTTCTGGTCAATATTGGACAGGAGAAGACTTACTGCCAGGAGATGATGGCGCTACAAACGATAATCCTAATGGTGGTATTCCCCAAGTACTAATTACTGCAGGGATTACTGGTACAAGTGGCACAACTATTTGGTATGTTCCGATTACAGCAGACGATGGTGACAACGCCGGAGACCCTAATGGAATTGTCAACCATGATCAAGATGGTGATAATTGTTGGGCAACTGGAGCACCTATTGAAGTAGTTTACTTACAAGCAATGAATGTAACTGCCGCTCCATCTTGTGATATAACCACAGGAATGGGTTCGGTTACCTATACAATTGTCAGTGGAGGCGCAGGTCCAAATTATACAGTTACGAATACTGGTCCAGGTACTTTGACAGGTTCCCCGGTGACTACCCTTGGTGGTACATTTACCATTACACTTGCTGATGGAGAAACCCCTACATTTAGCATTGAAGATGATAGTGGATGTATAGAAAGTTTTACTGGAGAATTATTTGAATGCGCTCCTGATTATGTTTGTGGAGATACTTTCATAGATTCAGGTGGAATCGCTGGGAATTATTCTGACAATGAAAGCATTACTTATACCATGTGCTCAGATATCGTTGGAGTACCAGTCACACTTATTTTTAACAGTTTTGCAACTGAACTTAGCTTTGATAACCTAGAAATATTTGACGGTGTGAACACTTCCGCTCCGTCATTGGGTGTCTTTACAGGCACTGGTTTACCCCTTCCAATAACGTCGACCAATGCTTCTAATTGCCTAACAGCAGAATTTATTTCAGATGGTTCATTCACAGATAGCGGATGGGAAGCATTTGTAACTTGTTGTCAGGCAGATGCTGGAACCGTAACCACCAGCACAGGAACTAATACCATAAATGTTTGTGTAGGAGATGACTTTAGCATCATCTCTAATGATGATTATACATTACCATTTCCAGAAGTTGGGGAAACAGCTGAGCTATTTTATGCTATATATGACTGTGCTCCACCAGCAAATCCTGACCCAGATGTAGATGCCTGTTTCTCAGGAATATATTGGACAGGAGAAGATATACTAGCAACAGGTCCTCTTGGTATGAATGTTAGCCCAGGTGGTGTTCCGCCAACTCTTACAATGGTTGGTGTGACAGGTACTGGCGGGTCATTATGGTATATACCAATTACAGCCGATGACGGGGATAATAATGGTGACCCCAACGGAATAGTAAACCATGATCAAAACAACGATGATTGCTGGGATATGGGAACACCAATCCAAGTAAATTATTTCCTAGAAATAACTGGTGCTTTCGTCACAACAGGAGTTTCCTGTCAGGGAGATAGTGATGGGACAGCAACAGTTACCCCCACAAATGGTACTGCACCATATACCTACATTTGGGATAATAGCGAAACGGGGCCTACAGCAACAATGCTTTCAGGTGGTAGCCACGTAGTTACAATTTCAGACAGCGAAGGTTGTTCAGGAACTGCCCAAGTTACAATAGCCGAACCTTTAGAACTGTTAGCAGGAGGAGGAGAAGTGTCCCCCGTTACCTGTCATGGTCTAAGTGATGGGGTCGGCTCTGCTGACGCTATTGAAGGAACACCACCATATACTTATGATTGGGATAATGGGGAAACAACTGAAGCTGCTAGTATGCTTGCTGTAGGAATTCACATAGTAACAATAACAGATGACAACGGTTGTTCTGCAACAACAGATATTGAAATAACAGGACCGGACGAATTAATCCTTGGGCTATCAGGTGATGTTATTACTTGTAATGGGGATGATGACGGAGAAGTAAGCCTCACGGTTGTGGGAGGAATTGCACCATATACCTATACTTGGAATCCTGCCACTGTAACAGGCACAGGAGCCACTGGACTAGCTCCAGGTACCTATTCTGTAACCGTATCAGATATGAATGGATGTACATTGACTGCATCCACCGAAATTACTGAACCATCAATATTAGCAGCTACATCTACATTTGAAGAGCCTGGTTGTAATGGAGCTGCTACAGGTTCAATCGACCTTACAATTACTGGAGGCAATGACTGTGAAGAAGCAAACAACCTGATGATCTCTGAGTATTTAGAAGGTGGCCCTGGAACAAGTACAAGCAGTAATAAATGTATTGAAATTTTTAATGGCACCGGAGCAGATATAGATCTTAGAGGCCCAGATTGGGAACTACATTTTTATGCCAACGGAAACACCAACTCACAACATGTCAACCTAAACGGTTCTATTAAAAATGGAGAAACATTTGTTATTTGTAATGGCTCTGTGCATACTAATGCAGCACTTAAAGAATTAAGTGATCAGTTTTTTGCAGGTGGTTATAATGGTGATGATGCCGTTGTCCTTCAATATAATGGTACAATTGTAGATATTTTTGGGAATATTGGTTGTGATCCCGGATCGCAATGGACTGATGGTGCAAACTCCACAGAAAACATTAACCTTGTTAGAAATGCTAATGTTGTTCTAACGATCAGCACTGACCCTGCGACTTCTTGCCCTTTCCCTACGTTAGCATCAGAATGGACGTCATCCTCTTCGACTACTTGGGTAGATTTAGGTTCACATACCTTCAGTCCTCCTCCAGTACCACCTACTTTTTTATGGTCTAATGGAGCAACTACAGAAGACATCACAGGGCTTGTTGCTGGCACATACACTGTAACAGTGACCGACTGCAAAGGATGTGAAGTTACACATAGTGTTACCATAACAGAACCTGACCTACTGACTTCTTCATTCCCCAACTACGTTCCATACATTTGCTTCGGAACAAGTGATGGTAGCCTTGACCTTACAGTATCAGGAGGAACTTCTCCATATACCTATATTTGGTCCAACGGAGCTACGACACAAGACATTTCAAATCTACCTGCGCTTGCTGGGTACACCGTAACAGTTACAGATGCAAATGGTTGCATAAGAACAGATTATCACAGTATTGAACAAGCAGAGGATCTTACTCCATCAATGACTATAACTCCAAATGCAGGTTGCGACGGGAGTAATGGAGAAGCAACTGCAGAAGTTAGCTCTACTACATTTCAGGTAGATTTTGATTGGTCAAATGGATTTAGTGAGTCAACATACTATTATCATACAAGTACAGTAACTGGTCTTCCTCCAGGAAATTATACCCTTACGGTAACTGACGATATTGGCTGTACAGAAACCAGTGCGTTCACAATTGACCCCTTATCCACACCAGTAGTCTCTGCATCTGAGGTCAACGCAGTTTCTTGCAATGGCGAAAGCGACGGACAAGCAACAGCATCTGCTTCTGACGGCACCGCACCATATACTTATACTTGGTCCAATAGTCAAACAACCGCAACCGCGACTGGACTAGCTGCAAAAACATATACAGTAACCGTATCAGATGCAAATGGCTGTGAAGCCACAGCAGATGTAACAATTACAGAACCAACGACATTAGGAGCAGGAATAAATGCACCTCAAGGACAAATCTGTGTAGGCAATTCCAACGGAGCTTTAGTAGTAGTACCCAACGGTGGATCAACACCATATACATACACATGGTCAAATTCTGAAACCACAGCAGATATTACAAACCTAGCAGTCGGCACGTACACAGTTACAGTAACGGACACCAACGGATGTGAAGCAACGGCAACAGCAGATGTAGAATACTTTGAAGAAATCACGTTCACGCTTACACCCGAAGCAGCAAGTTGTAATGGTCTAAGTGACGGAACCGCAACTCTAGTATTATCAGATATAGATGGAATTGGAGAATATTCAATAGACTGGTCAAATGGTTATAGCGATTATGCTTCCTACACCTTCCCATACACATCAGTAGCGACAGGATTAGCAGCAGGCACTTACTCTGTAACAATAGTAGACATCCATTCCAATCCAGAAAACTGTACAAAAGTCGAAACGTTTACAATTACAGAACCTACACCTTTAGTAGTTACTTCCAATCTATTTGGAAACTTATGCGTTGGAGGAAGCGACGGCTATATAAATCTAACCACTTCAGGCGGAACACCAAGTTATACCTACAACTGGTCAAATGGAGAAACCATTGCAAACATTTCAAATCTACCAGCAGGCAACTATTCTGTAACCGTAGCAGACAATAATTCTTGTGAATATTTGGAAACATTTACGATCGGAGATGGACAAATTAAATTCCTAGATGTATCTGCACTGCAACATAACGACTGCTTTGGAGATATGGAAGGGGAAGCTGAGGCAAATATCTTATTTGTTAAAAATCAACCAAAACAAAACTTGAATAAAAGCTTCATGAATACCTATTTATGGAGCGATGGTCAAACAACCAATCCTGCAACAGGATTAGCAGCAGGTAACTATGATGTAACAGTAACTGATGTGAATGGGTGTGTTTTAACAGGAACAGTTGAAATCACAGAACCACCAGAATTAACATTAACCTTAAATCCAGCAGGTGCAGGCTGCAACGGCGAATCTAATGGGCAACTTTCTCCTCTAGTAAATGGTGGAACACCAGCCTATTCCTATGATTGGTCAAATGGATCAACTACCTCAACCATTACAGGATTAGGAGCAGGAAGTTTTGATTTAACAGTAACAGATACAAACGGCTGCTTTGCCACCGCCACTGCCATAGTAATTGAAGAACCAGCCATGGTAGTTACCATAAACATCGACATGGAAATTAGTTGTAATGGTCTTTCTGACGGCCAAGCAACAGCAACAGTGTCAGGTGGTAATTGGCCAAATACAAACTTCGAATTTAATTGGTCAAATGGCTTTGTCGATAGTCCATTAGGGACAACGAGCACTGCCACTGGGCTTAGTGTGGGCACCTATATCGTTACTGTTACCGACACAGAGTCTTTCTGTACACAAACAGCTAGTGTTACATTATCTGAGCCTACTTTACTCACTGCTACCTTACCTAACTTCGCGCCATATATTTGCTTCGGATCAAGCGATGGTAGTTTTGACCTCGTCGTAGCAGGAGGAACAACTCCTTATACTTATAACTGGTCCAATGGTGCTACAACAGAAGATGTTACAAATTTACCAACAGGCACCTATACCGTAACAGTTACCGATGCAAATGGTTGTTTGGCAACAGATACCCAAAATATTGAAGAGTTTGATGATGTTACACCAACGATGACAATAACCCAAAATGCAGGTTGTGATGGCAATAGCGGAGAAGCAATTGCAGAGGTATCCACTTATGCAATTGAGGTGATTTTTGATTGGTCTAATGGATTTAGTGAGACAACCTACTATTACCATACCAGCACGGCAACTGGTCTTATACCTGGAAATTATATACTTACCGTAACAGATGATAGTGGATGTATAGAAACCACCGCTTTCACAATTGGCACTTTATCTACACCTGTTGTTTCAGCATCTGAGGACAACCCAGTTTCTTGTAATGGAGAAAGTGATGGACAGGCTACGGCCTCGGCTTCCGATGGCACAGCACCATACACCTACGAATGGAATAACGGGCAAACTACTGCTACAGCAACCGGATTAGCAGCAGCAACATATACCGTAACGGTAACAGATGCAAGTGGATGCTTGGCAACAACAAATGTTGTTATTAGCGAACCTATGTTAGCTTTGTCTGGGGTAATTTCCTTAACAGAAAATGCTTCTTGCAACGGAATCAGCGATGGAAGTGCCACAGTGACAATCGTTCCTGGCTCCGGCACACCAGCTTATACATATGATTGGTCTGATGGGCAAACAACTGCAACAGCTACTGGCTTAGCGGCTGGAAATCATCCGGTTACCGTAACAGATGCAAATGGTTGTGATATTGTTTTAAATGCAGTAATCACAGAACCTGTAACAGTCTCAGCAGGAATAAATGCCACGCATGGCCAAGTTTGTGTAGGATTTTCAAACGGCGCATTAACAGTAGTAGCAAATGGAGGAACCACACCATATAGTTACCTATGGTCAAACACAGAAACGACAGCCGCCATCACAAACCTAGCAGTAGGCAATTATATAGTAACAGTAACAGATGCCAACGGCTGCGAAGCAACAGCGACCGCCGACATAGAAAACTATGAAGAAATCACGATTCAATCCCTAACCTTAGAACCAGCAAGTTGCAATGGCTTAAGTGACGGAACAGCAACCTTAGTATTAAGCGATGCAGATGGAATAGGAGAATATTCAATAGATTGGTCAAATGGATATAGCGACTATGCCTCTTACACTTTCCCATACACATCTGTAGCAACAGGATTAGCAGC
>CALLWB010000055.1 GCA_938016265.1 uncultured Saprospiraceae bacterium
TATATCCATGAAGGAATTGAATTTGTGGCCGATGGCGTAACAAAAATTGACCTGGATAATTATATAGATGATTCAGCAATGGGCAAGTTGGCGATTGGCCTTTCAGGTGTATATCATTGGGTACTCACTCCTAGGAAAGAGAGGGCTGTTCCTATCTTTTCCCGCCCTGCAAAATTGAAAGTTGACTCCATTATCCTGGATCCAACAGGCCGATATGCCAGCGTAGATTTCGCCTTAGAAATAGGAATTGATTCTTTGAATAGACGATTTCCTACCTTTTGTTTTTCCCAGGATGCACGGAGAATTAATTATGGGGTCTCCTTTGATGCCTATCGACTAAATAGCTCCGGAGTCTGGGAGGAAGCAAGTCGAGAAGTGGGGTTAACCCTTAGGCATTCCACCCAATTTCAACTTTGTGATCCTTCAAAAGTAATCAATGATGAAAGTGCCTACGACTATTTCAAATTATTAAAACACCGTTTTAGTCTTAATATAACGAAGCCCGGAACTTACAAAATTGTATCAAAATCGGACAACACCTTAAGTACCACTTTTGTCATAAGAGAACTGGCTGCCACTAATAAATTGAATAGGAATCCAGCAGAAATAAATAAAAACAGCGTACTTGGCTACTGGGAACTGCTTTCCATAAAGACAAATAATCCCGCCTCTGAAAACTATACGGCTTCCGATTTTTTCCTGCAAAACTTAAGATTCTCAAAAGGTGGAGATGTAGAAATCCTTCACAACAAAGGAATTGCTTTTAAAAAGGATCGGATTTTTTACAAAAATACGGGTGTCTACTCGATAAGATCGAATGCGCCATCCATTATCATCAAGCAACTGGGTTCTCCATGGGCAAGGCCAGGAATAACACCTAGAGGGGGCTTAGATGAGATCTATGAAATAATTGAAGTCACCAATACTACGTTAACCCTATCTGTCTATGCAGGACAAGAGTACGGCTATGTGCAGGCAACCTTTACTAGATACGAATGAACTGAGAATCTACCAGGCGTTTAATTGTATGTCCTTAACGCGCCTTAAAATATTCCTCAAAAGAATAACAATTACTAACCAACTCCTCATTGTCATCAGGATAATCCGCCTCCAATTTTTGATAATGTTTGTTCTGCAGATACACCCGTTTGTGATATTCTTCGTGATCAGGATATTCTTGATTTTCATAAATCTCTCTTTCCAAATGATACGTCTCGCACCGCGCAGCCATCCGCAAACAAAGCGCACCAAATTTTTTCGTTTTGCTAGTGGACTTCGCCTTCAAATAATACTCCGCCGCCAGCCTACAATGGAAGTATTCCGCATCATCCGCTAAACCAGTAGAATTTGCATTCGTCGACCAATAGTACCGCTTCATCATCCACGAATTCCCATATTGAGTCATATTAAAATAGCAGTTGGCCACCAGAAAATAGTAATAGGCACGGTCTTGCGTATTCGGGTTGTCGGCCTTCGCCAAATACTCCAACAATTGATGAGTAAGCGTGACCTTGTTATAAGTGATCGTATCCGCCTCCGTTTTCTCGTGTGCACTATGAAAGTCTGCATAAAAAGGATTGGCATCCAGATATCGGGCGTAGTGATAGTCGTCAGAAGTCCAGACCGCAGGATCTACCATTTTGAAAGCATTCAGCGCATCGGTAAGTCGATTTTCGCGCATATATTTAGTGCCCAAAAGGTCATACAACCTAGGAAGATCCGCCTTCAGTTGGTCCGACTTCCATCTAGCGAAATCAGGGCCTTCTTTCCTTGGAGTGATCGCCTTGATCAGTGCTTTTACCTCCTTTGTGGAATACTGCGCATCCAGATAATAAAAATAGTCATCATAATAATCCATCGACCAGATCGTGTTATGTCGGTGTTTTGACCGCCAATAGATAAAATCTTCCAGCGCCTCTCCATTTTTTTGTTCACCATTGACCAATGAATACAAGACGGCAGCATCACTTGTATTTCCTTTAAATTCGAGTTCTCGGCCTAGGGCAAACAGAAAATTATGGTCTATTTTATTATCCTGTTGAACTAATTGTTGCTGGAGCGAGACCGGGATTTCTGCTGCGCCGTTTTTCTGCGAAGAAACCTTGCAAATTGCTTGTAATTGAGTCAAGGTGTTTTTTAATTCAGGTGCTTCTTCCTGCTTGATCAAAACGTCCAAATCACTGATCGCTGCCTCAGAGTTTGCCGTCATATGCTGCAAATAAGCAGTCGCAATTTTCCATAATTTGGAAGGTGCTTCTTTTTTCTTTGTTGCAGTTTGGACAAAGGTCAGCATCTTTTTTGCATACAAACGGTCCACCTTTATTTGTTTAAGACTAGCAGGGTAAGAGTCGTAATCATCGTCATTTTTCACTCCATAAACCGAAGGCGAAAAATTAGCATAATATGGAGTGTAAATCCAGTCTTCCAGCTTATTGAGTTCTCGAATCAACATAAAATCTACCGCTACCGCATTAGGCGTCAGTTCATGTATTTTTTTGATTTCGTCCAATGCTGGCCCTGGATTTCGGACTCCATGCAACAACCAAACGGCCGATTTTTCAAGATCAGTAGTTGCCAACTTTAAAGTAGCTGCTATAGGAATGGTTTTGTCATATTTTTGGTGTATCATAAACCGTTTATCCGAAGCATTCCAAAACACTTGGGCGGCACTAAAATTACGCTGCGGCCCCTTGGGCAAAACCAAGGCCTGAAAATACAATCCCCAATAATCAAGGATGTTTTTTCCCATCGTTCGACAGCTGAAATAATCCGCATAAATGGAGTTTACCAGCTCTTTTTCTCCATTGTAATAGGCCAGCCGAATTGCGATAAATGCGTAGCGAAGCGACAATTCTTCATCATCCAGTTTTTTTATTTGTTCTAGGGCAAACTCAATTAGCGTCGTGCGTTCAGGTAGCATTGCGGACGCATTTCTTTCCCATGGATCCTCATTTGTGCTGTTAAATTGCGAGCAGGCTTTTGCGAAGTTAAGATAGATGAGGGTGGTAGGATCGTTTTTCTCAAGGTATTGCTGAAACTGTTGATTGTTGGAATAGACACCTTCATAAACTTCCTCGGCATTTACTTGATTATTGTATCGTTTTTGCCACAATGCGACGTTTTGTTTTTCAGCCGTATTCATAGCTGTTGTCTCCTCTGGTGGCCAAAACGACGCAGCAGTATAATTGAAGGTAGCAAAATCCTTAAAATCAAAACTTTCCGCCTTCAATAAATTGAATCGTGTTGCTTCTCCGTAAGGATAATAAGGTCCACAAGCAAAACTACTTACGGAACTCAGTAATAAAATGGCTAGCCAAATTCTCATTTTTTAATTTCGTGTTCTGGTGATCTAAATGGAAAAACGATAGAGTAGTATAGTCGTCAAAATCGATGTATTTTTTAAGGAGGGCAATCGTTTTTTCTGTTTCCTCTTTGGTAATTCGCTCTACTTTGAGTTGGTCGCCTATTCTCAAGTAAATGTCTCCAACTGCTTTGCTCTCGTGCACTTCCCACCACAATGGTTTTGTTGGATGGGCTATTTCTTTTAAGGTCGTTTCCTCCAGAGAAAGTACCTTTTCAAATTTATTGTTTTGAAAAACTAAGGTCCAGGAATAAAAGGGTAGAGCAATATCCAAATGTACCGGATATTTCTTCACGCCTTTCAAGTATTTTTCCAGTTCGGTATTATCCTGAATAGAATTATTGTTTTTCTTCTCCAGAGAGTTCGTCAAATTATAGCACATCAAGGTCACTTTGTCTACTGGTGGAACTCCCATTATTTTTGGATACATGTAGGGGTACAGCCGAAGCGTGCAGGAGATTTCCTTCTCCGAAAGGGTTTTTATTTTGTATAATAAATAGAAATAATTCTCCTTAGTACTGGCTGTCCAATCACAATCAATTTGCATTTCAGTAAACCCAGGGTAGGAGCGGCTGAATAGTTTAGCATAGTATTTCTCTGAAAGAAAAATCAGATCTTTTGCCAACTTATTTAAGTCTTTGGTCGGCGTATTTCGCAGTACTTCATTTTTGATGAATATGGTAGGAATGATATGGAGGTGGCGCAGATCGCTTGGTATACCCCAACTTCCCAACTGGGTTTTAGCAATCGGCTGGATACCAAATTTTGCATCTTTTTCTACTTCGAATAGCTTGACATACAGCTTCTTAGTTTCCAGTTTTTTGGCCAACGCTGCTTCTGTTTGATGAATTTGATTAGTGGTGTTTTTCCAGTAATAGAAGGCGGTCTCCACCTTTGGCGGTTGTTTTTCTTTGCAAGCGGAGAAGCAGAGTATAGTGAGCAACAAATAGATGGTCTTTCTGATCATTGTGTTGGTTGGCAGGTGAGTTCTGCCGACTGTTTTTGTGTTGTTTGAAAATTGTGTTTGTACTAGGAGAGATTAATGACAACAATGTAATTACATCTATTGACAATTGGAAAATAATTTGTCTTCTTAATATAACTTTAATAGTTTTTGATCAGCTAACTAACATTTTAAGAATTCACTTCTCAAAGATAAACTCCAAACAACCCCGAGCTCCTAAGATCTTCTACCCCGAGATCCCCAAACCTAAAAGGAGGAGTAAGCTCCAGGCAACGAACAAAATAATTTATAGGTAGAAAGAACTTTTGTTGAATAGTTTCCTTAGTTTTGTCACATACGCAATAGTTAGTTAGTTTGGATTACTCAGCATCGCCAGGTAGGTGAAATAAATTATACAAAATGAAAACATTGGCTACTCGTTTTTTTGTAATGGCCTTAAACAGCATTAAATTCAAAGTCGCACCCCAAAATTCCTAAGCCCGAAATTCCCCAGTTTAACAGGATAGCTAGGCTCCTAAATTGGAAAAAAAATAATGACCAATAGCTTTAAAAATCGTTGTAACGGAGTAAAAGTGATGCCTTGCAAATAACTTCAATTAAACAACGCCAGCAAACTCCTAAAAATAAACAATGAGCAAAGCAACAATTTTAAGAGCATTTATGACCAATGTGTGGAATGAAAAAAGAAAAGACCTAGTAGAAACCTACGTGAGTCCGAACTATAAAATACACCTAGATACCGGCGACAACTGGGAAGGCCAAACCCTCAACCATGCAGCGTTCAAGAAGCGACTAGACTTCTCCTTTGACTCTTTTCCAGATATAAACTTCGACATCCAATCCGCCATCGAAGAAGAAAACCATGTCGCCATCACCTGGATCCTAACAGGCACTAACCTTGGGAAAATAGGCGAATTCCCTCCAACTAACAAAAAAATAAAAACGAAGGGAATGACCATCTATTTTTTCGAAAACAACCTAATCACTGGCCATTCACAAGTATTTGACAGAATGACCGTGAGGAAACAACTTGGGTTTGTGTAATCTCACGGAAAAATACCCCGAACATCCCGCCTGCGTTTACCTAGCCTAAACGGATTGGTAACCTCTAGAAAGACTAGTCATTTTACTTAGTTCAAAAGTATTATCAAAATTGCATTTATTTTTGTTAATTTAGTTGGTAACTAGCTGACTAACAATTAATTTTATGCGCAAACTAACATTAGTCGCCCTATTCTTAGGGACCTTACAAATTGCCTATGCCTAAGGCGAAAAACTGGAAGTAGAAGGATCAATCATCATTTCCGATAGTGAAGATATCCTAATGTCAAAGAAGCCTGGGTTACGGAAATATGGTTGGGAGCAATGATCCAAATGCTCGGGTTATTGGGGATGGCAATTGGCATTGCGTCACCCAATATATCAGATTGAATACCCTCAATACAAGTACGCCCAATAATCCAAATGCCGCTAATAGAGATGGGGAAACCCGACTTTATATTGATGGTGTCTTAACTGGTCAAAAAACGGGCATTCATTTTACCAACAACCCAGCCTATCATACTATCGCTTTTTGGTTGCAGGTTTATCATGGTGGTTCACCGGATGCAAGTGGCACAACGCATGACATTTTCTTCGACAATATAAACATTTCCGAAGGCCCTACCAATCAAACACAATGCAATTGTCAGTAGGGTTAACCACCGCAGATTCCCGAAACCAAAAGAAGTGGTAAGCTCCGAGTTTTCCTCATGGTAATAGTAATTATATTCCCAATAATTACTATATTTGCTCTTCATATACGCAAATAGGCAAATTTTAATATAAAGCAACACCTACCCACAATATGTTGCCAATACAAATTCCAAACTAGTATGAGAATTATTCTCTTAACAATTGTATGCGCTCTATCTCTATTCTCCTTATCCGCGCAACGTCATCAAAGCAGGGCCCAAACGCTGACTATCGCACAGGAGGTCGAAAAACTAAAAGAAAAACACCCGGATGGGGATGTTATTCAAGCAAATAGAGAGGTAGAAATCAGCTTTCATAATAAAAAAGGAGAAGTCTTCGCAAAAGAATACAGCTTGTTAGAAACAGTTAGTGTTACACAAGATGCTGAAGGGCTGTTTATTGAATTTTATGATGAAAATTCAGAAGTAGCCATTTTAGAGGCTGATGGAGGGAGAACGGCAGACAATTATTATACAAGCAATGGGATTTTTCATTCGGATGCGCGTGTCCGTTCAATTAGCGCAGATTACAAAGGGTTTGGAGATCGGAAAACGTTTGAACTGGAAAAAACGTACAATGACCTCAGATATTTGACAACCGTCTATTTTTCTAATGAATACCCTGCAGAAAGAGCAAGCATCACCCTGTTTATCCCTGAATGGATGGAGGTAGAAGTAAAGGAATTTAATTTTGATGGGCATAAGATATCCAAATTTATAGAAGAGGACAAGAATGGCGGAAAAATTATAGAATACGTGATGACCAATGCCCCAACACTAGAAAAAGAAGATGGTCTACTAGGCGTTTCTCATTATTTTCCAAACCTATTGTTGATCTGTAAAAAGGCTAATCTGGATGGAATCAAAATTAAATACTTCGAAGATTTGGACGGCTTGTACGCCTGGTATCACTCCCTTGTCGAAAAGTCAGGAAACAATACAGAAGAGCTAATTCCCATCGTCAATGACCTCACAAAGGACGCCAAATCAGAAGAGGAAAAGATAAAAAACATCTATTATTGGGTACAACAAAAAATCAGATATATCGCCTTCGAAGATGGGATTGCAGGTTTCAAACCTGCCGCCTGCCAAGACGTGTTATCAAAAAAATACGGCGATTGCAAAGGGATGGCCAATTTGACCAAAGAAATGTTGAAAATTGCCGGAGTAGATGCCCGATTGGCCTGGCTGGGAACCAACTCCATTGCCTACGACTACTCTACACCAACCCTCTCGTCAGACAATCACATGATCTGTGTTGCAATGAAAGACAATAAACCGACCTACCTCGATGCCACAGAAGGTTATGGCAAGTACGGAGAAATAGCCCAGCGAATCCAGGGGAGACAAGTGTTGATCGAAAAAGAAGACGGCTACCTGCTAGAGAAAATACCAGAACAGCCTGCCTCCAAAAACGTTAGGAAATTGACACAATCCTTCTCCATCACCGACGAAAAATTAAAAGGTACCTCCACTTACGAATTCACTGGAGAAGCGAAGACCTACATGCTCACCAATATCAACAGCACTGAAACGGATATGCTGGAAGACGCCTTGGTTTACTACTTGTCAGGAAACACCAAAGACTGCACCGTGAAAAACATCGAACATTCAGACTTAGATAACTTCGATGATGCCGTAAAGTTGGACTATGAAATACAAGTAAACAATGCCATTTCCGTGTTTGGAGAGGAGATGTTCGTTAGCCTGGATTATAATCAGGAATATGGAGACTATGAACTGGAAGAAGATCTGAAATTTGATTATCATTTTTCTTACAAAAAAGTCGTAGACAATACCATCGAACTTCAAGTACCAACTGGTTATACGGTAGGATCAATGCCCAAGAACATCGATATTGACAATGAAGAATTTACCATTAAATTATCCTACACCAAAGCAGGCAATAAGATAGTTTACAAAAAGAATATTATCCTAAAAGAGGGCAAAATTTCCAAGGAGCAAATCCCAACTTGGAATACCGCCATCAAAGAATTAGATGAATCCTATGATGATGCCATCATACTAAAACGTAGTTAACAATATGAGATTTTTAGTCCCCAAAGCAATATTAATAAGTATTGCACTTCTGTTTGCGTTGTCTTTATTTGGACAAGATAAATACCTCGCACCGTTCTCTGCGACCAAGGCGGAAAATTATTATTGGAAATCTACCGCTCCTAATCACACGGATTCGGAAGTTCCGGAAAAATGGAAAGACAAATCTGCGGTCATTCTAAATTCGAGCTTAGAGATCCAGTTGGGCAGGAGCGATATCAGACCTTTCAACTTAGTACAAAACCTAATTACCCACAAGCGCATAAAAATTCAGGACAAAGCAGCTGTCGAGAATTTTTCGGAGATGTACTTCGACTCAAGGGATGATTACGGGTATGTCGGCGCTACACATTGGGGGGTAAAACTGATAAAAGAGAGTGGGGAAGAAGTCATACTCGATATGGAAAAGGAAGCCGTCGAAATACCACAATCTAATACCAATAGTGCCCTTCAATTAGGCCATCCAAAATCAAAGGATAAGTCCTATAACGATTATAAATTGGCTATCCCAAATCTGGAGGTCGGGGATATTATTGATGTTTACCGATATTCACAAATTAATATGTATTATTCTGAATATACAAGGGGATATTACCTTTGGTATGAAAAAGTGAGGTTACAAGGAGACTATCCCGTCAAGAATTTTGAGATGAAGCTCAATTTGGCGGATCATTTCAAGGTGTATTACCTTCCGGTTAATGGGGCACCTGAGCTAACGACCAAGAAAAAAGGCGACGGATACAATTTTTCCTTTTTAGCAACTGATATTGACGAAAGTAAAGCCGCCAACTGGAATTTTCCCTATCAAGACAACCCCTACTTTATCCTGGCCATTAGAATTATTGTTGGAGGTTTGGAGTCAACCAAAAAGGATGTTGGAAAACCCTATGTTTTTGAATTAGAAGAGGAGGATATTGTGGAGCGATACACCTCCACCTATGAACCAGACAGAGATGCAAAAAATGAGTTTTCCGAATTCAATCGCTTTCTTAAACAGAAAGAAATAACTCCAAAGAACAACAAAGAAAAATTTGGACGCTACTTTTATTTTTTAAGGCATAAATTTTTAAACAAACATACCATCTATCAAACCTACAATAAAGGGGAATTGCCGTACAACCAGATATCTAGCAGGATTTTAGACCATATGCTGACCGCTGCGGATTTGATGGACTTAGAGTATGACGTGTTACTCGTACAAAAACGGAGCAACGGGAAAATAAATGACATTCTTTTCTCCAACAATTTCTATGACATGCTTCGTATTAAAATGGATGGCGAATATGTCTACATGTATGAAGGCGGCCACTTCGCCAAATACGACGAAATCCCAGGAACAATAGCAGGGAGCCAAGCATACGCCATCTCTTCCAAGACCGGAAAATCGAGTGATATTGAACTAGAAAAAATCGTCCTTCCTGTTTCAGGTCATAAGGACAATCTGACCAGTCATAACTTAACACTAGATCTTAGCGAAGGCCTGCAAAATCCAGCATCCGCCTCGCTTCAAGTAACCGTAAAAGGCAGAGCAGCCGATGACTACAAGGAAGACATGCTCAATATCTTCGACTACGTCCTGGACGAAAACCGATATTACAATACCAAACTATGGGGAAGCGAAGAGCATCACGGTAAGGATAAAACCATGATGCTAAAGCTCAACCAAATCGAAAAAGACCTCCTCAAAGAACGAGAAAAAGTACTGATCAGCAGGGCAGAAACGCTATTTGGTACCGAAGAGGTCTCCGTAAATAATGTCAAAATCCATTCTAATGGAAACCTATACGGAGAAGACGATTTCAACTACTCCTACGAAATTGCAATAGAAGAAGGACTCCTCAAAAAAGCTGGCCCCAATTTCATCCTAGAAGCTGGAAAATTAGTCGGCGGCCAGATAGAAGTCACCGACGACGAAAAAGAGCGCACCGAAGACATCTACATGCCCTACGCCCGCTCCTTTGACTATGATATCACTATCAAAATACCAGCTGGCTATACTGTTGAAGGCCTCGACAAATTCAACAAAAAAATAGAAAACGCAACAGGCGGCACCATCTCCAGCGCCACTCAAAACGGAGATTCAGTTCAACTCAAATTTTACAAGTACTACAAGCACAATTACGAAAAAGTAGAAAACTGGCCCCAAATGATTGAATTTTTGGACGCAGGCTATCAGTTTACGCAGGAGAAATTGCTGTTTCGGAAAGGGTAGGGAGGCTATTCAAACATTCATTTGAAACGAAAGATTAGATAGGTACTAAATGCTGTAAGCATGATTTAATTAATAGCCTAGGGTTTCAACTCTAGGTCTAGGTCTTATTATATGGCACGTACAACGTAGCGGCGAATTCATTCGCCTGCCTCGTTTGGGCTATAGTGT
>CALLWB010000056.1 GCA_938016265.1 uncultured Saprospiraceae bacterium
TGATTGTTCAAGTGTGCCACCGGTTGTATTGTAAGCGTAAACACCAAAGGCTCCACCGCCGCCATAAGCTCCTGCGCCACCGTTGCCTCCTTGGCCACCGCCACCGCCGCCGCCGCCGCCAGCGCCACCGCCATCATTACAAAATGTACCGGATTGGCCATTTCCGCCTGCTCCGCCACCTCCACCAGCACCACCTGTCCCTGCAGTACCACTATTAGCGATATTACCAGGAATAAAGTAAGTTGATAGGGAATAGTTAGTTGGTCTGTTTCCTGCAGAATATCCGCTGCCAGTGAGACCGATACCTCCTGTACCCGCTGAGCCTCCATTTCCAGGTCCACAATCTGCATCTGTAGAATTTAATCCACCATTAGTGCCATTTGCACCAGCACCGCCGTTTCCTCCTCGAGCTCCATCACCTCCGTAGCTAGATCCGTCTTCACGTCCACCTCGGCCGCCGCTTCCGCCGCCGCCGCCAGCTCTTGAGTTTGTGCCTGCAAGGCCAGAAATACCACCACCACCATCGCAGGCAGTAACATTGTGGTCTCCTCCGGCTCCAGCACCTGCTCCACCGCCATTCCCACCTCGACCGTCCCGAGCATTGCTACCGCAAGACCCCATTCCATCGACATCACCAGTTGCTCCGCCTAATCCATTGGCACCTCCAGAACCGGTTGCTCCTGTTGCTCCCGAAGCACCATTGGTTCCATTGTTTGTTCGAATACCGACACGGGATAGATAAAAGTCAGACGATCCTGCGACATGTACTCCATACATGCTTATTCCTTTGCTGGAGAAAGTACCAGCAGAGGTTCTTGCATTTATGATTTCTACATCACGGATGTCGAAATTACCAGTATTTGATGCTCTGACAGCAATGTAATGCCCTTCCCCTGTTGCTCCCGTACCAGTTGTTTGATAAGCGGGTAAGAAATTTAAGGTAGAAGAATTGTCACTACATTTTTCCCATTCTAAATCAAGATTTAAAGCATACTTTCCATCAATGATAACACCTGCTTGCGTTGTCCCAATGGTAAGTTGTGGAAGGTTTGTGTAAGCACCATCCAATACTCGAATGTGATTTTTAGTAGCAGTGACTAAGGTCATTGCATTTGCAAGTGTAGTCGGTGAATCAATAGTACCAGCTGCAGTAGCTGAGCCTGTTGGACTCACATATATTATGTCATCGCAGTCCCTTTGTGCGTTAAGCATAGAGGAAAAGTAAGACAAAACGATAAATAGGAGTAAAAGTTTAAGTCTCATAAAATTAGGTTTATTGTAAACAATGGTTTTTCAAATTTGGCGCAGTTTGGTTAAGACAGGCCACATACCAAATATACCTTTTAAAACACAATTGGCCAAATTATTTGATTGCTAAATAGGAGGGCTTTCTTCTCTCAAAATAGTTGAAAAGTCTGGAACTTATTGAATTAAATTGAATTGATAGATCATGCAATATTTAATAGCCTTATTAGTAAACTTTTAACCATTAAACTATTCTGAATTTGCTTGAAAAGTCTTAGTTATGTTTCCATTTTCATCAAACAACGTCCATTCTCCACTTGGGATTCCATCCATATACGTGCCTTTTTCCCGGAGTTTGTTTTCGAAAAAATACTTGTAGGGGCCAGTACCATTTTTTACCATTTCAGAACCATCAATGTCCCAGGAATAGACTAGGAAATCTTGGTTGTTGATGTAATTTCTAATCTCCTTTACCTTTCCATCTGGGTAGTAAAACTCCCATTGACCAACTCTTACGCCGTTTTTGTAGACTCCTTTACTTTGAAGTTGGCCATTTGGATGTTGGTATTGCCAAAGTCCATTTTGGGTTCCTTGTTTGTAAACACCGCGATACAGAATTTTTCTATTAGCTTTAGTATAAGTGAATAGTCCTTCTTTTTTACCAGCCATCACGGCTCCAGTTTCTTTGTCTCCATTAGTATAGTAATAGCTTCCCTTATAGGTAAACCCATTTGGATCTTTGTGTACATTGTAGCATCCGTTGAGTAAAAAAAGGAGGATAATTCCCGTAAGGGATAGTTGAAATCTTGAAAACATCTTCTATTTTTGTCCGACATCCATTCTTTGAATGATACGTAATAATAAGCTTTTGAATAAAATTTTCCAAAAACTTGCTGTTCCTGGTAGCGCTTATCCACTCGGTCTTTTCAGGATCTTGTTAGGCCTATTGATGGTATGGGAGTTGTGGCATTATTACTTTGGGAGAAATGAAATAGAAGACTTTTTTCTGTTACCTACGTTTCATTTTAAGTATATGGGGTTTGGATGGGTGCCCAATTTAGCACCTTTTCAAATGAAAATATTTTTGGTGTTTCTGGCTATTTTATTCCTTTTGTTTTCGATAGGTCTTTTTTATCGGGTGGTGTCTGTCCTTTGTTTTATTGGTTTTAGTTGGTTCTTTTTGATGGAGCGGGCGATCTATCTGAACCATTGGTATTTAGCCTGTTTGATTTTATTTTTAATGCTATTAATGCCAGCAAATCGAGTGTGGTCTGTGGATGCCAAATTTGGTTCTTCGGAAGGCGCTGATAAAATTCCGGGTTGGTGTATGAACAGTCTGTTGATATTGACAGGGATCGTTTACTTTTTTTCAGGCGTGGCGAAGTTGAATCCTGATTGGTTGAATGGGCAACCGCTTATTTTGATTTTTCAGGACAAGATTGAGGAAGTACCTGGATTTATGAAGCTCATTTTTGAGAATGCATCATTGGTTTATTTTCTAGCAATGTTTACTGTAGTTTTGGAGTTATTGGCCTTTCCTTTATTACTCAAAAAGTCTACAAGGGGGATTACCTTTTCTATTTTGGTCTTGTTTAATTTGCTGAACCTTTATTTGTTCCCAATAGGAATGTTTCCCATCTTAATGATTTTACTGACGTCTCTGTTTCTGCCAGCAAGTTTCTTGCTTTCTAAACTTTCAGGAAACCAGCATTCACCAAAAAAAGACCCTTCCCCTTCAATAGCCCCCCTAAACAATAAACTGATTTTAGTGTTGAGCCTGTTTTTTATCATTCAAATAATAATGCCTTGCCGGAAAACTATATATCGTGGAAGTCAACTCTGGTCAGAAGAAGGCAATCTGTTTTCCTGGCCAATGTTTACCGCCTACCGTGGAGGAGATGTTTATTTTATTACCCATCATACGAATCATCCGAGAAAGGACACGATCTACCCGAAACAACAAAATCTAACCGAAGGACAGTACACCCGAATGGTGAAAAATCCGGATATGATTTTGCAATATGCCCACCATTTGCAGGAACTTTACAACAAACAATCCATTACTGACGTACAAATTTATGCAGATGCTTTTGGATTTATGAATGGAAGGCCTTTACAACGATTTATTCATCCAAACATAGATTTGACAAAGGAAAAGCGAAGGTGGTTAAGCCCTTATCCATGGGTTATGCCTTTGGCTTTTCCGATCCAGGAAAAATTGCCGGAAAATAAACTAAATTCACAATGAAAAAATCAATACTTATCAATGAATAACTCACTGAATACTAATTTTTTATTTGGTAAGGTGAACAGTTCTGCTTTAGGGTTTTTCCGTATTGCAATAGGTTTGGTATTTATTGAATTGCTGTCTTCTTTGGAAGGGTATTTTTTGATCGATTTGCAAGCATCTAAGTTCTTTTTTACCTATGATGGTTTTCATTGGGTACAACCAATGTCCCCATTTTTGATGGCTATTCTGTTTAAGGTGCTCTATGTGGCAGCGGGGTTGTTTACATTAGGAATATTTTATCGGTTTAATGCATTGTTGCTGTTTGTTGGATGGACTTATTTGTTTTTGATTTGTCGAGGCCATTACAACAATCATTACTATTTATACTCCATATTGCTAGGGTTTTTTCTGCTTACAGATGGATGGAAATGGGGATCTGTACATACCTTTTTTAATCCTAATATAGAACGAACAGTACCCCGCTGGCAGCTTTTAATTTTTAAATTGCAATTACTAATCGTTTATTTTTATGGAGGGCTTGCTAAATTGGAAGGGGATTGGCTTCAGGGGTTTCCAATGCGGTTTTGGTTGTATGATCGTGCTGACCAGTTTCCTGGAATGCTCGCTGATTTTTTTCGGACTGAACCGGCGGCAATGATCTATAGTTATGGTGGGGTCGCTTTCGATTTGTCCATTGGCTTTTTGCTATTGAACAGGAGAACGCGGCATTTGGCATTGATACCAATCGTTTTTTTCCATGTTTCTAATCACTTTTTCTGGGATATTGGTTCTTTTCCATGGACAATGTTAGGGGCTACGGTCTTTTTTATGGAAGCCGATTTTATGGATCGTGTAGTTTCGTTTTTCAGTAAACCCATTGCGAATTGCGCCCAATTTTTCAGAGAAAAACCAGTTAAGCGAATCCTTAATTTTTTCTCTCCCTTTCGGGAAAAAAGACGCGCTCCCAGCTTGTCAGGAACTTATGATCTTTCAATGATCAAAAGGCAGGCACTGCTGGGTTTTCTAGGCGTTTTTATCTGTTTTCAGTTGGTTTTTCCTTTTCGCCGGCATTTGTTTGATGGATATACGAGCTGGACCGGTCAGGGCCATTTGTTTTCCTGGAGAATGATGCTGATGGATACAGTTGACGCCATAAAAATGGAAGTAGTCATTCCAGAAACAAAAGAAAAAATACCCATCGCTTTCGAACAGTATATCAACTTCCAACAGTTTGTAAGAAGCCAGCGTACGCCTACCTCCATGTTGCGCTTCGCTCATTTTATAAGGGATGAAGTCCGGACAAAAGGAGGGGTGCCAAACCCTGGTATAAAGTTGCAGATGTACAAATCTGTCAATGAACGAATCCCTAAGTTATTAAATGATACGACGCTAAATTATGCGATGGTCGACTATCGTCCATTGAGTGGAGCGGATTGGTTTCAAGAATGGGATCCGAAAGAGGAAAAGCTTAGTTTCAACCTCAACAAGTATAAACACTGGAAGGAAATGCTGGACAAGCTATCGTCAGAGAAAAAATAGACCAGTTTGATTTATTGATTGGGAATCTCCAATTTGATTTCTTTTTGTGCGATTATTGCTTCGTTTTGTGGGCTACGCTTGAGTAAGATGGCTGTTTTTTCTGGCTGATGGTAAACTAAGGCCCAACTAGATTGTTCCGCCAGACGGTCTCCGAGAAATTTAAGATTGGCGATAGACTCCTTTTCCAGATCGAAATAGATCGCATTAAAATTATACAACAACTTTGTGGTTTCCCAGGAAGCAGGTGTTCGGAGGGAAGGGAAATAATGGTTATTCCTAAAATCTGCAGGGCTACCATTGTTGGTGGGTAAAATATAGAGTTGTTCCTCAGGGAAAATAGTGTAGGCTAAATATCCACTTGCCCGTTTATTATGGAAAAACAGCCCTTCTATTTTATTTTCCTTGATGAAATTCGCCGCAGCAAAACTATCTGAAGGAATGCCAATTCCCAGTTTTCCAGAAAATGGGCTAAAAAGTTGACCAAGTAAGAACAAAGGGACAAGCAGATAAAGGAGTACTATAGGTGAATGCCATTTAAAAATAGAGGAGATGGGATTCTTGTTTTCCTGCCACCAGGCATTGATCAAAAGACTAAATATTGGAAAGGAAAGAAGGGCCAAAAAATCCGGCTGAAAGTGGTGATAAATATAAACAGAAATCAATAGGATCAACCCTGAAAGAAACAAATAACTGACCTTCCGATACTGACTTCTTGTTAGGAATAAACAAAAGAAGAGGGACAGAATAACGCCCATTTGCAAGAGCAAAACTGGTGATTTAGTATACCAATATCTTGAAATTAAATTGTAGGAAGTTTCGTTAGAAACTAACAGATAGTCAATCAATTGACCAAATGATCCCAGTAGATGCTGAATAGGATCAGGATGAAAACAACAAGCAATAAAACAGGCCGCTAAAATAGGGTAGAGTGGTCTAGAAGCAACCACCAATTCGCCAAAATATCCAGCCAATTTCAAGCAGCCAATTGCAAGCAAAAGCACCGCTATTCCTAGTAAAAAATAAGTATCCGTATTTGCCCAAACCACCTGCAAGACTGGAAGGATAAAAAGTAGTTTAGCGTCAGTTCGACCAATCAGATATTGATAGAGGAGCACAACGTAGAAGACCACAAAAAATAAGGTGAAGAGGGCAGGAGTGATCCTGAAGTCAACAGCTAATAATGGGATTAATAATACGCCAGAAACAAGGACAATAATAGGGGCTACCTGCTCCATGCGCAACAATCGAAGGAGCAAAATAAATGGCAACCCAACAAACAAAAGACCTACCAGGTGCAATCCTGCAAAACCTACCACTTGCTGTAAACTATAGAAAATCAACTCTGCACCCCAATGATCTACTGATACTGGGATTTTCCGATTTGGAAAGGTGAAATAGTTGGTCCGAATTAGTTGGCCAGACTCAGCAAGCAGCTCGCCCTTTTTTAGATAAAAGCCCAGATCTGTGCTAGTGATAGAAATCGGGTGCAATAGAAAAAGGAATAGATAAAGCAGCAAAATACCGGGTACAATAATGTGAAGACCAAGATATGAAGGAATCCGCTTAGTCATTTTTTTCAATTATGAACTCACTACCTTTCAATCGCTTTTGACGATCTTCGTATTCTCTGAATAAGTCGTCCAACTCCTCTTGTGAATGTTTGGAGTTATCGTACATTCCTGCCTTTAGCCGTTGTCGGAAAGCTTCATATAATGTGATTGCGCAAGCAACGGAGATATTGAGACTTTGCACCATACCTACTTGTGGAATATGGAAATTTCCATCACATTGTTCAAGTGTTGATCTGCTGATGCCGTCTTTTTCATTACCAAAAACCAGTGCGACTGAACCAGTAAGATCGAGGTCATAAAGAGAAACCGCATTTTCAGAAAGGTGCGTGCAATAGACTTTTTCGTATTTGGATCTAATTTGCTTGAAACAGCTTTGTTGGTCAGTGTAAAGTTGAATATCTACCCACTTTCTAGCACTGCCAGAGGATCGTTTTCCAAGGCGCAGTTTTTCGATTTTGGTTTGTTGATAAAGGGCAAAAATTTCCATGATTCCAACAGAATCACAAGTTCTCATAACCGCACTAATGTTGTGGGGGTCATGTACATCTTCCATCAACACGGTAAGGTCTGGTTGACGTTGTTTGATAACTTGGAGGTATTTGGCTCTTCGCTCTGGTGTCATAATTTTAAATTAAAGCGATAATAGCTAAAATACGACAAATAAAAAAGGACGCTCCGGTTAGAAGCGTCCTTTTACAAAAATATCTTTAAGAAATCAGTTTTTTTCGAAAATTGCAGAAGTAATATCTGCATCGTTATTCTTAATTTTGATGTAATAACTACCGTCGGCTAAGTCGGAAGCGTCAAGAAGAACCATGTTCATGCCAGGTTTAATTTCTGTTTGCATTTGTTTGAGTGGTTTTTCATTTTTGTCGGTAATCACTAGTTGAGCTCCTTGAATATCGCGATCTGTGTAGACTTGAACGCTGATCCATTTGCTTTCCCCAATGTTTACATTGTCGATGGTAACTCCTTCCCGTTTGCAACCTGTTTCAATTTGAATGATGTTTGAATAATCATATTCTCCATTGAAATCAACAAGCTTCAAGCGATAGAAATAATCAGATTTGTAGATGTTTTCATCTGAATACTGATAATTTACTGGGGTAATAGAATTACCAGAACCAGCCACTTTTCCAATGGAGAAGAATTTTTTTCCATCGATACTGCGTTCGATTTCAAAGTAATCATTCCCGATTTCGTGTTTGGTTCCCCAGTTTAATTTAATGAGGCAGCCATCAACTTTTCCTGTAAAGGAACTGATCATGTCACCTTCATTCGTACTAGCGCTTGCTGGATTGCCAGTATTGGCAATAGCATTGAAGCATACCAGTCCTAATAGTATAATTAGCAATTTAGCCTTTTGCAAAATACTAGTGTTGAATTGGTTATGTAATGATTTAGGTCTCGTTGGGTAGGAATTTTCTGAGCTGTTTTTCAAATTTCTCATTTTTCCTATTTGGTTTTGATGCAATTTACTGTAAAAAATTTTAAAAAAATAATTCCTTTCTAAATAATAACAAATATAATTTCCTTGTTTTCCTGTAGAATATAAGGATGTATATATATACAAAAATCAGATGTTCTCCTCACAGAACCTCCTCAAACGTAATGGTTGTTACATTAATATGAAATACTAAAATTGTGCCATTTGTGACAACCAATATCAAGGATTGTTTTCAAGCAGTATAAGTAGTTAGTCTATTTTGCTTTAAAAAATCAATCAAATACTATCGTATTGATTATTTTAAATGTTTTAGGATAGTCTCTAGAAGAAATAATAATAGTAATATGCGTTTGGGTGGGCATAACATTTCTAGAATTGGTACTAAAATTAATGAAAAAATCTGGTGTTTCCAAATGGTTGCATCAAAATATAAATTTATTTATTACATATCTAAAAGATTGGCTGGTAACCTATGGGGTATGAAATTTTGATTTTTACTCTAAATTACTTTATCATTACCGCTTGTTTTTTGCTTGTGAGTTATTTCTTCATAATCCTTAAAAAAATAAAATTGATTGTTCAAATCAGGAATTATAAACCAAGGTTATTTCTAATAATTATAAATACTTGGATATTTTGAGTGGCTATTGGCCTAATACTTGTATTTTTGTTGTTATCAAAAGAATGTAACTATGAAAATTGTAAAATGGTTGGTCTATGGGATTATTTTCCTTGCTGTGTTATTGGCAGTTACCGCACTGGCAATACCATATTTTTTTAAAGATGACATTTTTAAAGTCGTCAAAAAGGAAATGAATGATCGTCTTGATGCAAAGGTAGATTTCGATAATAATATTGGTTTGACCTTATTTAGAAGTTTTCCGGATCTAAGTGTGCATATCTCAGATATAAAGGTAGTCGGCAAAAATGAATTCAAAGGTTTGCAGTTGGCGCATATTAAAGATGCCGATGTCAATCTTGACTTGATGTCCGTTATAAAAAACGACCGTCCTATAGAGGTGCATTCCTTCGAATTGGACCGCGCAACTATTTATGTGAAGATTCTCGAAAATGGAAAAGCGAACTACAATATCACAAAACCAACTAAAACATCCACCACTTCTTCCTCCGGAGATTATAAGGTAAAACTGGCTTCCTACAGATTTACAAAATCTAACATCACTTTTGATGATGAAGCTTCCAATACCTTTGTAGAAATGAAAAATCTCTACCACAAAGGATCTGGAGATTTCACTTCGACGATTTACGACCTGGTGACAACTACAAAAGCCGACCAACTTTCGGTAAGCAATAATGGTATAAAATACATCAATAGAGCAAAAACGGATATTGACCTTACACTAAATGTAGATACCAAAAAGTCTAAATACACCATCAAAGACAACGACATCAAGCTAAATGCATTGAGGCTCACTACAAGTGGCGAAGTAGAAATGCCAGGCGATGATATTGTTATGAATATTAAGTTTAAAGCACCAGAAACGGATTTCAAATATTTGCTCTCTATGGTGCCAAGTGCATACACCAAAAATTTTG
Source organism: uncultured Saprospiraceae bacterium (assembly GCA_938016265.1). Classification (GTDB taxonomy): domain Bacteria; phylum Bacteroidota; class Bacteroidia; order Chitinophagales; family Saprospiraceae; genus JAHDHB01. The sequence continues at coordinate 9,590 of CALLWB010000056.1, forward strand.
AAAATGTAGATGCAAGTGGTAAAATGGCCTTCAAGGGCAATGTGAAAGGAAAATACAACGAAAATAGCCTTCCTGCATTTAATGTAAATCTGGAAATCGATAATGGAAAGTTCAAGTACCCGGATCTCCCAATGGGCGTGACGGATATCAATACTAAAGTAGCCGTAAAAAGTCCGGGCTCCGACCTAGACCGAATGACAGTGAATATCCCGTCTTTTCATATGAAATTGGGCGATAATCCGGTAGACGGATCGTTTGCATTGCGAACTCCAATTTCTGACCCTGATGTCAAAACCAAACTCAAAGGTATTGTTAATTTGGAATCGTTGTCCAAGGCATTTCCCCTTGACGGTGTCGAGAAACTAAAAGGATTGATTGATGCTGATGTGGATATCGATACCAAAATGTCGTACGTAGAAAGTAAACAATATGACCGGATCGACATGAAAGGTGATTTCAAGATGAAAGACATTGATTATATCGCCAAAGGTATGCCGCCGGTAAAAATTAAGGATATGCAAATGGCCTTCACTCCAAAACATGTTGAGGTCAATAAAATGTGGGTGAAACTTGGGAAAAGCGACGTCAAAGCAGATGGTAGACTAGACAATATTCTGGCTTATTTTTCTCCAAACCTGACGATGAAAGGCGATTTGAATGTACGATCGGATTATTTTGATGCGAATGAATGGCTGGAAGAAGAAGACCCCAATGATCCAACAGCCAACTACCAACCAGACGCCACCAATAGCAAAGAAGCTTTCGACCGGTTTGATTTTAATATCAACGCCAATTTTAAAAAGATTGATTATGAAACGTACACCCTTGAAAATACAGTAGCCAAGGGGAATTTTACACCACAATCTGCCAAAATTGATAAGTTTAATACCAAAATCGGAGAAAGTGATATCGCAGCAACTGGTACATTAGATAATGTATATAACTACTTGTACGAAAATGCGGATTTGAAAGGGAATTTGAGGGTGAATTCTAAGAAGATCAATCTTAACGAACTCTCTTCGAGTGAAGAAACAACAGCTTCTACCACAGAGATTTCAGAACCGATACTTATCCCTGAAAATTTGGATATCAACCTAGCAACAGATATCAACCATTTGATTTATGATAATATGGATTTTAAGGGAATGACCGGCAACCTTAAAGTGAAAAACGAACGAGTTTCCATCAATGATTTTGAAGGAGGAACCATGGGCGGCCAGTTTGCAATGGATGGATTTTATGATACCAAAAAGAAAGAAAATCCAAAATTTCAATTGGACTATGATATGAAGAAGATGGATTTTCAAAAAACGTTTAAAACACTGAATTCGGTAAAACAAATCGCTCCAATTGCTGAATTTATTGAAGGACTGTTTTCTACTTCTTTATCCTTAAAAGGAAACCTGAAACAGGACATGTCTGTAGATTATAATACGCTAACAGGGGATGGGATTTTCAATACGCTTAATGCGGTTATTAAAAACTTCAAACCGCTTGCTGATATTGGAGCAAAAATGAATCTGCGCGAGCTGAAAAATCTCGAAATTGTAGATACTAAAAACTGGTTTGAATTGGTAGATGGTAAAGTCGTTGTCAAACCTTTTGAAACAAATCTCAAGGACACAAAGATCGCAGCCCAAGGTTCACACGGTATCACCAAACAAGACATGAACTATGAAATGAAGTTCACTGTTCCCAGAGATAAATTAGAAAAAAGCTCCATCGGATCTGCTGCAAATACAGGAATCGGACTATTAGGAGAACAGGCAAAAAAACTAGGACTGAATATCGCACAGGGGGATAATATCAACTTCATGGTATTCCTTAAAGGATCTGTTACCAAACCAAAAATAAATATCAAACTGCTTGGCACAAGTGGCAAATCTGTTCAGGAAGAAGTCGTCGACCAAGTAAAAGAGGTGGCTGAAGAAAAAGTAGAAGAGGTAAAAGACAAGGCTCAAGAACAAGTCAATGAACAAGTAGATAAGGTGACGGATAAAGTAGACAAAGAAGTGGACAAGGTAGTCGACAAGGGAACTGAAATCGTAAAAGACAAAGTCGGTGAAGTAATAGGGGATACGTTAATTGGCAAAATTGATGATATCATTGGAGATAAAGTAGGCGGTAAGGTAGGTGAAGTGCTAGGAGATGGTGCAAAGGAAGAACTAGATAAGCTGAAAGATAAAATCAAACTTCCATTTGGAGGAAAAAACAAAAACAAAAAAGGCAAAAACTGATACTGCGCTGATCCGTAGGTGCAATTGTTAAAGCCATGTTAATTATAAGTTCAAAGAGGTAATATTCCCAGAAAAATAATTTACATTTGTTTAATTAAAAGATTAGTTAAACAAATTTTGTGTTGGTTTTACCCCAGTTCCATTCCTACAAATTTCCTATTGCCATAAGCAGTTTTACCGTGCTGGTGATGATCCTCCTGTTTGCCAGTTGCCAGACAAATCAAATCAGTATTTCTCAATCATTGGAAGGGATTTGGTTAGGATGTTATGCCGAACTCGACAAAAAAACACCAAGAGTCCGTCTGTTCGATCTTAAACCAGACAATACCTACACCAATATCATTTATGAGCACGAAACAGTAGAAGGAGGGTGGAGTGCCAAAAAGAACAAAATGCTGCTGGATACTATAGAGTATACGATCGGCAAGTTGGCCGCGGATAGCTTAATCCTCGAAAATAATGTCAGAGTTATCTATAAGAAAGCAATAGACGCCCCATTTTCCCAAACAAAAACCGAATTAGAAAGCTCCCTGGAAAATACAGCATGGGAATCCAAGACCAGTCAAGGAATCACCAAACTTCTTTTTACCTACGAAAAAGTATACTACCTACCTCCCAATGGCCAGCTGGAAGTATTTTGTTGGAAAGTAGAAAAGTATCAAGAGGTCGCCCTCTTATATTATAGAGGAAACAAACATGCCTGCAACGAACTTCCTTCCCACCTCAAACAACTAACAAAACTTAATGACAAGTTGCTGGCCTTCAAAAACTACGGTGTCTCCAATAGAAACCTAGAGTCATTTACCAAAGTTCCTTATAAAGAAAGCGATATCAAAGACCTAGATGCACTAAACGTGTTTCAGGCATGCAGTCTATATACAAGGTACAATTGTGGTACAATGATGAATGTCAACACACAACCAGCAAAAGCGATCAATTATTACCTCAACAAATTTAAATTTGTGTCTGGTACTGAAAACGAATCCGGCTTCTTACGCCTACGATTTTTGATCAACTGCAAGGGTGAATTGGCCAACTTCGACCTGGAAGGGATGAATGAAGAGTACGAAGCGTTTGACTTTGACAAAAAAATAACCGATCAGTTTATCCATCTTTCTAAAGAAATTGATCACTGGATTGGGTATGAACGTAAAGGGGAGTTTTTTGATTGTGATAAAAATATGCTGTTTAAAATTAAAAAAGGCCAGTTGGTCGATATTTCACCATGAAAAACAACATTAGCTATATCATCGCCTTGGTTGTTTGCCTGATCTGTTTTTCGGGGTGCGTGCCTGATTCCTTCAAGGACGAAAAACGAAAAGAGAAGGCCAGAGAATGGACAGAAAAAGCGAGGTCGCAGTATGGGGCGTTGTGGACGGCTTCTTTGGATTCTGCGATTTATCATTATCCTGAGGGAGCGGATCCTTATTATTCGAAGTCTGTGCGACAATTTAGAAGAGGCGACATGATTGAGGGAATTCGCAACTTGGACAAAGCAGCAAAGTTAGATCCATTTAATTACCTCAATTACCTTGGGTTTGTGCACATGCTTTATCTGCGGGATTACGAGCGGGCGGAAGAGATTTTCCAAATAGCTATTGACAATAAGATTTATGCAGACATTATTATTGCAGGATCTGCCTACATGCGATTAGGAATCGTGCAATACAAGCTCGGAAAGTATGAGCAAGCCATAAAATCGTTTGATGAGGAGGTGCGACGATCCGGAGAAAAGAATGCCTACAACTACACCTTTGTCTATCGTGGAATAGCGAAATACCTTTCCGGAGACAAACAAGGTGCCCTACAAGACTTTGATAAAGCCATCGAGCTCTGGGATAAATGTCCAGAGGCGTATTATCGTAAAGCCCTAGTTTTGGAAGAGATGGGCGACAAAAAAATGGCTTGCAAAATGGCTCAAAAAGCCTTGCTCAACAAAAGCTTCATCTCCGAAAATCCACATCGTAGCTATGTCGATCAGCTTCATTTATCTGACATCGAAGAACTATTTGACCGTACTTGCCGATAGAATTCTGGTAATTGGCCAGCATTTCCAAAAATAAAAAATCCAGTCATCTTGCCATTCTTCACGGTTATCCTACAAACCGTGCCACTCACTAACTCCAAGCTAGAACAAGGAATATTAGGGCAACCTATACCGTTTATTCACTATCTACTTCTATAGACTTTATGGCGAATCTCCTATTAATTATTAAAGCCAAAAAAAATGAAAATGAATAAACTTATTATTACACTTACGTTAATGCTGGTTCTTATTTCACAATCAGTATTCAGTCAAAATGGGCAATATGATGTCCGATTAGTTCAGGACACTTTTACTTGTCAACCGTTGGAGTTGTTTATAGATATAGAGATAAAAGCATCTACTCCTGCCAATGAATTTTTTATGTCTGATCAAAATTATCGGATCTCCTTCACTAAAGATCAATTGGATGCTTTCAATGGCACAAATGTTTGGATTGAAGAAGAGTTAACCATTTCAGATGTTATCATTCAGGATGGTGTATACTCACTTTATAGTCCACATACGCTTACAGGGTCATTAGATTCTATTCTTTCTTACAATGTTGTATTAGCTGGAGGATCAGGATATCGAGTTACTGCAGATGAGTGGGTAAAGGTCGGGAAGTTAGGATTTGAGCAGGCAGATCTATTATGTATTGATCTTATCTGGCACACCCATAGCCCTGAAGATTTTCCTCCTACCTTCATTGGTGAAAAAATTGGAGGCGCAGGTGGCGTCTTATATGAGGTAGAAGAAGGAGAATATGATAATTATTCCATTTGTACTTTTTGCGCAGTGCCAGTAGAACTCACCGCTTTTACCGCCGAAAACATAGACAACAAATACGTAGCACTCAATTGGCACACCGCCAGCGAACTCAACAATAGCCACTTCGAAGTACAACGAAAAGCGGACGATGGCAATTGGAGGGAAATAGGGAAAGTCACTGGAAATGGTACTACGAATGAACCGAATTCTTACACCTTTAATGATAAAGATGTCCCAGTAGGGAAAGTCTACTATCGGTTGAAACAAGTAGATTATGATGACGCTTTTGAGAATAGCGACATTGTTTACGTCCGTTTTGGCAATCGATTTGAAGACGATATGACGTTATTTCCGAATCCGGTAAGCGATCATTTTAATATTGCGTTTTCTAAATCGGACTATCAGATAGAGCGAATTGAGGTTTATGATATGAAAGGCAGCCTGGTTTTACCAGAAATAACGGCCAATAATGAAAACGAGTTTCAAGTAAACACGGATCAATTGGCCAAGGGAATGTACATGGTCAGCGTCTATTTGAATGTCGGAGTCGCAAACAGAAAATTTGTCAAGTAATTGACTTTAAATAGTAATAAATCAAGAACCCGTTCATTGATGATTGCGTAGGATGTTTTTACCTTGCGGGTTGCGCCATTCTACAAATCATTGATGACAAAAGTCTTCCCCAAAAGGGAAGGCTTTTTTGTTTAGGGATGGATCAATTTTTCAATAACCACTGTCTGCAGGCCGAGATTAATTGACAAACAAAATGACTTTAATCCTGGCCATATTCAGGGCTAAAGCCCATTTTAATTGAAACGAATCCACCATTCACCATCAACAAATCCTACCATTTACTAATTTTAACCATCCAACATGCATCCCTTTGAAAAATGAGTTGTCTTTAAAATAAAATCAATTTCATTAACAAAAAAAGAATAATATGTCGCTTACCAAATTCACCTTCCTTTTGCTTGCTGGATGCTTCATTGGATTGACTTCGTTCACCAACCATCCTTCTACCGATAAAACAATCAACAATTCACTAGAACCATTTACCCACATTCAAATGAGCGGAGCCTATGATGTAGAGATTATCCAGGGAGAGACGCATGCAATAGAATTTGACGGGCATAAGTACGCCGAAGAAGCATTCATTGTAACTGTAAAAAATGGACATCTAAGAGTTGCTCTAAGGGAATCAGTAAAATATATCAAAGACGTCCTTGTAAAAATTACCGTTCAAAATCTGGAAAGTATTACCGCCTCAGGGGCACATAAAATAACCTCCAAAGACAAACTAACCGCAGACAATTTGGAGTTGAAAATAAGCGGAGCAACCACCATGGTTTTAGAGGTAGAAGCAAACAATATCGATGCTACGGCCTCCGGTGTCAGCAAAACTACATTGTCTGGAAATACCAACTCCCTCTGCTTCAAACTGTCTGGAGTCAGCAAGTTGAATACCTATGAGCTCGAGGCTAATGTTGTTAATTTATCGATCTCCGGTGCAAGCAACGCTAATGTCACTTCCAACGATGAACTAGATATAAAAGCTTCTGGTGTAAGTAAAGTAAACTACAAAGGAGATCCCGGAAAATTAGAAAAGAAGGTAACCGGTGCTAGCAGGATAAAGAAAATATAACCTCAAAATTAAGTCAGCTTTGTCATATTCAACACAAACGTTGAAAAGAAAAGACCGGTAATATCCGGTCTTTTTTGTTTGGTAAAACGTTGAAGCAGTTATTGGTAATCCGATTTCCTAATCAAGTACTTGTTTGGAATACACCGAATCACTAAAACAATCCAAAATTAATTCCTAAATTCGCCATCCAACTAACAAAACCGAAAATGGCGACTTTTTTCAACCAGGAAATCAATATAGAAACACTCAATGGCATGGGCCAGCAGTCCATGGCAGGAAATCTGGAAATAGAATTTACAGAAATAGGGGAGGACTTTCTGATTGCTAAAATGCCCATCAACTCCAAAACTGTACAGCCAATGGGAATGCTGCATGGAGGTGCCTCAGTGGTACTGGCTGAAACCATCGGCAGTGTTGCATCCAACATTATTGTGACCAATCAGGAAAGTGGCAAGTTTGCCGTCGGACTCGCTATCAATGCCAATCATCTCCGTCCAGTAACAAGTGGCTATGTATTTGCAAGATGTACTCCGCTACACACTGGCAAAACCACCCACGTATGGGACATCAAAATCACAAACGAAGACAAAAAACTAGTTTGCACCAGCAGATTAACTATGGCAATTGTTAGTTAAAATGGAAAATTAAAGACATTTGACCATATAATGACAAAAGTATAACAATCCAGAGGAAATTTTATGCTAATATTCTAGGTATTGATTGTATATTCGCATACTTTTTATTGCAAAAGTGTCAATACTCGAATTTTTATTTCGTTTTATTAAACAAATTGATATTTATTCTCTCTACAGTATAAATTAAAAACCAAACAAGTGAAAATGAAAAAACTACTATTTTTTGTTGTGTTAATTTTTGTTAGCCTGGCCTCAGGTTTTGCTCAACAAAATATGAGCTTACTAGGTCAACTGAGTTATTCAGAGGATTGCAGTGATATATGGGGATGGAAGGCACCCAATGGACCAGAATACGCCTTAGTCGGAGTCCGAAATGGCGTCTCCATTGTTAGTCTTCAGGACCCATCCAATCCTACAGAAGTAGAATTTGTTGCTGGAGCATCTTCCACCTGGAGAGATCTAAAAACGTTTGGGAATTACGCTTACATCACCAATGAAACAAGCGGTGGGATTCTAGTCATTGATTTATCTACCATTGGTAGTCCATCATTTACATTCAACTACTATTTACCTGTGGTAGACAACCAAGCAATGGAGTCTGCACACAACATTTATATCGACGAATTTGGGTACGCCTATGTTTGTGGAGCTGGACCGCTAAGTGGTGGCGTTATTATTTTTGATTTGAATGCTGATCCTTGGTCTCCACCACAGGTAGGCTCAGGCCCAGCTATTTATGCACATGATGTTTACGCAAGAGATAATATCCTTTATACTTCTGATGTATACGCTGGTGTATTCTCAATATATGATGTATCCGACAAAGCGAATATTACATTTTTAGGGTCTAACCCAACTCCGTTCACCTTCACACACAATGCATGGATCTCTGATGATTCAAAGACAATTTTCACAACGGACGAACGAGGAAATGCACCTGTTGCAGCTTACGATATTACAGACTATACTGATATTTTATACTTAGATGAGATTAGACCTCCTGCAACGGTTGATAGAGGTGTAATTCCTCACAATGCGCACGTTCTTAATGATTATGTAATCACTTCTTACTATACCGATGGAGTAGTGATTTTTGATGGTAATCGCCCTTCTAATTTAGTTCAGGTGGGCCAATATGATACTTTTGGAGGCGGTGATGGTGGATTCTCGGGATGTTGGGGGGCTTACCCATTTTTACCTTCAGGTATTGTCCTTGCTAGTGATATCAATACAGGATTGTATGTGCTGGGAACAAATTATATACGAGCTTGTTATTTGGAAGGTAACATTACTGATGCTGCGGATAGCAGTCCATTGAATAATGCAGTAATTGAGATTTTGTCTACTCCAGCTCAAGATGTTTCAGCAACAGACGGTACCTATGCAACTGGACTAGCTGATGCGGGGACCTATCAAGTAGAAGTTTCAAAGCCAGGTTATGTTGCGCAGACGTTACCAGCTACTTTGACTAATGGACAAGTTACTATATTGGATGTAGCACTTGTTAAATTGCCTACTTTCCAATTTGCTGGTATTGTAAAAGACGTAGCAACAGGATTGCCAGTACCAAGTGCAGTAGTCAATATCTACAATGAAGATTTTAATTTTGATGTCACCACAAATATGAATGGTCAGTTTACTGTTAACAATTTCATTTCTGATACCTACCAAATTTATGGTGGTAAATGGGGATACAAAACAACAGAAATATCCAATAATACAATTACGAACTCCGGTAATCCTTTTGAAATTTTTATAGAAAAAGGTATCGAAGATGTTTTCGAACTCGATCTTGGCTGGACGGTAACTTCAAACGCAAATACTGGTGATTGGGTGCGTGAAGAACCTATTGGGACTTCACAAGGAGGAAATCCTGCAAATACAGATTCAGATATCAATACCGATGTAGGATCCAAATGTTATGTGACCGGCAATGGCGGTGGCAGTGGGGGAGATGACGATGTAGATGGAGGCACAACAACGCTTACCTCACCTGTTTTCGATCTTTCAGGCATGACTACTCCAGAAATTTCTTATTTCTTGTGGTTTGTTAATGTTGGAGGTGGAAGCACACCAAATGATCAATTAGAAGTAAGAATTTCAAATGGAATGACTACCGTTACTCTTGAAACATTAACTACGAGTTTGTCCAGCTGGAGATCAGAAACGGTAATAGAAGTAGCACAAATTATCACGCCTACGGCAAATATGCAGCTAATTGTAGAAACATATGACTTGAATGGTGGACATATTGTAGAAGGTGGTTTCGACTACTTCCAGGCATACGATGCTGCACTTACCAGTAGCAAAGATATCAAAGAGGAGCTATTCAGTCTTCAAATTAACCCGAATCCATCAAATAGCACCTTCCTTGTATCTTACGATATTGAAAAAGCCGTACAACCAAATACACAATTGGAAGTAACCAATTTACTTGGTCAAGTCCTAGAGGTGAAAGAGATTCAAAGCAATACCAACCAAATTTCTATTGGAAATAAACTGGGAGCGGGCGTCTACTTCGTTCAGATCACCAGCCCAGAAGGTAGAAGTTTACCCTACAAAATTATAAAAACAGAGTAATACTCAAAAAAAAATTCTTAATGAAGGGCTAGATGAACAATCTGGCCCTTTTTTTATTTTATCTTTGAAGGTCTCTCACCACGAATAACTTTATAATACCATATTAAAATGAAAAATTTTGCGCTATTAATGTTCTCTCTTCTAGGTTTTTTATCCCTATCTGCACAGCAAAACATGACCTTGATTTCAAATCTCCAATATACTGAAGATGCAAATGATGTCTGGGGATATGAAGCACCCGATGGAACAGAATATGCATTGGTCGGTTTAAGAAATGGTGTCTCCGTCGTCAACCTATCCGACCCTACCAATCCAGTAGAAAGTGATTATGTGCCAGGTACTTCTTCTACCTGGAGAGACATGAAAGTATTCGGAGATTACGCTTATTTTACAACGGATGAGGGAGGTGACGGCCTTGGAGTTATAGACCTTTCCCCATTACCGGATTCTGTTAATTATTCTTATTGGCAACCTACGCTAAACTTTCCTGGAGAATCTGGACAGCTTCTCAAAGCGCATAATATCTATATCGATGAAAACGGAATTGCTTATATAGCAGGTAGCAATCTGAATTTTGGAGGAATGTTGTTTGTCGATGTTGCAACAACTCCCGGTAGTCCGGCATTTATTGCTCCTGGACCTGCAAGATATTCCCACGATGTATTTGTTCGCAATGATACGATGTGGAGCTCTGATATTAATGAAGGGTACTTTTCCGTAGTAGATGTTTCTGACAAACTAAATACAGTCTTGTTATCTACTCAGAATACGCCATTTTTCTTTACCCACAATTCCTGGCTTTCTGACGATGGAAAAACATTGTTTACTACAGATGAGCAAGCAAATGCTCCTGTTGCCTCCTATGATGTATCGGATATGTCGAATATTCAAATACTAGACGAATTTAGACCTCCAGCCACCGTAGGACAAGGAGTTATTCCTCACAATACACACACCTTAGGCAATTATCAGGTCGTTTCCTATTATACAGATGGGGTAGTGGTGATTGATGCTACCATGCCGGATTGGTTGGTACAGGTTGGTCAATATGATACTTATGCTGCTACAGGAACTGGCTTCTTTGGTTGCTGGGGCGCCTATCCGTTTTTGAATAGCGGTCTTCTTCTTTTATCAGACATTAATACAGGGCTGTATGTACTACAACCAAACTATCAACGTGCTTGTTATCTAAAAGGTACCGTGACTGATTTTAATTCTGGAGCAACGCTGGACGGAGTGACCGTTTCTTTTGATACGGAACCCGTTAATGCTTCTACGGATTTGGCCGGAATTTACAAAACAGGTTTGGGAACACCTGGAACGTATAATGTAACTTTTTCAAGACCAGCTTATATGTCAGAAACTGTCCAGGTTTCATTGGTTAGCGGTCAAATAACTGTAGAGGATGTTGTGTTAACAAAGTTGCCTTCCTTCTCCATGAGTGGACAGGTGGTAAGCGCAGCCAACGGCAATCCTATTCCAGGGGCAGTGGTTGATTTTCAAGGAGCGGGGTTTTCGGAAGGTGCTGTTGCTGATGGATCAGGAAACTTTACGATTCCTAACCTGGTAGTAGGAACCTATGATGTAATAGGTGGCAAATGGGGATACAAAGCCAATTCTATTTTGGGAGCTGCTTTAGATCAAAACAACAATACAATAACGATTATGCTTGACGAAGGGTATTATGATGAATTTGCCCTTGATTTAGGTTGGTCCGTATCAGGAAATGCCACTACAGGAATATGGGAGCTGGCTGATCCTTTATCGGTTACTATATATGGTTTAGACCTTACTCCTCCTAGTGATTTGCCTGGAGATATTGGTGAAAAATGTTTTGTTACTGGGAATAACTCCGACCTTTTAGGAGGCAGAGTAAGCGGAGAAACTATTTTGACTTCTCCTGTTTTTGATTTAACTGGGTACATGAATCCAGTGGTTAGTTATACCGCCTGGTTTTTCAGCGCTTCGCAAAATCAGGCGCCTACTGCGCAGCGCTTGCGTGTCTATTTGGATAATGGCACTACAAAAGTGATGGTCGAAGAATTTAACTATTCCTTATTCAATTCTGCCAATTGGAGAGATCGGTCAGATATATTGGTCACGGATCATCTGCCTGTCACCAATGATATGACCATTAGCTTCGAAACAGATGACAATACTACTGCTTTTATTACGGAAGCTGGAGTTGACATTTTTGAGGTAACAGATAACCCGGTTGCAAATGAGGAGGTGGACCAGGCATCTTCCATAATGGTAGTTCCTAATCCAAGTTCTGAAGCATTCAACATAACATTCGACGTAAGTCAACTCTCCTCAAAATCAAACTATCTGACGATCTATAATGCACTTGGACAACAGGTAGAAAATATAAAACTCAATAATCAGTCAGGCAACACTCAAATTGGCAAAGATCTGCCAAATGGTGTTTATTTATTACAATTAAATACGCAACAAGGAAGTGGCAAAGGCATTAAATTGATTAAAACCAACTAAAAACGAAGATAATAGCAATGAATAACGGAGTGATTTCGAAGACAACCTTCCAGTTTCTAAACAAACTGAAGGAGAATAACTATCGGGAATGGTTTAATGAAAACAAGGACAACTATGAATTGGCCTTCCAAAACATTCAGGGGTTTGCTGGTGTGCTTATTGAAAAAATGGGAGATTATGATCAAATAGTTCCAATGAGCCCCAAGCAAAGCCTCCACAGAATCTATAGAGACACTCGGTTTTCCAAGGACAAAACCCCTTACAAAAACCATTGGGGTGGGGGATTGAAGCGGGACACCAAGTGGCTTCGGGGTGGATACTATTATCATATTCAACCTGGTGGTTCTTTTGTGGCTGGAGGCTTTTGGGGACCCAATTCTGCTGATCTTCTTCGTATTCGACGAGAATTCGAAGCCAATGATCAGGAAATTAGGGCCATTATAGCCGACCCAGTGTTTCAAGAATACTTTGGGGAGATAGAAGGTGCTGGAGTCAAAACAGCTCCCAGAGGCTTCGCTAAGGACCACCCATCTCTGGATCTAATCCGGAAAAAACAGTTTGTAGTAAGGCGTTCCTTCACCGACAAACAAGTCCTTGCACCTGACTTTACTGATGAAGTGGTAAAGACTTTTCAGGCAATGCGGCCGTACTTCAATTTTATGAGTGACGTACTTACCACAGATTTGAATGGAGTTCCTTTGGAATAATTTTTATGTCAAAATTGAACAATTCAATTTTGTCTTCTATGAAGGTCCAATTTAGAGGCGAATCATCATTTGCCCGTTGACAATCATACTTTGACAATTGTTGGAATGGCGAGTGGTATTTTGATTATAACTTGATTTGTTTCATTGATGGATCCTAGGATGTTGCTCCATTGGAAATTGATTTCCTTGTTTCAGACGTGCTATTTATATTGGGCAGCTCTGCGGCTAAGGCCAATGAATACTTAAAGTCTATGGTGTAGCATTAACGGATAACTTTTTTCATTGCAACACGGACGATCTCGTAGCCTGATTTTAGATAAAGGTCAAAGGCGACTTTATTCCAACCAAATACCGACAGTTCTATTTGCTTGTAATTTTTTTGTTTGCAATATTGATCCAATTGCTGGAGACTTGCTTTTCCGTATCCTTTCCCTCGGTCCTTTTCATTGATCAATATTTGATAGACAAAGACTTTGTTTTTTGTTGGATTCAAAGAAATCCAAATCCCCCCAACACCTGTATTCAGCGAAGCATCAACAATGGTAAATACTTCAGTTTCGGTCCCTTTGGCATTAAGTGCTTGATGTAGCTGTCTTTTTGAAATTACTTCCGCTTCCTCCAGAGACAAATCATAAGTTTTAGCAATTTCCTTTGTATAGTCTGTCATGGAGGAATCAATAAATTGCTTCGCTTCTTCCTTTGATTTAAGCAACAGTTCTACATGCATGGTTAGCGGTTGATTGGTAAAATGATTAATAGTATAATTGAAAATTGGGCATTAGTGGAATCTACAAGGCAATTTCATAGCAGATAAACAGAATATTTAAAGCTTTACTTTCAATGAGCTAGCTTCTGCGAAACCTTAAATTCGAACGCCAATACAAATTATCCAATTCAATGATTAACTATCTCCCAAATCGAACTGGAGTAACCTTGTATCCTTGTTTTTTCAACAATCGAAGTATTCCTTTCTCGCCAGCGAGGTGGCCAGCACCAACCGCGATAAATGCGCTTTCTTTTCTTACCAATTCGTCGATACGATTTGCCATGATTTTATTCCGTTTATAGATCAAGATCTTGCGCATTCCTTTTGAGTTGCGTTTGGCTGTTTGATAAAGATTTTGGATGTCTTGACGCATATAATATTGAGTAAGCTTTTTCAATTGTTGCTTGAAATTTTTAAACTTTTTGACGGTAGAGATCAAGGATTTAAATTGACTTTTGAGCGATAGTTCTACCAGCACGTTAAGTTGTTCCTCAAAGGTCTCCAGGCCATCCATCCGTTTATTGAGGACCTTTGCATAGTTAAACAAATGACTGTCCAACGGTTCGGGCATATCTGCCTCAAAGAAGGATTCAGTGAGTAAATTGATGACGAGGAGGGGTTTGTGGTGGTTCAGTTGTTCGAGGCCAATTCCAATTTGTTTATTAAGCAATTTATCGAGCGCCTTTGCTTGTTTTATAGAGAGTTGCTCTGAAATTGTTTTTCCGTTGGGTAACAGCATATATTTAGAAAGAACCATTGGATCGGTATCCTCTAAATTAAATTCACCTACATAGGAATCACAGGCGGCTATTTTTTTAAGGAGCGTTTTATTATTAAAGAAAGCTCTACTGTCTCTAACATGGATCGTTCCGAAGACATAACTTGTTTTTTTGCTATTGCCTCCTGAGATTTTCCAAAGCAAGCTTTGATTCTTATTCTTTGCCATTTTTAGGGGGGATTGTTAACAGGGTATGATGTAGTTTGTAAACCTGCTTAATGAGCGAATGTTTTTGATCATTGTGAACAATATAGTCCGCAATTTTTAGTTTTTCTTCTTCTGCCATTTGTTTGTCCATTCTGGCCTCCACTGCTTCTTTTGTGGTTTTATCTCTGCTTATTACTCTTGCAATTCGCAATTCCTTCGGAGCATAAACAGTTATTGTTTTATCCATCATTTTATAGGAACCTGTTTCAAACAATAATGCATTTTCTCTTAGAGTGTAAGGGGCGTCCTGGTGCTCGTTGTACCAGTTTAAGCCATCTTCGAAAACTCTAGGATGTACGATGGCTTCCAGTTCTTTGAGTTTGTTGTTGTCTTTGAAAACGATTTCTGCCAAGTATGTTCTATCTAAGTTGCCAGAATCATCGTAGGCGGCAGCTCCAAATTTTTCAGATATTTCTTCCACAAGAATGGGTAAGTGTTGCATTAGCCATTTTGCCCGGTCATCTGCATAATATACTGGAATCCCTAGGGTTTCGAATAGTTTGCACACGGTTGTTTTTCCGCTGCCAATACCTCCTGTTATTCCAATTCTAAGCATTTCTAATTTATTTACCTACAAAATTCTAAAAAATGTTAACACCACCTTTATTTATTAATATAAAATTGTGCGGTTTTGGGTTGAAAAGATACGTTTTTTATTCCAGGCGGAATCTCTTTCAGGCGGATTGGAATTGGAACAGGGTTTAGGGTATCAATTTTTGAAAAATCAGCCACCGCCATAAATCGATTAGCAGTGATCGATTCGTACAAACCCAAACCAACTACAAATTTGACCTCTACGGAGGTTGGTAAAACGATATACATACTGTTGGAAGGTGCATTTTCTACAACAAGTGGTACCTCAAATGCATTTTCAGTATATTGTTCGACATTGATCTTGCAGGTTACTACTGCTGGTTGAAAAGAAACCGTTTCTACCTGATGTTTCTTTAGTAGAAGTGGTGCGTTCTGTGATTTTTTGAGGTCCTTCAGGTTCAGGTTTTCAGTCTCCCAATGACTTAGTGAATTAATGACAAACTCAGGACCAGAAACCGTGACACTGTCAGGCATTATTCTTATGGTATCGGACAATTGAAACTGAGCGGCCAAGGTCACGGACTCCCTTAATCGCACAGGAATTCGTTTGAAGGATTTGTCATCCATTCGAATAGTAATTGGGTCAAGACTACCAGACAATACCTTTAGATTGGTATTGAAATTTCTTGAAGCCATCGAGGACAATTGGATAGACGAAAAGGTTTGAAAATCTTTGTTTTCTTCTAGGAGAAGATTGATGGTGGATTTGTTTGAGGTGAAATATTTTCGCACCAACTGCCAGCCACCTGCTTCTATTAGTATGGGGATTTTTTGTGGCGCACTGCCAGCTATAATCCGTTTTTCGGGTATGGTATAGGTGACCGCAACATTTATCTCACTCTGGTAACGCTGGGAGAGTTTAGTAAACAACCAGATCAAAAAGGCCATTCCAATACAACCGATAAGAATTGCTCTGTCGGTTTTGAGGAAAGCTCTGATTTTTTCCAGTTGGTTCTGGTACTCCATAAACCGTTATTGTTGGTAGAACGATGGTTATTTAGCCGATGCAGTTTCCTTGGAGATTTTTGCATGCGACATTTCTACAGAGATGGTAGACTTTTCTATAGTAAGATAAGTTTTGGTATCCACAAGGATGGTCACTGTGGTTTCATCCACTTTAGTGATTTTACCATGAATACCTCCGGCGGTGACTATTTGATCTCCTTTGTCCAATGCCTCAATAAAATCTTGTTGCAGTCTGGCTTTTTTGGCCTGGGGACGAATAAGAAAAAAATAAGCGACAAGCACGATCAATCCAATAAAGATCAAATCTAAACTTGGTCCAGCGGCGAGTAATAATGTAGTTTCGAACATAAGTGTTTTTTTACAAAAAAGTATACCGAAATCATTAGGGAGTTATCCTATTGATTTCGGTATGCTAAGTATAGAAGTGTAGTACTTACTATTATTGATTTTTAGCCTTGTTGTCAGCTGCTTGCTTGCTTTCGTCTTTCTGTACTGTTCCATCAATGTGAACAGTAGTTACAACTGGCCAAGTATTAGCAGTAATGTTGATTGGCTTCTTGTTTCTTCCTGATTTTCCTTTAGTGTTGAAACGTACTTTAATTACACTTTCTTCACCTGGAGCGATCGGCTCTTTTGGATAATCAGGTACTGTACAACCACACGTTGATTTTGCCTTTGTAATTGTCAAAGGAGCAACACCTGTGTTTTTAAATTTGAAAGCGTGTTCTACAACTCCACCTTCTTTCACCGTACCATAGTCGAATACTTCTTCAACAAATGTCATTTTCGCAACGTTAATTGTATCGTCAGGAATTTCTGCATTTACTGCGTCACGGATTTCATTTGCGTTTTTTACTGCTGTTTCTTTTGTTAAGTCAGCAGGGGATTTTTCTGCAGTAGCTGAATCGTTATTGCAAGAAGCAAAGACCAAGCTAAATGCCAATAATCCTAAGATTAAATTTTTCATGATAAATAATTACTTTTTTATTTTAAATAAAAGAATGCGCAAAACTAATGACTTTTTCTGTAAAAAAGAAAGCCAAACGATGCTAATATACATCATTTGGCTTAAAAAGTTAGTTTTTTAACTATTTTTTTAGTTGAACGTCGTTATTTTAACGTTTTAGACCTATATTTTAGGACTATCGGATAAAAATTCTGAATTCAACTCGTCTATTCATTGCTCTACCTTCTCTAGTGTCGTTGGAAGCGATTGGGCTTTCTTCACCATAACCAGCGTAGCTCATTCTGGAAGAAGAAACTCCTTTTCTAGTGATGTAGTCAAAGCAAGCTTTAGATCTTCTTTCTGACAATCTTTGGTTATTCCCAGCATCACCGACACTATCAGTATATCCGCTAATGCTTAAGCTGTAGTTTGGATATTTCTGCATGATATCAGCAACCTGATCCAAAACGCTGTAAGAAGAAGTCTTTATAACATTACTACCTGTTTCGAATTGAACAGATCGCATGGCAAGATCAAGCACTGCTTTTTCTTCTTGTTTGATTTCAGGACAACCTTTGTTTGAAAGTGTACCAGCTACAGAAGGACATCTGTCGTCCGAATCTTTTACACCATCGCCGTCAGAATCAGGACAACCAGCAAATTTTGCAAGACCAGGAGTGGTAGGACAAGCATCCGCTTTGTCTAAAACACCGTCATTGTCTGTATCTTTTTCTACTGGAGCTTCTACTTTACAACCGTTGTTGCTTGCAGGGCCTTTTTCAGAAGGACATTTATCAACGTTGTCCATTACACCGTCGCCATCAGCATCACCCCAAGGGCAGCCTTTGTTTTCAGCAGGACCTTTTTCAGAAGGACACCCATCGATGTTGTCAAGGACTCCATCAGAATCGGAATCACCCCAAGGACAACCGCTATTGGCAAGAGGTCCTTTTTCTGTAGGACACTTGTCTTTAGCATCAGCAAGTCCGTCTCCATCTGTATCCGGGCAACCCGAAAATTTTGATAGACCAACTACGTCAGGACATTCATCATTTATATCCAAGACTCCGTCTCCATCTCTATCTGCAGGTGCAGGCGTTTCTTCTTTTACAGGAGGCTCTTCATCTTTAGGAGCTGCTCCGCCTTTTCCGAAAAGGAAAGAAAGACCGATACCATGCTCTATACTATTGTTTCCTTTGATAAGCCCAAGTCTATATTCAGTTTGCGCATTAAGATAAACAGCAGGAGCTAATCTGATGTTCAAACCAAGACCCAGAGGGATTTGTGCATCGATATCTTCAGGAGATTCATCATCTAAATATTCAACACCAACTCCAGCTACTATATAAGGAGCAAAAATGGCTGTTTCTTTAATGATGTAGTCATTTGCCAATTTGTAAACAAGAGTAAGATCAGTACTACCGAAGTATTGTCTATTCTTTAGAGATTCGTCTTCTCTTGGATATTTTGCGTATCCAAATCTTGCAGGCAATGCTAAGTTGAATGATTTGTTTAGATAACGTGCATAATGATATTCCACAGCACCAGTAGTTTGATTGCCGCTGAAATATTTGTTGGTTATTGGACTAGAGTAGTCAACAAGAATTCCTTTTACCCCAATTGCGTTTTTAAACTGTGAGTTTTGTGCATTTAGCGTTCCCATTAATGTTAATATCAAAAGGAGAGTTAGTCCTTTTAGTAGTGTTTGTTTCATGTGGACAGGTTTTGTTAATAATATTAAGGTTTAAAATATGCTTCCTAACATAAATTATACCGAAATTGCATATTTACGATATATTTTACAATAAGTTACATTAAAAATCTATATTTATTTTTTGATTAATAACTTTTAATATTAGGAACCAATAAACTCTAAGGGGTGGTGAGTTTAATCTAATAGACCTCGGCCTACTTTTTTTATTTTACCGTCATCCTGAAGGATTTTCATAAGTTTATCAAGAATTCCGTTAATAAATTCTTTGCTTTTTGGAGTGGAGTATATTTTGGAAATTTCCACAAACTCATTGATGGTCACTTTTGTAGGTATCGTTTCGAAGTGCATTAATTCGCAAAGTGCCATTTTGATGAGAATCATGTCAAGGGTGGCGACTCTGTCCATCTCCCAATTTTTGAGATTTGGCTCTATTAGTTCAACCAACTCATCATCAAAATGATTGACTTTATACAAAAGATCAGCCCCAAACTCTTCAACTGTTTCCTTGTCCGGTAAGTGTGGCTCGTAAAAATCAAGATTAAGATTTGAATCTTTAAGTGTTTTCTTAATAGCACCAATTACCAAAGATTTATCTTCTTGCCAGGAAACGAATCGATCATCAATGATCTCGTTAAACAAGTCATTTTTGGTCATTGATTTGTAGAGATCGAGCAATACTTTTCGGTGGTCTTCAAGTTCGCAAGCTTGATTGTTGATATATTCTTTGTACTGTTCTGTTTTCGAAAATTCTTTGTAAAGTTTTTTGGTAATATCTTTATCAAGAAATAGGTGAAGTTTGTCTTTTTTTGCGAGTTTATGAAAGCCTTCACTCTGTGTGATCATTTGGATGATCTGATTTTCAAAAAGCTTTGGGGAGAAAATTTTGTCTTCATCTGTAGGCAGATGTTTGGATAATCTAAATCCGGCATCCTCCTTAGAATATTCAGCAACTTTATGAAGTTGAAGTAAATTTATCAAATACAGTTGGTAGGACTGATTTATACTTTTTTGGTAATAAGTGTTCGCACTTTTGGAAGCTAATTCTTTATCGCGATTTACGGCATAAAGAACTTGCATCACTTTTACTCTTACATTTCTCCTGCTCAGCATGATGTTAAGACGACAATTTTTTTGAAAGAACTGTATTTAGTTTAATACTATTTATAAGCGCAAAGAACGATATTTTTTTATAAACTGTTTAACATTGGATACAATTTTTTATAAATTTCCTTTTGAAGGGGTAATAAATCCGCTTTTATTAAACGAAAAATTTGTTTGACCTTTGTAAGAAACATGAAAATTGGTCTTTGAAAATCAGGCAAATAAGTGTTCTTTACACATTTGGATTGCTATAGCTATTAGTACAATTCCAAATACTTTTCTAAGTGTTGAAATTACAGTTGCACCCATTTTTATTGCAATCCAATCAATAGACCTCAATATAATAAATATAATTGCAAGATTTACGAGAATTCCACCAAGAATACTCATGTTTCCAAACTGTGCCTTTAGGGAAATAATAGTGGTCAACGTTCCAGCGCCAGCTAAAATAGGGAAGGCAATCGGTACAATACTGCCAGAATCACCCTCTTCTTCATGCTCATTTCTGAAAAATCGAATACCCAAAATCATCTCCAATCCAATGAAAAAAATAATCAAGGCACCGGCCAAAGCAAAAGAGGAAACGTCCAAATGAAAAATACTCAATATAGCCGCCCCAAAAAACAAAAAGGAAATCATTAAAAATCCTGCAGAAAAAGTGGCTACTGTAGGACGAATGTCAATTCCCTGTTTTCTCATACTTATGATTACAGGCAATGATCCAATAATATCGATGACCGAAAAGAGGATCAAACTTACTGATAAAATAGCTGTGAAATTCATGACTTGTATTGTTTTAATTATGACTGCAAATTAATACTATAAAAACCAATATTGCAAGTAGAGGGAATATACTGCGTCATTAATTAGTTAAAATGACTAACTTTAGGTCAATAATTAATAAATAGAACTGTTTTTTATGAAAAATGACCAGCTTGACCCAATAGACCTGCGTATTCTGAAAGAATTGACAATTGATGCACGGATTTCTTATGTCCAATTGTCAAAAAATCTTAAGGTATCAAACACCCTAATCCATCAGCGAATGGGCAAACTTCAAAAGGCAGGAATTTTAAAAACCGCCTCCTTCCAACTAGATCCCTGGAAACTGGGATTTGAAACCTCTGCCTTTACCCAAATTATGCTTTCCAACGCAAAACATCATGGAAAGGTAGAAAAGGAATTGGCGCACATCCCAGAGATTGTCGAATGTGTCAATATCTCCGGGAGATATGCGCTTATGGTCAAGATCTATGCGCGCAACAATCGACATTTGAGAGATGTTGTCTACGAGAAAATACAACCATTAGAAGGGGTGGAAGGGACAAACACCATTATTGCCTTTGAGACAGCCTTTGTCAGACAAGTACCGTTGTCCGTTGATGATGACTGGATTGGTTAATGTGTAATGGTTTACGGGAAATAGTCGATTTGGCTTACCGTTGCAAAGCAACTGTAATTATTAGAAATTTGTTAATAATAATCAACCTCAAGGCAGCGCAATATCAAGGATATTCTGAACTTTTAATGAATTCAATCATTACTATATAACGAATCCCACTATTAACTATTAATCAATCCAACCATTAACCAAAACACCATAAACAAATCCAACCCATTTTGGTATCTTTGGCCTCTGAATTTGTGGTTTTGACATTATGAAAGAACTTTTTTATCTAAATAAATACTTTGTAAAGTACAAATGGCATCTCTTAACAGGATTGTTGTTTGTTATTCTGCAAAATTA
Organism: uncultured Saprospiraceae bacterium; assembly: GCA_938016265.1. Lineage (GTDB taxonomy): Bacteria > Bacteroidota > Bacteroidia > Chitinophagales > Saprospiraceae > JAHDHB01. The sequence goes on from CALLWB010000056.1 coordinate 31,497, forward strand.
CTTCCGGGTATTGCAGCCTCAAATGATTAGGCATGCGCTGGATTTGGTAGTAGAAAATCTACAGACCTATAGATTGTTGGAAGGGTTTGATGCACAGGAGGAGTTGTTTTCTGATATCGCTGCTATTCTTATGTTTTTTGGAGGGTTGGTACTTGTCCTTGCGCTGATCATGGGCATTTTTATGTATTTCATGCGGCAAACAATCATTGTAATGTCCAGGTTGATCGAATTTGATCTACGAAACGAGATTTTTGTCCATTATGAAAAATTAGATTTTGCGTTTTACAAGCGAAATAATACAGGAGACTTGATGGCACGAATCACGGAAGATGTGTCTAAGGTGAGAATGTATTTGGGACCTGCCATCCTTTACGGAATAAACCTCACCTTCTTATTTGTAATGGTGATTAGTTCGATGCTCGCTGTGAGCGTGGAGTTGACCATCTATACCTTACTTCCTCTACCGTTCTTGTCCGTATCCATCTATTACGTAAGTAATCTTATTAATAAAAAAAGTGAACAGATTCAGCGACAGCTTTCTGTTTTGAATAGTGCCGCGCAAGAGATTTACTCTGGCATCCGAGTCGTCAAATCGTATGTTCAGGAACCAAGTATGGGGAAGCATTTTGCGAATGAAAGTGAGATATTCAAAGAGAAGTCGATGGAGTTGGCAAGGGTGAATGCCTTGTTTCATCCCTTGATGTTGTTGTTGATTGGTTTAAGCACAATAATTACAATTTACATTGGTGGCTTGCAGGTTATTCGTGGCAATATAACTCCGGGCAATATTGCGGAGTTTGTTATTTATATTAATATGCTAACGTGGCCAGTAGCTGCTATCGGATGGGTGGCTTCTATTATTCAGCGGGCATCTGCTTCTCAGGAGCGAATAAACGAGTTTTTAAAACAAGAACCTGCTATTTCAAATCCTTCCAAAGAAATTTATCCTGTACAGGGAGCCATCAAATTTGATCAGGTGCATTTCGAATATCCGGATACAGGGATCAAAGCGCTAAACGGAATCTCTTTTGAATTGAAGAAAGGGGAGAAGTTGGCGATTGTCGGCAAGACAGGCTCAGGAAAAACAACAATAGCCGATTTGCTACTTAGAATGTACGATGTAAATGCTGGTGCAATCACTATAGACGGCAAAAACATTGTCGAACATAATCTTTCGTTACTTCGAGAACGGATCGGCTATGTTCCACAAGATGTTTTTCTTTTTTCTGAAACGGTCGAGAACAATTTGAAGTTCGGTTCAAGCGATCAGAAGTTAGCGACTGTAAAAGAATATGCAGGGTATGCTGCCATCAACAAAGAAATTTTAGATCTGAAAGACGGCTACGAAACAATGGTAGGGGAGCGCGGTGTCACACTTTCAGGCGGTCAGAAGCAACGAATCTCCATTGCCAGAGCATTTATCAAAAAACCAGATATCATTTTGCTGGATGATTGTTTGTCTGCTATAGATACTAATACCGAAAAGACTATATTACAGTACCTTAGCGGCGCATTAGCAGAAAAAACAACCATCATTATTACGCATCGAATTTACTCGTTTTTACAGTTTGACAAAATAATTGTAATGGATGAAGGGCGCATTGCAGAGGCAGGTACGCATGAATCCTTGATAAACAAAAAAGGGTATTATGCTGATATGTATGAAAAACAAAAATTAGAAGATTCGGAATTTAAAACATGAATTCTTTTGAAATGTTAAAGTTATCATTACTTTTGTAAGGATAGTATTGCTTTTTTATTGTAATCCAAAAACCAAATACTGTGGACTTTGAAAGGAAAAAATTTGAAAGTGTTTATTCCAATAAGGTCAAAGCAGGCAGAAGGAGAACTTATTTCTTTGATGTAAGAAAAACGAAAGGTGATGATTTTTACATAACAATCACAGAGAGCACAAAGCGGTTCGAAGGAGATGGTTATGAACGTCACAAAATCTTTCTTTATAAGGAAGATTTCAATCGTTTCGTTGGTGGACTAGAAGATACAGTCAATCATATTAAGACGGAGCTTATGCCCGACTACGATTATGATGAGTATGATCGTCGCCATGAAGAATATCAAAAAAGAAGAGAAGAAGAAGCGCTGGAAGCTCAGAAGAATGAAACACCAGACGCGACTGAAGAACCAGACCCTGTTGCTGAAGAATCTACCGACGAACCAACATCTACACCTAAAAGTGAAGATGATGATTTCGACTCTGTAGATGATGAAGACCTTAAATGGTAGCATTTTTTGCGCTATCAAAAAATATAACTACAAACCTGATAGGCTTGAAGACTTTTAGTCTTTGAGCTTTTTTTATTGGTCTGTTGTTAGCTTATGGAGTTTGTAGGTGTATTGGAAAGTGCACTTTTAATGCAATCATAGGTGTTTGGAGCAATCTAAGTAATTCAATAACTTATAAGTTTTACCTAATTGCACCATTGGTGTTTAGGATTTCAGAGTATTCCTGCTCGATCTTTTTCATTTTCATCTGCACCTTCATCAGCTTTAATACCTTGTCCATATCATTATTGTCCTGTGCCTCTTTTATCTGACTGGTAAGTTTGATATTAAGACGTTTTGCCTTACTCCATTTCAGACGATCCATAGAGTTTTTGGTATCTTTTACATAGTTTTTCTCTGGCATCGGCTGTGTCTGGAGAGGATTCAAGTGTTTTTCTTCCCAGTTTTTACTGTATTCATAGGGGGTTGTCAATGCAGCGACGGCAAGCTTATTAATTTCTGGATTGTGATGCCGGATAAAGTATTCCTGTGAAAGAGACTTTTGAGACTTTAGCCGTTCCAGGCATTCATAAATAATGAATTTGCAAAGATCATTGTCAATCTCGTCAATCACTTCTTCGATGTTTGAAAGAATATAATGCGCAACCGTCACCTCTTCTTCCATTTTTTCCTCCCCATATGCCATCAATAATCCAATGAGGTGCTTTTCCCTTATCTGATCATCCAGGACCATTTTTTTACTAGGAGGTTGCTGAATAGCGGGTCCTTGCTCCGGCAGAAAATCTGGTGGGGGAGTGTTGTCTCTTTCTCTATCTGCTCTTTTTTTCCTTTTATTCATTTCGGCAAGCGTGACTTTGTTGGTCTCGGCTACCAAAACCCCCTCGTCTACTTCAAGCCTTGTCGCGCATTCCTTGACAAAGACAGATCGCTTTAAAGGATCAGGGATCTTTGCAATACTGTTGACAATGTCTTTTATTAAGTTTGTCTTCTTTATCGGATCACCCTTCGCCTCTTCTAGCAGCAAATTGGTTTTGAAGAGAATAAAATCCTGTGCATTAGAATCGATATACTCTTGAAAAACCGTTATTCCGACCTTCTGTAAATAGCTGTCAGGATCCTCTTTATCTGGTAGAAGAACGATTTTTACATTCATATCTTGCTCAAGCACAAGATCTAGCCCGCGGAGCGCTGCTTTTACTCCAGCAGGATCACCATCATATAGAATCTTAATGTTTGGTGTATACCTTTTTATTAAGCCAATCTGTCCTTCGGTAAGTGATGTTCCGGAGGAGGCGACTACATGTTCGATCCCTGCTTGGTGAAGAGAAATGACGTCAGTATAACCTTCTACAAGAATACACTCATCAAATTGACGGATGGCCCGACGTGCGAAGAACGCACCATATAATACTTTACTTTTATTGTAAATCTCCGATTCTGGCGTATTGATATACTTCGGTGCTTTGACGTCCTTAGACATAATCCGCCCTCCAAAACCAACCACTTTTCCGGTAAGGTTGTGAATGGCGAATTGTACTCTATTTCTAAAGAAATCCCGATTCCCATCTTTGGACGTCAGGCCTGCCTGGATCAGCATTTCTGGTTTGTATCCTGTATTTATAGCATTTAGAGTAAAAGCATTTTTTGTGTTGGGGGCATAACCCAGACCGAATTTTTTAAGTATTTCTTCCCGAAATCCTCGTTCCTTAAAATAGCTTAATCCGATACTCTTGCCTTCTTCCGTTTCAAAAAGCTGTTTTTGGTAGAAATCTTTGGCATATTCAGTGATCAGATAAAGGCTGTCATACAGTTGTTTTTCCTGCCGCTGTTCATCGGTCGTTTGTATTTCGTCTAACTCGATATTATATTTTGCGGCTAGATGTCTCAATGCTTCGGGATAAGTCATATTTTCATGTTCCATAATGAAATTGACGGCATTCCCACCATTTCCACATCCGAAACATTTATAGATATTCTTAGCAGGAGAGACAGTGAAGGAAGGCGTTTTTTCGTGATGGAAAGGGCAGACCCCTAAAAGATTCACCCCACGTTTTTTTAAGGTGATATAGTCGCCAACTACCTCTTCGATTTTGGCTGCTTCAAATATTTCTCCTATGTTTTTTTGACTTATCAACTTGTTGCTACCTGAATTTTATTAGTTATTTGAATTTTGGAAAGCACTTCTTTTTTAGAAGAAAACACCCCATTAGCCATTCTTAAGCCATAAATATACAGCTTTACAATCAATCAATTACACACTAAAAATGAACATTTCGGTTTTTTAACATATAGATAACACTTGTTCTGACAACATCTTTGCGGCATATAGCGTTTTAATGTTAAAGAATTGTAAAAATAAATAGCTCAATACTTTTTGGCATAGTATATGCAATATTGAAGACAAGAAACATAATCATTGAAGAATGATTCAAAATATAACGGTTCTCAAATGAACTAAAGATGGTGTTCTCATAGTGTGGACCGCTCCCAAATCAAAGATTTGTGGGGCGGTTTTTTTATTTATGTCGTTTTTTTATTCAGTTTTGGAGGGTTTAATTTCCTCTGGGTATTCGATTCGGACATGATGAATGCTTTTCAGGAGCTTTTTGAAAACCCGTTTGCAAGACTCCAATTCCTCGAAAGAGAGCTCAGAATCAACAAATTGCTTGTTTTCTATTTTCGAGTTTACGATTTTGTCTACTATATCATTGATTGATTGCTCGGTTGGATTTCTTAGACTTTTTGAAGCTGCTTCCACTGAGTCAGCTACCATTAGAATGGATTCTTCCTTCGTTTTAGGATTTGGTCCAGGATAGCGGAACAGACTTTCATCAATTGTTTCATCAGGATTGTTTTTCTGGTAATTTCGATAAAAATATTCGACGCGAGTCGTGCCATGATGTGTTTTAATGAAATTGATAATCACCCAGGGCAACCCTTCCTTTTTAGCCATCTTTACGCCTTCTGTTACATGGTCGATAATGGCCTTTGCACTTTGTGTTTCATCCATTTCATCGTGTGGATTCTGGCCATTTTGATTTTCGATAAAATTGAGAGGGGCGATCATTTTGCCGATATCGTGATATAAGGCAGCGACTTTGACCAAGAGCGAGTTGGCTCCGATTTCCTTAGCAGCGGCCTCTGATAAATTGGCCACTTGCAGGCTGTGTTGTAAGGTGCCGGGAGCATTAATGGAAAGTTCCCTCAACAAAGGTTTGTCCATGTCTGAAAGTTCAACAAGCGTAATTTCAGAAGTAAATCCGAAAACTTTTTCGATAAGCGGGATCAAAGGGTAGGAGATCAGTGTCAAAAAGACATTCATCGCTAGCCAGCCATGAGTAAACCCATGTGTACCCATAGACAACCGTTCGATAGACCCTTCTTCTATAAGTGAAAGCCCTAAATAGGCTCCTTGATAAACAAGGAACAAATAGAATATGGAAATGAAAAATTTAGAGATATATCGTGTCCGAACATTCGCTAAAACAACAACAATACCGGCAAGAATTTGAACAAAAGTAAACTCATAGCCGAGTGGGGATAAGAAACTGGCTATCAATATGACAATGATGTGGGTAAATAAGGCCAACCGAGCATTATAAAAATTCTTTATGATAATAGGGACAATACAAAAGGGAAGAACATACAAGCTGATCATTTCATACTTGACCGCAAGATAGACTGCATAGCTAAACAGGATAAGCCACATCAACAAGAAAATCCATTGACGTAGGCTTCTAAATATTGTAGGGTTATGTCCCTTCACAAAAGCAACAAAGACCCCCATTATCAAACTAGTAAGCAGAAAATATCCAAAAAATATCCAATTGGCACTTTTGTCCTGTGTTACTTTAGTCTTGTAAGCTTCTTTAAACGATGTCAGCTCTTGGTGGATCTCATCTGTGATAATTCCCTGGCGTCTGATAATTACCTGATCTTTTTTGACCATTCCTCTGGAGTACGTGATATCATTGGCCAGCGACTGTTTATAGAGTTGTTGAGTGATCGAATCACTGTAAATCAAATTGGGCGCTAGCACCTTCTGTATCGGATCCAGTAAAAACTGACAGTTTTTGAAACCACAATCTGCTAGCATATCAACAATGGGCTGATTTACGGTACGAGTAGTGTAAAGGCTGGAAAGTGGCCGCTTTTTGCTTGTGTTTTTTTCAAGGACATTTATGACAAAATCAGATTCGGACTCAAGATGCTTCAGATCTAATTTTATGATTCCCTTACGGTAAATACTATCGATTAAGCTTAAACCAAACCGCAGGTAGGCCGCTTCATTCTCCACAATATCTTTGTATAGTGAATCAGAATAGGGCATTGCAATCTTAGATTGTACTAATTGTGTAAAATCATTCTTTTTTTGGGAAATCAATTCAGAATTGTAGACGTAATAGGGGTGGAAATTTTTGTCTAAAAGGGCGATTTCTTTTTCTATCTCCTGGTCGGTCTTCTTAATTGGGAAGTCAAAGGGGGACCGCAAGTCAGCATAAGTCCAGGTCTGCCCCTTTGCAAAATTGTATTTAAATTTGACGTTGTTTGGAAACAAAGAACTGATCAACAGCACTACCAACGCAGCTAACAGATAATTCGTAAACTCAGGAATTTTCGCCAACAATTTTGTGAAAAATGATTTCATGACTGGCAAATATCGTTGATTTTTAGTGTAATCCAATGTTTTAATCCCAATTCATATACGGAGGTTTTCGTTTTAGGTTGAAAATACCCTCAATTAGCTTAATACACTCCGCCGTCGATGTTCCTTCACCTTTTGGATTGCCGAAAGTCGGAACACATTCAAAACTCTGCGAGATCATGAAGGAATCTTGATTCTTTTTACTACTTCCCACCAAAAATCTTTACTTTTGCACGAAATAAAACATCAAAAAATATGAGAGAAGTATATATTATGTCTGTTGCTCGAACACCGATCGGTAATTTGAGTGGCGCACTTTCCAAACTAACAGCAATTGATCTTGGCAAAACTGCAATTAAAGCAGCCGTCGAACGTGCTGGTATCACTCCAGACCAAGTTCAAGAAGTCTACATGGGCAACGTACTACAAGCAAACGTCGGCCAAGCACCTGCCAGACAAGCAGCATTAGCCGCAGGTATTTCAAACAGCACCCCGTGTACTACGGTAAATAAGGTTTGTTCTTCTGGAATGAAGGCAATTATGTTCGCAGCACAGTCTATCGCCCTAGGAGATAATGATATTATGGTCGCCGGAGGTATGGAAAGCATGAGCAATGCTCCTCACTACCTCCCCTCAGGAAGAACAGGAATCCGTTATGGAAATGGCCAAATAATTGATGGCATCGTAAGAGATGGCTTACAAGATCCTTATGATGGTTCTATGATGGGAATTTGCGGAGAAGTTTGTTCCAAGGACAAAAAGATTGGACGCAAAGAACAAGATGACTATGCTTACGAATCGTACGTTCGTGCACGCGCAGCCTACGATAAAGGTTATTTCAATGACGAGATTGTCAATGTGGAAGTTCCACAACGTCGCAAAGACCCCATCGTAGTAAGCAGAGATGAAGAGGTAGATAATGGAAGAATTGCTTCTAGAGAAGGTTTGGACAAATTACGTCCTGCATTTGATAAGGAAGGAACTATCACCGCAGCAAATGCTTCTAAGATCAATGATGGCGGAGCCGCTATCGTTTTGATGAGCAAAGAAAAAGCAGAAGAGTTAGGCTTAAAGCCAATAGCAAAAATTCTTAGTTATGCGGACGCAGCACAAGAACCTATTTGGTTTACAACAACCCCCGCACTTGCTATGCCGAAAGCACTGAAAAAAGCAGGGCTTTCCGTCAGTGATATTGATGCATTTGAAATCAATGAGGCATTTTCTGTAGTTGCACTAGCAAATATGCAAGCCTTGGATCTGGATCATGAGAAAGTGAATGTTTTTGGTGGTGCAGTTAGTATGGGACACCCAATTGGCGTCTCCGGATGTCGGATTGTAATTACACTGTTGTCTGTGCTGAAGCACAAAGGAGGCAAACGTGGGCTAGCAGGAATCTGTAATGGCGGCGGTGGTGCTTCTGCTATGACGGTCGAATTGGTGTAGTAAGATGTCCCCAGTATTTTTTTGATAGGAATAATAATCCTTCTAAAAACAATAATATAACCTTTTGACGCTAATCTAATCATTAGGCTCCTGTGAAATAGACAGGAAAAATAAATCTAAAAAACCGGCAAGAGCAAATTCTTTCCGGTTTTTTTATGCTCAAGAATAAATACTCAGGTGATAAAATATTTTACTCAGTTAAAATTTTCTTAACAATATTTTACTGTGAAATTTTATTCAGAATTTTAAGGGGATCCTAATTTTTTGAAGGATCTCCTGAAATTTTTGAATCGATTTTGATAGAAAAAATTATGGTTTGACTAGAATAAAAACGTAACACGGATTGGCGACTTCAGTCGCCTGACACATTAAAACGATAATATAGATTGTCCAGATAGAATTGACCGACAGCTCGTTTCAGGCGACTGAAGTTGCCGAAACGTAATACGTACAATCTGTTGTCCCTATACACGCTACAAAAATGTCCCCTACCAACTACCCTAAGGCAATTGCTCCATTTTATTTCGATTATTCCAGGTGATACTGCGATCTGCGGCATCTGTCGACCCACTCAAATCACAATCAGACAATAAGTAAGTGATGTCATTTCTATTGTTCCAGCATTCACTTCGATCGGCAGCATTTAGCTCGCCGTCTGCAAGGGCATCGCCCGCCCAGAGAAACTGAGTTCCTGTAGAAGCCTCTGCAGCGTCCGTTCCAAAAAGAGCAGACGTGGTAAAATCTAGGACACTATCCTCAGTTAATACGGTAGGATTCAACGTCATTACACCTAAGTGATTCCGATGCCGAACAGCTACATAATAGCTATCTGGAGTGGAGGAAAAGGTAAGATCACTAACCCCATCTTCTGCCATTATACTGCCATCGGTCATTAACAATCCGGCTTTAGTTTCAACCATGGTCGCAGCGTTCGTTTTGTCGCGTAGCTCTACGAGTACCCAGTCCACTACAGGATGAGCAGCAAGAACCGTAGCAGAAGTCTCTTCACTACCCACATGCATTCCTAATGCAGAATAAGGCTCCATCAAAGGAATAAGCCCATTGTCATTCAAGTTGGTCGCCATTAGCCCTGTGCTAGAAAGGTAAGGACCTTGAAGCATAACTTTTGCCGCCAATTGGACTGGAGGGGTATATTTAATATCAAGAAAAGGACGGGCATCTTCCATATATTCTTCTAGAGATTCTGTCGTAATATCTGTATCTAAAACAGCATCCCCATCATTGAAGGTGACAAAATCACTAGTGCCACTTGCATTAGGAAAGGAAATCCTGAATTGTGTAGTTCCACTCGTATTGATGGCTGCAAGTCCAGAGGCATTCAAATCAATCCGAAGTGCATAGTTATTGCCGCTCACAGATCCGTGAAAGCAACCTGCATCAACAGCATCTGCAGGAGTAGTAGCATCATTGTTTTCTATTTCGATTTGTCCAAAAGAACCCTTCTTTACCTCCAAAATTGGTGCACCAAAAACAGCTTGATCACTAAAAGGATTGGCATTGGAAAGCCCGCTTCTTACTAGAAAAAGACTTACTTTATCTACAGTTGATCCATCTGGTATCAAACTAGTGTCAAAAGACAGGATACCACTATAGGATCTGTTTGTGTTATTCCCAACTCTTACCCCATTTGTGTTGCTGTTTACTCCATTTGACCAACCGTCCTCATTCCCTCCATTCGAGAAAATCGTGATATCTGGATTAGCTCGAAATTGTGGTATAAAGTGTGTCTTTGTTTGGTTGATAATTTTATATTCATACCCATCCTCGTCAAGGTGAATAGGATCAAACCCGTTTCTGAAGTTAGATCGCAAAGCAGGTAAGGAAGGATTCCCACCATAAAATGTTGCACTGTATGGAGTAGTTTGTTCTGGATAGGGTAGTGTGCCGGGAGCGTTTGTCCCATCACCATAATAATAATGCATCAACCCAATAGCATTATCAAAATAAACTCCCGGTACAGAAACAATCTCATTGATCCGAAATGTTTCAATGGTAATCATCATCTGATTTAGTTCTGCATCGGTGATCAGATTGTTATTATCATAACTTAAATCACGACGCTTCTGACAAGCATAAAACAGACAAGCAAATCCAGGGATACTAAAATTCACAAAATCATAACTAGAAATCAGAAACTCTACATCAGGGTGTACTGCTTGAATGTCATTTATTATGACCATCGTATTGTTTTTCAACTCATCCAAAAGAGCAGCTTCTGCTCCAGGTACATCTTGATCCATGTTTTGATACCATCCGCCTTCCGGTCTTCCAGCAAGCATATCATTGCCGCCAATACTCAAAACAACGGTTTTGATGGTTGGATTGGCAGTGATTTCATCGATTACATTGTTGATGTAGGGGAAATTGGCTTTATCTGCCCAATCTCTTGCAAGACTGCCAGAAACAGTATAAGCTGGTCCTGTATATCCAGGATTCGGACTAGAACCCAGCGGATTGCCTATGGCGTCTTTGTCGGCAAATCCAAATTTATCTAGTACAGGGTTGTATCTGCCATCGCTCCACATATATTCCGCCCAGGAATCACCAGCCAATAGAATCGTCGGTTCACTGCTTCCGGTAGGACAAACTTGTGCAAAGGAATAAGCATAGAAAAATAGAATAAAAACAATAGGTAGAATTGATTTCATAGTAGTAAAAAGGTAGATTAGGAAATATTTGAGTCCATAAAAATAAGATTTTTTTAAGTAATTTTTGGAGTAAATTAATAGTAAATCTTACAAGCCAACGCATAGAAGGCGGATAAATGGAGCACAGGAAGAATTAAATTTTTCCTATTCCCAATCAAAAAAAGTAAATCTCCTACGTTGAATTCCAGAAAAGTCTATCAAATTGTTTAATTTTCGCCTTCAATTCAATATATGAATCTGGAGTATTTTATTGCCAAAAAGGTGGCTTCCTCTACCAAAAATTCGTTTTCAAGCAAAATCATTGGTATCGCCATACTTGCTATTACAATTAGTATGGCTGTGATGATCATTGCTACCGCATTGGTCGCAGGATTCAAAAATGAAATCAGTGAAAAAATATTTGGTTTTTGGGGGCATATTCATATTACCCATTTTCAATCGGAAAGTGCCGTAGAATCTTATCCTATTTCTACTCACCAGAGTTTCTACGCAAAGGGAAATGACCCTGATGTAAGTGTCGATGATATTACTAACATAGGACAAATCACCTATAAAAAAGAGTGGCCAAGACTTTCCAGATGGCTAGAACGACCTGTTGAGACTACCGCAAAAACAAAAGGCGGCATTCGGCACATTCAGGTATTCGCCAACAAAGCAGGCATCATAAAAACCAACAACGAAGTCCTGGAAGGAATCATCCTAAAAGGAGTGAGCAACGACTATGATTGGGAGTTTTTTAGAAAGTACCTCATCGAAGGGGATATCCTAGATTTAGAAAACAAAGAAATGTCCAGGGAGATATTGATCTCCGAAAGCTCTGCCAAAAGACTAGAAGTAAAATTGGGCGACAAGTTTCGAGTCAATTTTGTAGAAAACGGGGTTCAAATCATCCGTACCTTCAAAGTAAAAGGAATTTACAATACCGGATTGGCAGAATACGATAAAAAATTCGCGCTGGTAGACATCCGACAAATCCAACGACTCAATAGCTGGGATCAAGATCAGGTAAGCGGTTTTGAGGTGTTTATTGACCATATTCAAGACATGGACCCGCTAGGAAAATATGTCTATTACAATGTGTTGGGCCCAGAACTTTATTCCAGTACAATAAAAGATATTTATCCAGGGATTTTCAGTTGGCTCAATTTGCAGGATGTCAATGTGCGGGTTATTCTTTCCTTGATGATGATCGTGGCGATAATCAATATGATCACGGCCTTGTTGATCCTGATATTGGAGCGAACGAATATGATTGGGATATTGAAAGCCCTTGGTTCCCCCAACTGGTCAATTCGGAAGATATTCTTGTATCAAGCGGCTTTTATCATTGGTGTTGGTATGTTGTTGGGAAACATACTGGGACTGCTCTTTTGTTTTGTACAAAAGAACTATGGTCTGATTACCCTTCCTGAAGAAGCTTATTATGTTTCTGTAGCACCTATTGAAATTTCTTGGATGGCGGTAATTGTTATTAATATAATGACGATTGTAATTACGTTGTTGGTGCTGCTGATACCTACATATCTGGTGACTTATATTCAGCCGGTGAAGGCTATTCGATTTAAGTAATAATCGATTGGTTCTGCGGTTTCTATATTGTTTCACCCTTCCAAAGGTCAAGTCCGATTGCAGTTATGGGTATTCCACCTTTCCAAGATTGAGATGCATTTAGCACCAACCAGAAGCCGGCCCAACAAAAAGACTCTACATGAATTTGAATCATGTTAACCAAGTCCGTTTTCTTTTCTTCAAAAAAACTCCCCACCTACCCAACCCTTTTCAAAAAGCTTGCTGTCTTTAGGTTTAAAGATCTTTTGCAAATAATTATTTTTTGAAAACGGCTATTAATTTTTACCATAAAACTATCATAATGAAAAAAGTATCATTGCTAATCCTGCTAGGTTTTTGGGGTTTATGTTTGACCCTCCAAAGCTGCAATAAAGATGAATGTACTGCTGAACATACTTACATTGAACACACGCCGGTGTTTGTAGATATCGATGATATCCATCCGGAAATATCTGTTGAATCTCCAAGGCCCTTAAAAAAACCGGGAAAGATATATTTTTATAATGATTTCATTCTAATCAATGAGATTCATCAAGGGATTCATGTTATTGACAATTCAGTTCCTTCCGCTCCTAATCCGGTTTCTTTTATCAAAGTACCGGGTAATGTGGATATGGCTGTCAAATCAAACACACTTTATGCCGATTGCTATTTTGATTTGTTGGCGATTGATATCTCGGATGTCCAAAATCCAACATTGGTGGGTCGCCAAAATGATGTGAGAGACTACAATGATAATGCTGAGCAGGTGCTGGTATATTATAACTCAGATATGGTCACTAGAATCGAAGACTGTGGAACTGCTGGAAGAAATACAGGCTGGTTTGGTGGTGTATTTTTTCAAAATGCTGACCAAAATGGAGTGGTAATATTGCCAAATACTATTGGCGGTAGTGGTGTTGGCGGCAGTGGTGTTGGTGGCTCCTTTGCGAGATTCACAATTTCTGGAAATCACCTTTATACCGTTGATGAAAGAGATCTCACGGTATATGATATTTCTACCGTATCTACACCAACAGAGGTGTCTACTATCAATGTAGGGTGGGGGATTGAGACGATTTACCCTTATGGAAACAATTTATTCATTGGATCTAACAGCGGAATGTTTATTTTCGATAATACGAATCCTGCAACTCCGTTCCAAACCGCGCAGTTTGCTCATATGACTGCTTGTGATCCGGTAGCAGTGCTAGGAGATTACGCATACGTAACTCTAAGATCTGGAAATGAGTGCCAGGGATTTACCAACCAACTGGATTTGATCGATGTCAAAGATATTTATAATCCAAAATTGGTTGAATCTTTCCCAATGGATAATCCACATGGAGTAGCCATAACCACCGACCAAACCTTGTTTATCTGTGAAGGAGACTTCGGACTGAAAGTATTTGATGCAAGTGATCCTGAAAAGCTGGATAACAATAGAATTGATTACAAAAAAGGACTGTCCACCTACGATGTTATTGCCCTACCAAATGGCAATTTACTAGTGATTGGATCTGACGGATTTTACCAATACGACTACACTAACCCCAAAAACTTGAAGGAGATTAGTAAAATCTCTGTCGAAAGGTAGTTGTTTGGTTGTTGACATATTAAGTTTCTTAATTCGGATAGTTACTTAATAACTCAATACACCTTACCACTCAAACAAAAAGATCAGCAGGTTGTGCTGGGGCCTTTGAAGGAAGTAGGAGGCCCCACACTTTTAATTCATAAAGTAAGTAGAACGTAGAAGCATGACTTAAAATTGCAAACAATTTGCTGACAAACAACAGATTAATAAACAACTTTGACAACTTAATATCTAATGATCATGAAATACCTGCTGTTATTTTTCATCACTATTACTTCTTGTCTTCTTTTTGGACAAGCAGAAAATCAAGGATTGCCTTCTGACATAGAACAATACCCGCAATTCCAAGATGTTGTTTATCTCAAAGGCGGAAATATCCTGCGAGGCAAAATTATCAGTTACGAACCTGGGGTAAACATTGAATTTGTATCCTGGAATGGTGTCAAACTAAATTTTGATAGTAAGATAGTAACGAAAGTGGTTCAGGAGCGAATTGACATGACAAGAAGAGCAGCCAAAAGGGAGCAAAGAAACACCTACAAATTTAGAGAAAAAGGAATTTACAATACAACAGACTTATCCATCAATTTTGGACAAGACATGGATGGAAAAGTGATCCCAGGGTTTTCTATAGACAATGTAACCGGATATCAGTTTCATCGGTTGATTGGAGCTGGAGTAGGGGTTGGTTATGAGACGTTTCAAATGGGAGCTGGGCAGGCTGTCATTCCTGTTTTTGGAGAGGTAAGAGGGTATTTGTTAAAAAACATGTCTACTCCAATGTTTAGAATGCAGTTAGGCTATGGATTTGGAGTGAAAAATGAGCGAAACAATATTGTCAAAACAAATGGAGGACTTCTTGTACATCCAGCAATTGGATATAGATTTGGAGCTGGATCGGCTGCAAATTTCACCATCGATTTTGGCTATAAAATTCAGAAAGCTTCTTATACTCAACCAGTTTGGGACGGTACCTGGACACAACATCATACATTCAAACGTTACACATTAAGAC
This sequence comes from uncultured Saprospiraceae bacterium, assembly GCA_938016265.1. Classification (GTDB taxonomy): domain Bacteria; phylum Bacteroidota; class Bacteroidia; order Chitinophagales; family Saprospiraceae; genus JAHDHB01. Next base: position 46,658 of record CALLWB010000056.1, read on the forward strand.
TAGGAATGCTTTTTTAGTTTGAATAATCTGTATTTTTATAGAACAGAACCACATAATTAACACCTGACTGATCCTTAAAATTTAAATGAAACGAAACCGTAAATACACGGATGAAGAACTTGTAGCTGGCTGCTTAAACAACGAAAGAAAATTTCAAGAAGCCCTCTATAGACAATTTTTCCCAAAAATGATTGGGTTATGTATGCGGTATACGACAGACAAAGAAATAGCAATGGAGATTGTGAATAATGGTTTTTTAAGGGCGTTCAAAAAAATGGATACTTTTTCTTTTAAAGGATCGCTGGAAGGGTGGGTGCGCAAACTCGTATTTCACAGTGTGTCAGATTACTTCAGGAAAAATTCTAAGTATGGAGAGTTGATCATTTTTGAAGAAAAAGACGTTTCCTCCGCTGCTAAGGTCGTCAACAAACTATACATGGACGATCTCTTGAAAATGATCAAAACGCTACCACCTGCAACAGAAAGGGTGTTTACACTATATGCCATTGAAGGCTACAACCATCGGGAAATCGCAGAACAATTGTCAATAAGTGAGGGAACCTCCAAATGGCACTTATCAGAAGCCAGAACCCGATTAAAAAGATTGCTAAAACTCTATAATTTCGAAAATAGTTATGAAAGAATTTAATAACAAACCGGCCAATCCAGGAATGGACAAGGTGTTCGTTGATCAAGCATGGGGCAATATGGAAGCGCTACTTGACAAAGAAATGCCTGTAGAAGAGAAGCGCAAAAAGGCGATAGTCTGGTGGTGGTTATTTCCATTACTATTGCTGGGAGGTATTGTTAGTTGGGGATATCTCAATTTTTCTGGTGAGGTAGAAACTACGCCAATAAAGTCTGCTCCTGCAAAAACTGAACAAGAATACAAGGGACCAATCGCGACTGCACCTCAAAATTCTAAGCAAACAGAAACTATTGACGCTATTAACTCAACAAATACCAATACGACAGTAACCAACAAACTGGTAGATACTCAAGAACAAATTTCAAAAACTAAAACCACCATCCCAAGTACTTTCCCTGTTGCTTCTTATACAAATACCTTAAGTAATACCGCTAGGAATAATGAATTGCTATCAAATAATCCCTCAAATACGTTCACGATTTTCAACAAAAGCAATTCCCCTTCATTCGAAGAAAAAACGGATGTCCTTCAACAGGCTGTAAAGCAAGTTGTTAAACCTTCTTTAGTACAAAGTAGTATTCCCCAAAAACAAACGGCCATCCCATCAACAATTGTAAAAGAGGCCTCCGTTCTCCATAAAATAATGCCATTCCAGCCAATTCAGCCCTTGAGTTTGGCTAGTGTGAAGTTTGAAAACGAGATCCCTATTCTGTCAATTGAAGAGCCTGAAATCACCAAACATCGTCGAAAAGTGAAAGTCGGTATCAGTGCGCACGCAAACCTTGCCTACACAGAATCACTAGGGGCATCTATAGGAGCACATATAGATATTCCAATTGCAAAAAGATTCTCCTTGTTGGTTGAACCTGAATTTACGCATATGATGCATAAAACAAATTGGAGCCTTGTTACTTCCAGTAATGACGTTGCATTTATTGACAATAATGATCAAGTTTCAATTCCTGACTCCTTGGGCTTAGCTACTTTGCTGGATACCCTTGAATATATCATTCAATACAATAAAAGCAATTCTTCTTTAAAGTCCAAGCTAAACTATCTTCGATTGCCTGTTAGTCTGGCCTGGAATATTTCCAGAAAATTCAGTCTCTCCGCAGGAATGGATTTGGGCTTTCTACTTAATAAATCTAAGTTAGACCGTATTGCAATAGAAAAAGCCGCTGTTCAAGATCCTACTTTACAATTTGCAGAGTTTGATCAAATTCAAAATACGTTTACCTTTCGGAGAATTGATCCCGCATTCAGTGTTGGAATGAGATTTTTTGCCTCCAATAAACTCGGATTTAACCTTAAATATCGACATGGATTTAAAAAACTAATTGCAAACAATTCCTCCGACATCAATGCGCAACTTCAAGTAGGTCTCTTATATCGATTTAATGGAGGGTAGTGAAAGGTTATAGATACATTCGTTAATTGAAAATCGAAATATTGGTTTATCATTAAATAATAGATTTAGCAATTAGCTTTAGAGCAGCCCAATATCAATCATGCTCTAGCGGAGCGACATCCCAGAAATTCAGAATAGGGAATAAACGAATTCTACTACTCAACAACCATCCACAAAACACCTAGTTTACTGATAATCAGATCAAAAATATTCACTTCCGTGAGCTTTGTTTAATTTTTACTCCTCCTTCGAAATATTTCAACGCCTCATTTCCTATCAGTTGTCAAGCAAGTTTGCTGAAAGTATTGGCTGTTAATTTTATTGGAAATATTATATTTGAATAATTAATAAAAAATGAAAACTATGAATCATTATTTGAGAATTTTTATCACACTTTTAACATTCGGATTTTTACTCATCATATCTTCTTGCAAGAAAGAAGACAATACCAAGGCCGCTTGCGGTGTTAACAATCCCGCAAAAGATATCGCTTGGCTAGCTACTAAGATTGGAGAAATGGATGGTTCCGCTTCTGCAGGATCAAATGTAAAAGTCTATACCTACAATGGCGACGAAGTCTTTTATTTAGAAGACTGTCCTAATACCTGTGCAGATCAATTTTCTTTCGTTTATAATTGTGAAGGAGCGGAATTGTGCCGATTTGGCGGATTTGCTGGTGTTAACACCTGTACAGACTTTGATAATACAGCCACTCTCCTTAAACAAGTATGGCCATAAATAGTCGTTTGGTTTATGGTTGGATTGGGGAGTGAATTAATGAGTTGAATAGATGTTGAGTTATCAAAATTTTCAACCATTTCTCTATTAAGCATAAACCAGTTTTTATTTACCATAAATCAATTTGGATGTTCAAATTGATTTTCCTAATTTGAGCCTGAATTGACTGGAAACAGGGCGAATTTTCGCTGACACAGTGTCCTTAACACACACTAAACATCCAATATGAAAGAATTACAATTCAGGGAAGCATTGCAAGAAGCTATGGCTGAAGAAATGAGAAAAGATGAAAATGTTTTCTTGATGGGAGAGGAAGTAGCAGAATACAACGGCGCTTATAAAGTAAGCAAAGGGCTGCTCGACGAATTCGGACCAAAACGTGTCATCGATACCCCAATTGCTGAACTTGGGTTTACAGGTATTGGTGTAGGAGCGGCTATGAATGGTCTACGCCCAATTGTGGAGTTTATGACTTGGAATTTTGCAGTTTTGGCCTTCGATCAGATCGTCAATAGCGCCGCCAAAATTCTTTCGATGTCTGCAGGACAAATCAGTGCACCGATTGTTTTTAGAGGAGCAAGTGGATCTGCTGGTCAGTTGGGCCAACAGCATTCTCAGATGTTTGAGTCCTGGATGGCAAATGTTCCTGGCTTAAAAGTCATTTCAGTGTCCGACCCGCACGATGCAAAAGGGTTGCTCAAATCAGCGATCGTTGATGACGATCCGGTTTGTTTTATGGAGTCCGAAGTAATGTATGGCGATAAAGGAATGGTCCCAACAGAAGAATATTACATCCCAATTGGAAAAGCAAAAGTAAAACGAGAAGGTACCGACGTCACTATCGTTTCTTTCAATAAAATGATGAAGGTCGCTTTCGAAGCCGCAGACGCTCTAGCAAAAGAAGGAATCTCTGCAGAAGTCATCGACCTTAGAACCATCCGCCCCTTAGATCACGCCACGATTGTCAATTCTGTCAAGAAAACCAATCGCTTAGTAGTGGTAGATGAATCCTGGCCTTTCGGTGGGGTTTCTGCGGAGATCGCCTACGAAATTCAAAAGTATGCGTTTGATTATCTTGATGCTCCGGTCACCAGAGTCAATGCAGAGGATGTCTCTTTGCCCTATGCGCCGAATCTAGTTGATGCTTATCTTCCGAATGTAGCGAAGGTGGTGCAAGCGGTAAATGCGGTTAGCTATCGGTAATTAGTTATTAAGTTATTGAGTTATTGAGTTGAAATTTGGGAATAAGATTGAGCATAATATTCCAAATAATTTTGTTGTCTAAGAACTAATATCTTAGTATTTCTTAGCCTAGGGTTTGGTGTTTTTTAATCTTGAACGACCAAATGACTTCACAAATCTCCTTGTAATCATAGGTTTTTGAATCTAGTAACCTATAACTATTTCTTTTAACATATTTTGGCATCAAAATTGGACATTTCTTACCAAATTCACAAAATCAAAACAATTCATACCAAATAATACACCTGTATTGTTTTATGAATTTTATAGCAATTTTCATCTAGAAAAGAAGTTTCTTTTCTATTGAAAATCTTATCTAATTATATTTTTTACCCCCTAAATTTACTACGCTATGAATAAGTTTTTGTGTTATCTACTATTTGGTTTTTGGCTATTATGTTCCGGCACAACATGCGACGACAGAGACGAATGTTTGACCCCGAAGTCTATAGAATTCAATAGTTATTTTGAATCCTCTCAGCAAGAAATCACCTTGGGAGATACGTTGTTTATGCGATCAAAATTTCCTGCACTTTCGGCTGTAATTGATGAATCTGAGCTTGTTGAGGTATCCTTTGCAAGCTTACGTTTTGATCTGGTAGCTTTCGACGGCAATAATCCCGAAACTACAGATGCACTTCAAGGTTTTGAATTCATTGGAGAGGTTGGCGAGGCTCAAGTGGGTCTGGTTGTGCCAAATAATATCAATTCAAACGTGTCATGGCTTACCATCGAATATGAATGTGATGAATTGTGGTGTAGCGCTCGAACGAGCATTATCCCATCAGAACCTGGTCTATATTGTTTGGTGATGAAAAATGGTAGTTTTATTTCTAATAGTTTTTGCGAAGGACTACCAGTCAACAATTTTTTGTTTAATGAACAGAATTTAGAGTTGTTTGATGATAATAATATCCAAGTATTTCAGGTTCCTCCTGTAGAGGCATCCCAAGATATTATTGTCGCAAACCAAGGGGCTATTTTGTATCCATTTCGAGTTGTTGAGTAGTTTATTGAGTTAGTAGGTTATTGGGTTACTAAGTATTATCACTAAATAGCCTACTAACTCAATAACTAAATTTCAAAATCCTCCTGAGTAAATACATGTCCGTTTTGCACCTTGACTATCCTGCCAGGAAATTTTTCTATGATATAATAATCATGCGTTGCGATGAGTACAGTCGTCTTATATTCCCTGTTTAGTTCTTGAAGGAGTTTGATGATTTCGTCGGAAGTGTCTGGGTCCAGATTGCCAGTAGGTTCATCGGCCAGGATAACTTCTGGATTGTTGAGAATGGCACGCGCGATAATTACTCGTTGTTGTTCGCCACCAGACAACTCGTAGGGCATATTAAATCCTTTTGTCTTTAGACCAACTCGGTCGAGCACATCGTTTATCCTCAATTCCATCTGATGTTTGTCCTTCCAGCCTGTCGCCTCTAGGACAAATTGCAAATTATCCTCTACCGTTCGATCCATTAATAGATTAAAATCTTGAAAAATTATGCCCAATTTCCTTCTCAATTGAGGTACATTTTTCCAAGCAAGTGTTTTTAATTCGACACCTGCGATATGTCCTTTGCCGGTATAAAGTGGCAATTCTCCATACAGGGTTTTTAGCAAACTGCTTTTTCCACTACCCGTTTTTCCAATCAAATATACAAATTCTCCTTGCGTAATGCTCAGGTTTACATTGTTTAAGATCAGTTTTTTGTTCTGATAGATAGCGGCCTTTTCTAAATAGATAATATTTTCTTTTTCCGTCACAGCAATTAATTCAACTTATTAATGATCAAAAATAATGTTTATTAATGAATCGCTCTTGGTCTGAACAAAACTCTTCTTCTATTATTTATTATCAGTATAAATAATTTAACTGTGTTAATACTGGTGGTACATACAGAACCATAAGATAAAAAGTGTTATTTTTGTGTCATAAAAATGTCTTAGTTTATGAAAAAGACCCATATAATAGGAATCGTATTGATCGCCATCGCTATCGGAGCATTGATGTCCATGGTAGGAGAAATGAGCCCCTATATGTCCTTCGACGAAGCAGCAAAATACCCTGGAACCAAATTTCAGGTAGTTGGACAATTGTCTAAGGATAAGGAAATGATCTACAATCCAGAAGTAAATCCTAATCATTTCAGCTTCTACATGAAAGACCAAAATGAAGAGGAAAGAAAAGTCGTACTGCTAGACGCCAAACCTCAGGATTTTGAACGTTCTGAAGAGATCGTTTTAACAGGATCCATGAAAGGTGATGAGTTTATTGCTTCTTCCATGTTGATGAAGTGCCCTTCAAAATACGTAGAAGAAGAAGTCCGACTTAAAGAAATTACCTACCAGTAAATTGGTAGCACTAACAAGTAGATAGATCATTACGATAAAAATCTTTGCGTCTTTGCGTTTAAAAACACACCATAACTCCATTCAGTCATCGAATACGTAAACGAACATCTTCTCCCAGGCCAAATCGGCCATTTTTTACTCTTATTGGCATTTGTGTCAAGTTTGCTTTCCGCAATTAGTTACCTCTTTTCTACCAATGCAGAATTGGCAGATCTCAAGAAATCCTGGAAATCAATCGGCCGAGTAGCATTTTTAATACATGGTTTTAGCATGTTTGCCGTTATCGCTTGTGTGTTTTATGTGATGATCAGCCAGTATTATGAGTATGATTATGCCTTGCAACACGTATCCGATGACTTGGATTTCAAATACATTTTTTCCGCGTTTTGGGAAGGACAAGAGGGGAGTTTCATGCTGTGGATCTTCTGGCACGCCATTCTCGGTTTTGTGCTTATGCGCACCGCCAAAGAATGGGAAGCGCCTGTTCTCAGCATTCTCAGCCTAATTCAGTTTTTCCTGATATCAATGATCGTCGGACTGTATTTTTACTTTGGTGACGAATTCGTAAAATTGGGTTCCAATCCACTGGCACTGACAAGAGATGTTAGAGATGCACCCATTTTTGCCAACCCCAATTACGTACAATTTATAAATGGGAATGGGCTGAATCCTTTGTTGCAGAACTACTGGATGACCATTCATCCGCCTACATTGTTCCTAGGATTTTCATCGGTAGCTATTCCGTATATCTATGCAATAGCTGGTCTTTGGACGGGCAAGCACAAAGAGTGGCTGAAGCCTGTTTTGCCTTGGGCATTGTTTTCTTGTGCTATACTGGGTACGGGTATTATGATGGGAGGCGCGTGGGCTTATGAAGCCTTGAGTTTTGGTGGATATTGGGCCTGGGATCCTGTAGAAAACATGTCCTTAGTTCCATGGATTGTTTTGATTGCTGGTATGCATACTGCCTTGGTGGCCAATAGCACTGGTTACTCTATCAAAAGTACCTACTTGTTTTTTATAATGTCCTTTGTTTTAATCCTATACTCGACCTTTCTGACAAGGAGCGGCGTCCTAGGAGACACTAGTGTTCATGCCTTCACCGAAATGGGTATGGAGTGGCAGTTGGTCATCTTTTTAATGTCCTTTTTCCTTCCTCCAATTGGACTGTTGATTTGGCGAAGAAAAGACATCCCATCACCAAAACGAGAAGAAAGTTTATACTCCAGAGAGTTTTGGATATTCATCGGCGCATTGGTCCTTATCTTTTCTTCCATATTAATCTCCTTTACGACTTCAATTCCTGTTTATAATAGAATATTTGACTGGTTTGGTGGGGTATCCGGTATTGACACGAGTTCTTGGAGAAGAAGACCACCCATTGATGTAATCGATCACTACAATCGGTATCAATTGTGGATTGGTGTATTGATTGCTGTTTTGTCTTCTGCAGCGCAGTACTTACGCTACAAAGAAGGCAGCAAAATGGCTGACAGTCAGGTGAAAAAGTTCGTTCTAAATATTGGATTTGCTGCTATTCTGACTTCTATTATTAGCTTTGGCGTCGCTTATTTTTCTAATATCTTTGCCTGGCAATACAAACTGTTGTTGTGGGCGAGTATTTTTTCGGTGTTAGTGAATGTCAACTATTTGTTATCCGTTATCAAAGGCAATTTGAGATTGGCGGGTTCTGCGACGGCTCACCTTGGTATTGGTGTGCTGTTGATGGGGGTGTTGTTCTCTGGAGTCAATAAAGATTTTGTTTCAAGAGGTTTTATGGACACTACCATGATTGAAGGACTGACGGAGGAGGATGCGGATAAAAATATTCTATTACCGAAAGGTTTACCTACTGAAATGTCAGGTTATTTAGTTACTTATCTTGGTGATGAAATAGACGGATTCACAAGGAGATTCAATGTCAATTACAAGAAACTGGACGATGACAAACAAGTAGTTGAAGAGTTTACGCTCCAACCTAACATTCTTTATAATAAATTAATGACAAAAGTAGCGGCGTCCAATCCGGATACAAAGCACTATTTGCATAAAGATATATTCACACACATAGTCGGATTGCCAATTTCTGAAGTGGATAAGGAAGCAGTTAAGGAAGAAGTGGATACGCTTGTCTATACACCACATATCCTTGGACAAGGCGACACCATTTTTACAAGTAAGAACTACGTCATTTTTAATGGGTTTAACCAACGGCCAACGAATAAAGAATATGAAGCCAGAGAAGGCGATATACCGGTGGCTGCTGATCTTATTGTGAAGTCCCTTGACCGATCCAAACTTTGGCGTGCAGAACCTGTTTACTTGGTACGAGAATCCTTCGGGGTAAGTATTGACGATCAGATTGAAGAACTTGGGCTGAAATTTAAGTTCACTAAGGTCGATCCGAAAGCGAGAAAAATTACCATAGAAGTAGCAGAAACGAAGCCCCGACAAGAATACATCGTATTACAAGCTATTCTTTTTCCATGGATAAATCTGGTTTGGTTGGGAACAATCCTGGGAATATTAGGGTTATTAATGAGTATGACACATCGAATTCTTAGCAAAAGAAGTAAGGCTAATTGAGTATCCGAGATAAAAAAATTACCATCATTGGATCCGGAAATGTAGGATTCCACCTTGGGAAACGACTTTTTGAAATGGGGTTTTCTATCTACCAAGTGTTTAGTCGGAACCTAGATAAAGCGACCAGACTTGCAACTGCCATCGATGCACACCCCATCAACCAGTTAAATCAAATCACGGATCAATCTGATATTTATATCATTGCTGTAAAGGATGTTGGTATTGGCCGGGTGGCGCATGTTCTTTCAGAAAGTGTTGGTAATCAAAAGATTGTAGTCCATACTTCCGGCGCTACTTCTAGTGAATTGATAAGCAAATATTTTGATAATTATGGCGTTTTTTATCCGCTACAAACCTTTTCGATAGAGCAGGAGGTCGATTTTGAACAAATTCCTTTTTGTATAGATGCTAAATCACCGGAGGTAAAAGAAACATTGCTGGAACTTGCTAACTATCTTTCTCCTAAAGTGTACCGCATTTCTGATAGAGAACGACAAATATTGCATGTTGCTGCTGTTTTTGTTAACAATTTCACCAATCATTTGTATAGTGTAGGAGAAGATATTCTCGAAAAAGAAAAAATAAATTTTGATATTCTAAAACCTTTGATTTTTGAAACTGCTAGAAAAATCGAAAATCAACGGGCAGAAGACATGCAAACCGGCCCTGCAAAAAGAGGCGATACCGATACAATTTCACAACACATGGAGTACCTGGACAAACATCCGGAGTACCAAAAACTATATAAAACGCTAACGGAAAGTATTTCTAAACATAAAGCAAAATAGTAAAAAACAAGAGGTAAATAGCGTACTTCAATATTTTAAAACATCTATACAACACATTAATCGAATTAATTTCTATTTTTGTGTCCATTTTTTAAATCAACCATAATGGCCACCATAAAATTTAACTTTGAGGAAAAAGATATCGAGTCGAAGACGGTAACAGCTGAAGAAGGATATTCTATTCTTGAAGTAACAGAAGACCACGATATTCACCTAAACCACAATTGTGGAGGCGTTTGCGCCTGCAGCACTTGCCACATATACATCGAAGCAGGAGATGACAAGTTAGAAGAAATCACTGACAAAGAGGAAGACTTTATTGATCGGGCAATAAATCCAAGATTGGAGTCCAGACTTGCTTGTCAATGTGTGATCCTCGATGAAAATGCCGTTATCGAAGTCACGATACCAGATCAATCAGGCATTATCGGACACGAACATTAATAGTATCCAACCAAATTAACCAAGTAATCAATTAAATAAAATGGCGTTCGAACTAGACGACTTACCTATAAACTGGCCCGACCACGAAGATGTTGCAATGAAACTGTATGAACGGTTTGGCGATGACTTTACGGAGTCCAAAATTTACCGAATTCGGTTCACCGAACTCATCGAATGGGTACTTGAAATACCCAGCTTTGAAGGCAAAAAAGAAGACTGCTCAGAAGGTCACCTTGAGCAAATCCAAGCAAAATGGGTCTACGAATGGCGCGATAACCAGTAACTCAGATCATGAATCACCTTGAAACATTTCGAGAAATCAACACCTTCTTTTTTGATGTAGATGGTGTGCTGACCAACAACGAGGTCATTTTGCTTGAATCTGGAAAGTTGATGCACAAAATGAATGTTCGGGATGGTTTTGCCTTGCGCCGTGCAGTAGAGGAGGGATATCGGATCGTGATTCTCACCAGAAGCCGCTCTGAAGCATTAAAAGATTGGTTGCTTGATCATGGTATTCGGGACATTTACCTTTCTGTCATCAACAAATTAGAAATCTTCGAAGATGTAGTCCACGCCTACGAATTAGACACCGATCGTATTTTATATATGGGAGACGACCTTCCAGATTTAGAAGCCATGCAATCTTCCGGAGTTGCTGCCTGTCCTAGTGATGCCACCCAGGAAATCTTAAAAAGTGCTCAGTTTGTTTCTTCTTTGAAAGGAGGGCAGGGGTGTGTGAGAGAGGTGATCGAAAAAGTATTAACTTTGCAGGGACGCTGGTAATTTATACTGCACAACTGAACAAATGTCCATCTTTATTTCCTTACTAAAGTTTGTCCGGATTCCTAATCTTTTGATTGTTGGGCTGACGCAGTATTTGTTGCGGTATTGTATATTGGAACCGTATTATCAAATACATCAAGTCAAGCCTGCATTGGATGGGTTTGAGTTTTTCCTACTTGTTCTTACAACCATAATTATTGCCGCTGGAGGGTACATCATCAATGATTTGTATGACTACCATATCGACAAAATCAACAAGCCGGAGAAAGTGTATGTTGGCCGTGTATTTCCTCAAAAAGTAGCTTGGAGGATGTATTATGGCTGCAATCTACTTGGGTTGTTGATCGCTGTATTTTTGGCCTATAAGGTTGAGAATTTGATGTTGGTGTTCTTGTTTCCCTTGTTTGCCCTGCCTTTGTGGATGTATTCCTATAAATTGAAAAAAATGGCCCTTATCGGGAATGTTTTGGTTTCTTTTTTTTGTGCAATGGTGGCGGTGTTAGTGTTGTTTGCTGAACGCGCAGCTTATTTGGAAATAGTCAACATCTCTACGAGATCAGCAACTTACATTTTCTACTTGTTTATGGGGTATGCTAATTTTGCGTTCTATTCAACGATGTTTCGGGAGATTGTCAAGGATATTGAGGATGTGGAAGGGGATCGATCTAATGATTGTAAAACGCTTCCTATTGTACTGGGTATTTCAAGGGCTAAAATGATTGCCTCTTTGTTTGCCTTTGTTTTGTTAGGATTTCTGTTTTATACATCTTACTGGCATTTGAAGTACCTCAACTTTATGTGGATTGGATTGGTTTATCTTGTGGTGGGTGTTGTATTTCCTTTATTGTTGGCTATTGTTTGGTTGCAGGGGGCAGAGAGAAAGGAGGATTTTCATCGGTTGAGCTCGTTGGCTAAGTATATTATGCTGGCAGGGATTATCTATTTGCCTGTTTTTTGGTTGTTGGTAAGACAGTAGAGGCACATTGCAATTTGTTTGCACAATCCTTGGTAGAAAATTGATTACTTTCGGTTGATTTTGTCAGCGATTTGTTTTACCATTTCTAAGGAGACATTAAGCGCATTTGCAATATCTTCAAGAGAAATTTTCCCTAATCTGATGAAGTTTTCAATGGCTTTTTCGTTTCGCTCCTCATCTCGTCGTTTTAAAATTTTGACAACGGCTGCGTTTTTTGAAAGATCTAAATCTATAGGCATAAATTCTACAATTTTATTAGTTTGTAAATCTAAGTTACGCAATTGGGAGTAAACTTGCAATTGAACAATGTATTTTTCGAGTTCGGCTTTTGTTGGTGTTACTTGTTGTAATTTTTTTAGAATGTCGCGTAATACCTTCTCTGCAGGCGTTCCTTTGAAGTCGCCGAGGACGGTTAGGATTATTTCTTCAGGCGTCTGCGAATCCAACAACAACGAATAATCAATCGAATAGAAATTCAGTACATCGTAACTAGTAAATACAAAAATATCAGGCAATCGATTTTCCATTCGCAGCCGCTCTTTCCCCAGATAAATCAAACAATGTTTGATTGGCAGTTTGTACTTCTCCACCAACAAACTATGATAAACCCCAAACCGATAAATCATATTCAAATCATTGGACGTCTGAAACTCCAGGTGCAATATAAACTGTTTCCCATCCTTCGTTTTGGCAAGGCGCAGGAAGTCGGCTTCTCGTTCTATCGTTTTCTGAAATTTAGGGTCGAGAGGTTCTGATTCTTCGATATCTAGGCCAAAGTGACGTTTTACCAGGGGAAGAAACAAGGCAAGGATATTTTCCTTTATTATTTTATCATATTCATTCCCTTCTTTCTTAGTTGCTGGCTTTTTCGGTGGTTTATTCACTGGCAGTTTTTGTATTCAAAAATATTCCTACCATATATAGAGCACGAAAACACCAATTTTACATAAATGAAAACCAACTTTTTTTCATATTTCTTAAAATAAGACGTTTTGAACTCCTATTTTCGGCCGATCTTAAATAATACAGCGTATTATTCCAGTTAATATCAATTTCGTACGTTTTAAAAAACTAAGTACTCCGAATAACCAATAACTCAGTAACAACCATGCAAAGACCAATCATCCTAGCCTCCAAATCACCGCGCCGCTCCCAAATCATGAAAGACGCCGGTTTCCAATTTACCATCCAAACCCGCGAAATTGAAGAGAGTTATCCAGAGGACATGGATCCACGACAGGTACCAGAATTTTTAGCAAAAAAGAAAGGGACTGGTTGTAAAGACTTCCTACTAGATAATGAAATCCTGCTTACCTCGGACACCATTGTCCTAATGAATGGTACCATTTACGGCAAACCGAAAGACCGAGCAGATGCCATCAAAATACTAAGCGAGTTATCAGGTACCATGCACGAAGTCATCACAGGTGTCTCCTTGCTAGCCAAAGATAAACAAGTCGTTTTTTCTGACGTCACCGAAGTCTACATCGACGAAATGTCCAAAGAAGAAATAGCGTTTTATGTTGATAATTTTAAACCGTTTGATAAGGCAGGAGCCTACGCTATTCAAGAATGGATCGGCCTCAATAAAATTGGACGAATCAATGGTTCGTATTACAATGTAGTTGGATTGCCAATCAGCAAAGTTTTTCAAGCACTTGCTGACTTTTAGTGATTATCGACTGATCATTCCTCGGATGTAATCTCCAATACAATCCTTGCCAGGAGAGATGGCACATTCGAAGAAATTGATAAACAAATCTGGCTGCATCAAACCAGTGAATAAAAACCCAAACAATGCACCATATAAGTGCGCTCCATGGCCAATATTATCTGTACCTTTTTTGTCCATATACATGGAATACCAAATGTATCCTACACCTGCGATAATTTGTGGAACTCCGATCACACCATATAGATATAACTTTTCCCAGGGAGCAAACAAGATGTTAGCAAACACCACAGCAGATACTGCTCCTGAAGCTCCTAGCGCCATATAAGCAGGGTTCTCCTTTTCTTTCGCATAAACAGGAAGATGCGCAAAGATCAATCCCAGGAAATAAAGAAGTAAAAACATTAACCAACCATATCCAGGGAATATATAACCAAAAATTATTTCAACATTCCGACCAAAGAAAAACAAAGTGAACATGTTGAATAGCAAGTGCATCCCATCTCCATGGATAAATCCAGAACTAATAAAACCTAAATATTGATTGTTGTTCTTTATGCCATGTGGGTAAAAGATCAATTTTCGCTTCAGTTCTATATTGTTGAATGCAAGGTAGGAGATTAAGCAGGTCACTGCTATGATCACATTGGTTATAGTCAAAAATTCCATTTTCTTAAATAGTTGTTTTGTTATACGTTTATCCGCTTATAAAGTTCCACAAACCTATTCATGGTGATACGGTTCATTGCGCAAGATAGTCATTGCGCGATACAATTGCTCTAAAAAGATCAGTCGGACCATTTGATGAGAAAAGGTCATCTTTGACAAGGATAATTTTCTGTTGCTTCGTTCATAGACTTCCTTTGAGAAACCGTAGGCGCCACCTACTAGAAAAACAATCCGTTTATGGCTCATCATGAGTTGTTGATCCATAAATTTTGAAAATTCGACGGAAGTCAATTCCTTGCCTCTTTCATCCATTAGTACCAGCAGATCATTCGCGGAAAGCGCTTTCAATATCAATTTCCCTTCTGCGTCTTTGAGTTGGGCTTTGGTTAAGTTCTTAGCATTTTTGACATCTGGAAGCACCGTCATCGAAAATGGCAGATAGTGGGGGAGCCGTTTAGTATAAATCGCCACTCCTTCATCAAGGTAGCTAAATGCCGTTTTTCCTATCACCCAAAATTCTACTTTCATAACTAGTTTTATTGATCAGTAATTATTGTAACTCAATAATGTCAAGCGTGTAGCTCCAGGCCATCACGCCGGTATGATCAAACACTTCCAATTTGCAAATACGTTCATTTAGCTTACCAGATATAGTGATACGTCCGAAATTTCGTTTCTTAACTAATGTTTTCTTTACTCGCAGCGGATTCTTTGTAGTGGTAGCGGTATTGGTGGTATTGGAAAGTGGAGAGCAAGTGAATTCGTGCAAAGGATAAGTGCCGGAGCGATATTGAAAGTTCAACTCTGAATAGGGGCGGTCTCCATTCAAAAAGATAACGCCCGAAATGTCCTGCTGTTTGATAAAGGCCAGAAGTTCTTGCTTTTCATCAGGAAAATCATTTAAGTCTTCTCCATTTTTGCTTTCTGCTAAAATCGGAGATCCGGAGACAATGAATTTGAAATTTGCTCTGGATGCGGACAGCTTTTTTTTGAGCCATGCCATTTGTGCTCGCCCAAACATGGTAACTCCTGGTGTCTTATGGAACCGATTATCCAACATGAAAAATTCAGCATCTTCATGCCTAAAATGATTGAATGTTCCTTTTGTGTTTTCAGTACCAAAATTAGAGTTTGGCCAAAATTGTTTGAATAGATCGAGCTCTTGGTCCTTGCCAAGTGCGCTGGTGGTTGCTGCATCAGTATTTTGATGGTCCAAATCATCCCAAATGGCAAACTGAGGACAGCTTGTCATAAATTCTGCTACGGTTGGATTGGTTCTGAGTTTTACCTGATCCATAAATAGCTTTTCATAACTATCCAGCCGTTTATCTTGATAATTGATATTATCGCCCAACCAGATCATAAAATCCGGATATTTTTTGCTCATGGCATCCAAAATGGCAAATGGCTTTTGGTCCTCTTCCGAAGCATCCTGATTGTCAAACAAGCCAGAACCAACCAAAAAGGAATAGTCCTTTTGAGTAGTGACTTTGTAGGTACCATCCTCCTCTTCTCCAAAAAACTCATAGCTACCTTTGGAAAGCGTAATCTTTAGTGTGCTGATATGATTGATGTAGTTGAGGTCTTTTTTATTGTAAAAGATCGCATCAAAATTTTGTTCCATGGAATAGTTGAATAAATAAGCATCCAACTGATCAAAATTTTTGATTTTTTGATTAGGAACAAGGTGTTTTATACTATCCGGCTGATCAGTTACCAATATCCACAAAATTGCACTGGAGTCTGTTTGATGTCCCGTGATCGGTCCAAGAAGTATCCCCTGCGGCGACTTAGCTGCCAACAGATTAGTAAACAAAACAAGCACCAGAAAAACCACATATCGCATTACCATATATTTTGCCCCAAAATAAGCAATTTTTTAGTTAATAGGTTAATGGTTATTAAGTTACTGGGTAATTATGTTGTAAGGTTTACGTAGTGAGGGTGCCATGATTCAATAGGCTCAATGGACTTGATGGATACTCACGATAAACGACTAACTTAATACACTCATAACCTATTAACTTAACAACAAATCCGTACCTTTGCACTTTCTCCAAGAAAAAGATAGCGGGATGATTCAGTATTACAAAAAGGAGGATAGAGATTTAGTACAATTAGAACAAATGGAGTCTAATTGTTGGATAAATATTTCTGCGCCATTTAGCCAGGAAGAATTAGAAGGTTTGTCTGAGAAACTGGATATCCCATTAGATTTCTTGATAGATTCGTTGGATATTGATGAACGATCGAGGTATGAGAAAGAGGATGGTGTGGGACTTATTGTTGTGAATACGCCAATATTGAACACCCTCGAAGGAGTCAATCAGTCGGTTTATATTACGGTACCTATTGGTATCATACTTACTCCGGACAACATTATAACGATTACCTCTTTTGAGAATCACGTCCTACAAAAATTCCTTAACAATAAGATAAAGAATTTCAATCCCGCCAACAAACAACAGTTTGTCTTACAATTGTTAGAACAAAATGTCTTTCATTTTTTGAATTGCCTGAAGGACGTCAACAGCAAAAGAAATACGATCGAGCGGGAGTTATACGACTCTAGCAGAAATAAAGAACTCCGTCAACTGCTTAGCCTGGATAAAAGTCTGGTTTATTTTGTTACCTCCTTAAGTTCCAACGAACTGATGATGATGAAGATGAAACGGACCGACTTTTTGAAGATTCGAGACAATGAAGAGTTGGTCGATTTGCTAGATGATATTATTATTGATAATAGTCAGGCACAGGAGATGGCCAACATTTATACCACCATCTTGAGTGGCACCATGTCCGCTTTTGCTTCTATTATATCAAACAATCTAAATATGGTGATCCAACGATTGACCAGGATCACGATCATATTAATGGTTCCTACTTTGGTGGCAAGTTTCTTTGGTATGAATGTAAAGCACCACATGGAAGATTCCAATATTGCTTTTTATGTAATTATTGTTGCCTCGTTGATTTTATCATTAGTTGTGGCATGGGTTTTTCGAAGAAAGAAACTATTGTAGATTGCTTGATTATTAACACTTAATGAAGGATTAGTTCTAGAATTACGATAATTAAACCCCATTCATGCAATAGGAAGTTTGTTTTAGGTTGAAAACTCAATAAAAATGTGCGCTTACGGTGATTTTGACTCGCAGACGTAGTAAGATTACGGGGAGAATCAAAATTGACGGACATGCGCAGTTTTGCAGAGGTTTCAGCATAAAATGAATTTCCTATTGCATGAATTGGGTTAAAGAAGACCTTGAGTAAAATAGGCTAACGCAAACGAATACTTTTATCCTAACCGAATAAAGCAAGCCTAAATCCTCGAACTGCTAAAATCGTTGCATTCAAAATGCAGTAACTAATCCGTAAGAACGATAAATTAGAATAAAATTTTGCAAACACTTTAGTATCTGAATTTATAAGGTTCAAAAATCAGATTTAACAATCAAAAACAATCAGCAAGTAAGTTTATTCCTATTTTGTTTACAGAAAAAAGGGTTACTAACATCTTAGTTCTCAACATTGTGGATAAGTTTTAGGTGCTTTGTAAGTTTCAGACAACGAGCACTTTACGTAAATTACCAACAAAATGTTAATAACTTGAACTCTGAATCATTTTTATATCTCCAACAAAGTATTAATTTAGTGCTTACATTCGGAAACGGAAATATTGTTTTTATATTTTCCTAGAATGATATAGAAGAACCAGTAAACATTTTTACAATTTTAATAAAGGACAACACAGTCATAGCCAGTACTGTCTGACCCATTATTTTACCCGTACACCCAAACAATAAATCAATCTACAGATATTGAATTTACAATATCTGTGGGAATATTGTAGCGATTTTGAGAACCAAATTAATAACTGATTTTAAATTATAAATGAATGGTTACGGAGCCAATGTTGACAGAGAATAATAAACGGTTTGTCTTATTTCCAATAGAATATGATACTATTTGGAAAATGTACAAGCAGGCAGAAGCCTCTTTTTGGACCACAGAAGAAATAGATCTTGCTCAGGATTTAACTGACTGGGAAAACTTAAATGAACACGAACAACATTTTATAAAACATGTACTAGCTTTCTTTGCTGCTAGCGATGGGATCGTAAATGAGAATCTTGTTTTGAACTTTATGAGGGAAGTTCAAATACCAGAAGCTCGTTGTTTTTACGGGTTTCAAGTGGCTATTGAAAACATACATGCTGAAACATACAGTTTACTGATTGACACCTACATTAAAGACAACAAAGAAAAAGATTTTCTATTTAATGCGCTCGACAATTTAGATTGCGTTAGCAAAAAAGCTAATTGGGCACTTAGATGGATAGAAAAAGCACCAAGTTTTGCTCACCGATTAATCGCTTTCGCAGCAGTAGAAGGAATTTTCTTCTCAGGAAGTTTCTGCTCTATTTTTTGGTTGAAGAAAAGAGGGTTGATGCCCGGACTTACTTTCTCCAATGAATTAATAAGCCGAGACGAAGGATTGCACTGTGATTTTGCTTGTCTTCTTTACTCTATGTTAAATAATAAACTAGAGAAACAAGAAGTTCAAGATATAATCACAGAAGCAGTAGAATTTGAAAAAGAATTTGTTACGGATGCGCTCCCCGTTTCACTTATCGGGATGAACGCAGAATTGATGACCCAATACATAGAGTTTGTCGCTGACAGACTGCTAAATTCATTGGGTAATGATAAGTACTATGGAACTTCGAATCCCTTCCCATGGATGGATCTGATCTCTTTACAAGGCAAAACCAACTTCTTCGAAAAACGAGTAGGAGACTACCAAAAAGCAGGAGTAATGGTTGATAAAGACAAACAGATATTTTCTTTGGATGAAGACTTCTAGTGTCTCTTCTTTTTTTACTCTTCTATATAACTGGCTCTGATTAAGCTTACGGCGTACCATCCTAGGTACGCCAAAGCTTAATCGCTTTTGAAAAAGTTGTATAGAAAACAAAAGAAACACACTAAAAGGAACACAGTACACGATATGGCTATTTCGTGAATTGATTTCAATCCCACATTAAATCATTTCAAAAAAAAAAGAGACGAACACTATGCAAGTTGTAAAAAGAAGTGGAAAAAGAGAAGACGTTAGTTTTGATAAGATTACGGCCAGAGTTAAAAAGTTATGCTACGGTTTAGATCCAAATTATATTGAATCAATTGAAATTGCTAAAAAAGTAATTTTAGGACTATATGATGGTGTAACAACTGCCGAACTAGATAATCTTGCAGCCGAAACGGCAGCAACAATGTCTACTAATCATCCAGAATATGCTTTGTTGGCTGCAAGAATAGCAGTATCCAACCTTCACAAAAGCACAAAAAAATCGTTCTCCGAAACGATGAATGATCTCTACAATTATGTTGATCCTAAAACAAACAAACAGGCTCATCTAATTAGCGAAGAGACACATAATATTATTCAAAAAAATAAAGACAGAATTGATTCTGCTATCATTTATGATAGAGATTATAGTTTTGATTTCTTCGGGTTCAAAACACTCGAAAGATCTTATTTGCTAAGAATGAACGGGGAAGTAGTAGAACGACCTCAACAATTGCTGATGAGAGCTGCTATTGGAATCCATGGAGAAGACATCGATAGTGCCATAGAGACGTACAACTACATGTCTGAAAAATGGTTCATCCATGCTACTCCAACCCTGTTTAACGCAGGTACACCAAAACCACAATTGTCTTCTTGTTTCCTTTTGTCGGCTACAGAAGATAGTATTCCTGGTATTTTTGATACGCTTTCTCGTTGTGCTAAAATCTCACAATCGGCAGGTGGTATCGGACTAAGCATTCACAATATCCGTGCTAAAGGAAGTTATATTATTGGAACTGGTGGCGCATCAAATGGTATTGTTCCAATGTTACGTGTCTACAACGATACAGCAAGATATGTAGACCAAGGAGGAGGAAAACGTAAAGGTGCCTTCGCTATTTATCTAGAGCCTTGGCATGCAGATATTTTCGATTTCCTTGAATTGAAGAAAAATCATGGTAAAGAAGAAAACCGCGCAAGAGACTTGTTCTATGCACTTTGGATCTCTGATTTATTTATGGCTAGAGTAAAAGAGAACGGAAATTGGTCACTATTTTGCCCGAATGAATGTCCAGGTCTTTATGATACTTATGGTGGCGAATTTGAAGCACTTTACCACAAATATGAGCAAGAAGGAAAAGCTCGTAAAACAGTAAAAGCGCAAGATTTATGGTTCGCTATTCTAGAGTCTCAAATTGAGACCGGTACACCATACATGTTGTACAAAGATCACGCAAACAAAAAATCAAACCAGAAAAATCTTGGAACTATACGTTCTAGTAACCTCTGCACAGAAATCATGGAGTATACTTCAAAAGATGAAGTAGCTGTATGTAATCTGGCCTCTATTTCTCTAGGGAAATTTGCAACAGGTGGAGCGTTCGATTTTCAAAAATTATATGATGTAACGCGCGTCGTTACTCGCAATTTGAACAAAGTAATCGATATCAACTATTACCCGATTCCTGAAGCACGAAACTCAAATATGAGACATCGTCCAATCGGAATTGGTGTTCAAGGACTAGCAGACGCTTTTATTCAAATGCGTTTTCCTTTCGAAAGTAAGGAGGCTAGAAAACTGAACAAGGAGATCTTCGAGACTATTTATTTTGCGGCATTAACGGAGTCTAACAAATTAGCAGAAGAAAACGGTGCATACGAATCTTATAAAGGTTCACCTGCTAGTAAGGGCGAGTTGCAGTATGATCTATGGGGAGTAACACCTTCTGATAGATGGGACTGGGCTGGCCTAAAGAAAAAGATCAAAAAACAAGGATTGAGAAACAGCTTGTTGCTGGCTCCTATGCCAACAGCATCCACTTCTCAAATACTTGGAAATAACGAATGTTTCGAACCCTACACTTCTAATATCTATAGCCGAAGAACGTTATCAGGAGAATATGTAGTGGTAAACAAACACTTGTTGAATGACTTGATTCGATTGAATTTATGGGATGACGATATGAAGCAGCTGCTTATGGCAGAGAACGGATCTGTTCAGAACATTGATAGTATTCCTGATGATCTTAAACTACTGTACAAAACAGCTTATGAGATCAAGCAGAAAGTAATTATCGATATGTCTGCGGACCGTGGGGCATTTATTTGCCAAAGCCAAAGTCTGAATCTATTCGTAGAAAGTCCAACGTTTGCAAAACTGTCTTCTATGCACTTTTATGCATGGGAGAGTGGACTGAAAACAGGTATGTATTACCTGCGTTCTAAATCTGCAGTCGATCCGATCAAATTTACATTAAGCGAAAAGCATCAGCGCAAATTTGCTGACAACGGAACAGCTGGAGCAGCTGACTTCGAAGAAAACGTTGACGTCAATGTCACGGCTTCTAACGAAGGGGCTTCCTGCAGCATTGACGATCCGGATTGCTTAATGTGTGGTAGCTAATTTTTTTTAGATTCGCGTTAATAGTCGGGGGGTGATTCAATTTATTGGGTCATCCCTTTTTTTGTGCGATAAAAACGCTATTCACCTCTGTGTATTAAAAAAACGACCCACTCATTACCAATCATGAAAGAAAAAATAAATATAAATGTCGCTTCCGCTAAAGCCCTAACTGCTCTAGATGGGGTAGGCCCGGTATTAGCGAAAAAGATAGTCAAATACCGCAAAAAAAATGGTCGATTTAAGACGGCAGATGAATTGATAAACGTCTCCAGTTTTACGAAATCTTTGTTCTCCAAAAACAAAAAAAGAATCGCCCTTACAAATAAGGAAGTACACCATTCCCAGAAGGAACAAATAGCAAAAAAGAAACTAGCAAAAAAGAAAAGAAAACAAGCAGAACTCATTGATACTGTTGTTGTAAAAGCGATGCATTGGCTAGGCAGAAAATTGACAAATTCCAAGAAAAAAGACAACTACATTGAAGACGAATTACAGGCAAAAAGCAAAGCCAAAATAATCCGAAAAAAACCACTTGGAAAAGCAAATCAAAAAGAAAAAAAACGAACCACTGAAAAGGAAAACTTTACCAAAGAAAAAAGCACACGAAAAACCAAGGCAAAGGTCATTAGAAAATTCCCCCTCAAACAATCCAACAAGAAAAAAGAAATACAAAAATCAAAAACACGGTCCTCCTCCAAATCCACAACCAAAAAGAGGCAATATTCTAATAAAAAATCCAGCTCCCAAACCCTTACCAACACCCAAATACAAAAAGCAGCAAAAAGACTGGGAGTAGAAGCGGCAGCCATAAAAGCAGTCATCGATGTAGAATCCAGTGGTGGTGGATTTTTGAAAAACGGAAAACCCAAAATCCTTTTTGAAGGACACATTTTCTGGACTCAACTCCAAGCAAAAGGCATCAGCCCCTCCAAACACAGAAAAGGCAACGAACACATCCTCTACCCAAACTGGACACGCAAGTACTACCAGGGAGGAAACGCCGAACACCACCGACTTGCCAGCGCTATGAAAATCAATCGGGAAGCAGCGCTCGCCTCCGCTTCCTGGGGAATGTTCCAGGTCATGGGCTTCAATTATTTTGTAGCAGACTTCCCGGATGTCGAGTCTTTTGTAGAAGCTCAGCACCAATCGGAATACGAACATCTAAAAGCGTTTCTAGGCTACATCAAACACAACCGTTTAGTCAAACACCTGAAAACAAAAAACTGGGCAAAATTTGCCGCTGGCTACAATGGAAAAGACTACAAAAAGAACAAATACGACATCCGCCTAGCCCTTGCTTATAAAAAGCATTCCTAAGCGATCTCTAGATTCACAAATTAATAAAACTCCGAAGCCAACTTTTTTTAACTAGGTCTGTTAATCATAAGAAGAATTCATTTCCAAACAAATGAAAAATTCAGGCACTCTCATATTTACTCATTGATGGATTAATAAAGGAAAAACCTTATTTTTGGGTTATAATTTCAGAAAAACATCGCAAACAACAATACAATGCAGGACTTCAAAGGGAAAACAGTATTCATAACAGGTGGAAGCAGGGGGATCGGCAAAGCAATTGGCCTAAGGCTAGCAAAAGCAGGAGCAAACATCGTGATAGCTGCTAAAACAGCCGAACCACACCCCAAATTGCCAGGTACCATCTACACCGCCGCCAAAGAAATGGAGGAGGCAGGAGGAAAAGCACTCCCAATCATTCTTGACGTTAGATTTGAAGAGGTAGTGCAAGAAGCCGTCAACAAAGCAGTAGAACATTTTGGTGGTATCGATATCCTGGTCAACAACGCCAGCGCAATCAGTCTGACTCCAACAGAACAAACCACAATGAAGCGGTACGATCTAATGCATTCCGTAAATACAAGAGGAACTTTCCTTGCTTCCAAGACTTGCATCCCATTCTTAAAAAAATCGGAGAACCCACACATTCTCAACCTTTCACCTCCATTAAATATGGAAGCAAGATGGTTTCAAAACCATGTCGCATACACCATGGCAAAATATGGAATGAGCATGTGTGTACTAGGAATGGCCGCTGAATACGAAGACCAGGGAATCGGAGTAAACGCACTCTGGCCAAGGACAACCATCGCCACAGCTGCAGTAAAAAATTTACTAGGAGGAGACGATATGGTACAACGTTCAAGAACACCAGAAATCATGGGAGACGCCGCCTACCACATCTTAAGTAAAGACAGCAAAACCACTACTGGCAATTTTTTCGTGGATGATGAAGTAATGGCAGAAGCCGGAGTCACCGACCTCACCAAATATGCCGTAAACCCTGACTTCAAAGATGACCTATTCCCCGATTTTTTTGTTTAGATTAGCCAATCCCAATTCAAGCATTAACCAACCCTATGAGCATTCAGAACAATATAATGAAGTGGTATTTACGGACCACAATTACAAAAATCCATAAAAAAACCAAAGGAAGACCGCCAACAGTAAAAGGATTCAGAAGATCCATCGAGAAAGCAACTGCCCATTTTAAACATCCGTCAAGCGTCAAACTAGAATCCACAAAAATTGGGGAGAACAACGCAGAATGGTTTATCCCAAAATCACCAGTAAAAGACAAGGTACTCTTGTATTTGCATGGTGGAGGCTATATAGGTGGAACATTAAAATCTTGCAGAGGAATAGCAGGGAAGATCGCAGAACAAGGTGCTGTAAAAGTATTGTCGCTCGACTACCGATTGGCACCTGAGCACCCATATCCTGCAGCTTTAGAAGACGCCATTGAAGCTTTCAATTGGTTACAAAATCAAGGATATGCTGCAAATCAGATTATTGTAAGCGGCGATTCTGCCGGTGGTGGATTGAGTCTTTGCTTGGCCATCGCACTCCGCGACCAGTTTGCCATTCAACCCTTAGCATTGGTATTATTATCTCCCTGGACAGACTTATCCGCTTCCTGCCGTTCGATTCTTGATCGAGAAGAAAGAGACCCCATATTCAATGCAAAAGATCTCGCTCCCACTGGAGCATTATATGCAGGAGAATTATCACTAAAAGACCCAAAAGTATCCCCATTTTTTGCCGATCCCAAAGGCTTGTGCCCAATCTTGAT
>CALLWB010000057.1 GCA_938016265.1 uncultured Saprospiraceae bacterium
TCTTCCCATTCCGAACAGAGAAGTTAAGCTCTTTAGCGCTGATGGTACTGCCCGAAAGGGTGGGAGAGTAGGTCGCTGCCAGCACCTTATTAAGCCTTGTAATCGTAAGATTGCAAGGCTTTTTTTGTTTTAGGAATGTAGGGGACTCGCTTTGCGCAGAAATCTGGTGGTAGAGAGCAGAGGAACAGAGCATTCTTGCATTTTTGAAAGATATGGGCTACATCCACTTTGCACTCTATCTTACTGCTAATTCATGCCCTGCCCGATCTTAAACAACCAATATTAACTTGTGTCTTACTTTTAAAAGATCCTATTAGTATCTACAATTACGAAGAACTTAATAAGAAATCACGGGTTCTGTATTTGGAACTGTAGTATTGGGTGGGTGTATAGTACTGGATTTACCGCTGCGGCGGTTCTCTATTATACTGTCGTTCAATACGCTTACGAGATTGGAAGAGGAGTATTGGGCTGTTTTACAGGATTTTACGGGATTGGGGAGGCGTCTTATTTAAAAGTGGAGTGTATTTGTGATGCAGTTGGTTCAAATAGAAAAACCTTTTGCTTGCTAACAATAGAATACCCTTTGTTTGAATTATATGTTAATTCTTGATCAGAACTGTAAATAAGACTTTCTGATTTTTTGAGGATATCTATTTGCTCAATTCCATTAGGAGATTTGGTGATTTTTATAGATTGGACCTTCAATTCTTCTTCTTTTGCAGTATAGTTGATCAGACTTATGTTCGATTGTATGGTTGTATCAACAGTATATTTTCCAGTAAGGGCAGATTGGCTGATACTGCTGCTTAGGAAAGGAGCGAATTCTATCTCAAAATCAATGGAATCGAGTAGTAGGGTTTGGTTCAGGCTATTTAGGATTACTGTTTTTTCAATTTTCCTGTCTTCTAATTTTTTTATTTCTTCTTTAAAGAAACCCGTTACATCAAAATAGCTGTTTGTAGTATTACCTTTTGTACCCTGATTTTGCTCAGAAGTGCAATTAAAAGAAAAACAAGATATTAGAATGGAGAATATTAAAATTCGGTACTTCATACAAATAGAGATCAGCCTGTAGTTATTAGATTATTCCCTGTCATTTCTGCAGGCTTTTCGATTCCAAGTATAGACAAAATAGTTGGTGCAATATCGCCCAATTTACCATCTACTAGCTGTACGTCTTCTAATTTATTTGCCAAGAGAAAACAAGGAACTAAGTTGGTGGTGTGTGCTGTATTTGGAGAACCGTCGGGGTTGATCATCATGTCAGAATTCCCGTGATCTGCAATAACCAGTATAGCATAGTCCTGCTGGAGAGCAGTCGCTACCAATTGCTCCAAGCAAGTATCCACCTTTTCAGCCGCCAGTATTGCGGCTTCAAAAATACCCGTGTGGCCAACCATATCGGTATTCGCATAATTCAGGCAAATGAAATTCGGTAGATCAGTATCAATTTTTTTTATAATCGAGTCTGTCACTTCCTGAGCACTCATTTCTGGCTGTAAATCATAAGTAGCAACTTTAGGCGAAGCGACCATGATCCGGTCCTCCCCCTCAAATTTGTCCTCTTGGCCTCCTGAAAAGAAATAAGTAACATGAGGATACTTTTCTGTTTCCGCTATTCGGACTTGAGTTTTACCAGCTTTTGCGATTACTTCTCCTAGTGTTTCTGTCAAGTTTTCTTTAGTGAACAAGACTTCGATTCCCTTATATTTTTCATCATAACTTGTCATTGTCAAATAATGTAGATTTAGTTTTTTCATTCCAAATTCTGGGAAATCCTCTTGGGTAAGGACGGTAGAAATCTGTCGTGGGCGATCTGTTCTAAAATTAAAACAAATTAACAAGTCGTTTTCGGTGATGGTGGCGAGTGGTTGCTGTTGTTGATCTACAGCGATGATTGGTTTGATGAATTCGTCAGTTATTTCATTATTGTAGGAAGTTTGAATGGCGGTTTCCAGGTCGGTGGTTGGTGTGCCGATTCCATTTACAAGCGCATCATAGGCTAACTTGATTCGTTCCCAGCGCTTATCTCTATCCATGGCATAATATCGACCTGTAATCGAGGCAATTGATGTTTGTTTGTTTTCCAGGAAAAGATTCAAATCACGAATAAAATCTATCCCACTTTTAGGATCAACATCCCGACCATCAGTAAATGCGTGGATAAAGGAGCGCGCTGGACCGTGTTCCTCTGCCATCTCACACAGAGCTTTGAGGTGATTAATATGAGAATGAACCCCTCCATCAGAAACTAAGCCCATAAAATGAACTGCACGATTTTCCGCCTTTGCTTTTTTTAGAGCAGCCACTAAACCTGCATGTTGGTGCAATGTTTTGTCCCGGATTGCTTTGTTTATCCGTGCTAACTCCTGATATACCACTCGTCCAGCACCAATATTCATATGTCCAACCTCAGAATTGCCCATCTGTCCGTCTGGTAGACCAACTTCCTCTCCAAATGTGATTAATTCAGAATTGGGGTACTTTTTATAAAGACTATCTACAAAGGGGGTGTTGGCTTTTTCTAACGCACTAGTCTCTGGGTTTTTCCCATGTCCCCAGCCATCCAGAATTACTAGTAATACATTCTCTTTTCTCATAGGAAGCAAAAATAGAGATTATTTATCGAAGTTGTTAAAAATTACCATTTGCATGGAAAATTCTTCTAATGATGGTAACAGATTCTTTGACATATAGTTCTTGTTTTTTTTGAAATACCCAACCTTATAGGTGTTCTCTGCTGTCTAGTAAAGTAAAGGTGTTATTAAGAATAAAAAACCATCGAAATGAAATTATTAAAGTTGTGTATTTGTCTGATTTTGGGAATATCGATCATTTCTTACTCATCGTGTTGCAAAGATGCTGGCATATTAGTAGCGCCTTTAGAGGGAAATCGTCTAATTTTTGGCCATTATTTTGGAGAATGTCTTGGAGAAACTTGTATAGAGACTTTTGCATTAACGGATGACAAACTTTATGAAGATACTGATGACATCTATAATGCAACTGATTTTAATTTTATTGAATTGGGAAATGACAAGTTCGAATTGGCAAAAGATCTTGTAGATATCTTCCCTAGTCAATTGCTAAGCGAAACGCAAACGACTTTTGGATGTCCTGATTGTGATGACGGTGGTGGTTATTATGTACGATTTACTAAAAATGGGGTGTCCCAAAGTTGGAGAATAAACAAATATTCACCTGAAACCCCACAGTATCTGCGTGATTTTGTGCAAGCTATCGCTGACCGAATTACGCTAATTAATGACTAAATTAGAAAGTGAATAGCCTTTGGACTCGCAACACTAAATATTTTGTGATCTACCTCGATAAGTACTGTTTTTCAATCGGAAAGAAAACGACGATATACTGTCCAGCCTAAAGCTCCACCAACGATCAATGACAATAACGACATTAGAAGGTAACGAATATTGGGCGCTGGATGATGATTATTACCTGAATTTGTAGTGTAGAAAAGGTCAATCCAAAATGTGGTTTCATTAGTATGGTAATAACAAGGATCGTTACCTATCAAACAGCCTAATACTACGAGATTAATTAATAAAGCTAAAATTCCCCCGATCAAGATAGATAACCACTTTAAAGAATTATTTCTTTTCATTTGATGTACATACGTCATAATTCTGGTAAACTAGTCTTCAATATACCACTTTCACAAGCATATTATATAAACAAGTAAAGAACCATTTCTTTGTTTGCTTTTGTAATTTAATGGAGCGCTCCATTATTCTTACCTTCTACTATTCCCCACAAATCAATAGACAAAAAAAACATAAATATTTACCGATTTCAAAATAGATAGTGTAACTTGTACATTATCTCGCATTATTATGTGGTGAAACTGCTTTAAACATTAGTTTTCTATTCTACTCGGGGTCTTCAAATCCGATAATTTCAGTAGGAAATATAAAAAGTTTATATAATTTGTGCAGAAGTAATTGTCCGCAACGTTGTAACCTATGAAACATTTTTTTCTAATAATCTCCCTTGCCACTTTTATCCTTTCAGGATGTAAAACAGATTCGAAAAACGGGCATGCCGTCTCCACAAATACCTTCGGCTTGGCAACCCCTATCAATCTAACAGAAGGACAAACGACTATCTTTCTGGAGGATTACTTCAAAGACATTTCAAAAATCGATTCCCTAACTTCAAATGTGCTCCTCCTCAAACGAAGTGCAGATGGCAAACAATTATCCCTCACGCCCAATAACAAATTACCCTACTTAAGTGAATTGAAAATCTGGGAAAACGGTAATTATCAATCCATTCTCGTAAAAAAATCCCTAAAAAGAAAAACGAGACTCTCCATCAAATTTGACAGCAAAACACCTAAACTTGTGCAGCTAGTAGGCGACCTCAATAACTGGAATCCTGCCAATAGCCCAATGACCAAAAACGGCAACGAATGGTACACCGACTTAAAACTCAATCCTGGACAATATCCTTACCAATTCATAGTAGACGGCAAGTGGCAATTGGATCCTGGAAATCCAAAGAAAATGAGCAATGGTATGGGGGGATTCAACTCCTCGCTTATTGTCAAAAAACCTGCCCTGTCTGATCTACCTTATCTAAGTACCTTTAAAACCGATAAGAATAAAATCATCATTCACAGCAGTATACCTCCTAAGGAAATATTCGCATTTTGGCAAAACCATCGATTGGTGACGACTAGTGTAAAAGGAAGCCCCGCACAAATTGCGTTGCACCTCCCGGAAAATTGTGGAATGATCGACCGCTCGGTTGTCCGTGTTTGGGCCTACAACAATTATGGAAATTCAAACGATTTATTTATCCCCTTAGATAAGGGAAAGGTGGTGAAAGATACAGATTTGCTCGAAAGGAGTGACAAGCGGACTAATATCATGTATTTTACATTGATTGATCGTTTTTTTAATGGGAATAAGGACAATGACGAACCAGTAAAAGACAACAAACTTACCGACCGCGAAAATTACCAGGGCGGAGATATAGCAGGGATCACAGCAAAAATAAAAAACGGGTATTTCAAGGAGTTAGGGATGAATACCCTTTGGCTTTCACCAATCACCCAAAACCCAGAGACGGCTTATCAGGAATGGCCAGAACCCAAGCGCTGGTATTCTGGATATCACGGCTATTGGCCAATTTCCAGTTCAAAAGTTGACCACAGATTTGGTACAGATAAAGAACTAACGGAGCTTGTCACTATAGCACACGATAATGGAATGAATGTACTCCTTGATTACGTTTGTAACCACGTGCATGAAGAACACCCTATCTACAAAAATCACAAAGAATGGGCCACCCAGTTAAAACTGCCAGATGGCTCTTTGAATATTAGAATTTGGGATGAGCAACGTTTGACGACTTGGTTTGATACCTTTCTCCCAACGCTTGATTTGTCCAATCCTGAAGTCATCGATGTGCAAACAGACTCCGCGATATATTGGATTAAAAAGTTTGATTTAGATGGATTTCGTCATGATGCTACTAAGCATATCCCAGAAGAATTTTGGCGGACGCTTACTAGGAAATTGAAGGAAGAAGTGATGGTGCCTGACAATAAACCGCTTTATCAAATCGGGGAGACGTTTGGCAGCAGAGAACTGATCGCCAGCTACATTAGCTCCGGGCAATTGGACGCTCAATTCGATTTTGGGTTGTATTTTGATGCGAGAGATGTCTTCGCTAAAGATGACGAGTCGTTTGACCGATTGGCGAACTCTATGCGAGAATCGTTTGATTATTTCGGACACCATTCTACCATGGGCAATATTACTGGAAACCATGACTTAACCCGATTTATGGGACTAGCAAGTGGCGCAGTAAAATTTGACGAAGATCCGAAGGAAGCAGGATACACACGTGATGTTCAAGTGAAAGACCCGATTGGCTATCAGAAATTAACAAACATGATTGCCTTTTTGATGACTGTTCCTGGAATACCTGTTGTCTATTATGGCGATGAAATTGGAATGGTCGGCGCAGGCGATCCAGACAACAGACGCCTTATGAAATTTGACAACCTCGGCCGTCAAGAAGGACGTGTTAAGTTTTTAACTGGAGAGTTGGCTAAACTGAGAAGAAGCCACATGAGTCTGATGTATGGTGATCTGCAATTAGTAAATGTAGAAAAGGATATACTTGTTTTCGCTAGGACTTATTTTGGAGAAGTGACGGTTGTGGCGATTAACAAAAATAAAGAAGGACAGACGTTTAAGATAGGGCGAGGATTCCTTCCATGGCAGGCCCCTATTGACGATTTGAAACCGAAATTTAATTTTGGGAAACTAGCGTCTGAGGGGGAACTAGTAAAAATGAATGTGCCTGGTATGTCGTTTGAAATTTGGTCGAATCATTGATTTGTCATTGATTAATGGAAAAATTGGTTGATAGGGATTGGTTTGGGCTAGGAGAGGAGGATTCGCCGTAAGGTTTAAAAAAAACGGAAAATATAAAACTGAAATAACGAACAATAGATGAAATATACTTCGATAATAGGATTGGGTTTGGTGCTGTGTTTACTGCTGGCTTGTACTGATAAAACAGTGCCCACCACCAATACAAATACCCTCGAGAATACACCGAATATGAGTGACTATGGATTGAAAACGCCGGATTGGGTGAAAAATGCAAATATGTATGAAGTCAATCTTCGCCAATACACCAAGGAAGGAACCATAAAAGCATTTGAAGCTCACTTACCCAGATTGAAAGAAATGGGCGTCGATATCTTGTGGTTTATGCCGATTCACCCAATTGGTGTAAAGAAACGAAAAGGGACCTTAGGAAGTTACTATTCGATACAGGATTATAAGGGAGTGAATCCTGACCATGGAACTCTGGCAGATTTCAAATCATTAGTCAAAAAGTGTCATCAAATGGGAATGTACGTCATGCTGGATTGGGTGGCCAATCACTCTGCCTGGGATAATGCCTGGGTGACTGAACATCCCGATTGGTATACTTATGACAATGATACCATCACCCATCCGCTCAACGAAAAAGGAGAGCCAACAGGATGGACAGACGTTGCCGATCTTAACTACAACAACAAAGCCATGCGAGCAGCAATGATCGATGCGCTAAAATACTGGGTGAAGGAATGTGATATCGATGGCTACCGATGCGACGTCGCCGGTTTTGTTCCTACCGATTTTTGGAACGATGCCCGCGCAGCACTCAACAAGGAGAAAACCGTATTTATGCTAGCAGAATGGGAGGATCCAGTCCTTCACGAAAAAGCATTTGAAATGACTTATGGTTGGGAATACCA
The DNA here is from genome assembly GCA_938016265.1 of uncultured Saprospiraceae bacterium. Lineage (GTDB taxonomy): Bacteria > Bacteroidota > Bacteroidia > Chitinophagales > Saprospiraceae > JAHDHB01. The sequence goes on from CALLWB010000057.1 coordinate 7,286, forward strand.
CCATTTGATCAACGATATAGCAAAAGGAAAGAAAGGAGTAAAGGAACTGATGGAGTACTATGAGAAAGACAAAGGTCGATTTCCTGAAGGTGCCATCCGCTTATATTTTACTTCCAATCACGATGAAAACTCCTGGAATGGTTCCACGACAGAACGCATGGGAGACGCTAGAAATGCACTAGCTGTCCTCTCTGCCACCTTCGACGGCATGCCTTTAGTATACAGTGGACAAGAATCTGATAACGCACAACGACTGGAGTTCTTCGAGAAAGACGAAATAGCATGGGGCGATTTCAAAATGCAGGAATTTTACAAAAAACTGCTGACTCTAAAACGCTACAACAAAGCCCTTTGGAATGGAAGTCATGGTGGCCGATTGCTGCGTATCGATAATGCAATGACGGAAAGTGCTCCGATACTTGGTTTCCTAAGAGAGAAAGAGGGCGATCAGGTCGTCGTATTTGTCAATTTGTCGGAGCATAAAACACGGACATTCTCTCAAAAATCATTTGTTGGAATGCAAGATATTTTTACCCAGAAGTCTATGGACATAACCGTGAAAACACCAATTGAACTTGGTCCCTGGGAGTATTTAGTGTTATCAAATCAAGTGGAATAATTGGTTGTAAGTTTTTGATTGTATTGAGTTATTAAGTAGTATAAGAAACATTATGGCAGATCAAATTTTGGACAAAGGAAACAATAGTGGAGCAAAAAAGAAAAAACCACTTTTAAATTTTTGGGATATTTGGAACATGAGTTTCGGATTTCTGGGGATACAAATGGGGTTTGGTCTGCAGATTGGTAACACGAGTCGGATTTTTGAAACGCTGGGTGCAGACGTCAGTGATTTAGCAATTTATTGGTTGGCAGGGCCGGTCACTGGTCTGATTGTACAACCCATCATTGGTTATTTTAGTGATCGTACCTGGAGTCCCAGATGGGGAAGACGACGGCCCTATTTTATGATTGGTGCTTTGTTGGCTATGATTGCGATGCTGTTTATGCCCAATTCCCCAGTGTTGTGGATTTCGATTGGGATGTTGTGGATTATGGATTCCTCTTTTAATATCGCGATGGAACCGTTTCGCGCTTTTGTGGGGGACAATCTGCCGTCGGAGCAGCGCACAATGGGATTTGCCATGCAGAGCTTTTTTATTGGCCTAGGGGCGGTAATAGCGTCCTTGCTGCCCTACATGTTGGATAACTGGTTTGGGGTTTCAAATACAGCGGATGCAGGGGTAATTCCTGATACCGTTAAGTATTCATTTTACTTTGGAGCGATTGCCTTTTTTCTTGCAGTTGCCTGGACCGTTTTTAAATCCTTTGAATATCCTCCGGAAGAACTGCACAACTTCGAAGGATACGGAGACGAAGAGTCCGTCGAAGCAAAACTAACCTCTGATGTCGAATATATAAGTAACGGCAACAAACATATTTTTGGTGGTGGAATTGCCTTGATCATAGGAGCAATTTTTGCTTTTTTGGTGTACAGTAATAGTTGGAGTCGAGATTTGTATGTGCTTTCTATTGGTGTATTAATGGGAGGTGGCGCATTGAGTATTTTATCTGGTTTGTTGTCGAAGGGGGGCAGTTACAACAACTTCTTTGTTACGATGGTGAATGATATTCAATTTATGCCAAAAACAATGAAACAATTGGCGATCGTTCAGTTTTTCTCCTGGTTTGCTTTGTTTGCGATGTGGATTTACACCAACTCTGCGGTGACTGAATACATGTTTGGTACTACAGATCCGCAGTCAGATGCCTACAATGAAGGGGCAAACTGGGCCTCCTTAAGCTTTGGAGTCTACAATGGAGTAGCAGCTCTTGTGGCTTTTCTATTACCCGTTCTAGCAAGAAAAACTTCCAGGAAATTTACCCATATGATCTGCCTGTTTATTGGTGGGGTAGGGCTTGCATCTATTTATTTTCTTCAAAGTAAAACTGGACTGATGGTCGCTATGGTAGGTGTCGGTTTTGCCTGGTCTAGTATTATCTCCATGCCCTATGCGATTTTAGCAGGGGCATTGCCCGCGAAAAAGATGGGCTACTACATGGGCGTTTTCAATTTTTTCATTGTCATCCCGCAAATTGTAGCGGCTTCTATCCTTGGCTTTATCCTGTCCCAATTTTTTAGCGGATCTTCCATTCATGCATTGCTTGTAGGGGGAGTGGCGATGATTGTAGCAGGTGTACTGACAATGCTTGTAAATGACAAAGACGAAGTTGTTAACTTGTAGATTGGCTAATGGGTAATTGGTCATCTGTGGACTATTTTACCAATAGGAAACGTCCCTCCAGGACTTTAACTTTCTGCTCTTTTTTACTAAAAAAAGCCCCTCTGCAATAAATTACAGAAGGGCATGGAAGGAGTGTTGGTCGAACACACAGTCCATATTCTACATATGGTGTCGAATTTTTTTCGAAGTTCTATTCGCCAGTTTCTAATATAGACGAGTAGAATAGTCGTTTCATTGCATAGTGTACGGCACAAATGAGCAAGTGTTTCGTACTGTTGTTTAAACGTGGTGTTGATGAACGGGAGCGAGTACCCTTTTGAAGTAAATAGAAGGTGTTTATCTGGTGCGGATGGCTGAGAAGAACGATTTACGAATTAATAACTAATATTCGAGTGCGGCATTTCGCTTCAAAATGCTAGCGGCTAGTTGCTATTTTATCCTCCCTAGGGTTTAGCTAGCTGAAAGACTACAAACAATAGATTTCCCTTCTTCAGGAACAATAAATTTAGCCGGATCAATTTGTGCATTAGCCAGTGCTTCTGCTAATTCTTTTATTGGACGGAATGGGCCGTCGTCTGCTAGGGCGAAGGTGCCAAAATGCATAGCAATACTCTGTTTTGAGTTAACATCAATATGTACTTGTACCGCTTCTTTTGGAGAGATGTGAATTGGAGACATAAACCAAACCGGCAAATAAGCTCCGATAGGAATCAAGGATACGTCAATTGTACCTACCTGTTTGCCAATTTGAGGAAATACATCACTATAGCCACTGTCTCCTGCAAAATAGAGTTTGTGGTTGTTTTTCGTAAGAAGAAATCCACACCACAGGGTTTGGTCTCTGTCGAAAATCCCCCTGCTAGAGAAATGATTGCAAGGAGTTGCTTTGATGGAGAGGTCGCCAAAACTGGTTTCCTGCCACCAATCGAGTTCGTCCTGAACGGTGCAGCCCCAGCGTTCCAGCGTAGCTTTGTTGCCAAGAGAAGTAACAAAAGTGGGATTCCATTTTTTTGTCAGACGCTGGATGGTGAGTTTGTCCATATGGTCGTAGTGATTATGGCTGACTAGAACAAGGTCTATTTTGGGAAGGTCTTCAAATCGGATACCTGGTGGTCGCATTCTTGCGGGGCCCATAAACTGAAATGGGCTACACCGTTTGGACCAAATGGGATCTGTCAGAATATTCACGCCCTGATATTGAATCAGGAAGGTGCTGTGATTGATAAAGGTGATTTGGACCGTTTCTTTTGTTGGAATAGGAATGGCTTCGCTTCTGACAAAGGTCTCGTAGTTTCGTTGCCATTTGTCCGGTTTTCGGCTGCCCATAAATTTGAAGACCTCTTTTATATCATTGGCCGGTTTTCCGCTTGGATTTTTGAATTGTTTGCCATCGAAATGATCAGACATCTGACCAGAATAACCCGTTTCAGAGAGCATCCAACCAAATAAAATTACCAACAAAACAAATAAGGAGATAAAAGAAAGGACTACTAATGTATAATACATTAAGAATTGTTTTTATTTAGCATTTTCAAAGCATTATTCGAAAGATACTAACATTTATGAATAGCAAAGGTTTATAAAAAAATGCTTAATTTAAAGTAACAACCACCTTTAATTTACTGTTAAACATTAAGTTTTAAAAAAAAGAAGGCTTCATAAGAAACTGAAAACAAGTATTTAACGTAAACGAAAGAACAGAAAAGCCGAATTGGCATAATATTAGTCTATACTATAGCAAAAAACGATTCAATTATGAAACAACTACTAATCATTCTCGCTTTATTACCCATCACGCTATTCGCAGGGCCAGACTTTTCGGCTATCGCAAAAGCGATCGATGCAGGTGATGTAGAGAAAATAGCTAGTTTCTTTGATGAAAATGTAGAATTAACGCTGTTGGATGACGACGGCCTATTCGGCAAAGAGCAAGCCACGCAATTGGTCAAACGATTTTTTGATAAAAATGCACCAAAATCATTTAAACTCGTTCATCAAGGAACAAACAACAAAGGATTGCACTATTGTATCGGTGATATGGTCACTACCAATGGAGAGACTTTCCGTGTTTGTTACTACCTAAAAGAAATTGATGGCAAATATGTCATTCAAGAATTTGGAATAGAAGAAGAATAAAATTTTTCTCGAAATAAACGTTATCAAAGCGCTTCTCGTAATGGGGAGCGCTTTTTTTGTTTTGGGTAGAACGACTAGAAAGAATTTTGGTCGAAAGTAGTTGAACCGTTACATCTCTTGGTTGACTTCTGCAGAAAATACAAGACTCCAAGAACCAATACCCAACACCAATTTGGACTGGAAAGTAGCCTAACTAGTAACCTTTCATAAATGGGGAAAGGGATCGCTCCTTGGAAGCAATTTGCAAAACCAGCCTATTCATAACAAAATTCAATCAGCTCTGCTTCAGGTATTTCTACCATTCTTTGAGAAAATCAAGGAAAAAACTGCCAAAACTTGTACCTTTGCACGCTCAACAAGTAAAACAGATTGAAAATATTCGAATCAATCCATAATCAAAAAAAATGTCAGTAGAACAACCATCCAAAGATCAATTGCTCCAATTTATAAAAGATGCCTTACATGAAGACGTTAGGGATGGAGACCATACTTCCTTGTCCACTATCCCACCAGACGCCAGAAACAAGGCGAAACTCCTAGTAAAAGATACTGGAATATTGGCTGGTGTCGAGTTGGCAAAACATGTTTTTGAAATGGTGGACCCGACTGCTACAGTTGAAGTACTTATCGAAGACGGCGCTGATATCGATTATGGAGATATCGCTTTTATCGTTGAGTGTAACTCTCAAGCTTTGCTCAAAGCCGAACGTCTTGTTTTGAACGCTATGCAACGAATGAGTGGAATTGCAACGATGACCGACCGATTTATGGTAGAACTAGGTGATTTGTCGAAACATGTGAAGCTGCTGGATACTAGAAAAACTACGCCGTTACTTCGTTTTCTGGAGAAATGGGCGGTACGCATCGGTGGTGGGACCAACTATCGGGACGGGTTGTATGACTGGATCATGATAAAAGATAACCATGTAGATGCTTGTGGAGGAGTGAAAAAGGCAATCCTCAGAGCCAATGAGTATCTAAAAGAAAACAACATGGATCTCAACATTACCGTTGAGGTCAGAAATTTGGTTGAATTGTATGAAGTATTAGAGGTTGGTCAGGTGACCAGAATCATGCTTGACAATTTTGAACTCCCACTTTTACAAGAAGCTGTTGAAATCATTGGCGATCAATTTGAAAAAGAAGCTTCTGGTGGTGTCAATCTATTTACGGTAAAAGATATCGCAAAAACAGGCGTCGATTTTATATCTGTCGGTGCACTTACGCACTCCTTCGAAAGTCTGGACATGAGTCTTAAGGTGATCAAATAGTAGTTGTTTAGTAGTTGGTATAGCTGGGCCTGCTTCCGGTAGAAAGTATCAACGTGTCCAAATTGCAAAGGGCAATTTTCTCTTTAGGAGCAAAAAATAGGTTAATACGATCTATTGGCTTAGCTGGGGAGATAGGCCAATCAAAATCCTTAAAAATACAACTATGGATGTTGCGTTAGTATTCAAAATTGCTAATCTGGCCGTCTTATTGCCATGGGCATTGTTGATTTGTGCACCTAAGTGGAACTGGACAAAGCGGCTTTTGTTCACGCCTATTTTCCCCATCCTGTTATCAATTTTATACCTGACTTGTTTTATTTGGTTTTGGGGAATCGCTGGAGGCGAAGCAGGTTTTGGAAGCCTGGAAGCTGTGGCAACCTTTTTCAGTTACAAAGAATTGGTCTTGGTTGGCTGGGTACATTATCTGGCGGTCGATTTGTTTGTTGGAACCTGGATAACGGCAGATAGTCAACAAAAGGAAATCCCCCATTTGCTTGTTGTACCTTGTCTAATAGTCGCATTGCTTGCCTGTCCAATAGGAATTCTATTGTACGCATTGCTACGTGGCATTCTAAGTAAAGAGGTAAACTTTTTCGGCTAATTAAAAGGGTTATTTTCTAACTGTATTTATAACGCAGAAGTTACATGGCGAATAGGATTCGCAGGTGTGCTCAAGGCTCAAAGGGAGGTGTGTTTGCTAGTTTGCGTACGTGCTTGCTGTAAGAGTAAGCAAGAAGATAATAGAGATAAATGTCATCCAAAATCTTCCGTCTTTGTAAAAGTTGATTCCATCTTCGGTCAGAACATGTAGTAAGTTCATTCCGAACAGCAAGTAGAGGATAGTTAAAACGACCATCATTCTTGGTTTTAAATAGTTATTAAATATTGTTTTCTTTCGGTTCTCATATACTCTAACGCCAATAACCCTGCCAAAGTTCCATTTCCGAATAAAATTTGTTAAGAAAATTTTAACTTTTTATGAAAGCCCAGTAAAATGGTAGGTTTAGTGTGGTAGTGCCTGATTATGAACTAGTTTGCAATGGGTAGAGTAATTTTTATAATGAGTAACTTAACTTATGTGACCGGGTAAATTTACTGTTTATCTACTTGTAAATAGCCTGATTTCCCTATTTGCCTAATATAATTTGGAGTATTCGCCAAGCGCCACCAAATTATTATTTATATCAACTATTTTTCCTTTATAAATTATAGTTAATAGCCAACAGGTATAAGCATTTCAGTACCTATTCCTTAATCATGAGCATAAAGTTAATAGAAAAGAATTGGATAGGCTAACCAAAGAATTTGTCTACCTCTAATTTCCAAAGGTCCGTACACTAAAAAATCCCCAAAATACAGGTATTTGTATTTGGGGATTCTATTATTTAGCTACCGATTTATACGGTTTATTGTTTAATGAATTTTTTAATAACTCTTTGTAATCCATCATTGATTTCGATAAAATAAACACCATTCGATAAACCAGCTAAGTTTATTTGACCATCATTTAATTGTTCTTCCTTGACCAATTTTCCGTGAGTAGAAAAAATCTTTATCCTTGAAGAACTTGCCATATTTCCATCTACCTGAATGAAGGAGTTGGCTGGATTGGGATAGATGTGTACGGGCTCTGTAAAACCAAAAGGAACTCTTCCTCCAGCACATGCTCCTAAGTTGGTCCATCCACCAGCGCCGTTACTTTCATACAAAATGCCATTATTCACTACCAGTGTTCCCGCAGGGTAAGATGTACCGGATTGGTATGGCTGAGCATTTTCGCATGATGGCGTTCCTCCAGTAGTACCCGTATTCGTGCAAGCGCCTAGATTGATCCATCCACCAGTTGCAGAACTTTGGTATAAGGTACCATTGTTTATTACATAAGTTCCTGCCGGGTAGCTTTGCCCACCTTGATATTGTTGCGCATTATCGCATGGGTTGGTACCACCTGTCGTGCCTCCGCCAGTAGTAGTGGTCGTACATGCTCCTAGGTTGGTCCATCCACCAGCGCCATTACTTTCATATAGTGTTCCATTGTTGACTACTTGAGTGCCTGCCGAATAGTTTTGTCCACCTTGGTAAGCTTGCACCCCATCACAATTGCCAGAACCGCCTCCAGTTTCATTTCCTTCTGTGCCACCAGAAGAACCGCATGCTCCTAGGTTGGTCCATCCTCCTGCACCATTACTTTGATACAGCGTACCATTATTTACCACCTGTTCACCAGCTGCGTAAAATTGTCCACTCTGAAAGGCCTGAATGCCGCTACAATTGTCAGTGCCAGTGTTGGTCTCCCCACCTGATCCACTAGTCGTGCAGGTTCCGAGATTTGTCCATCCGCCTGCACCATTGCTTTGATACAAAACCCCATTGTTTATCACTTGTTGTCCTGCGCCATAAAATTGGCCTCCAACAAAGGCGGGTACGCCATCGCACGGATCATTAGTGGCAACGGGGGGATTGCACTTGTCTGATTTGCCTAGAGAAACACGTAGTCCTCCTGATTCAAACTGCGCTCTCATTCGATCTGCCTGGCCTTGGGTAAATAAGTTTAAGCAGTTGTCATTGGTATAGTCCATGTAGTTTTGAAACATGTCTGGTGATCCGCAGGAAGTATGGCTCCCAGGGCAGCCAGTGTTCTCTTCATCTGACGGGGGCGTATCATTTACCAAGTCATCTACTCCACAAGCTCCGTCTCCCCAAATGTGGATTAGATTCAAATAATGACCTACTTCATGGGTTGCTGTTCGCCCACCGTCGTAAGGAGGGGATACATACCCAATTCTTCCAAATACATCCGTCTTGACCACAACGCCATCCATGGCAGGATAAGCACCTGGATAATAGGCATAACCAAGTAGCGTTTCATTGTCTGAATTGAGCGGATTGGGAACCAACCAAATATTCAGGTATAGGTTTTGATCCCAAGGGTCGACCCCTCCGGTATTGGTTCTTTTCATGTAGTTTTTATCTGCATTCCAATTGGCGACGTTGGTTTGTTTTCTGGTGATCCCATTTGTTAGTGTGCCGTCTGGAGCTGTTTTAGCGAGGCAAAACTCAATTTGCGTGTCAGCGGCAGCGCTCCATTGATTGGTTTGGTCAGGGTTTTGTCTTCTGAAATCTTCATTTAGTACATCAATTTGCGACTGAATTTGCGCATCGCTGATATTCTCATTGCTGTTGGTATAAAGCACGTGTACGACTACTGGAATTGTGATAATGCTACCACCAAAGGATCTGTTTTCTGAAATGGCTGTAATCTTGTTTTTTGTGAATATTTCGTTTTGGCGAAGTCTTTCCGCTGCATCTGGATCTATAGATTTTGCATGCTCGATGACTTCTACCAGGCCACAATTCCTTTGAGAAAATATGGAGAGGTAACTCATCATTAGCATTAAAAATAGGGTAGATTTTTTCATAGCTTGGGTGTTTTGTGTTTGTAGTGTTTGTTTGGTTATTGTTTGATTAAAATTGCAGATAGGTATCAATGAAATATAAAATAATTTATTTGAAGATCATGAATGTTTTAGTGTTTTAATTAATAAATTTTATGTTGTTTGAGTAAGCAAGTATCTTTATTACATTGCAGGGAATGAGTTGCTTTTTGGTTTTGGCAGGAGAGGAGTAGTTGATGTTTGATATTTTAATAAAAGGCAAACAAGCAAGGCTATATTTAGCTTTTCCTGCAGGAAAAATAGCGATTACTATTTTACATCAAAGTGTTTTATCATTTCTTCAAAGTCAATATTGTTCACATGTTGGACATTTAGACTAAAGGTTCTGTATTTTGTTGAAACTAGGTAGCTAGTAATAAACATCGGGCCATTAGTATTGCTTAGTCTATATTTTATTTTAATGATTTTAGAGTTTGGTGCTTGTAGGAATTTGTTTTCCAATCGTTTAAATTGAATACCTTTTCTAATTTGTATCTGCTTACGTTCGGTTTCCACTAATCGTAAATATTGAGAAGCTTGGTGTTTGTCTAATTCAATGAATGGTCCATACATCATCCAAATGGAGTTTTGAAAGTTGGTCGAGTCACAAAAAATTCTAAATTCATCGGATAAAACCTCCATCTTTTTAAAACCCTTAAGACGAATTTCCAATTCCAAAGAATCTGAAAAAAGGTTGGCTGTATTATCTCTGAAATCCGCCATTGTGACTTCCTTGTAATAGTTGGGAATGAGAATCGTGCTATTCTTAAATCCAACATCCATCTTTTTGTAGGCAGAATAATTGAATGGCTCACCTGCAGGTTCCTGAGAAGTAGAACAAGAAAAAATAGGAAGTAAGAAAAACCAAAAGAGATGTTTCATGATTAAATTCTTCAGTTTTCGAAACAGAAAGTACCCAAATTCACCAATTACAAAAACAAATGCTAACGAAATCTGAGCCCTGTATCCAGTTTTTAACCATGGATTTTACTTGGTAAGTCCCTCGCAAATCCGCCTCACCAATCCAGGCCCTTCATAAACCAACCCGGTATAAATCTGCACCAACGAAGCTCCTGCGTCCAATTTTTCCTGAGCATCCTTAGCAGAAGCAATACCGCCAACCGCAATAATTGGCAATTGTCCATCCGACTTCTGCGATAAGTATTGAATGACTTCAGTCGCTCGAGATTTGACAGGTTGTCCGCTAAGGCCGCCATTACCGATTTTTTCGATTTTGGTGCTGGAAGTTTGAAGGCTGGAGCGGTCAATAGTGGTGTTTGTTGCAATGATGCCTGCGATGTTGGTTTGCGCAACGATCTCGATAATGTCATCCAATTGTTCGTCGGTCAAATCAGGCGCAATTTTAAGTAGGATAGGCTTTGGTGCAGCGGTAGAAATATTTAAAACTTGCAACATGCCAAGTAGCTTAGTTAAGGGCTCTTTTTCCTGCAATTCTCGAAGGCCTGGTGTGTTTGGAGAGCTGACATTCACCACAAAATAATCGACATACGGGAACAACGCATTGAAGCAATACGCGTAATCTTGCGTCGCTTGTTCGTTGGGGGTGACTTTGTTTTTGCCGATATTGCCGCCGATGATGACATTTTCTGGTTTTCCTTTTTTTAGCCGTTCGACTAACGCTTCGACGCCTTCATTGTTGAAGCCCATTCTGTTGATTAATGCTTCGTCTTTTGGTAGACGGAATAGGCGGGGCTGCGGATTTCCAACTTGAGGTTTTGGGGTCACCGTTCCTATCTCGATAAATCCAAAACCGAGGTGCGACATGGCTTGGAAGTGTTTCCCGTCCTTGTCGAAGCCAGCAGCCAGGCCAACTGGATTTTTGAAGGAGAGTCCAAACAATTCTTTTGATAAGTGATCGCCTTTCGGTTGGTAGAGCATTCGGAAAACGGATTTCTTTCCAGGAATAGCCAGTATGATTTTAAGGAGACTTAAGGTGATGTGGTGTGCCTTTTCAGGAGAAAATAGAAACAGAAAAGGTTTGATGAAGAATTTGTACATAGGATACGTTATGCAGATTTTTGTTTTAACCGATTTCCAATCATAAAAGCATCAAGACCAAATGCAAAACTCATCAGCAAATTGGCTCCTGTCAACCAGGTATCGTGCACATGAAAAACACCGTCTTGAATTTTGAAAAAGGCAACAACCATAACAATGCAGGAAAGGATCATTAATAAACTGATCTTCCGTTTTACTCCAAGGAAAAGGTAGCCAGCTCCCCAAAGCACAAAATTCAAAATAAATGCGACAATACTCTTAATACTCATGTTCGAAAATTGATCAACGAAAATAGAGAATAATCCTGCATTATTCTAATCGAAAACCTCAATGAAGAACACCGGATTAGTGATTTGAGTGGCTTAAATTTGATTTCTGAAATTTTTTTTTAGAAAATGACCCAATTTTTTATGTAAAAATGCGCTTTTCCTACACTACTATATAGAGACTTTGCTTTCTCTGATTTTTTGATAACCACAAGCGCAGGTAATGGCAAAAAAGAACAAAAATGAACGTGGAGAGGGAAATTTGTATGATAAAATTTTTAAGGAGAATATCGTCCCGCTATTTTTACCGTTGTTGGATGAGTTTTTAGGGATAAAAATTCTGAAGACTGAGGTGCTGGATGCCAAGCTTCAGAAAACGATAGAACGGGAGGTTGATTTTGCTCGGATTGTAACGACTAAAAATTGTGGACGGTTTATTCTGCATTTGGAGTTTCAGGTGACGAATGATTCGAGCATGGTTTATCGGTTCAATACTTATAATAGTTTGCTGGTAGAGAAATACCGGTTGCCGATTAAGCATGTATTGATCTATCTAGGCTCCCCAAAAATGACGATGATTCAAAAGCTTCCGAAAGAGCTGGTATTTACTGGTTATACCTCTATTATATTCAACGAAATTGACTTCCGACGATTGTTGGAATTTGATGTACCGGAGGCTATTTTGCTTGCCCTACTTGGAGATGGTAAGGGACGTAGTGGAGAGGATCGCATTATGGAAATTCTTGCCAGTTTAAAACAATTAGATCTTCCAATTGCAGAACTTAAAAAATATACTAGCCAATTGCAAGTCTTATCACAATTGCGTAACTTAGATGAAGATATAGACAAAATAATAGAAACCATGCCTGTATTATTAGACATCACAAAAAATGCCGGATTCAAAAGACACTTTGAAGCAGCTGAAAACCGAGGTATTGAAAAAGCAACCCTAAAAGTGGTAATTAACATGCTAACCCTAGGTAAATTGACATTAAGAGAAATAGCAAAATGCGCAGGGATTTCCCTTCAAAAAGTCAAACAAATAGCAAAACAGCTAGAAGACAATAAGAAATAAACGATCAATCACATTTAAAATTAAAAAAGTGGTCCCCATCCACTTGACAATCGCTCCCACAGATCACCCCGTTTACCAAGGACACAAACTGGAAACGCATCTTGGCAATCGTAACACCAGCTGGCAAAGCAGAAGCATAAAATTCCTCAGGAATAATAGTCAAAGAAAACTTCCCACCGCCTTCATCTGTCATTTTTAAATCAGGATTGTTCGCTATTTGAGAAGGAGGTGTTACGATGTGATACAAACCATCACTTCCAAATACACGCGCGTAAACCCACACTTCAGATAGATTTTGCATCGTCGGTTTTTCCTCCAAATAGTTTTTATAATACAACGTAAACACATCGTCCGTTTGCGTAAACAGCGTATCCGATTCTCCGAAATCAGGGAAGCCATATATTTTTCGCTCCAAAGAGAAGGGCGCAGGAATCTCTATTTCGATATCGCTTGTCTTATATTCGTCTCCGTCTACTGAACAATCGCCACCGGAACCTCCATCTTTTTCCTTGGCCAAAAACTTCAGACCATCCGTATAAATGGTCTCGGCATCCGTTCCATAATAATCAGTAGCCAACATCGTGTAAGACCAAACATCTGGTCCCAAATCTGTACGGTGCATCATTTCCTGATCATCCGCAGAAACTCCCCAGTTTCCATTTCCTCCTACAGGGTCGTTTGGTCCCCAGGTCCAGATATAGATCGGCCCAGCACTTCCAACTAGTTTATTGCAGTTAGGGTCTTGCGCCAAATCTACAAAAACAGTAATGGAGTCAGCAACGTCAGGCACTGGTGGATCCACCCAGGCAAACTGCGCATTCGCAGAGAAAAACAAGCTTAAAGCGATTCCAGTAATTATATATCTTAAAGAATTCATAGTCTTCATTTTTTGTGATGATCTATTCACAATTAATACTTCATTTTTTAAATTAAATACGCTCGAAGTAATATTCGTAGCTTACTGCGCCTCGTTTCCCTTCCAGGTCGGCACAACCGTTTATTGGGCGGATGTATTTCACTTCTAGTCTGTTGTCTACCTTCTCACGTACGGGGGACAACATGTCAAGGACAGTTTCTCCATTGCTGTCGGTAAGGATGATTTGAGAAGGGTAGTCCTCATCGTCAAATGCCCAGCTGCCGTCTACTGGTAGAAAGTTGCGCATCGTACCAGGATTGAGGGTGAAGGTTTTGTCTGGGTTGAAGGTGATTTCCGCAGGTGTAGCGCCCATTATTATGGTAGAAACATCTATGAAATTGTCCGATTTATCATTCAACTCGTCTACCTGATTCACATGGTACAATTTCCAGGTATCTGCAATCCCATTTACTTGACTAAGTGGGTCGCCGATTGGTTTGATATCTTCTTTGCAACTGCTTAGGGCTAGCAGAACAACTACAAGAGCTAGCAGGATATTCAATTGATTTATTTTCATGTTGACTTTCTTTTTCGAGTTAAGATTATTGGTCTAACAATAAATTTTTGTAGATGGTTTTATTGACATGGAATGCCGTTTGGATCACTGTTCGTTGGGTTGGCTTCCAAATCCAGATTACCACTCAATTCGCTATCAGGAAATTGACAGATCATCCCATTACAGTTCCACGGTACACCACGTATCTCTAAGTTGGTGACGGGAAGGACGGTTAGCCCTCTTTCAGTGGCCGCACCTATTCGTTTCAATTCATGTAGACGATTACCTTCTGCTACTAGTTCTCTTCTCCGTTCGAGGCGGAAAGAATTGACCACCTGGATCGGATCTGAATTTGCAAAATTCGGCATGCCTGCTCTTCCACGAATGTCATTTAAATCTTCTAGGGCTAGTGGAATGTTATTGTTGATTTCTGCTGCGCTTTCGCCGCGAATCAATTTAAGTTCGGTGATATGGATGATTGGCACTTGCATCCAGCTGCTATTGTCACTGACAAATTTGTTTAGAGTAATCGCACCACTAGAATTTGGAGCATACCAGATTTTAAATCGGGTAGTATCTACTGCAGCATTATTATACATGTTTTCAGAAATGTAAGTCTGCGCCGTTCCATCTCCGCCAACTCTGAAGTACCCAGAAAGTGCTCCACCAGAATTATTGTTTTGACCAGTGCTTACAATATCGAATACGGATTCGCTTGTCCCCATTTCTGAGAATCGAGCAAAAATATTTGGATCGAATTGGAGACCACTATTTTCAATCACATCATTCGCCATTGCAAATGCCTGTTGATAATCATTCATTTGGAAGTAGACCTTTGCTAGATAGCCTTTTGCTGCCCAAGAGGTAGCGTATCGATTGTTGTTGGCTGGTAATACATTCATTGCTTCCTCTAGATCCGTAATTACTTGCGCAAATACTTCTCCAACTGTGGCGCGTGGTGCCTTTTCTTTGCTATAGGAGGTGCGGATTGCTATTCCAGGATGGGAGTTATCTGCTGTAAAACCGTAGGGCTGGGCAAACATTCGGACTAACTCGAAATGGATGATAGCTCGGAGGAATTTGCACTCTGCTGTTATTCGTTCTCGCTCGGCAGCAGTAAGGCCGACTGCCAAATCAAGATGGTCTATTACAAAGTTGGCTCTTCCATAGACCAGCGCACCCTTTTCCATCAACGTTCTCGTCGTTCCAAGGAAAATGTCTGTATTCCAATTATAATGCGACAGCCAATCGCCATTGGTTATTCTGGTGCCATCAATATTATCTGCCATTACTTCTGCAAGTAACCAACTTAATCCTCCAATAGAACTACCGTCTCCTAATACCCGATAGGCTCCGTTCAAGGCTTCCTGAGCAGCGGCAGGGGTTCCCATAAATTCTTCGATAGTTATTTGACCATCTGGTGGAGAAGCAAGGAAGTCTTCTCCACACCCGTTTGAAATCAATAAGATGATTGAGATGCCTAGCAGGTGAAAACTGTTTTTTATTTGATTAATATAATTCATGACTGTGAATTTAAAGGTTTGGAAACGGTTACTGGAAAGTAAAATTTACGCCTAAATTAAACGTCCTTTCCTGTGGAGGTGTCAGATAGGTTACTCCAACGCCGCCTACATTTCTTTCTTGTGCGTTATCTCGATCTCTGGAGATTTCAGGATCCCATCCTGGGTATTTTGTAATTGTCCAAAGGTTGGTTGAATTGACAAAAATTCGATAACTTTTGATTGGTGAATTCTCTGCTTTTATTTTTTTCGTGTAGCCAATAGTTATGTTCTTAAGTCGAGCATAGGTAGCATCGTATAACCATAAAGAGTGGTTGTTTTGCCAGAAGTTGGAGTTCCCTCCCCAGTTGGTCATATCCATCGTCAATTTAGGATAAGTAGCATCATCTCCTGGTTCTCTCCATCTGTCGAATACCCCTTTTTGCATGTTCCAATCAGTTACAACACCAAGAGAGCGTTTTGCGGCATCATCATAAATAGTACCTCCAATACTAAATGTCCAAAGAAAGCTTAAGTCAACATTTTTATAATTAAAGGTATTCGTAATCCCGCCCGTTACTTTTGGGAAGATATCACCAGTAGTCCGTCTATTGTTTACGACATCATAAATAAAGGTTTCATTGCCATCCTGATCTAAATAAACAGGCGCGCCTGTCTCTGCATCGATATGCGAAAATGGAATCAAGTAGTTTACGCCAATCGGCTCACCAACGACAACTCTGGTATCTCCAAACCCACCAGCTAATGCATCTGGAGTGGCACTGGCAACACTTAATATTTTGTTGGTGTTTCTAGCCAGGTTTAGATCTGTTTTCCACTTGAATTTTTTGACCAGGTTTCTAGTGGTTAACTCAATCTCAAATCCTTTATTTTCTAGAGAAGCGACATTCTCCCAGAAAAAGAGATCTTCTATTCCTGTGGAGGCTTGCAATCTATTTTGAATGACAGCCTCTGTAGTTTTTTTATAATAATAAGAAAATGCTGCGGTAATTCTATCCTCGAAAAGTCCGATCTCTATGCCTCCATCATAAGTAGTAACTACCTCCCATTGTAAGTACGGATTTTCAAGTTTCCTTTCAAAGCGAATAGGTTCATTGTTGTAGTAGTCGTTTGGTCCAATACGATCACCGTATAAGCGATCATGATATTGTTCATTTGAGGGAATATCTGCATTTCCTGTTTTTCCCCAACTTGCCTTAATTTTTAGGAAATTGATGGTGTTGCTTTCTTTTAAGAAAGGCTCCTCGGAAAGGATATAACCCAACCCTACAGAAGGGAAACCACCAACACGACGCTTGGGGCCAAATTTTGAAGAGGCGTCACTTCGATAAACCGCTTGGGCAAGAAACTTATCTTTATAGGAATAATTTAATCTGCCAAATAAACTGAAAAATCGGGAGGAATTTACAATCCCATAAGTTTCATACCGCAGTGTATCGTAGGTCATTTGTTGCTCGGGGTTTCTAAACAGATGGTCTGTCAATCCCTGATATTCTTCGTTAGTCCCATTTTGAAAGGATCTTTGGTATTCCGTACCAATCATTGCCTTGAAGGTATGATCAGGGTTAGGCATCTTTACATCATAGGTCGCAGTTCCATAGGTTGACCAGTTATGGACTTTACTAGTAAAACCTTTAGCAATATTTTGATTGTCTGTCCAGACGGCATCTTCAAAAAAGTAGTCGCCGATATTCATATAGTCATAACTTCCAGTCACGTTTAATGCCAGTCTTTTTATCGGAGAATAAGTTAGGCTTACATTGTTAATACTTCTCCATTCTCTTGTTTTGTTGCTGGTCAACTCTCGCTGTGCAACAGGATTCCCGTAAAGGTTAAAATAAGTACTATCGGTATCCATAATCGGGTAGATCGGTAGCGCACTTGTCTGCGCAGTACCCAATCCACCTGCCCACGCTTGAGGTATACGATTGTTCAACCCTCGAGTGATCGATGTAGAGATCGAACTCGTAAATTTTTCAGAAAACCGGTAGTCAATATTCCCTCTTAGAGACGCTCTTTTGTAGCTATTGCCAACAAGATAACTTTGCGCATCCGAGTACGAACCGCCAATGTAGCTGCTTAATTTTTTGCCTCCCTGATTCATAGAAAGGTTGTATTCTTGCTTGAAACCAGTTTGTATTACTTCATCAATCCAATCGGTATTGATCCCTTCAATTGATTCATAAGTGTAGCCATTGTCAGCAAGTACGCCTGGCAATGGTGCACGGCCTACGTTGCCATCATTTTCCCAGGCTTCTTGTCGGATTTGCAGCCATTCCTCTGAATCTAAAAATTCCACCCTGTTGGCAGGCTGAGAAAGTCCCCATCTAGTGCTAAAATTGAACGTTGGTTTTGCGCCTGATTGACCACGTTTGGTGGTGATAAGAATAACGCCATTCGCACCCCGCGATCCGTAAATCGCAGCAGCCGAAGCATCCTTTAAAACTTCAACAGACTCAATATCATTTGGATTTAGAGAAGACAGCGGGTTGTTGTTTTGTCCGTTGCTGCTCCCTGTCAAAAAGTTGTCTTGAGTAATAGGTATGCCATCCACTACATACAAAGGCTCTCCTCCAGAACTTATCGTACTCACTCCTCTTAGTCGGACCATTGATCCTGCACCTGCTATCCCACTGGATTGAGTGATCTGTGCTCCAGCAACTTTCCCTTGTAATACATTTTCGAAACTACCGCCTACTACATCGAGCAGTTCTTTTGATTCTACCTTGGATATGGATCCAACAACGTCTCTTTTTCTTTGTGTTCCGTAGCCGACGACGACGACTTCGTTGAGCAGTTCAGTATTTTCTCCTAGTTTGAAATCTATGGTTGCGGTGCCACCTTCGCCTACGGTGACTTGTTTTCTGGCGTCTTCGTAGCCGATGTAGGAGACGACGACGGTATGTGTGCCTGCTGGAACATTGAGGATGGTAAATTCTCCGTTCATATCTGTTGCCGCTCCTCGCTCTGTGCCTTCTATCAAAACAGTACCACCGATGACTTCAAAATTGTCTTGGTCGATTACTTTTCCTTTGACGGTCCCTTGTGCAAAGGCCTGCAAACAAAGCATAATAGAAAGCAAACACCAAATTAATTGTTGTACGGGCAATTTCATAGGTTGAGATTTAGAATTTTGGGTATAACCGTAAGTGTAAATTTAACACTATGGTAAAGATAGGGATTTCTTACTTAACAAAAAATTAACTTAATGATAATTCTAATATTTTTTGATTGACAGAATATTAGGTGGGAATAACTCCGTTTTCAGAATTTGTAATGGAGATTGGAAAGTAGGAACGTTCTGTTTTTTCTAAAAATACGCACTTCATTTCTGACAAAGGTATGCGTAAAAACAAGGAGATTTCAGATTTAACTTAATACCTAATCAACCTTATAACTTAACTTCCAATTTACAATTCAAAACTAAAACCTTCGGACTCCAGCTTCTTGTATTTTTCCTCGTCAAACTTATACAGTTTGGCAGGGCGGTGGGCCACTTCCTTTTGAGTTTCTTTGAGGTCGACCAGCAGATTCATGCTGATTATTTTCTTACGGAAATTTCGTTTGTCGAGTTTTTCTCCTAGTACTGCCTCATACAAAGATTGCAGTTGGGTAAGTGTAAATTTATGCGGCAACAAATCAAAACCGATTGGCCGTTCGCGCACTCGCCGACGTAAGCGTTGGATACAAGCCACCAAAATTTCGTTATGGTCAAATCCCATTTTGCCTAGTTCATCAATACTCTTCCAAACAGCGGTACTGTTTTCCGTAGTACTCGAGTCGTAATCCGACAGTTTTACCAACGAATAGTAAGCAATAGTGATCACTCTTCCCAAAGGATGTCGGTCTGCATTCCCAAATGCTTCTACTTGCTCCAGATAAACAGCGTCTCCCATTCCCGAATGTTTGTTCAACACCCGTTTAGCGGCATCATGGAGATGCTCAGAGGGGTGAATAAGATCTCCTAGTAGTGTCCACATTCCAATAAATGGATCTACTTGACTTTTTATGACTAGTACTTTCAACCCATTCGCATCAAATCCAAGAATAACACAATCTACTGAAATTGCTGATTTGAAATAATCATCGATTTGAGTCATTTCAGTATTAATGTTCTTAGCAGGCATATTCATTTATTTCATGATTTCGGTTACCTTCCTATCGAGGTTGTAAGTAGTGTAGGGAACTTCACAAGTAAAGGTAAAAAATTCAAAACTATTTGTACAAAACAACTGTTTTCAAATCGGCAATGCAGAAGTCTTTCTCCATATTTTGTCGTTATTCAAAAAAACAAGAATAAAAACAAGCATTTAATTGTACCACATTCAAAATTCATTTAACTTACGCAAACTTAGTGTAAAAAACACACATTCTTAAATGAGAGCGATAAAAAAAATAGCAGTTTTGACTTCCGGTGGGGATGCTCCAGGTATGAATGCAGCGATTAGAGCAGTTGTACGTTCCTGTATTTACTACGAAACAGCCGTTTATGCCATACGTGGTGGATATCAGGGGTTGATAGAAGGAAACGTCAAAGAATTAAATGTCCGATCAGTTAGCAAAATACTAGGAAGAGGTGGCACCATCCTAAAGTCAAGCAGAAGTGAGGAGTTCAGAACATTTGAAGGTCGTCAGAAGGCCTTTGATGTACTAAAGAAACACAATATAGATGCCTTGGTCGCAATTGGCGGAGATGGTACCTTTGCCGGCGCACACCAGTTTTATCAAGACTTCAATATTCCAATAATAGGTATACCAGGCACGATTGATAATGACCTGCCGAATACAGATTATACGATTGGCTTTGATACCGCCACCAATACTGTTACGGAATGTATTGACAAGATCAGAGATACTGCAAATTCCCACAATCGATTGTTTTTTGTAGAAGTTATGGGGAGGGATTCTGGTTATATTGCTTTGAAAACTTGCATTTCTTCGGGAGCGATAGCGGTCATGCTTCCTGAACGGAAGTTAGAGATCAAAGAACTGATCCAAATACTCAGGAAAGGTTATCAAAACAAAAAGACATCCAGCGTAGTTGTAGTAGCAGAAGGCAATCCAAACGGAGGAGCCTACGAAGTAGCGCAAAAAGTAAAGGAGCACACTACTGATTATGATACAAAATATACCATCCTAGGCCACTTGCAACGAGGAGGAGATCCTTCTTGCTTCGATCGCATTTTAGCGAGTCAAATGGGTGTCGCCGCTGTAGAAGGCCTGCTTGATAATCGCAAAGATGTCATGGTCGGGGTGATAAATAATAACATAGAATACACGCCACTCATTGAGTGTGTTGGCGTGCATAATCCTATAGATGAAGAATTATTAAGAATTTCTAAAATATTATCGATATAACTTAAAGAGTAGAGGCTAGAAGGGTACGATTTGCAAAGCAATTCTAACGTATAGGGACAACAAACTGGATGTGGTTTTGCCTTGGCAAAACAGCGAGTTAAGTGCAAGTCTCTACCTTCTACAAAAAGTCCCTCTACAAAAACACAAGCAAATGAAAAAAATTAAAGTAGCTATTAACGGGTTTGGAAGAATTGGAAGATTGGCATTTAGAAATCTAATCAAGTATGACAATATTGATGTTGTAGCAGTTAATGATTTGACGGATTCCAAGACATTGGCACATTTATTAAAATACGATTCTGCACAAGGGAAATTTGACGGAACAGTCGCCGTTTCTGATGGTCATTTTGTCATTAATGGACAAGAACATGTTCGGATTTTTTCGCAACGCGATCCAGCACAACTTCCTTGGAAAGACCTGGAGATTGATGTCGTTTTGGAGTCTACTGGATTTTTCCGCGACGAAGCAGGAGCAGGCAAACACCTAGAAGCCGGCGCCAAAAAAGTAATCATTTCCGCACCAGCAAAAGGCAATGTGAAAACAGTAGTCATCGGTGTAAATGAAGGAGATTTGACAGGAGATGAGCACATCGTTTCCAACGCTTCTTGCACAACCAACTGCCTAGCACCAATGGCAAAATTATTAAATGACGCATTCGGGATTGACAAAGGATATATCACAACAATACACGCCTACACTTCGGATCAAAACATCCAGGATGCGCCACATAGAGATTTGCGCAGAGCCCGAGCAGCAGCCATGTCGATCATCCCAACTACTACCGGTGCTGCCGTTGCAGTTGGTTTGGTTCTCCCTGAATTGAAGGGTAAATTGGATGGTTGTGCGATGCGTGTCCCCGTACCGACTGGCTCCTTGACCGATTTTACAGTTGTCTTAAAAAAGGAGGTTACTGCTGAACAGGTAAACGCATTAATGAAAAAAGCCGCAGAAAATGAATTGAAAGGCATCCTTGAATACACAGAAGATCCAATCGTTTCTGTCGATATTATTGGCAATACGCATAGTTGCATTTTTGATTCAGGGATGACTTCTGCCAATGGTAACTTGGTAAAAGTGGTTGGCTGGTATGATAATGAAGCCGGTTATGCTGCTAGAGCTGCCCAGCTGGTTGCTACAATTTTGGGATAGTCGAATTGGGAAAACAGGGGGCGCTCGAAAGTAAGGTGAGCGTAAAATAATTGTCAAACTGATGGTAGCTGGTTGATTCTTTATTGGGATTTGTATCGATTCAATGAAAACCTTGACACAGCAGGTTTTTACAATTGATTCTAACTATTTTCCAGCCCAAAATAGTGCTCCTAGTCTTGAAGAGTCTTTGGTTTCTGTATCCCATTTGCCTGCAGGAATCTATTGGCTGAACGTCTCTACAGAAAAGGAAATTGGCACTACTAAATTTATTAAGCTATAATGATGAATTAGTTGACCGTATAGGAGTATTCTATTTCCAGTTTTTGTATATTGTCTAATTAATTGAATACGCTAATTTTTAGCGAACATAATCTGACAATTAAATACCGATGAAGAAGAATATAGTCGTCATGGCGCACAATTCGAAAAAAGCCGTTTTGTCTCAATTCCTTAAAGAGCGCGAAGAGTTTCTATGGAATAGAAAGCTAGTCGCTACTGGCCGTTCAGCGGAATTCCTGGAAAAAGAAAAATTTAAAATACCACTTACACACTTGAGTCAGGGGAAGTATGGTGGGTACAATCAGATTACCGAAATGGTAGAAAAAGATGAGGTCGATATGGTCATCTTTTTTCAGGCGCTGGAGGTGAAAGAACACCATGATGATATCCGTAAGTTATTGGATGCTTGTAATACGCATAATGTACCGATTGCGACCAATCCTGCAGGGGCAGAGTTGATGGTTATTGGTATTATTCATAAGCAGTATAGTGAGCGGAAGGTATAGCAATTGATGTGTATATCAAATGCATAGCCAGTTTGTCGTTTTTCTAAATGTATTAATTAGTCAAGATTGGTGGGGAAATTTCTGTTCGGACAAAGAGAAGGTGCGCAACCTCTTTATTAGGATGTTCTAAGGTATATTCAAATTTTGAAAGAATTATTTTTTTGATAAAATCAGCAATCCCTATTGCTAGCTTATCGTCCACCGATTTGTTGTCATACGACAGGGCAAGGTGATACAAAACACCGTTTACTGTTTTGACTTTTCCTCCCGAAATATTTAGTCCCTTACTTGTTTTAAATACGTTGATGTTGGATGGAGTTAACGTCTTGTGGTCGTGTATCGTATTGATTTTTGAGGAAGCGAGGTACTGCTTGACAAAGTTCGCAATTTCTTCAAAGTGCTCTGGTGACGTAACCTTGTAACTAGCAAAGTGTTTAGGAATTACTACTCTCAGGATTAAAACCATTGGAACTAATGCAGCAGCAACAATAAAGTGCCAGCCATGAAAAGGAATCCAACCATTCCATTCACTAATCAATAAAAAGACAATCAGAAATCCAGTCGTCCATTGAGCTTCTGACAATCTGAACAAAGTAGGCCGACCACCATCCCAACGCAAAAACTCAATCAGTATCCGATAAGCGCCATACAAAATGGTATACAAACCAAGTGCCGTGCCGGCAGGAGCACCAGTCAGCAATAAACAAGCCCCCGAAACAACAACCGTAGCAACCCAAGCCGACTCTAATAACTGGACTGGCAGCAAGGGTATGTTTTCTAAATGATCAGGAAATCCAGCCGCTTTATGCGCATGATTATAACAAACACCAATAGCGCTTGGAATACCATAACAACAGCCAACAGAAAAACAGCCGATCCGCCCAAAGGCAAGAAATGCACCTATCCCAAGCAGATTAATCTCCAGATAAGGAAGTACTGGATACCCGAATAATTGGAGTAGGAGTACCGAAAAAACTAAAATCCCAATTTCATGACGATAATAAACCAAAGTCTCTTCACCAGTAAAAATTTTGGTAGCCATTGCCTGAAAGAAAAACATAAAGATGCCGCCCGCTCCCAACAGCAAGATCACCAACGGAGCAAGTTGCAACTGGGCAGCCAACCAAACTCCTCCTAGCAAACCTACCAAATACCCCAGCACTCCAAAGAAATGAAAAGCGTAAATCCGTTTCCCAAAAAAAGGAATGTAGATTGGCGGCGTCATTTTCGATCTATTGGGATACGACGCTTAGATTCTTTGGCCATTGGAGAGTCGATAAAGGTCCCGGCTTCCATTTTTGGATAGGCGTATATTCGTAATACCTCATTGGTAAGTTCACTGATGTGAAACGTGAGACCCCGGTTTGCATACACCCATTGTTCGTGAAATGCCATAATCAAAGATGGAATTTTTGTTTCTGGTTCTCCTAGCTGCTGCATCAATATTTCTGTTTTTATAGCAGGAGAATTTACTTGTAAAGCGAGTATTTTATCCTCCTCCTTCCAGACTTTCAAACCATAGGGATACGTTTTGGTATCCGGGTAAACTCTGAATTTGGTAAGTGTGCCTCCTAATGAGGCGATCCCATCTTCGCCCGGACCGCTTGGCCCAAAAGCCAGTTCTACCTCTGCTGTACTCAAATTGGAAGGGAGCCCAACCCAGGAGGCATAATCGCCAGATGCGAAAGCTTCCAGAAGTTGGATCGTTTCGTTTTTCATAGTTTTTTTGTTTATGCTTTTCTTGTCTTGTTTTGACTGTTCTCTGTTGTTTAGTTCAGGTTGACAACCGAAGGTGCAACACAGTGCAAAAGTTAATAAGATCAATCGATCCATAGGTTAATGTTTTGGTATAAGTAGGCGCTGTCCTGCAGTAAGTGATGACCAGGTTACAGAAGGGTTTGCCGCTCGTAGTTCGGCTTCCAGTACCCCATTTTGCTTTGCGATCTGGTCTATGGTCTCTACGACAGAAGTAGTACCATCCCCTGCTTCCACGACCAAATGCTCCCTGCAACCTGGCAGATTTAATTTGGAAGGTAAGGAACTTCCTGTCAAAGAAGGGTTGGCTGCACGAATTTCTGCTTCCGTCAGGCCAGAAGCCGAAGCAAGAGCTGTAAGGGTAGATATACCACTAGGAATTGTAAACTCGTTTTCCTTGCCAATAGCCACCGGCGTGGTGATAAACGTCCCATCCGGGTTTAATCCGATGTACTCGACATGGCCTTGGAAGAATGCTGCTTTAACTGCTCGTTTTCCTTCAGCACCACCAATGATATTATCTCTAATTTTTTCTGCATGGGTAACATACCTTGCATATTCACCGGAACTGTAAGGCCCGATCATGGCTGCAGTCGGAGGGGAATAATCTCCACCTTCTACTTTTTTACACAAAGCCTTGTCTGATGGTATATTCGGTATTAAGGGAGCTAAAATTTCTTTGGTAAACATTTCACAAAATCCTTCAAACATGACTCTTGAATCTACATGGCCTGCATCTCTTGCTTTTAAAAATGCAGGATGTTCCAGTTTGTGCATATACTCGTGAACTAGCGTTTTAAATGTTTGCCATTTAGCAGATCGTTCTGCTGGAGAAGGTTCACCTCCGGTACTCGTATCTGACAAGGAGTCATTAATGCTGGTAGGAACAACAACACCATTTCCTGATATAGCAAATCCAAACAAGTCATATTTTTCGAGATTAACCCGATTAGCTGCAACAAAGGGAGTTAAAACTTCAGTCAGGTAAAAGTTTTTTTCATCGCCCCTACTATTTTGATTGAAGTGATGTCGTTGCTGGACAGCTTGAGCTGCATTATCCGTATTAGAAATCCAGCCTGCTAGGTCTGCAGGATCCAGAGGAAAACCAGCTCTTGTCCTTTCAGCAGGATCATAGGCATCGAATAGAGTTTGCCCAGTCCCAGAACCATTAAACGTAAATCCGGCCAAGTGGCTACTTTGACTAGGAGTAAATGCTGCTGTCGATGTAAAATCTCCAAAGGCAGTATCTACCTTTTCTTTTGCGGCATTGCCTGCGCCAGCCAATTCTGTTACAGGTAGTCTCCGTATAGAAGCGGTGGCGTTGATGCGGGGCATTTCACTGTTTAAGTGAGCCTGCATTGCTGCGGTCAGATCGTTCTTCAACTGCAGCCTTTTGGCTCGTATCGCTGGAGTGATGCCTGTTGCAGGAATAATTCCATCCCAGGAGTGATGCGTTACGGTCGGAGGTGCTGTCGGTGCTGGAGAAGGACCACTTGGTGTTGGTGCTGGGGTGACAGTAACAGAGCCAGGTGCCAGCTCGTTTTGCAGATTTGGCTGGTCCGCAGCATTTGGTAGCTCTAGACCTTCATGTTGGTCGGCATGTCTTACTGGGGTAGGAGTAGGAGTTTTCTTTTTCTTTTCACACCGTTGCAGTTGCAAGCCAGATTTCATGCCTGCGGTAGTTTTGCCTCCTAGTTTGCTTGCAAACTCCTTTGATTTTCCCCAAATTTGGGCGACTACACCCACTGCTCGTTCGTCCGCATCAACTTCTAAATCATTGTAAGCCGCCTCATTTCCTTTTTGTTGAAGCGCTTGAGTTGCCCCTCCTTTTTGTTGCTCGACATGTGCGAGTTCGTGGGCGATCAGTGCATCTCCAACCAGAGTGCCGGGTTGGTATTCAGCAGAATTAAAAACAATATCTTTTCCTATCGTGAATGCTTTTGCATTTTGCTGCTCTGCTAGCTTTGCCGAATTACTGTCTTGGTGGATCCGCACATCAGAAAAGGAAGTACCGAAGGCAGTTTCAAATTTTTTGAGGGAGCTACCTGCGATAGCCTGTCCACTTCCAATCTGGCTTTGGACATCAGCTACGGAGGACTCGCCGTCTTCAACCGATGAACTATTGTTTTCTTTTCGTTGAATACCATTAGCCGTGTTTTCTTGTGGTTCGTTGGTTGCCGTTGCTTGTTCGGCAGCCTCTTCTTGTTCTTCTTCCTGGTTGGTGGCCCATTCTTTTATTGAGGCACCAACTTTCGCTGTGATGATTGGAATATATTCTTGAGCAGAACTGACTCTGCCTGGGCCTATTCCGAATCGTTGGATGGCGCGTTCGATGTGGGCGGCACTTTTGTTTTCGTAGTGGTTGAACCAGTGCTGTAGCCAGGGGCAACCGACGACGGACCAGATAGTACCAGCTAACACTTGGTCAGAAACGGCAGTAACTTCCTTCTTGAGTTGGGCAAGGAAGTTCGATTTGGTCATTTGACCAGGCAGTAACTCTTGCATGCCATCACTAACAAGATAATTGACTTGATTGTTAGTTGGGGAAGTCGGCGTACCCTCCTCTTCTTTCTTTTGAATTTGTTGATTATGCGAACCGAATTGGTAGGGGCTTATTTCATTTTTTGGAGTTGTATCAGATTTCGTTTTAGCTTGGACGAATTGATAAGGCTCTGGCGGCTTAGGAGACTCCTCCCCATCAGCACCACTGCTAGTAATTTTGGAGGGTGGCAGCATACCTGCTCTTTTATCTTCATTTTCCCCTTCCACTACGTTTGCATTCGCCTGGGCTTTTTTCTGAAGACTATCGTCTTTTTTATGAGATTTCATAACCATTTAGATTTATCAAATAGAATCATGCCTTACAACATTTGTTATAAGCAAAAGGGTGTTTTGTGTACATTGATTGTACTAATTTAGAAGGGAAATGCTACTTCACAGTATTGATCTACTTAGTTTAGCAAAAGGTTCAAGGAAAGGCAGCATTTATGTCATTCAGGGCGGAATGAACATCTACCTACTACAAGGAACTTTCAATAGAACGTATAAAATGCATTGTCCTATTTAGAATCCTGAGACAAACAAATATACGAAATATTTTTGATGTATAAGGCTCAGGTTTTTACTGAATTAATAAAAGATCCTGTTCTATAGAAACTTCTATGTTCTAAATTGTCAATACTTACTAATCTGAAGAAATAGATATTTGTTACAAGAAGGAAAGAGATTTATAATAAATAAGTGATTTCTCTCTAAGTTACACTACTAAAACAAAATGCAAGCCATCTGTATGTTCTATATTGACAAATTCATTCGACCTTTAAAGGCGTTGCTCGGTCTTCCGGGGCGTAGTTGATAACACACAACAAACTAAAAGATAATTAAGCTTACCCCAACGGTTCCAACTGTTTTTTACTAATCAAAAAGGCCAATCCACTTACTCCCAGAAATGTGATAGGAAGGACGGCAATAATCGCCGATAGTTCGAAATCACTGACGGTGGAGTAGTAGAAGAAGAAAAATACGGTGGCTAGAGGGATAAAAGGCAATGCTCCCCAAGACAAGATCCGAGACCAGGATTTGCGGAACGGGAAAGCCACTAGTAAGATAACAGAAACAACAGTAGCCATCAAATAAAACGGGGTAACTCCTTGAGGGTAGATGGAGTTGTACTCTAGGGAGGTAACCGTCACGGCGATGCAAAGAATGAAGTGCAAAAAACCAAGTATAAATACCTTTGCATAGCCAATTTGGGCAATCATGAATAGGAGTGCTGGAAGAAACAGGAGTCCAAAAAACAATAGGTAGCCTAATGCTCCTTGCATCTGAGAAAACCCATTGTATGTTGATTTGAATGGGGTATTGTTTACGTAATAATTTGCTTTTTTGATGGAGCGCATCCGATCATTTACCAAATCGCTGTCGAATTCCAGTTTTATGGTTTCCTTTTTTGAGTAGGCTCCGGGTACTGCAATTGCTGGGGCTACGTGATAAAAGTCTAAGACTTCGTTGATTTCTTCCAGACCAGAGGCGTCTTTTTTATAGATGGAAGAATTGTAACCTTTACCATATAAGACACCGTGTTTTGCAAGGATTCTTTCGTGTACTTCTATTTGTTCTACGCTAGCATGAGCGGCTATTTGGCTGGTGGTGCTACTGTTTAGCGTGTATAAGTTGGTCGCCAAAGAGAAAATGCAAAAACCATACAAGGCAAAGGTGGCCAGTGTTGCTGCAAATGAGGTGCTTCTTACTTTGAATTTTTGCTGGTCATAACTCCAGGCGAGCAGCACAAAAACGGCCAGTGCGGTTGTTATTACAAAATTTAGCGAAATGCGTTCCTGTATGGGCAGTGCCCCTAATAATCCCGCAATTTTCGGTAAAACAAAGGCCGTAATATTCCCGATAAGGAAAGAAAAAAACAGAAAATAGTGCGCCCGCGTTCTCCATATCAATGGATAGTTGGTCAGCAAATAGTGGTCTGCAGTTTTGAAAAAAATCGGGATCAGTCGTTGCAAATAGTTCATAGGTACGAGTTAAACTGTTTCAGGTAATCTATCTTTAAACAGATTGAAATAAGTAAATGTTGTACACAAAGCCATGATAAGTATCAAAACCAAGAGCAGCAACCCATTATTGAGCGCATCAAATTCGAGCATGGCAAAGCCAATACTGATCGTAGGCAATAGTAACGTCGCTATGCCCGTCACCAGTGCATTGATGGTGGTTTTTCTTTTGAGAAAGAAGGGGAGTACTGTAATAATTGGTAAGGTAATATAGCAAGTGCTTTCAAAACTCAACCCTACCCGACTGCCTATAAACATAAACGTAACCAGACTCAAGAAACCACCAAACACCAACTTCACAACCATCAAACTACTCGTCTGCGCCAATAAGAAAATCAAGGTGGATCCAAGTGCAATAAAAAATATAGAAAACCGCCAGAAACCTTTGAGATGAGAAGAATAGATGGCTGTTGGGTTGTAATAGCAGTCGGAAGCGTAGGAGCTGTCTCCTAGAAAATTGCTGCCATCAAAATGTTTGACATAATACTTCGCGGAGTTAAGGGAGTGCATTTTGTTGGATAGCTCGTTGATCAAATCCATATTTTGCTTAGGATTGTATCTGTCGTAGCTGTATTGAATTTGCGGATAGCCATATTTGGCAGACATCTCTCTGAGGTATTTGTTGTTGAGGTTGTATTGGGTATAGTTGTCCACCTCAAAAGTGTAGGTGCGAATTTGCTCAAGTATTGGTTCGTCTTGTTGGTATTCTTGATCGTCTACCATCGTGGCAATCTTTGAAACTAACGTACTTTGGAATAGGCCGGCATTGATCACAAACGAGGACAAACAAAGAATAATCAACGGTATGAAAAGCACTTTTCGAATGGGACTGACGGCTTGCAATGGAAATTTGCGTTGCTCAAAAGCATACCACAGCCCTGCAAATCCACATAAAATACAGGCGATGGTAAATAGGGTATACACCGTTGCCGTACCAGGGATATTTGTGATCGACATCGGATACGCACTTGCCAATCCATAAGCCCCAAGATTCCCCAAAATCAAGGAATAAAACGCGACATAATGGATTTTCGATTTCCACAAAACCGGGTAACGAGTCAGCAAATAGTGGTCTGCTTTTTTCAAGAATCCGGGGACAAGTTTGTCAAGCATAAGGTGTTTATTTTTAATGATGTTGTTAATGGTTGTATGGTGCGATTGTTATAGGATGCATTAATTAATTTTTGGTTTGATGATGCGCCGGTGCATAAAATAAAGTATAGAAGAAGATAGTAAAACACTAGAAATCCCTAGTACAACCATAGTTGTCAAATACATAGAATGTCGGTAAGTAGATTGATCCATGTAGCTAATAAATAAGGTGATCCCCAACATTGTAGCCATCATGCTAAACAAATAGATGGTCCATTTATGGTTTCCTTTTGTCAACAAACCTACCAATATCAAGCAAACGGAAAGGAAACTATAAGAGGAGGCAGGCTCGAAACGGACTAATTCTGAAGCAAAAATTGCTCCTATTAAAACGAGCACCTGATGGAATATTGTATGCAGCAATGCAGAAAATTTTACCCTGGATATTAGCAGTAAACAAAACGGTATTGCCAGGAATCCGATTAGGCTGAATATATAAAAAAGATGGTAGGTGCTATTGTAGTAATTGACAAATTCATTGTAATGATTTTCGAGGGCGTTGTTTGGGTAACTTTCCAGCTGACCTTTTGCCTTATAGATTTTCCATAGTTTTGCATTAAGTGCGGAGAAGGATATTGGAATGTTTTTAGGTTTTTTAACTTGATATCTTTCAAACATATGCTCTTCTTGGAACAGGACTTCTACTCCTCGAAACAGAATTTCCTGATTTTCTTTAGAATCCACATAACCTATATCCTTCTTAAATTGTACATCATTTACCAAGTTTGCAATCTGGTATTGGACAGCCGTATTAAAGTTCAACACATTAAACCATATAGAAATCGTCCCAGCAAAATAGAGAAACCCTGTCAGCAGATATGCTGCAAAACTACTAGCACGTAGTTTTACTTTATATGTGGAATAGCTCCACCAAATCAACCCAAAAGCCGCTATGATGGTAGATAAAAAAAATAGCATTTCCAGCGTGTCATTGCTCGGTATTTCCTCCATACTCACCGGATACAACAACCCCAAACCAACCGCCACAACATTCCCCACGATCAATGAATAAAACGCCACAAAATGGATCTTTGTCCTCCAAATCACTGGATGATTTTTGAGCAGAAACTGGTCTGCGCGTTTTAAAAATCGAGGGACAAGTTTTTGTAGCATATTTTTAGTTGATTTTTGGGGTAATAGCACGTTTTCCAAATAGATAAAGAACAACAGTTGCAGCAACTATACTCGCAAATCCGTACAAAAGCATCGTGGAAAAATACATCGTCATCGGATACTGCATTTGCTCCATATAAATAACAAACAACGTAATACCAAGCATCGAAGCCAGCATGGAAAGGGCAATAGGTGTCCATTTACGATTGCCTTTAGTCATCAATATCGCTAAGCCTAAACAAGCAGAGAGTAAACTGTAGTAAGATATCGGTTCCAACCACCTTAGCTCTTCTGTGAACCAGATGGCTCCAAATAAAACTAGTACTTGGCAAAATATAGTTAAGAATAAAACGGAAAGTCGGGCAGTCGATATCAAAAGCAAGCAAAACGGGATTGTCATAAATCCAACCAAGCTAAACATATAGAAAAGTTGATAGGTAGAATCATAGGAAATCCAGGTGGACTGGTTATTAAATTCTGGATTGTAATTTGGATAGTTAGCAATAAAATGTTGAGCGAACAAGATTTTTTGAAACTTCCTTTCCAATTTGTAATTGTAATGTTTTAGGTCAGGCGTTTGGACGTATGTGTTTATTTTGTACTTTGAAAAAATGGAAGTGGGGTAATACAAATCTTTCGATTTTGAGAAATCATAAGTCCCTGAATTCATATCTACTTCAAGTTGATTTTCCTCTTCTAAGTGGGCTATCTGTATCTGAATAGCGGAGTTCAAATTAAGCACATTAAACCAAATAGAAATCGTTCCAAACAAATACAATAAGCCGGTAATCACATAGGTTTTAAAACTACCTGATCTCAATGGCACCTTATATTGCGAATAGCCCCACCAAATCAATCCAAAGGCTGCCAATGCACAAGAAACAAGCATTAGCATTTCAAGCAGGTCACTGTTAGGAACTTCCTTCATACTTACCGGATACAACAATCCCAAACCAACTACTCCAATAGTCCCCAATATCAACGAATAAAACACCACAAAATGGATCTTCGTTCTCCAAATCAAAGGATGATTTTTGAGCAGAAATTGGTCTGCACGTTTTAAAAATCGAGGGACAAATTTTTCAAGCATCTAAGCGGGTTTTAAAGTTAATCGATTTAGAAAAAAGAGAACGATGGATGCGCAGGCAGAGCTGGTTAATCCTAGCATCACCATTTTTGTGAAATGCATTTGAGCAGGGTAGTAATACCCGGAAGAAATATTAACAATAAACAATCCAATAGGTACTGTAGACGCAATCAGGGTATATATATAAATTGACCGCCTCCTGTTTCTAAAAGTGAGCAACGCGGCTAGCATAAGAACTAAAAGTTGCCAAAAATAAAACGTGGGCAACTCGGTTCCGAACCATTCCATAGACATCAATGCGCCAATGAATAAAATTACCTGGAAAAAGATAGTCAACAACAAGTCCGAAAACTTGATTTTTGAAAGTAGCAATAAGGTCATCGGCAGCGCCATAAAGCCAAGCAATGCCATGTAGTAAAACTCAAGTATGGGGCCCATTCGTCTTGAATGGTAGCGATGGGGCCTTCCTACAAAATTAGGATACTGTTTGACTTGGATCTTTGCACATTGGATTACTGGAAAAATTTTCTTTAGTCTATTCCTTTTGACTATCCATTGTTCGATAGGCTTAAGAACTTCTATTTTTTTAGGGATGTTATACCTTGCATAAACCAAATCCATCCGATTAACTAAAGCCAATTCCCCACTAAAACCTGAAGTTATTTTTTCATCTCGTTCCAATTGTGCATCGTCCACCAAATTTGCGATTTTATATTTGACAGCGGTATTAAAATTCAATACATTAAACCATATAGAAACCGTCCCAGCAAAATAGAGCAAACCAGTAAGCAAATAGACACGAAATTTTCTCGATTGAAGTTTCATTTTATACTGAGAATATCCCCAGAAAATCATAGCAAAACCAGCTAACGTGCTACTAGCAATCAATAATAAATCAAACGTGTCACCAGGAGGCAAATCCAAAACATCAATCGGATACAACAAGCCCAAACCAATCGCCCCAACATTCCCCAAAACCAATGAATAAAATACCACAAAATGGATCTTCGTTCGCCAAATCAATGGATGGTTTTTGAGCAGAAATTGGTCTGCACGTTTTAAGAAATTGGGAATTAATTTATCAAGCATTATGCTATTTTACAAAAGGTTTAAACAAACAGCTTCTTAGTAGACTGACTGATATTTCTAAAATATTCGATCTCAATACCTGCCGCCAGAAATTTAGCCAACAGCTCATTGTAAGTAACGTGCAAAGGGGTAGAAATGATATATTCCTGACCCGTATTTTCTATATGATAATACTCCAACCCTGCTAGCCGTTTTTCAATTTCTTCCAGGGAAAGCATCGTCTTAAACTCAAAGGTGTTATCGTCGCGCTCCTTGCCTAGTTCATTCGTTTTGCCATAATACACCACTTCTCCATTTCGCATGAAAATAATGTTGTCGCTCACATTCTCGATCTCATGCAAATGCTGTGAACTAATCACAATGCTCAGCGGATACCGATAACTATTGGCCAGGTCCCGCAAATCATTCAAAATGACCAATTGTGCCTTGATGTCTAGATTGGCTAAGGGCTCGTCGATGACCAGAAATTTGGGTTTCCAGACCAGCGCCCGCGCCAAAGCAAACCGCAACTTATACCCACCCGACAGCTGACTCCAGCTCTTATTCTGATGCTCCTCCAGCCCCAGTCGATAAATGATATAATCCACCTCATCATCATTCTCCTGTCCCTTTATACCATGAATTGCCAATTCGTAATGCAGATTATCCCGCACGGAGCCAAACCACTTAGGAATGTCTTGCGAAATAAACGCAATTTCCTGCTTGATCGCTCCCCAGTCAAACTCCTGATTTGGTAAATCCTGCTGGATATATGGATAGCGGATCTGCCCTTCATCCGAAGCCAGTTCGCCTACTAATATTCTAAATAAGGTGGTCTTTCCATTCCCATTCTCTCCTACAACGCCGGTTATTTCTCCTAGGCTAAACGAGACATCAATGTTTGCCAGATTGAACCCGCTTTTTCTAAACGTTTTCGATATTCCTTCTGTTTGGCAGACGATTTTAGGTGTGGCGACTACACTTTGGTTTGGTGCTTCCTCCTCGATGTGTACAGGCAGTTCTGCTTCTGGCAGATCGCTGATGGATTGCACGAGGCCTTCCATTTCCTTCACCAATTGTTGTCGGTGTCTGGGGTCGGTGGCGCTGCTGTAGTTCAGTTTTAGCACCAGTGCTCTGTGCAATTGATGATTATCGCTGGCGTATTCCATCGCAAACTCCACAAAACCTGCCGTTGCGCTTGCCGGATCTGCTTGTAGTAGTCTGGTTACTTCGGCCGCTTGTATTCGCACATTATTCTCCATGTCTTTTTTTTAGTAGTAGGTATTCATACATTTAAAATATTCACTCATTCTAGCATTCAAGCATTATTCAAAGAGACATCATCAATCAACTCTAACAGCTGAAAAACAAGCGGATTTTTCTTCGTATTGTCCATAGTAGTTGCTCCATCTTGGAACGCTCTGCTTAATTCGATGGCTCTGCGCATGGGCGTACGGTCGGCAGCGAAATCGCGAACAAAATCCATGGTTCGCTTGGCTGCTTTATTGAGATTGTTTGATGCGATGAGCAACTGTATTTCTTCCTTTCGTGTTTCGATATCCATTCTTGGTATGGTTACAATATTCATAAAAATGAATCCTTTCTAGTATAGATGCCTTTTCGGCAAAAAATGGTGTGTTCAATGACAGACTAAAAGTAAGGACCTATTTCCTTAAATTTTCTTAAATACAAGTTAATGTTATCTTAAGTATAATGCAATAGAGCAGCTATTAAGTAGGCGTACAACTTGGAAAGTAAAGAAATTTTCAAAGACTAGGTACTAAAAATTGATTTTACAATTCAACTAGGAAATCCAAGGAAAGTGATATATGTCATTTATATGGATTCGTGTCTTTATTGAACATATTGTATATTTGTTCAATGTGTATTAATTGATTACCAAAACCACTTACCCCATGAAAAACTTAATGTATGCGCTGATTTGCTGTTTGTTTGCTTCCAGTGCGCTATTTGCCCAACAAAATGTAGGGATTGGAACGACAACGCCACATCCTAGCGCAGCCCTGCATGTCGATGCCCCAAACAAGGGATTGCTGATCCCTTCGGTCAATCTTACCTCAGCCGTTTTCCCTGCACCCGGGCCCGCACAAGGTCTATTGGTTTTAAACAGTAACGCTACGTTTGCTGACGGAGCAGGGATTTACATCAACTCTGGAACCCCAGCAGCCCCAAATTGGGTTATCCTGACCAACGCGTCTAGTACCACCGATGGGGACTGGACAATTGTAGGTAACAATCAATATTCAGCGGTATCAGGAAATGTAGGTATTGGCACAACCACTCCTCCTTTTAAACTCACCGTAAATTCTGACACCTCAGATGTGATCGTAGGTATTGGTAGAAATAATTTTAATTTATCAGAATCCGGCAGGTTGCGTTTTCAGGAAGATC
Source organism: uncultured Saprospiraceae bacterium (assembly GCA_938016265.1). Classification (GTDB taxonomy): domain Bacteria; phylum Bacteroidota; class Bacteroidia; order Chitinophagales; family Saprospiraceae; genus JAHDHB01. The sequence continues at coordinate 43,104 of CALLWB010000057.1, forward strand.
TTACTTACAATAATCTTTGTGGATTCGAATTCAATCATAATGGTGCGTTTGATTACCTCTATTTAGAAGCAGGGTGCCCTACAAGAGATACTCTTGTCCGATTTACCAGGTATAGTGGCATTCAGTTTCCCAGACGAGTAACTTTTGGCTCATTTACTGGTCCTACAGCGAGTGTTGATATTGATGGAACGTTACGATATAGAAATAATCCAAGCCAGGATTTTGTACTCACTTCAGATACTAATGGGAATGCGACCTGGACAAACCCTGATTCCCTAAAAATTTCTACTGCTACCAACGATGGAGACTGGACAATTTCGGGAACGGATCAATATTCCGCAGTAGCTGGTAATGTAGGCATCGGAACAACCACTCCAAGTTCAAAGCTTCATGTTCAATCCTCAGCGGCAGGAGATGAAGTATTGTATGCGTACAATACCAACAGTTTAAATACTACAAATGGTGGTTCCTGGAGTGTTAAAGCAGAAGGAACGCTTGGGCCAACCCGTGCCTATCTCGGTGTACAAGGTTCTAATACGGATGAATTTGATAATGTACCCGGTTTTATTTTGGATTCCCCTTTTAATGGAGTAGAGGTAGGTGGTGTTTTTGTTTCTTCAGGAGGTTCTCCAACAGACAATTATGCGGTGTACACCCATACAAATGGATGGGGATTGGCTATGGACCATGCTGCAAACGGTCTTGTGAAAATCGGAGGTCCGGGGACGGCCGGCTCTGCCATTGCAGACTCTTTAGAGATCATGCAAATTACAAGTAATGACTTTGGATACCAGACGCGTATCGCCTATGACGATAGAGGAACACTTGCCGGAGCAAGCGGGCATGATTTTAATAATTATAACGGTACAGATAATGCAACAGGACTCTTGATAGAAAGTATCAATGGAGAAGGAAGCGGATGGTATTCTGATGGAGATCTAGTTGTCTTATATAGCCCGGGAGATCAGGAACTAACGAACTTTGTAGATGAAGATGGAATGGTACGAAAGGCTTATGTTGATGGTGTGGGTGGTGCCTATATGGCAGTTTCTGATGTGCGAAAAAAAGAGAACATTGTCCCTCTCACCAACTCACTTGAAAAGCTCACTCAACTAAATGGGTATGCTTATGATATGAAATTGCACGAAGAGGAAGTAGCCAAGGTCGCATCGGGAGAGTACCAACCTAAGCGGAGAATGGGGGTTATGGCACAAGAAGTGGAGACGTTATTTCCTTATGCTGTGGATACAGACAAGGATGGCAATAAATATATGAATTATGATGGTTTGATTCCTGTATTAATTGAGGCAATTAAGGAGCAACAACTGCAAATTGAAGAACTGAAAAAGCAGATTGGTCAGTAGAGCCTCCAGCTACTTTGCTGTTGTGGATTATTGCGGGTACCTGAAACGTTGACAAAATTACTTGACTACCATTAAGTTAAGTAGCTGATAAACGATTGATGCGATCAATTTATTTTGATTTTTTTAATTGAAAATTTTATTATTTTTAATGAAGAAAAAAATCAACTATGAAAATTTCCGATACTTATCATGTCTTATTTGCAATTGTTGTCACGTGTTTATGCTTTTCTTCCTGCAATAAACAAGCACTTGATGAAGAACTAATCATCGACAATCAAAAAGCAAACTACAACCAGGAACTGGTATACGACATACAAGCAACCAACGATTCAAGATCTAACATTCCGGTGGATGTTTATTTGATAATGGGACAATCTAATGGTGTTGGTGCGGGGACAGTTAGTTCCATCGATAATTATGACCAATCGTTGGCTTCTCCCTTTAGCAATGTTCTTTTCGCAGGCAGAACCTCACAGCAAAATTGGTCAACAAATCCCACCTTTTTGGGCTGGGGACCTCTCCGAGCAAGAGTCCCAAACACCAATGATGGATTTGGCTGCGAATTGTCCTTCGGAAGAAGACTATACAACCATACTCCAATCTACAGAAACAACCATCGAAAATTGGCCATTATCAAATCAGCAGTGGGAAGCACCACGCTATTGCCTCGTCCCGGCAAACAAAGTTGGGATCAGGTACTTAGCACGCATTCCATTAACTACATAAATGGCAGAATCAATCATCTAAAAAACATTGGATATACCAACATTCAGATTAAAGGATTGATTTGGATCCAGGGAGAATCTGATGTAGTCAATCATCCACATTTGCTGAACCAGTATCCAACAAAAATGGTTCAACTGGTCAACAAAATTCACAACAGGATGCAAGGAACCCAAGATATGCAGGTGGTGATGGTCGGATTAAATCAATCTGCTGGTGCGTGGAAATCTAATGCTACCAAACTCGCAAACCTCAAAAAATTCAACCGAAAATTATACGACCTGGCCAATTCAAAACCCAACTATCATTATGTCTCCGCCAACAAACTTGAAATGATAAACAACACTAATGTACATTACAATGGAGACGGACAAATCTTACTTGGGTTCCGCGTCTCCCGTGAATTTATTGATTAGAGACAACCTTCACAACATTCTATTTATTTGACTTCTGCCAATTGAATTTGTTGATTAATGGGTAACAGTGGATTGGTGAAAATACTCGAGTCTGCATTCGTCCTTCTACCGTATGTCGGCCCAGCTTAAACTATAAGTTTTGTGCCAGCATAACGAGTCCCTTTCAGTACAAACCTTTTACTTACTGCCAATTACCCAATACTATAAATAAAAAAAAACCTGTTCGATGCCGAAATCGAACAGGTTTGGTAGTAGATAACCGATTAATATGATAAACCGTACTTTAAAAAGCTATTGGTTCAAGTAGAATAAACTACGGGGCATCGATTGATTATCTACCGTAATTTGAACAAAGTAGTGACTTAAAAATTTACTATGTATCGGTGTCCAATTCTTAGTTATTCTCCTCTTGGTTGTGGTTGATTTACTAGCGTAATTAGCTCGGTCCCAGTTATATCATATGTTTTAAGTTGAACGTTTGCATCGCGTTTGAGCAAATAATAAAATTCAACTTTGTCTTTAGACGGATTTTTAAATCGAAAGTCAACTAAATCGAAAAATTTTTATTAAAAAAGTTCTTCGTTTGAAACTGATAATCTCTGTCCCTTAGCAATCATCAGTATTTGGTCAGATAAATTATTTTCCATTTTTTTTTATCAACCCAACTTTTCAAGTTTAAAGTAAACTTATCCCCCTCTTGTATTTTCTTGGTCTGCAAATAATTAATACCTGCCTGTGCCTCAATTCTAGTGACTATCTTGTCTTTACCTTGACCCGTTACTACTAATAACAGTTTTCTAGCAAAAAAGTTGATCCAATCATTAGAACCTATCTTGCCAACATACTAGTCTCCAACATGGTAGTATGCATTAGCAAAGGATTATTGAATAATTAATTTTTCAACTAATAACGAATGTTCTGTTTCTACAGAAATAAAATAAACACCAGCATCCAACAGGTCAGCTTCAAAAGAAATCCTTCGATCTCCTGATGCCTGATAGTTAGTTAGCAAGTTAGCAACTTTCTGCCCCATCAAATTTAACAAACTTATTTTAACTGTCCCTGCCTCAGAAAGCATATAATTTAGGAACACTTTGTCCGTAGCAGGATTTGGGTAAACCGTTAGATTTTCCAGTACTTCAGCAGACAGATTTTCGTTGCCCACCATAGTAGAAGACAGAACGGGAACAGGCAAAGGCTGGTCGGTATATATATGGTATTCACCAGGATCCAGACTAATCTGATCATTTACATTATTGACTTGAATACTTGCTCCAGTAAAATAATTGTACCAGGTGCCAGTATGCTGAAAATTAGGATCAATACTATTAGGAACAACATTGAAGTTACCAATAACGGTAGCATTCATGGCGGAATGATTTAGGTTGATCCGCTTAGTTGCACTACCTACATCCATACTATAGTTGGTGGTTCGGAAAGTATCATAATCCTTCAAATCAATCAACGCCTTGTAAACATGGTACAACCGATTGCGGTCGTTTTCCTGCAAATATTCCCAATGCAAAGGTTTCTCGTCCAACCGACAGTTAGGATCTATTGTCACCCCATCAGAGCAAAGGTTGATGCTTTCATCATACCCCAATTCACCAAACTGCCAAATCATTTTTGGCCCCGGAATCGTAAAGAAAAAAGAACCGACCAATTCCTGACGAGCCAAAGCAGTCGTCAAATCTTTTACATTATAATTGCCATTATTGTTTCCAAACTCCAGGTTTTTATACATCAGTCTTTCTTCATCATGGCTTTCCATAAAAGTGACTAGATGCGGGTCAGACCAACCTCTACTTTGATAAGAATACCAATTTAGATTGGAATTGTATCCCATACTTCCTTCATTGTAGTCATGATTGCCATTCCCCCAAATCAAAATTCCATAGTTGGACAAATCTTGCTCTTCACTATTATCCGTAAAATGTTCAAGGATCATATACGAGTCAGGAGACGCCGCCCACATGACATCCGCCATCCTTTTTATCAAGGCAACTCTGGAAGCATCGTAAGCTGCCCAGCCGCCGATATCACAATTCCCGCCTGTATTGTCACAAGTCTGATTTTGCGTAAACCCTTTCGCCAAATCAAAGCGAAATCCATCTAGCCGAAATTCAGTCAACCAATATTTCATCACTCGATCAACAAAGTCCTTAGTAGCTTGCGCCTCATGGTTGAAGTCAGATCCTACATTAAAACCGTGCTTTGGATATTCGTTCAGCCAAGGATTGTCTGCTGCAGGTACAAAGTCCGCAGAATTCCAGTACAACTGGGCAAAAGGACTTTGGCTAAAAGCATGGTTGTATACAACATCTGCCACAACAGCAATCCCTCGGCTATGCGCCGCATCAATAAACGCTTTGAAGTCATCCGCCGTACCATAATACTTGTCCAACGCCATGTGAAAGGAAGGATTGTAACCCCAACTATTGTTGCCTTCAAACTCGTTGATCGGCATCAATTCGATGACATTCACGCCAAGTGTTTCTAAGTAATCCAAACTATCCATCAATGTCTGGTAATTCTGATTCCCTACGAAATCACGAATAAGCAATTCATAAACAACCATATCCGTTTTTTCCGGGCGTTGGAAGTTAGTGGTTTGCCAATTGTAAGGTGTTTTTCCTGGTTGTAATAAGGACACAATTCCGGTAGTTAGGCCATCTGGATAGGGGTGAAGGTTTGGATACGTACTGCTTGGTATCCATTGGTCATTGTTTGGATCAAGAATGACTTCGCTATACGGATCTGCAATCTTCAAATCGCCGTCTACCAAGTATTGGAATGCATATTCCTGTCCAGGAGTCAGTCCCGTCAGTTCAATCCACCAAGTGGCATTGTCCGTGCCTCTGTTCATAAAATAATTGACATCCGGTTCCCAGTTGTTAAAATCACCGATTACATAAACATTGTTTTTATTCGGTGCATACAGTTGTAAACGTACAGAGGAAGGGGAGAGGTAGTTGATACCCAGTTCCGTACCTGCAGGAGGATTTTGAGTGAGGATCGTTGGGTTGATTACATAAGTAAAGGTGTCTGATACGGTCATTCCACTTGCTTCTGCAGTCATAGTTACGGTGTGATTTCCTGTACCATTGACCGTAAGGTTATGCATCAATTCTGTCCCTGTTCCTTGAGCAATCTGTGTCCCATTATCAAAAATAGTCAGGGTCGAGTTGATCGAAGAAACAGCCGTGATTGGAATGACATCAGAGGTGCTGACAATCAATAGATCATCCCCAGGAGTACTAAAATTACCAAGCAACTGGCTGGAATTGCTAAAAACAGGAATGAAAATATCACCTTCTGTCGCTGTTTTCCCAACCTTACTACCATCCGAATTTCTAAAAACAAACGCGAGCTCTAAAATGGTCTCACTCATCGGCACTCCATAAAAATTGCGAACATGGAAGGAAATCTCGTGCTTGTTATTTCCGATGTCGGTCATTAGTGTATTGGCGGAATTGACTCCCCACGGCGTATCATAAAACCATTGGCCTGGCGCACTAAGATTGGTAATAACCCCAGTGTGCATATAGACAGGAGATTCTCCTAGAAGAGCGGCATTACCCTGAGTAGCATCGTAGGTGATAGTGATAATATCGGTATCTGTTGGGAATGCTGGAGAATAACTCACAATTTGGGCATTCACTGAAAAACAAACAAAAAAGAAGAATAAAAGATGGGAAAATTTAGACATAAAAAGGAGTTTGCACAAAAAAAGCAACTATGGTTAATAGTTGCTTCTTCTGCAATTTATAATTTTAAATTGATCTTACTGGATCATAATTTTACTAGTGTGGAATTTGCCTTCTTCGTTTTTAAGCGTTGCAAAGTACAAGCCTGAAGACAATTCGTCTCTTGATATTCTTACTTGAGTACCTGTTAGGCCGGAAAGAGATTGAACAACTTTTCCGGTCAAGGAAGTAATGGTCAATTCATAGACATCATTGTTGGTATTTTCAAATTCGATAACTGCATCTGTGGAGAACGGATTTGGTGTTACTGAGAATGCAGCTAGTGAATTCAAGTCTTTAGTTCCTGAAACAGAACAAGCCGAAGAAACGACACAAGAATTGTAGATGACTGCATCAAGCACCATATCTCCAGTCAATCCGCTTAAATCAATATCTCTGTTTGATCCTCCAAAACCATTATCAGAACCACAAGATTCTGTAATGAAAATTGGATCTTGTCCTTCAGCATCCGCATCTCCTTGATCGCCATTGAAAAATTTGAATTGGTACGTTCCTGCAGCTACAGGAGCAGTAAACTGATAGCAAGAAGTGGTACCAGGAACTAGCGTCATTTCCATTTGCGTTTTGCTCCAGGGACATTCTTGGAAGTTACCTGCCACAAAAAGTCCATTGCTGCTTATAATCTCATTAGTCATATCGACTCTAAACGTAACGTTGTAGGTAGTACTTTTTAATGGGATTTCGTAGTTGGTAGTACCTGTAATTACTTGTGCATTATCTATCGAGAAAGAAGGGTTAGATCCTTGTATGACCCAAGAAGGGTCAGGACAATCCAAACGCTCAGCACCCCACTCATAGGTGTTGTTGGAAGTAGCGGATACCAATAATGACCATACTCCATCGCCAGCAGTTACATCTCCGTTGGTCCCATCATCATACGCATTTTGAGACGACCAGCCTCCATAGCTACCTTTGAAAGAAATACTATCAATGTCCATGTTGAGATCCGTTACGGTAAGTAAAACATCCGTCGGTACACCTACAGGGATCACATATTCTGTAGTGCCAGTTACTCCACCCGCCGCATCGACGGTGAAAGAAGGGTTTGGCCCAGTAAGCAACCATGCAGCAGTAGTTGCATCTTCTGCTCCCCACTCGTACATGCCTGGTTGAGCCATAATTGTTAAAGACCAGATGTTGTCTCCTGCGGTGACATCTCCATTTGTACCATCATCCACAGCGGCTTCATTCATCCACCCATTGTAAGAACCACGGATATTCACTGCGGTTTGTGTCTGGGGGCCATCTGCAAGAGTTAACACAACAGGGAATTGTGCAAACACAGATGGAGCTAAAAGGATAAGGAAAAATAAAAATATAAAGTTTCTCATTTTGTAAATGTTTGTAGTTATATAACAAGTTATTTAATGCAGCCAAGGCTTTACCATTGACTTTTAAGGAAATAGGGCTGGATGGCCAATTCCGCCAATCCAAAAAATGAGTAAATTCTTTGGATGTATTGGAATTCACAACATAAATATAAAAAGAAAGTGTCAAGTTTACACTTTCTATTTACCTTTTTTACTTTAATATGACAAATGCCTATTATTTGACTGGAAAAGCACTATTGGCAGGTGGAAAATTGAAGTTCATAGAAGATGTCCTTACTAAAGGAACAGGATTTTATTATACCAAATACAACGATAACAGCAATGGTTCAGGTCCTTCTCCCTCTTATGGTTACAATTCAAGTAAAGGAATTAGTTCCAATACTACGGAGTGTAAGCCTATCTAGCGGTATTGACTTTTATTGGGCTACCCACATTTAAGATATACCGATTCATTTGCCAAACAAAAATACAATCGGTCGCCAAACTCGGTTTGCCCAAGCCATTTCATTATGTTCCGCCCCATCATCAAGAAACCATTCTCTGGAATAACCTTTTCGAGGAAGAATGTCCAACATTAGATCTATCCCAGGTTGCAATTGCTGCTCGAGACCAAGCGTACCATTATCAATATATACCTGAAAATCTTTTTTAGGCCCCCGATATTGATTTACCGTTCTGGTAAAATCAATATCCCGGAATTTGAAGGCAGGAGACAGGCAAGCCGCCTTGCTAAAAATTGTCCCTCGTTCCCATATCAACATAAAAGAGATCAGTCCGCCCATAGAAGAACCCATAGTCATTGTGTTTGCTCTATCCGACTTTGTGTTATACAAACTGTCAATATAGGGTTTGAGTTGATAGCACAAAAAGTCCATGTACAATTCTCCTTTTTCACCAGGAGCATATTCCGCACTTCTGTCCCCTGTATTTTCGATGCCTACAACGATAAACTCCTCGACAGTGCCAGCCTTGCTTAAGCTGTCTGCTACTTCATCTATTTGCCAGTCGTGGCCAAGATAGGAGGTAGTCGGGTCAAAAATATTTTGAGCATCATGGGCATAAAGTACGGGATATCGTTTGGTTGAGCTAGTATCATAGGAAGGAGGAAGCCAGACTATCACATTTCTCGTCTGCAATCCCTTTGGAGTGATGTCCTTATGGTAATTTACGTTCCCTGTAATTTTGCCAGTTGTTGTATGTTTATTGTCTTTCCATTCTTCGATTTGAAAATGGATCGTTTCCTTTTTGGTGACCTTGTGCTGGTGGTTGGAAGGGACAATTCCATTTGCATCAACCGCCTCATTCATCCAAGTTCCTTTTGTAAACTTAAATTCTAATGCGGTCCCTTGCGGGAAGGAAAGCTCCTTGGTCCATTTGCCATCTGCTTGGAGTTCAAGTTTGGTTTTGCTTGGATTCCATGCACCTAATATTTCCTGATTGCCAGTAAGGTAGACGTGCTGTCCTTCTGCAATTGGCTCTTTGCATTCAACGGAAAAGGTGATTGGTACTGGATCATTACAACCAGCAAAAATCAAAAGGGCGAACAGCAGAAAATATAAACGTGTAGTCATTATCGTATCAATATTATTTTTAGAGAAGAGTACGTTTTTTTCACTTTCGTGTAATATTTTATTAATCGTATACAAAGTATGTTCTGGAAATAAAGGTAGCATTCCAATAATAAACAAAGAAAACAGGATACGCAATCTAAAATTAGATATCAATTCCTAAATGAAGAATTTAGTCGTAATTATGGATAATATCCAAACCAAAATTTTCAAACGTAGATTCGTTGATTTTGAAAAATTGTCTTTTACTGTTGGTAAAACCAAATAGCTAATTGGGAAATTGAATTTGAGCTGATTTCCCTTTTTAAGTATATTTGAAAGGTAATTAATTGTTAGTCAATAATAATTACTTGATTTAAAACAGTATAGTGATTAAAACTCCATTCTATGAAAAAGATTGCCTATTTGCTCGCTGCAACTTTCCTTTTTTGCTTTTCCAGCCCTATATTCAGCCAATCGAATTATGACGTCGAGGTGATATCTTGGGTGCCGCCTTATGCAGTCTCAACTTGTCAAACACGGGTTCAACAAAACTATGGACCTTGCGGTCCGGCGGATGCCCTTACAAGAATCGGATTGCAATTTTGGGTGCCTAACTCCAATGGAACAATCAAATATGCCGACCACGAAGCCTATATCCCATCAGATACCGACGTCACCTGGTGGAAAAATTGGGGCGCAGCAAATGATGTCGACCTTCTATTATGCATCTACAATAATATCGGTAACTGGGATTGGAATCTTGCAGTCTCCGCTTTTGATACCAATCGAACGGCTTTTGTAAATGCATTAATCGCTGAGGTGGATCGCCTTGGTCTTGATGGAATTGATTTAGACCTGGAAGGAGTCGGTAGTTATGACACTAACCGAGTCGCGTTTAATTTATTTGTCCAAGAACTTTCTATTCAATTGAAAGCAAGAGGCAAAATTTTGACAATCGATTCATTCCATTATATCTGGAATGCTCCAAATCAAACTTGGTGGTCAGACTGGGTGGGCGTAGTAGACAATATACACTCGATGGGCTATAGCGATTTGTATGAAGGGGCAACTACTCCTTATGGCCCCTATAGTTATCAGCAAAATACAGGTATTGCTGCAGGGCATGACGCTTCAACGGTCTCCATGGGAATGCCTTCTTGGCTCTCCTCCTGGGGAACGTCTTCGGGGTATGGCACTTCTGCTCAAGCCCATGTACAAGAATTACGATTAGGGTTACCTGCGCAAACAGGTATGGCTATTTGGGATTTACAACTTCAAGGATGGAGTGACTCCAACTTATGGTGTGAAATTGTAGGCTTGAAAACAGATTCGACTAGTATGACTTGTGATGTGAATGGCCCAAATCATGACATTGATCAAGACGGAATTTGCGCAAACATAGACAACTGCCCTCATGTTACAAACGCAGATCAACTTGATAGTGATAGCGATGGTGTTGGAGATGTCTGCGACAATTGTCCATCAGATTGGAATTCCACCCAGGACAATAGTGATTTAGATAACCTGGGCGACGCCTGCGACAACTGCCCTCATGTTACAAACGCAGATCAACTTGATAGTGATAGCGATGGTGTTGGAGATGTCTGCGACAATTGTCCATCAGATTCGAATTCCACCCAGGACAATAGTGATTTAGATAACCTGGGCGACGCTTGCGACAACTGCCCTCATGTTACAAACGCAGATCAAC
>CALLWB010000058.1 GCA_938016265.1 uncultured Saprospiraceae bacterium
ATTGGTATTTTAGGTTTGGTAAATAGTGGATTGGAAGGTGGTAAATAATCTAAGGGGTGGCGTTGTAGTCCCTCGACTCTCTACAAATATACCCGCCGTCACGGTTCCTTCTCTTTCTGAACTGCCGAAAGTCGGACCACATTCAAAATCCTTCGGGATCGTTCAGGAATCTCTATCAGATTATTATTTTCCGAAAGGTCAGATTAACCCTAGGAGTTTTTACTTTTTTGGTTGGTGGGAGTCGGTGGAGCCAGTTTTTTTGGGTGGCGCCTTTCATGACGAGGAGACTGCCTTTTTCCAGGATGAGGGATACTGTTTTTTTTGTCTTTTTGTGCTTGAAAGCGAATTTGCGTTCTGCTCCAAAACTAAGCGAGGCGATGGCTCCGTTGTCTTCGAGTGTTTTTTCTCCATCACTGTGCCAAGCCATGCCTTCTTCGCCGGAGTGGTACAAATTGAGGAGACATGAGTTGTAGGTGGCTCCCGATAAATCTTCCGTCCTTTTTTTTAGCTCCAGGAGCGCTGGAGTCCAGATAAGGGCATGTTTGGTGGTATTGGAATAGGTATATGAATAGTTGCTATCTCCATACCAAGCCACTTTTCGTTTGGTAATGATGTGTTTTCCAAAAATAACAGCTTCATCATTTTTCCAGGCAATTGTATCCATTAGGGTTTGATAATATTGCTGGGCTTGTTCATAGGACATGATTCTGCCATGATAGTTTACGATGCCATCTTCAGGCAATATGTTTTGTACTGGATTTTGATCAAACAGGTTCATCCTGCAAATATAGTAGAAATATCCTAGGGCAATTGTTGTGTTAGGTTTCTTCTATTCCAAGTAATACTCCGGTCGGCGGCGTCTACGTTGGAGTCTAGATTGCAATCCGACCCGATGTAGGTATTGTTGGTATTTCTATCATTCCAGGTTGTACTTCTGTCGGCAGCATCTACGGTACCGTCGCTGTTGGTATCTCCCATCCAGAGTAGTTGAGTGGTATTGGCAATAGTCGATGCATTTGTCCCCATTAGTGGGATGGTTGTGAAATCGACACTATTTTCTGAATAGCCCAGACTTACTGGAGCAGCAGTCATTACTCCTAAATGATTGCGATGTCTGATAGCGACATAATAGTCGTCTTTGCTTGCTGCTAAATTAACACAAGAGCTTCCTCTTTCGTTGATGATAGCCCCATCTGAAAGTAACAATCCGACAGCCGTTTCCAATACGATGGAAGCATCATTTTTATCTCTAAGTTCAATCAATACCCAATCTACTACATCATTGTGGGTGATCACTCTGGAAAGGGCAACTTCTCCTCCACTGTGCCACCCCAGCGCGGAATAGGGCTCAATCAGCGGAAAGTCGGGAATTGTTTTTAAGTCGGCATTCATAACACCAGAAGTAGTATTATAAGGGCCTTCCAGCATTGCTTTGACTTCTAGTCCCAGCGAATAGGTAACCTGACAATCGAATGCATCATCAACGATTTGAGCCCCAGGAAACATCAAACAATCAGCAATTGGCAATGTAGTGCAATCAGTATAAGGGCCGCATTCTGTATAGGTTTGATTGGAATACAGCGTTTGGCTTTCAAAGCAGACCATTGGAGTTGCTCCTGTCCCGTTTGTTCTGTAGGTAAATGCTATTCGAAACAATTTCCTTGGGATGCTGATTACGGATTCTGTAATGCAGGCGCCTGCCCTGTCTTGTTGCCAGGCGAGACTTAGTCGTTCATGGGTATTGTCATTCAATTGCAACCCTGAATATACCTTTACCACCCCAAACTGACTGTCTTTTGCATTTAGTAAGTATTTGGGCGAGTCAATAAAAACGGAGACTTTTCCAGACTGATATACGTTTGGCCCAAAAGCATTGTTATTATAATTAATATATAATTGACCTGAGGACATTTTGAATGCCCCTCCAGGAGTCTGACTGGAGATCATCACATCAACAGCATAGATAGAATCTGTACCATCAAAGGTGATTTCGTCATTTTCAAAGGAGAACAATACATCTTGTCCAACAAGAGAAACACTGAGCAAAATGCTTAGTAACGAGAGGAGGAAAATTTTCATAATTATTAAGATTACCCTTTTGGTAACATTACCCGATGGAACCTATACTCACACAGATAAATATCACATTTTTACTTAAATAATAATAAGGAGATTAGCCAGTAGTATAAATTAAGGTAAACTGGAATACAATATACTGAAAAATTGAAAAACAACCTGTACACAGTGACAAATATGAAGAATTTTATTCATACTTATATAAAAAAAGGAGGTCATTCTCAAAGAGAACAACCTCCAAATAATACGTTACATTACCTATATACTATTTTACTTTCACTAATTTTTGTGCTTTAGAAAACCAGCCTTCCCCTTTCACTAATAGGGTATAAGTGCCTGGTGCAAGTTTGTTAGTTGGTAAGGTAATCAAGTTTGTCCCTTGAGATAAACTTACTCCTTCTCTTGTAGCCAGTCTTCCAACAGCATCATAAACTTCTACTGTTGCAGGTTGATCAAGGTTCGTATAAAACTTAATGAATACAGACTCTTGTCCTACAGGATTCGGGAAAATTAAAGATATACCATTGTCAACATTTTCCGTAAAGCAGATCGATTTAACGGTGATTACCTTAGTAAAGGAATAGTCGCTATCAAAATCTACTTGTTTGATTCGGTAGTAATTTTTGATGCTAATTTCCCGATCAACGAATTCATAAGAATTCATATCGAATGTAGTTCCATTTCCAGCTACTTCTCCTATTTTAGTGAAGTTATTACCATCTGTACTTTTCTGTATTTCGAAATGACTGTTGTTTACTTCAGAGGCAGTAGACCATGTCAGCACGATTTGACAGTTTTTGTCTTCCCCTTCAAAAGAAATCAGCTCTACCGGTAATGCACCAGCGATAAGACCGCCATCCAGGTCAAAATTGTCAGGAGCACCACTTACAATAACAAAGTCATTGGTTCTGTTGGTATTCGGATCAAAATCACTATCTCCTCTATCTAATGTGCCATCACCTAATTGCGTCAGATCATATCCCATTGGCATGTCCATCTCAAGATAGTAGATACCAACCGGCAGGTTTTTGAATTCATAGAAACCAGTAGCATCTGTAAAAGTAGTCGCTAAAAGAGTACCACTTGAAGTGTACAAATTCACGGCAACAGCTTCTAATCCTACCTCGCCAGCAGTTTGCAGACCGTCTTCGTTGTCATCTACCCAGATAAAGTCTCCAATACTTGGCCCCGGCTCTCCAAAGTAGAATCCAGCATCAAGATCATCACGATCAGGATCTCCAGCATTTAAGACTAACAGTGGTGTTGTCAATGTAATAGGATTAATATCGCTATCTGCATTATCGTTTCCACCTTGATCAGCAGGAGATGGTATCCAGAAGATACCTGGTTGCGTAAATTCAAGGAAGTAACTACCTGCAGGCAGATCTTCGAAAGAGTAAGAACCGTCAGGTAAAGTGGTAGCACGTTCTACAAAATTGCCTGCTGCATCGTACAGCACTACTGATGCTCCACCAATTCCTGGTTCGCTTGTATCCTGAATTCCGTCCTTATTTTTATCATTCCAAACAAAATCACCGATGGTAATACCAGGATAATACCCTGCGTCTACATCCGTCACGTCTGTTCCAGCCGTTACTGTGAATGTTTGTGTTTGTCCATTTGTAGGATTTGCATCACTATCAATTGTATCATCATTTCCTGCATCCTGCATGGTTGGGTGGTTGCCTGGAGAATCACCAAAATCTACGTAGTAGTCGCCAGGAGGTACATTAGAGAAAGTATAGCTACCATCTGGTCCCGTAGTCGTAGAAGCGATCAATGTCCCATTGCTGTCATAAAGATCGACCGTTATTCCTTGTATTGGCGTTTCGCCATCATCTGTACCATTTGCATTTGAATCTAACCAGGTCGATCCTGAAATAGTTGATCCGGTAGTTCCAGGAACAAATCCAGCATCAATATCATTGTTTACGTCTCCTGGGCTTAAAGAAAATGGAGCTGTTACACCAGAGATTGGATTAATGATATCGCTGTCTTGCGTAGGATCTCCTCCTTGGTTAGCAGGAGAGGCAGAGTATCCAGTAGGTGTACCAAATCCCATATAATACTCTCCAGCAGGCACATCTGTGAACGAGTAACTTCCATTTACGGTGGTAGTCGTTCCGACAACAGTTCCATCGCTAGCATATAAGGTAACTAACACCCCATCGATTCCAGTTTCACCAGGATCTTGGATTCCGTCACCATTTGTATCTTCCCAAACAAAATCACCTATAGTTGCACCCGGTGCTGCACCGAAGTCATTGTTTGCATCTTCCAGTCCTCCAAAACCATCTAAAAAGTTGGCAGTTTCAATATTGTCCGTTGTCATTACATATCCTGCAGGCAAGGTAGACTCGTCAATTTCAATTGTAAATGCTACGTTAGAACCTGTTTCGTAGTAATATTCTCCTTGTCCGTCTGTCTCAATAACATCAGCAATTACATCTCCTATTCCATCATTATTTAAATCTACTTTTATGATAATACTTACTGTAGGAATCCCCACTTCGCTATTATCCAGTAGCTGCGATCCATTCAAGTCTTCGAAGACAGTACCTGTGATAATGTTTGGCGCAGCAGTCAGGCAATCTGTACCTTCGTAGTCTGAACCAATAGGTAATGTTCCAATTTTATTAACAACAGCGGTGTTCAAATCCATTTCGAACAGCGTATTGTAGTCTGCAGGATCAACTGCTTTATTTCCAGTAGTTATTAATAGTTTTCCAAAGTTTGTAAATCCAAACCCTTCTACATCGGTAACCGTTCTTCCGTCTGCGTAGCGCATAGTATCTACTAAAGTTGCAGCGCCTGTGAATTTATCGATTTTAACGAGCAATTCGAATATGCTACCACCACCAGTATATCTGCCATTACAAACTCCATACATCTGTCCGTCAGCTGAATTGATAGCGATATCATCGATGTCCCCATTTTGAGAACTGACATTTTCTATTTCTACAAAGTCATATCCTCCAGCAAAAACACCAGGGATCAAGGCTCCAGTTGTAGGATCAATCTGAACCAACATATCTTCAGGTTCACCGTTGTTTCTTTCCGCACCATACATGATACCAGTCAGCGGATCGAAGGCTAAACCATCAAGATCTGTCATCGCAACATTGGCTACAACTCCTGCTTCAAGACCATCTCCAGATCCAACCGCCTGTGGTAGATAGGTAAACTCCCCGTTTGATAAATTTATAGTCCCCATATGACCTCCATCAGGGGCATAAAAGGTTTCTCCATCTAATGAAAAGGTAACTGCCTCGATATCGATAGCAATTGGTCGGGTGGCACTGATTGGGTTTGTTGCTGTGAATGTTCCCAGATTGATTGCTTCACCGGAAAATCTGTTTACTGCGACCAAAAAATCACCTAAGTCAGAACCAGAGTAACAAACAACATGTTCTCCTTTGAATCCTAAATTAGTATCCGTGTACAAGCCTTCACCTGCAGCATATGAATAAGTTCCTATGACATTTGGTGAAGTAAGTAATGTGGTATTAGGTTCCAAATCGGCTGGCTCAATAAGAACAAGATAATTGGAAGCTAATCCAGTAGGGATGGAGACACTGTACTCTCCTAACACATCCGTTGGAGCACTAGATTCGATTAATGGCTCTCCTGGGTCGAGCAATCCATTTCCATTTACATCATCATATACATTTACGCGTATTGTTGGCACTTTCTCTTCTAAATTAAGAGGAGCGCCTTCATAGACACCATCTCCATCATAGTCGATAAATACATATCCGCTAATCACATCTTGGGCAAAAAGGCTCGAAGTGCTAATTGCCAGGGTAAAAATGAGGCACCAAGATGCCAATTTAAGTAAAGTTAGTCTCATCAGAATATTTTTTGTTTGTTCGGTAGGTTTTCCTAAAAAAACCTTGGTTCTTTATGATTTCACTCTATTAGACGCAGGCAAATTATAGAAGGTTGCACTAAAAGTCAAAATAAACGATTTTGTGACATCCAAATATCATTTTAAAATACGTTTTATTCCTATGCAACATGGAGGACGAAAAAATAAAAAAACATTTCGAACATTCGCAACCAACTATATACCAGACCACTATCGCAAACAAAAATTCATTTTCACTATTCAAAAACATTCTGCTGACTAAAAAAAACCCAAATCAATGGGCAAATATGTGCCAATAATAATAAAGAAATATTTTTCTTATGAATTACTGACTAATAACTACTTATCCTTTATTTTGACACTTTGCTCGTATTCATTAATAAGGAAGGTATACCAAAGAACACCTACGATGTAAAGAACGACTGTAATAAGAAATATGCTGACATATCTTAACTCCATTTGTCGCAGCCAACTAAACAGTGTTAGGCTAAACAGCCAACTTCCAGACCAAATGGAGGAGTTGATGGCACTAATAAATTCCTGATTCCGTTTTCCGACATAATACATGGTTAATTCGGAAGTCATTGGACCGGCTACATTCATTAAAGGTTGTCTGATAACGTAGAAAAAAATGGCAATGTACAGAGCATAATCAAGTTGGCTGTAATATTCTGTTGTTGCCATAATAAATAAAGCAATGATGGATAACGACTGAAACAAAGTGATCGCTATTTTGTAGCCAAAATTTTTCCGAATATAGGGCATGAATGTCATACCTAAAGGAACAAGCACATAGGTTATAGCACTTAAGAGTGAAAACGACCTGGACTCTATCCCATGAACATGCAGAAAAAAAAGGTTTATGACCGGAATCGTAAAACCTGCTCCTACAGCAATGATAAGTGTAGGAATAACAGCTTTTACAATTTTTTTGACGTCTGTTGCTTGGAGTTTGATTCGTTCCGGGAGGTTTTCTTGAATGTTTATTTTCCTAATAAAGTATAGGCTAAAGAAGCCTAAGAATGCACAACCAATCATTACATTACGTTCTGAAAATAGGATCGGATCAATTGAATTCAGTATAAAATTTAAGACGCCTAATACAAAGATTGTTGCCCCCCAGGTCTGAAAAAACATAGAAATAGCTTCGGAGTGATTTTCCTTTTTTACATTTAACATGATAAATGGAAGGGAGGTGACTTGGATACTGACAAAGGCAATCCCCCAAAGCCCCATACTGAAACTTAATAGTTGGTCCATATGGTGTTCTGCAGCAAAAATAACCAACAACGAAACCAACGGCAAACAGACTCCAGAAACATAAAAAAAAGGCTTTAGTCGCCTTCCTTTAATAAAAAAACCCAAAGGAGCAGCCAACAGCATCACTGCTAAAAAACGAAACGAAAAAAATTGGGTGATTTCAAAATCCTTATATCCCAACTTGGTCATGTAAAAATTGAACAGGATGAAGAAGCTAGTATTCACCATTTGTAAGAAAAACTGCGCTCCTACAAGATAAAAGACATGCTCCTCTACCCTTCTGTAATCTCCTAGAATTTTCTTTATAAAATCTAACATGCCTTTTCCTCGTTTTTCTATACGCTCGAAATCTGTTCTTCTATACTTGGAATGACCTTGTCTAGTTGAGTTGGATCAAAATACTGAATAGTTTCATCCTTTCTGAACCAGGTAAGTTGTCGTTTTGCATACCGACGGGTGTTCCTTTTTATCAACCTTATTGCTTCGTCCAGAGTGCTATTATCATCTAAAAATTCGAACAATTCTTTGTACCCAACAGTTTGTAAAGCATTTTGGTTGCGATGAGGAAGTAAATGCTTGGCTTCTTCCAGCAAGCCTTCCTCCATCATTTGATCTACCCTTCGGTTTATCCTATCATATAAGGTGGCTCTTTCCCAATCAATACAAATTTTTACTGGAGTGAATTCCCTTGTTACCTTCTTTTTTTTCTGGAAGAATGAAAACGGTTTTCCTGATGCTCTGAAAACTTCCAGTGCACGAGTTATCCTGTTTGGATTTTGAAGGTCTACTTGCTCATAATAAACCGGGTCGGCAAGCTTTAGTTCTTCCTGTAAAGATTCCAAGCCTTCCTTTTCCAATTTTTCAGTTAATGCTTGTCGTATATCTTTAGCAACTGCAGGATAGTGGTCCATCCCATTGCAGACGGCATCTAGGAACAAGCCTGACCCTCCAACCATAACTACTACCTGATGATGTTTGAATAAGGTAGTCAATAGCCCAATTGCTTCCCGTTCAAAGTCGCCGACGCTATATTCGTCTTCAATGCTTAGTGAATCAATAAAATGGTGAGGGGCTGCGATTCTTTCTTCGGGTGTTGGTTTGGCAGTTCCGATGTTCATTTCTCTGTAAAATTGTCGGCTGTCGGCGGATAGGATGGAGGTGCTGAAGTGCTTAGCCAGTTGAATTCCCAGCGCTGTTTTACCAGAAGCAGTTGGCCCGCAAACAATAAGGAGAAATTTCTGTTTTGCCATTTGGCGAAGATACTATTTTTTGAATAGAAGATAAGGAACAGTATTCGTACTAAATTTAGAAAAAACATTTGCTAACTTTGATGAATTCTAACAACTTCAAGCAAGCTAGAACTAAGTCTAGGCAAGCGTTCTTCAGCTAGTTAGAGAACCACGACCTTACGACTAAGCCTCCTTTGACCTCTTAGTTTGAACTATTAGAATAAAAAAAGCAAAAAGAACATTACAAAATTCAATTATTTAGCTATCTTTGCACGGCATTTTTGTAGGCACTTAAATATTTCAGGTTATGAACATGATAGATTTCGTTGAAGAACAGATGGGAAAAGAATCCAACTACCCAGCATTCCGTCCAGGAGACAATGTAACTGTTAACTATAAAATTATTGAAGGAAGTAAAGAGCGTATCCAGGCTTACCGTGGAGATGTTATTCAGATTAGCGGCTCTGGTTTAGGAAAGACCTTTACTGTCCGAAAGATGTCCAACGGAGTTGGAGTAGAAAGAATTTTTCCATTCAACGCACCAACTATTGATGGCATTGTTATCAACAAGTATGGTAAAGTACGTAGAGCTAAATTATTCTACCAACGTGGACGTGTAGGTAAGAAAGCACGTATCCGTGAAAAGACATTTGTCAAGAAAAGCTAGTACAAGCTAATTTTTCTTTAAGAAATAAGAGCCTTCCGAAATTCGGAGGGCTTTTTTTGTTTGCCTTCCGTACAGTAGTTATTGAGTTCAAATTATTAAAGACTTTCTATTATATTTGAACTTTAAATGATATATCTTAACTTTAAGATGGTGAACACTGATATGAAACACTTTTTTTGAAGGAATAACTGCCCCACTCAATAACCAATACGTATCCATGCATTTACATTGTCCAGACTGCACAGAGCAAGTTCCATCAGATCACATCAATATTGTGAAAACGATTGCCCTTTGTAAGCATTGCGATAGTGTGTTTGATTTTGAGCCAATGGTCCTGGAGACAGCAGGTTTGCCAGCGATCAGAAATCGTCGGGAAGAAATTATCCCTCCTGGAATTGAAGTACTTCGGTTGTCTTCAGAGTTGGAGATCATGATTAATTGGCGGAAGAATGCAAATACGTTTACTATTTTCTTTGCCATATTCTGGAATGTGTTTATCACCATCTTTGGAGCGATTTTTACACTCGCAGGGGAACCACTGATCATTTTGTTTCTAATTCCATTTTTCTTGGCTGGCGGATACATGCTATATCGCAGTCTCGGCTATATGCTTAACACTACCTATGTTACTGTAAATGATCATCGGTTGTCAATTGAACATACACCTATCAAGTTTTTGATTCAACGTGACAAGCACTACGCTCCACAGGACATTGAACAGGTTTTTGTCAGCAAGTATAGCGTTGGAAAAGTCAACAATGACGACGTTTATGCTTACGCAGTAGACATCCTGATTAAACGTACCAAGAAAAAAGTCAATATCGTGAGGGAATTAAAGACAATAGAAAACGCCAAATTTATTGAAGCAGAGATCGAACATTTCCTTCACATAAAAGACCGTCCTGTGCAAGGGGAAATTGGTCGATAAGCGCTAAACTATCTGCGATCCTGATCTTAGAACCAGAAAAAATCAAATTTTAAGGCAAAAAATCATCTAAGCCCATATGTATTGATGACTTTGTTGGAATACGTCCGATCTCCGATTTGTGTGATCAGTACAAACGTAGGAGGCAATTGAACAAGTAGTGCTTCATCATAAATCTCAAAAAACACCCCTCGCCCATCGTGGCTAAAATTTTGAGAAAAATATTGCTTACCATCCAGGCCGTAAATTTTTATGCTCACTTTTTCACTCTTGCTTATTTTATAAAAAACATTTAAAAACTTATGGACAGGATTGGGATAGGTGACTACGGTTTCTTCCGTTTGAAACATCTCCTCCAATTCCTCCACTGTATGGCTAATCTCAGGAAATACATTAACATTGTCGATTAACCACCCCTCGGAATCAGCGACGTCAGCATCGGCATAGTAGTAAAACCGAACTCTGATCTCATTAGGCGTAACTGTCCCCCAATTGGGTGCCCAGCACAAAGTCATATAATGGTTATTCGTGTCAAACCCTGTAAATCCAAGTTCTCCGTTACTAAGAGTTACTGGGGATTGCCATGACAATGGCACCACTGTATAAGTTGGATCACTAAAGATATTATTCCAGGTTACTCCTTCATCATAGGACGCTTCGATCCAACCACCAGAATGATCAGGGTCACTAAACATTTTATATCCAAACTCCATAACAACGGTTGGAAAATACCAGAGGGTATTATTATCAATAACCATTTCAAACATCGACAAATTTGTGGTATCAATGGTATTAATGGTGTCTGTAATAATTACATTGGGGAGCGAAAACGCACTGCTCAACTCCTGCTTTTGCGGAGGGCCAATTTGCCAGAGATTATTATCTAATGTGCTATCAATATAAACAGGGATATTAGTTTGCCCTTCAAAGTAATTATATTGTTGTGCGTTAAAAAAAATGGAAAAATAAAAAGTGTAAAGATCAAGTGTTTCATAGTAATAAATTGATGGTGTTAAAATAATACTAACTCAATTTAATTCTAAAAAAAAAGCACCCTGTCATGACTTTGTCCTAATAAAAAAAATTACAATTCTCTGATTTTCAAATGAGATTACCATGACAATTGGTTAATTATCAACATTCAAATTATCAACTTAATTTTTATATTAATAAACATCTCAGCATTACCTTTCCAAGGTAGAAAACACCCCATTATTCAAAGACCACAGTATTTTGTCATCTCCATTTACTTCCCCATCCAAATTATAATCAGCAGGAAGATAGATATTAAAGTTACCGTTGTCGGTATTCCAGAGTTGATTGTCGAGGCCGTTGATGTCGTAGCCTGTGCCATCTTGATCCTGGCTACTGTCTCCTCCGAAAAGCCCCCAAACACCAGAGGTCAATGATTTACTGCCGACTCCTACCCCACCCACTATCAACGAATTGGAAGCAGTAAAGTCATAAACAAACGCCCCTGATGTGGTAGGAATGGTAGTAGCGCTCATTGCTGCCAAGTGATTGCGGTGCTCGATCAAAACATAGACATTCGCCGGAAGGCTCTCAAAAAATGACCGATCGACCAAAAACCGAATCGAGCCATCTTCTAGTAAAATAGCAGCCGTCTTCCCTACTTCGGAACTAGCTCCAGTCTGCGTTCTGAAAGATACCAGTACCCAATCTACCGGAAGCACCGTGTTTCCCGAAGCATCAACAAAGTCATAGTCAGCATCTGTAAATCCAGCTCCTTCCGTACCAGCATAATTCCAGGGAGCTCCTTGAAATGGTTGTCCAGCAGGTACTGGAGTAACCGTTTGATCCACGGGTGTTTGACCAGGAAGCAATCCACGATTATACAAATCAGTTGATAGTTTTCCTTGTCCTTGATCGAAGGCTCCTTCTAAGTAAAGCTTAATGTTTACGTCATATTCTCCAGCATTATAACAAGCGACTTGCGGATCACAATGGCATAACAACATTTCCTGATTTGCATCATACCGGACCTTGGCATCGATGGTATTTGCACCCAGCGGTACATCCGGCCCAAAAGCAGGAAAGGCAAAATCGGCAAGGAAGTCTGGCGTACTGGTCTTGTATAAGGAAGCCGGAATGGTCGCAGTCGTTGGATTCTGAATCGTTCCATTTACATTGTTTGATCGCAACCAAGTGTTATTCACACTTTGTTCAATATTAATGCTGTTATTTCCTCCTGTCATTTCGTTAGCAATAATATTACAATTGTGAGAATGATCCATGACATAAATATTATCAGACTCTACTCGATTTCTGAAGAGTGTATTTCCTGGTCCGGAGGGTCCCCAGTGGTCGGCAAAGGTTGGTTCTTGAACGATATTTCCTTCGAACAAATTCATCGTTGGATAATGTCCATGTAAAGATATGTCTGCCGGAGTATTGGAATTACTAATAGACCAATGAGGGTCTGTGCTATAGTTGTAGCCAAATACATTTCCTGTTGCGCCAACGTGCACCATCATTGCATGGCGAAGTCTTTCGAAGATGTTGTTTTCAATGAGGCAGGAAGTCGTATGTATAATGCAATCTACCCCGTAACCGTGTCCTCCACCGCCGTAGTCATGAGAGTGATGAAAGTAATTGTCTACAATGGAGCAATCTATTGCACGGTTTAATGAAACGTGTGTTCTGTAGGTCATGTTGCTTTCTACATTGCGTACCCAGCATCTAGCAGCGTTTTTGAATTGAATGGTATGCCCGTCGGTAGCGTCTAGTTTCTCGATGTATAGATTTTCGACTCCAACATCCGTTTTAAGGCCAATAGGTCGGATCTCGGGGTTCATTGCTGGATTGTAATTGATGTATAGCGGGCGATCAAGCGTTAGTTGATTACCATTTTTTGCGGTGATACGGAACATCTGTCCTACTGAACTGGCAGCCCATGTTTGGTTCCATTCAGTGTCGGTATACATCAATACGGGGTCGTTGTCTTGTTGTAACTCTGCATATCCTCCTACTACAAAATTTGCTGCATTCGCCACTGTGATAACATTGTCTCCTTTATTCAATCCACTACTTACATTGGTAAACGAGCCATATTGGTAGATCACCACATCGATACAATGGTCATTTGCGCCAAGGTTGAACCGAAGGAAGGTATTTGATGGACATTCACCTCGAAGGACCACTCCTGACGGTAGGGTAATGTTTCCATTAAGTCTGTAATCTCCTGCGGGGATAAAAACTGCTTCTCCATAGCTGGCGGCGTTGATGGCATTTTGGAATGCTGTGCGGTTGTCTGTTGTTCCGTTGCCAACTGCTCCATAGTCTGTAACATTGATGGCTGTTGGGATGTTTGGAATTCCTCCTGGTCTGCCAGCTTTTGTCCAGTCCATACTGTAGTCGGGGCTGATGATGTCATTAGCGGTTGTTGAAGGACTGATAACTAAGTCATCAAATTGGTAATTGGCGACGCTGCCGCCTAGTTTAAGTGCAAAACGGACGTCTGAAGTGGTGACTGGGCTGGTAAACGAAAAACTGAACTGTTGCCAACTGGTGGTGGCATTATAATTTTGATAATAGTAGTTGGTATATGGACTGCCATCTTGGTGGACCTGAACTAAAAATGTCTGATTGGAGCTTGCTTTTAAATAAAAGGAAACATTATATTCTACCCCTGCCTGCAAGGTAAATCCAGTATTTTTAATCATTATTTTGTGGGCTTCCTGAGCAGTGCCAATTGTATTGATAGTTACTTCGCCGCTCTGACTACCATTGTAGGGATTTGTTGTTGTGGTTTGAAATGATCCGCTGTATCCTGTGGAACCGTCAAACCAGGAAGACCAACTGGCGGTACCTGCTTCAAAATTGCCATTGGAAACAATGTTTTGGGCAAAGGTATTCCTAGCAAAAATAAAAACTAAAGCAACTATCAACGATCTAGTAATCATGCGAAATTGAATTATTAGGATAATGTAAAAAGTTGAGCATCCAGCAATAGAAATCAGCCAGATCGTATATGGAAATTCAAAAGTGGTTCTTACTTAACAAGTTAAGCATTTACTTTTGCATCCAGAACAAATATTGAAAAGAAATTATTCCTATCAAATATCAATGAATTTCATAAAAAAACTACACCTCAATCGGCTAAATCTGGAGTAGGCTGTTATAAAAAATCAATTGGCCAATTGAATTTGTCTTCAATTGGCCAATTTTATGATAACAGTGGATTATTCGTACAATCCTTCTTACAATTTAGTGCAAAGAGCAGTACAGTTTTCGCTATCCGCTCCAACAGTTAATATGAAATTGATTGATAAAAGATCATTTGAATCATAGGTTCCGCCTCCATTGTAAGTTATGCCATCGATCGTTTGGGTAGAAATAGCTAAGGAACTAGAATTTACCGTTCCACTTAATAAAGCGCCACCATCATAGAGGTTGTTAATAATGATTTTGTCGTCCTCTGAGGAAGAAGCGGTAATTGTAATCGTATAACTATCGGTACCGCTTGTGCAATTTTCTGCTACATTATAGGTTCCAATAAATTTTTCTCGATCAAGTGTATTATCTTTTTTACACCCGGAGAAAAAGATTAGAAAACCTACTAAGAGGATTGGGAAATGGACATAGTTGTTTAATGCCTTCATACTGTTAATTGTTTGAGATTAGTGTTAGATAAAATTAATAATTGTCAAAGATAAAACTAATTCTATGATCCAACAAAAACTATGTGGATTAGCCTCATTTATCAATAAGTAGGGTATTCAAATAAAATATACCTAGGCATTCTAAAGTTAAAACTTGATAAATCCTACCTCAAAAGTATCATATTTGTTTAATTAAAATAGAATTATAGCGTGTTTCGATTTTAGTCTTCTAGTTTTGATTTATTATATTTACTAGCAGGAAGCATCTTTAATCTCGATCAATTCAACTACCTAACTATGAAAAAGGGAATTTTACTCATAATTTTTAGCTGTTTTTATTTCCTGTCATTTGCTCAAACGAATACCTGGAACGGAAGTACTGATAA
This sequence comes from uncultured Saprospiraceae bacterium, assembly GCA_938016265.1. GTDB lineage: Bacteria > Bacteroidota > Bacteroidia > Chitinophagales > Saprospiraceae > JAHDHB01. Next base: position 15,034 of record CALLWB010000058.1, read on the forward strand.
TGACTGGCATAAAGAATGCAATTGGAGTCTGGATGCTATTCCTACCGCTAGCCACAATGTAGTAATTCCAACGGTGACCACTTATCCAACAATCACAAGTAACGCACATTGCAGAACGATAAGCATAACAACCACAGCAGCAAATGCTGTCACTCTAAATAGTACCGGTGGTGGCAATTTGTGTGTCAGTTCGACGAATGGAGGAGCGTGTACCACAGGACTGACCAATAATGGCGGGTGTACAGTACCAAGCACGCAGTTGACCGTTGATGGGACATTCAATTTCTTTGGAACATATGATTGTGTTAATTTCATCTCCAATCATTCAGAAAACATACTAATTACCAACAACACCAGTTTCACTATAACCTTTGTCTTTCCTAATTTTGGATGTTCCGATCAAAACCCTGCTCCGGGTCCTTATTCCCTTAATTCAGGGAGTACACTCAATTTTTGGGTTCAAGCTGGCCAGGGAACAAGTGCTCCAAATTGCTGTGTTCAAAACTGGACCTATACAGTTACTTGGACATCTACAGATGGTGGAAGCGGTTCCTTTATTGTTGAAACGGCTAATAATTTGTAGCATTGGCTGTTAAAATAGAAGGTAGATTTTATTTTCCTTTGATGAATTGATCCAACTCGTTTTTATCTTGTAGTTTGATCAGTTTTTCTATTTCTTTGTTTTTCCCAAGGGCAGTGTTATTCGCTTTATAAAATCGAATAACACTCTCTGTTCCAGCTAGAATAGAACCTTTCTGGTCCTTGTAGTTCTTCGTTTCTACTGCATGTTTTGCGTAGTTCCCTAAAAATACGGTCAGACATTCGACACACTCCATATACGGTATAGTCTCTTGTGACAATTCTACACTAAGATACGGTACTTCTGATATCCATTTCACCACAAATCCACCTATTTCTTTCCTTGTTTGTGGTTCTTTGTCTATGGGTGTTTTTTCTAGCCAGGTAGCGGCTTTCACAATGAGTGCTTCTGTGTTCCTGAAGTCTTCTTCCGTTTTTAACTTTAGACTTTCTGATACATCGTCGTCCTTTGTGTCCTTGGTTGGTTGTTTTTCTGATTTTTTCTTTGGAAGAGATGCATTATCGAGATCCAGCTCTTTTACTAATATCGGATCAACCTTAGCGCCGTTGGACTCCGCTTGCAGTAAGTAGGTTTTTGCTTCCTCTTTTTGACCTGAATAATAACTGATCAACCCACACATGTAATATCCATCTCCTAAATGATACGAATCTGTCTCTTCATACATTTTTAATGCCTTTTTAGCATTTTCGAGTGCCGGCTCAAAATTAGAATCCATCATTTGAGTATTCGCCAAACCAAAATAACCTTCTGGATTGTTAGGATCTAATTTTACAATAGTCTCATATTCTTTAGCTGCTGCAGCGTTGTTTTTCTCAAACCCGTAAACGACCGCAAGGTTTTGGTGCGCCATTATACCTTCCGGGTACAATTCTATTGATTTTTTGTAATACATTTTTGCCTTTTCCAAATCTCCTTCACCTCGATACAGACGCCCAACATTATCGTAAGCTTCTACAAATTCTGGATCTGCTTTGATCGCTTTCAGATAATATTTTATGGCATTTTTACTATCCTTTTTTTTGCTGTATTCCACAGCTTTGTCAAAACTTTCTTGCGCCTTCTTGTTTGTTGTCCCATCATACATTCCTATTTGGGAGTTGGTAATTGTAGTCTCCACCCCATCATTTTCAATCGTCTCCCGCTCAATCACCTGGGCATTACCAATTTGGAACATCAAAAAAGAAAGCAGGACAAAAATTGTTAATTTTTTCATTTCAAAACAGTTTTTGGGGTTGCTCGTGCTACACAGGAACAACGATTTAAAGTATTCTACTCCACATTGATCCGAATTCCCTCTGAATGCGAAGTAAATTCAGGTGCATACATACATTGTATCGTAGTAATTCCATTGGAAAAATTCCCCCGATGATTAACTCGTAGTGGATACTCAAATACGTAGGTCCCTTTTGGTAGAAAGCTAATAAAAAAGTTGGTCGAGGCGTCTTTTGTACTCTCATAATAACCGAGTCCTCCCTGCCATTTGTATTGACTCATCACATTCATCGGTTCGAAGCCGCTCGCACGCATGTCTTTCATGTGTACGTATTCCATATCGCGATCTACCCGCAACTCAATTCGGATTTTCAGCTTGTCTCCGGGAGCGAGTTTTGTTTGTTCGTAAACGGGTTTTATGGCAGGGCCAGTTGGCGTATTCTCTTCTCTAAATACCTTCTTGATTAGTTTTAGTGGGGTATCTTCGAAGGTTTTTATTTTGTCAAGGTCTTCAAAATATTGCCAGTAAGCAGCGCCCCATGCTACTACAGAGTTGGGGTTTTTGACTTCTACTTTAGCCATGCTAGCATCGATATCTTTGCCGTCCCAGCTAGTTTTGAAATATCCAGTACCCGCTTCCGTTTTCATCTTACTCTGATCAATCGTTTTATTCCCCAATTTGATCTGTACCGGTTCGTCCTCCAACAACCAGTTCTCTCCCCTCAACAACATTGCGTATACAGCTGAAGCTGTTGCCTTAGTTGTTTTCCAGTGATTGGTTTGTTTATTTTTCAGCAGCCATACCTTTAGATCATCTACTGCTTTTTCGTCATTGGCGACTTCATCAAACACCTCGATCATCAAAGCATGTGTCTCTATTGGCAGTTGATGCCAGTAGTAACCGCGGGTGTATTTCCAGTACATTCCCATTTCTTCGCTGTTGAGGGAGTTTTCCTTTAGGGCGCGGACGATTTTGTCTGGTGTCACTTTATTGCCTTTTCGGTGAAGAGCTAGGGCGAGCATTCCTTGCAGGTACATCCCGTTTTCCAACCAATACTTGTCTGCTTGTCCTAAGTAATAACTAAATGCTTCCTCTGTTTTTCCTTTGACAGGAATATCCAAAAAGAAGGTTCTAGCGTATAGATAGTGAATCGCCATATACCCCAAGTGGTTGTCTTCCATTTTGATTCTTCCTTCCTTCGCCAGGCGCAATAGCTCTTTATATTGTTCCGCTATTTCGTAATCTATATACGCAACCGCTTTTTCTGCAACTTGTCTGGCTTTAGGGTCGTCCTTCAAGCTTTTCACACCAAGGCGGTCCAAATGCCCCATTCCTTCTACAATGTACTGAGTGATATACCAGTTTTCCCGACCTCCAGGGAACCAGGCAAAACCACCATTCGACAATTGTCTTTGCTCTATTTCTCGTAGGGCTTTCTCTTTTTCATTCGCCATTTTATTCAAATCAAACAATAGTCCGATTCGTTTTTTCTGCTGTTCTTCACTTTGGGCATTCAGCACCCAAGGAGTTTCTTCCAGCAATACATATTTGAGTTCTTCATTTTTTGAAAGATTGCTCAGCATGGCATCCGTATTCTTCCATTGTTCAAACACTCGCTTCACTTTTGGGTGCGAGTTGGCTACGGAACTAGCAAGGCTATTCGCATAATATCTAGAGAAAATTTGCTCTGTACATTTGTAAGGATATTCCATCATATAGGGCAATGCCTGAATAGCATACCAAGCTGGATTAGAAGTAAACTCCAAGGTAAACTTATGGTTGGTCAATGTATTGGACTGACTGGCTTTTTGCATCGCCGTAAAATCAAAGTTTTTGGATTGTTTTCCCCTTACTGGTAATGGCATCGTCTCGGTCACCAACATTCGATTTGTCAACACCGGCAACGAACTTTCTTCCCCATCAGAAAACGAACCTGCCTTCGCAACTACCCGATAGGTGACTGCTTGTAAATCAGCAGGAATAGTCAATTTCCAACTTAATGGAGCAGACTGTCCTTGTTTGGCAGAAAAATCCAGTGTAGTATTGGTACATCCCAACTTCGCATCAATTGGCTCCATAGAAATGGCGTCAAACAGCTCTATTTTTGCTTGTCCAGTTAAGTCTTTTTCTGAAAGATTACTCACTTTTGCAGTAAAATGAATTTCATCAAACTCCCTCAAAAAACGAGGAGGATTTGGCATAACCATCAGATCTTTCTGAGTAACTATTTCCTTTTCAGAGAATCCATATTTATAATCTTTCGTATGTGCGAAGGTCATGAATTTCCAACGAGTCAGTGCTTCATTCATTTTGAATTTGATGATGACGTTTCCGTCGGCATCTGTCATTAAATCCGGGAAGAAAAATACAGTTTCGTTGAGGTTCGTTCTGACTTTTACATCCGAAAAGTCGGCGTCGTTTTTATCCTTAGATCCACTATCTTCATTACCTCCAATAGAAACGGGTTTCGCAGTGGATACTGGTTCAGCATTAGCAATTGCTCCATCTGCATCATCCGTGTCCATCATTGCCATCTCTGCCATTTGCATATCTGGTGCGCCGGGTGGAGGCGCACCTTCTGTCATCATCGGCGCACTTTTGGGCATTGCCTGAGTCCTTACAGGGCCTCGTCCACTCTTTTCCATCATATACCCCTGATCGTAATATCGTCCTTCGTAAAAAGTAAAATTGAACCAGTTTAGCGATGGATAATATCTTGGAGGTCTAGATTTCCCCTGCACAGACTTGTTGCTTAAGGTAGACGCATTAAGCGTAGAAAAGTTGTTTTGACCAGTAATCCTTAGGCGGTCATAATTGTTAGGATATCCTGGTGCATTCCAACTATGTGGCGTAAAAGCGTCTAGAGATGCATCGTACATGCTTGCCAGCATTTCTGCAGCTACTTTGTCCCCTTTTGGCCCGATCAATTTTACTTGCCACTCTTCGTCAGCTCCTGGTAGTAGTTTGTCTCTGAAGGTGCTGTATTCCAATGTAAGCTCCTTATTAGACCAGGGAACATTTATTTGATAATCGTTTACATAAGCGCGATTGTCATGTACCATCGCGATTTTATAGAAAATGTTGCCTCGGTGTTTTTCTTCAATTTTTACAGATCGTTTTTCGATGCCTTTTGCCTTGACCCATTCTTTAGAGACGATTGATTCGCCATCCAACAAGGTATACAAAAACCAAGCATCCTTATACGCAGATCCGAAGTAAATATCTACGGTTTCTCCGGGTTCAGCCGACGTTTTAGATATAGAATGCCAGAACAATTCACTGCCTGACACTGCTTTTTCATCCAGATCATACAAGTGAAAGTATTTGACTACTTCGATGGGTTCGCCATACTTGTCTTTTGTGGTCAGGGTGACTTCGTATCGGCCAGTTTCCCAGCTCACTTTGTTGACGGCAATTTCTTTTTTGGATTTGGTGTCAAATCCTTCTGTTAGCACGGTTTTCCCCTTGGCCCATTTAGAAACATTTGCCTCCTCAGAGTAAGCAAAAGAAGGAAAATCCTTTTTGAATTCTGCTTCTTTGATCGTTGGTTTGTCGGGGATATCCCAGTATCTATTTTTGTAGAGATTGGCGGGTGCAGTTAGTTTTTTGATGGTAACGGTGCCTTCTGCTGCTTCAAACTCGCCATTCAGATTTTTGGTGGTTAGTTTAAATTCTTTCAGGCTGTCTCTGTTTATTTTTTCAGGTACGTTGATGTCTGCATTTAAGGCAATGTAGCCTACTTTTACACTAGCAGAACCCGCGTGCGTTTCTCCAGTAATATCAACGACATCGGCCATTACTTTATAAATAAATTCAGGTTTTCTATCCTTAGGGATAGAGCGATCTGGCAGGGCTTCAAATTCGATTTCAAATTTCCCATTTTCGTCGGTTGTGGTGAAGCCGTTGGTGATCTCCATATCTGCTTTTTGGAATGGATTGTACCAGCCCCAATACCACCAACGCCAATAAGGGAATCGGACTTGCCTTACTACGCGGTAACTGACTTTTGCATTGTCAATATTGCTACCTGCGTAAGCTTTTGCAAAGCCGCTGACTTTCACTTTATCGTTGAGTCGGTAGCTTACTTTTACAGGGTCAAAATCTACTTCAAATTTTGGTCGTTTGTATTCTTCAACCCGGAAGCCTTTTGAGCTATTGGTTGATTCATCAGAGATCGTCATTTGACCTAGCAGGCCGGAAGAGGGCGCTGTAAATGATCCGCTAAAAGTTCCATATTCATTGGTCTTTACGTCCAAAGAAGTTACTTTTTGGTAGTTGGCATCATAAAAAATAACAGAGGTTTTGAAATCGGAAACAATGGAAGGCATTTGATCATTATCCTGATTCAAAACAATTCCTTTGAAGTAGATCGTTTGTCCCGGTCTGTAAATGGCCCGATCTGTAAAAAAGGTGGTGCTTTTTCGACTATTATTGTAATCCCCATGATTTCTTGCATAGTAATAGTCATCCAGGTATAGATAGTCGTCTTTATAGGTAAATTTCACTCTAAAATTGCGGGAGTCAAATCCTGGATTCACTACTTTCCCTTGTCCGTCAGAACTTTCTGTCCCCTTCAGTATGTAGTTGTATTTTCTGCTACTATTGCTATATTTTCTTTCAAAAAACTCAATTTTCACTCCTTCGAGCGGCTCCCCGGACACGCGATCCATCAAGCTGTATTCTAATCTACCCCGATGATCATTATGTACTAGAAAACTAATATTTGAAACGTAGGTGTAGTAATAAGAAACATTATTATTTCCTCCACTAAAGGAGCTATTGTCAGCAACCATGACCATGTAGTGTCCGACTGGCAACCCGTCAATTTTCACTTCGGTTGAATGTGTTTGGAAGTCTCCATCATTTGGCACACTCGTGCTCCACTTTTTCACAATATCGAGTTTGTTCAAATATGGAAGAAGGTCCCGTCTTCTTTTGGTTCGAATAGTTTCATACTGTTCTTCGGATAGCTTGATGGTCTTAAAATGAAGGTTGTTAAATTCCTTATAGGATACCTTTGCCAAGAAGGGTTCGTTGACTGCATTTACCTTTTCAGTAGTGATGCCGAGTGACTGTTGTTTGATGTTTAAAGTTGCATTATAGCATTGAATACCTCCATAGGACTTTGGGTATTTGTCTATCCCTAGTTGGTAAATTTCTACAGCGGTCTTTAATTCCCACTTGTTTTCATCTGTAGGAGATGGTTTGTAGGTATTTCCATTTTCCTGGTGAATCCTGCCGATTTTGAATACAATTTCTGCAAAGGTTTCGTGATTTGAGTATTTACCTTTCAGCGTTTCCAGTGCTTTTTTGTAGAGCTCCTTTTTATTTGGTGCGACCGAATTATTATAAGCAAAACTTAGTCGTCCTAAGTCTGCGTATAGCAAGGTGGAAGGATTATCATCATTAATATGAGAGGCAATCCATTCCTGGTAACGAAGTAGTGTAAAATATTTGAGTGAAAAACTATCTTTTGTGGTGAATTTGAAATCCATAAACTGTCTTGCCGGAGCAAAAGCCTGGTCTTGGTCAATGTAAAACTTGTAGGCTGGTTCAGTGAGATAGGTGCGTTCATTACTAAAATAATCCAATGCCCGTTTTATTAGAAAATCGTGCAGTGTTGGAAAAAACAGTTCGGTATTATAGGAGTTGGTGATGTCCTTCAGTTCTTTTAGTGGTACTCTTCTGGTTTCTGTATTTTGAATGGATAAATTATAGAGTTCAATACTTTTCTTATTCAGTTGTTCTGGTGTCCAGGTACGAATATCTTCCCCTTTGAAATTGATAGTGGTGGTCCGATTGCTGAACTTGTAGTAATTCTGTTGCAGGTATCTGGAGTACATTTCTGCCAACATGGATTGTAGCACTGGCTTAACCGGAAAGTCTGCCGATTCTGCTTCTTGTTGAAAACGGTAAATTGCTTTCACCAGGCCATCTTCTTCTAGGCGAGCCTGATACTTCCCTCGATATAGTAGCGTTTTGACAATTTGGGAAGGGTTGTTTTCCTTCTTTGCTCGTTCAAACAAGACTTCTGTTTTTTCAAGGGCGGACTTGGTTAGTCCTTCTCTTTCCAAAGAGTCTATTGTTCGCCATTCTTTGTCGTAGGTACCGTTCTTAAAGTTCAGCATAGATTGTGGTGTGGTATTTTGAAATCCGCAGAAGGTACCCAATGTGATCAGCAGGATAGCTCCGATAATTACTAAAATGATTTTTTTCATACTTTTTGTTTA
>CALLWB010000059.1 GCA_938016265.1 uncultured Saprospiraceae bacterium
ACTTTATCGACAATACTCCCCAAATATACTTGAAGCCCCATCCAGTCTTTTGAAGACTCGTACAGAAGTTTATTCATTGCAAGATTTGGATCAAAATTGTTTCCATGCTCAGCAATTTCCAAACCCTCTAACTCTACACACCTAATTACTTTATTTTCACTAAATGCATATGGACTATTCCAAGGATACTTATCAACCAACGGATCAACTGCAGAAAACCTACCAATTCTCGGATCATGCATCCTATATTTATAGTTTACACTATTTCCTTCTCCCTTCAATTCATCATCCCGCTCCATCCCATTAAAGCCAAACAGATAATCTCCCTCCTGATACTTGCCTCCCCGGCATAGACCAACCAAACGGATAGTAATCACTTACTCCCCCAAACTTCACTCAAAAAACTAAGGCCGAATCACCATCAACCGTCGCGTAGTCAGTGTTTTGCCTGACTCGTCTAATATCCGGTATAAGTATACGCCTTTTTTGAGATACGTGATCTTCGTGTCCAATTTTCCAGTAACTCGAGTATCGATTTCGTAAGATTTGATTGCTGAACCGAGGATGTTGTAAATGACAAATTGATAGGTACGACCCTCGCCATGGGAAATCTCTAAAGTGAGATCATTGATAGCTGGATTGGGATAAACGGTGGCCTCCATCCGTTGCTCAGCAACCTTAATTGCATTAGTACCTTCCAGTGATTGAGCAGAAAGGGTACTAAAAAACAACATACCAACGAAAAGGTATACGAGCTTTGGCATTCAGTTTGGTTTCATAAATTATCCATTAGTAATATAATGAATCATTCCTATTTGTACAAATAAATATCAAGTTATTGGGTGTATTATGTTAATAACTTAACATACAAGGACTTGGTTCCTGCAAACCAAGTAACTCAATAACCGAGTAACTTAATTACCTAATTTTTCCTTGAGGAATGCTAGTGAAAGTGCATTGGCCTTAGTGGCAGATTCGCTGTGATAGCGCTCGCTACTAGGGTTAGCAAAAGCGTGGTCTGCGTCAAAACTGTGAACGGTAAGTTTTTTACCAACGGCCTTCATCACTTGTTCAAACTGCGTTACTACTTTAGGACCAATCCATTGCTCCTTGGCTGCAAAAAGTCCCAGGACATCGGCCTTCAAAGGCGCTATTTTTTTGGCATCCAATTCAGGCATTCCATAATAAATGACACATCCTACGCCATTGTCAGCAGCCAAAATACTGGCTTTGTGCGACCAGCCACCTCCAAAACACCAGCCTACTGTCGCCACCTTTGCACTTTTCCCAGAAAATTTTAGCGCGCCACGGATGATGGACTCGGCACGGTCCGTTGCTGTTGATTTCATCAATGCCCCTGCGTCTTCTGGTTTGGTGGCCACTCTGCCATCATACAAATCTAGGGCGAGGACATTCACACCAGGCAATTCGTTGGCATATCGATCTGTTTCTTTTTTTATGTGGTCATTCAGCCCCCACCATTCATGGATCACAAACAAGTATTTGTCTGACGGCGTTTTAGATTTTAGCAAATATCCGTTGGCTTCTTTCCCATCGTCGGTAGAAAATTTCATCATGTTTCCCTGAAAAGCGTACTCCCCTACTCCTTTTGGTTTTTCGTGGGCGTCTTGAAATTTTTTGTCATCTCCGAGGTCCGAAAATCCTTTTTTACTATTGTCTGTGGTATTGCAACTCATGAACATTCCCATAAAAAACACCAACAAATAATGAAATTTCAAGAATTTGGAGGCGGGATGATTTTTTTGAAATTGGCGTTTAGAATTGGGGACGTTGTTCATAATGTTTATTTAATGGTGTTTTGAATTGGTTGAAATACTGGTAGAAAGGTGCTTGCAAATGTAGAATCTTGTTTTACTTCAATTACTCTCCACCCTTAGGGCCGTAAAAGATGACCCAAGTTACAAAATCATCTGTAAAATTTTCAAATCTATGAATAACTCCTGCTTTCGCGAATAGCACGTCTCCCGGACCAAATACGGTTTGAGATCCCCCATTAATAAACGCTCCGGATCCACTCACTACAACATACAATTCATCTTGTTCATGCGGTGTTTGGTGATCGGCCTTGTCTGGTCTATAAAGCTCCACATACATGCTTCCATGTTCGAATGCCTTCGAAAAAAGGACGTCTTGGTCCTCCAATTTGGATAACATTTCCTGAACAGTAGCTTTCATAAAAACTTATTTTAGTATTGAATAATGATTGAATCTGGGTTTTGTTCCCAAAGTTAAAATCAAAACAATTCTAATACGAAATTCGTTCAGTTAGTTTTTTATAAACGCAAGGACGCTAAGGCGCAAAGTATTACCAAAAGGAACAGTATGGATAATTTTATCAAACGCAGAGGTGTTGAGAAAAGGATCGAATAAAACGACCAGCGATCACAGAGAATCAGCAAAGTTGACTCTTAACGCAGCTATACTTTCTACCAACTATTTTCTACTTTCTCCCCTACAATTCCGGCAAAATCTCCGCAACATGCTTGTAGTCATTGTGATAGATCAGTCGAAACCGTTTACCAAGCATCTGCGGATTGGGTCCAAGTGGTCCGTCTTTCCTAGGCTGCGTCAGGTTTTTAGGCATTTTGATAGGAGCATCAGTTGAGGTATGCGGTACATCAACATTGATTTGCTTGCCGTTTGGATTTTCAAATACAAAACGGTTGGAGCCTGCATACACCTGCACATCCTTAAAAATGGCAACAACTTCAGTTTGTCCAGCAGCAGTTTCAGCACCAGTCGGATTGGTTGGGTTGACAGTTGTTGGCGAAAGGTTGGAAGGGTCGGTATTTTTTGGAGTACCATTCTGCTTGCAAGCAGCAATAAAAAGGATAAAAAAGAGAAAGATAATTTGTTTCATAAAAGGCGGAAATTTTTCTAAGGCAAAACTAGTAAAAGGCTTGATTTAAAACTAATTATATCCTACAATATCCATTATGCGAAAAAGCCCAATAATAAGACCATTCAAAATAGTTCGCTAATATTAAGCTTTACTAGTAATTGTATGCTGTTAGAAACGAAAAATTGTTATTTTCGCACTGTTTGAAATACCAATTTGAAACCATTTAATTTTAAATAATCGATAATTCCCAACGTGAAACAAACTACTAGTCATATCCTAATGGTCCGACCTGCTAATTTTGGCTTTAATGCAGAAACAGCAATCAACAACGCATTCCAAACGAATGACACCAGCAAGTCCGTCACCGAAATTCAACAAAAAGCAATCAAGGAGTTTGATACCATGGTTTCCAAACTCAGAGAAAAAGGAATAAACGTCATTACCGCTGCAGACACCAAGTCGCCAGTAAAACCAGACGCCGTTTTTCCAAACAACTGGGTCACCTTTCACCAAGACGGCACGGTGATCACCTATCCAATGAATGCGGCTAACCGCCGATTAGAACGACGAGAAGACATCATCGATCACATTGGCCAACAGTTCAAAATAGGTACCCGCATCGATGTCAGCAAATATGAAAAAGAAGAAATCTTCCTGGAAGGAACAGGCAGCGTGGTACTGGACCGAGTCAATAAGATTGCCTACGCCTGCCTTAGTCCTAGGACGAATGATGACTTACTGGACCGGTTTTGCAGATACATTGAATACAAAAAAATGGTCTTCCATTCTGTAGACGGCCAAGGCCAGGAGATTTATCATACCAATGTGATGATGGCCATGGGCAATACGTTTGTGGTGATTTGCATGGACACCATAAAAGATCCAACCGAACATGCCGATTTGCTACAGATATTCAAAGAAACCAACAAAGAAGTAATTGAAATATCACTACAACAAATGAATCAGTTCGCCGGAAACATGCTACAAGTCTCCAACACCGATGGAAAAACATTCCTCGTAATGTCAGAACAAGCCATCCTAAGTCTAAGCGACGAGCAGGTGTCCAACTTAAATCAACATACCGAACTTCTTTTCAGCAATATTGATACGATCGAAACTTATGGTGGTGGCAGTGCCCGGTGTATGATGGCGGAGATCTTTTTGCCGGAAAAATAATTTGTAGAGGGACTTTTTTGCTTACGCAAAACGAGATATAGAGTAGCGGGACAAATGCACTATTGGACTAATTATATTTTGACTAGAATGCGAAAGACGATTTACCAAATAGCTTACCCCAAAACAACACTACTCCGCTCCCTAATAGACAAAAGGGCTAAGAACTTTACACGAAAACACCTCAGTGTCTATGCGCTCTGCGTTTTAAATTATTCACGCTTTCTCGCATTCCCGCATTAAAAACTACTCTTCCTTCAACAAACCAATTTTCTTAGCACGGTGCTCCCAGTTCTTGCGAGCCAATTGCTGCATATCTTCCACACTATCCAACTCATCAACGATTTCCATTCCTAGCAAGGTTTCGATGATATCTTCCATAGTTGCAATACCAGACATAGTGCCGTATTCATCTATTACCAACGAAATATGTTCACGTTTTTCCATCAAGGTGTTAAACAGTTCAGGGATAGGGGTATTTCGATCAGTTACGAAGATTTCTCGTTTGATAGAATTCAAAGGTTGTCCCCCCTTACCATTGACGATTGCTAGCAATAGCTCGTCTTTCAGGATGTAGCCGGTAATATCCCCTTCCTTTTTTCCTCCATTCTCTGCACTGTAAATTGGAATTCTTGAAAAGCGAAGCAGCTCATTTTGATTATGGAATTCCTGGATGGACATCTCCTCAGAAGCAGAAATCACAACGGTCCTTGGCGTCATCACATCTTTTACCCGAATGCTCTCAAAGCGAAGCAGGTTGTTGATAATCTTGGATTCGCCTTCTTTTATAGCTCCGGATTCTGTGCCGACTCTTGTCATGGCAATAAAATCACCTCTACTGAGTACACTTTTGTCCTTGTCTTTTTTCAGATTCTTTGTTATTAGTTGACTCATCCAAATCATAGGGGCAAGTACAAACATCATGATTTTTAAGGTCTTTACTGTAAAACTGGAAAGGCCTTGCCAGTAGTTAGCTCCTAGTGTTTTTGGTATTAATTCTGATATTATTAATATAATCAGGGTCACAACAACAGGAACCACCATCCCTGTAATCAGTTCATTGTTCGGCCAAACTTTTGTGGCGGATGCTCCTACCCCGATTGCTCCAACAGTATGAGCGATGGTATTCAACGTAAGTATCGCAGATAAAGGTCGGTCAATGTCCTCTTTATAAGCTTTCAAATCATCAGCGATCGGGCTTCCTTCTTGTTCTTTAATGCTAATAAATGAAGGCGTTACACTTAGTAATACGGCCTCAAGAATCGAGCATAGAAAAGAAAAGAAGACAGAAATAATCAGAAAAAATAATAATAATCCCATGTTTTGTATCTAGTTATTTACGACAAAGGTAAGGAAGTGGTTTTACAACTAATAGAGTTTAGTTAGGTTTGTTTTTATTGACTATTTATCAGCCATTTATAAATTAAGAAGGCAAATTATAGGAGGTTTTGCAGCATACAAAAACCAAAATCAAACAAATTTGCCGGCTGCTTCCAACTCAAAAGCCAGCTCCAGCAAGGTCTTTTCACAACCAATCTTCGCCGCAAACATGGCACCAATTGGCAATCCATTGCTACACTTCGCCATTGGAAGAGAAATTGCAGGAGCACCAGTAGCATTCTGAACAGTAGTGAAATTTACATAAGAATTCAATCGCATAATAGACGCAATTACCGGATTTTCAACACCATAATAGCCTAGTTTTGGAACAGGACGGCCAAGTGTAGGACTCAACAACACATCGTATTTAGAAAACAAGGCGTTATATTCCTCCACAAAAACAGTTTTCAAACGTCGAACTGCCTTCGGAGAAAGTTTCCCCAACCTTCTACGATAAGAAGCCAGGTCCCGGCTAAATATTTCGATCTTACTAGATTGAAATTCCATCCCAAAAGCCACCTTCCCAAACCGTTTAAGAATCCAGGCCAAGGAAGAATAGTACGCCAAAAACTCCAGACCAGAACCCGCATAATGTGGGTTCGATATATAGTCCACTTGATGTCCAAGTCCTTCACAGATTTTACCGACATTTGTCAAGGCAGACACGGTATCAGTATGGCTTTCGACGCCCTCCGGAGAGGTAGTGTACATGGCAATGCGCAGCCGCTTTTTAGAAGATTCGGTGACCAAACCAATTGGGGGCAGGGTCGGATGCGCCTGGTATTGCTCAATCGCATGATAATAGTTGGCCGTATCTCTTACCGACCGACTCACGATACCATTCGTATTAATATCAATAGGCAGACTTTTTGTGGAAGAACCAATATGCCTTCCTCTGGAAGGTTTCAACCCTACCAATCCACAACAACTCGCAGGAATCCGGGTAGATCCACCACCATCCATCGTATGAGCAATCGGCACAATACCCGCTCCTACCAATGCTCCCGCACCTCCGGAGGAACCGCCAGTAGAATAATCCAGATGATGTGGATTCCTTGTATCTCCATTGACCAATGTCTCCGTAGTAGGCAACAACCCAAATTCGGAAGTAGAACTCTTACCAATTATGTAGCACCCAGTCGATAAAACCTGAGGAATGACCGGATCGTCTTTTGTCCGTATTTTATCTGTTAACGCCAGCGATCCCATTCGACAAGGAAATCCATTTACATTGACCAAATCCTTGATAAACATTGGGACCCCAGCAAATACAGCGTCCTTGTTGTACATGCTGAGTTCATACTTTTCTGCCACAATCGCATTAATCTTTGGGTTGGCAATTGCGGCTCGTTCTTGCACACAATCCAGCACTTCCTGAGCGGTAAACTGTTTGTCTTTTATACCCTGGCTAATAGCGGTAGCGTCCAGCCCTTTTAAAATTCCAATGTCGTCTACAGAAACTTTTGTACTCATTAATTTTGGGTTTTGTACTTCGTTTTATTGAGGTCTCAAAAGTACCTTTTTTTTTGGTTAGTATAAAGCAGTTGGTAATTGGTAGAATGTATGGTTGCCAAAACAAGCAAAGTTTCGCATTAAATCATTAAAAATGTTCTCACATTCATAACATTAAATTAACACCACTGGCAAGCATGGGACTTTTATTCCACCTATATTTGTGCCTTATTTAAAAAAAAGCAGCAAGATCATGCTTCAAATGTTAATAGATAATCCATTGCTTTTGCTCTTCATCGTAGCATCCATTGGATATTTGGTGGGGAGTATCAAAGTTGGTGGTAGCTCACTTGGTGTAGCTGCCGTACTTTTTACAGGGTTGGCCTTTGGAGCGTTGGATGAGCGCCTGCAGATCCCGGAGATTTTGTTGCTGATTGGCTTGTCTATATATGTATATTCTCTGGGGCTGAGTTCTGGTCCAGCTTTTTTTGAGTCTTATCGTAAAAATGGTTTGAAGGATTTCTTTTTTATTATTGGAATGCTGGTTTTATCGGCGCTGATTGCCGGAGGACTGTTTTTTGTTTTCGGATTTTCTCCCGCTACGATTACTGGAATTTATTGTGGAAGTACCACCAATACTGCCGCACTTGCTGGGGTGATCGATCTGATCGGGACGGAGCCATTAGCAGAAGATATAAAACAACTTACCAGAGAAACAGTGGTCGGCTACTCCATTTCTTATCCCATGGGTGTCCTTGGTGGTATGATTGCCATTCTACTGCTTGAAAAATTATTAAAAATAGATTACAAAAAGGAAGAAGAGTTACTCAAACACGAATTTCCTACCAATCAATCCCTTACTAGTGGGACGATCACGGTGACCAACGAGGCCATTCAAGATATAACAATGAGGGATCTCCAGAAGCAATATAAATGGAATATCAAATTTGGTCGAATACATCACAATGGCCAGCAAAGTCTGGTAAATTGGGACACCACTTTTAGCAAAGGAGACCTCGTCATGATCATTGGCAGTAAGGAGGAACTCGAAAAAGCAGCCGCCATCTTTGGACCGCTCGGACAGCACAAACTTACTTACGACCGAACCATGTTTGATGTACGACGCATATTTGTTTCCAACCCAAAACTCATCGGCAGAACCTTGTCTTCCCTGAACTTACACGAGCAATTTGATGTGACGATCACTAGGATTCGTCGGGGAGATATTGATATGTTAGCCAAGGGCAATATGGTGCTTGAAATGGGTGACCGGATTCGATTTATTGCTAAACGGGAAGACCTTCGAGCCTTAGCCGAAATGTTTGGGGACTCCTACAAAGAGTCGAGCAGGATCAATCTTTTTTCTTTTGGTTTGGGAATTGGGCTCGGAGTTATTCTTGGGACGATCGAGATCAATCTTTCGCCTTCTATTTCCTTTTCGCTGGGGTATGCGGGTGGGCCGTTGATTGTTGGTTTGCTACTAGGTGCATTGCGAAAAACGGGACCTATCAATTGGACACTCCCCTACAGCGCCAATGTAACGTTGCAGCAGTTTGGACTTATTCTGCTCCTAGGATCTATTGGTGTGAAAGCGGGCAATTCCTTAGTACAAAATATGTCATCTGAAGGCATCTGGATATTTATTGCAAGTGCAATTATCAGTCTGCTTACGGCGATTAGCATTTTGTTGATTGGCTATAAAGTAGTCAAACGGCCTTTTTCTTTTTTGATGGGAATGGTGGCCAACCAACCCGCTATTTTGGATTTTGGAGTCGCAAAAACGAACAATAGTATTCCTGAATACGCCTATACCATGGTTTTCCCAATTGCTTTAATATTGAAGATTGTTATTGCGCAGTTGATGTTTGTTATTTTGAATTGATTGGGGTTGACCGCCGAAAGACTGCTAGACTTGACCGTAGAGAGCGATAGGGTTTAGGAATCTCTGAGTGGATGGGAGGCGACAACTTTTTCAATAAAAAATAGACAGACAATAAAGAAAACACCATATATTCACGCATTCTTGGATCAGGCATTAATAAAAACCAATGGTATACAATTTTCTAAGACTAATTTTCAAACTCGCCCTAAAGGTATTTTTCAAGGAAAAACGGGTAATCAACAAAGAAGCTGTCCCGACGGATGGGCCGTTGATTGTGATCGCCAATCATCCAAGCACCTTTATGGATCCGATTATTCTAGCCAGTCTACTGAAGCAAAAAGTCCACTTTATCGCTAAAGGCACCTTGTTTAATACCAAGTTCAAGAATTGGTTGATGAGAAAAGTCATGTTTGCAATTCCCGTTTACAGAAAGCAGGACAATCCGGCAGACTCCGCAAAAAATGATGCGATTTTTGACCAGTGTTTCCAGTTTATGGAAGAAAAAGGCACCCTGATTATATTCCCGGAAGGAACAAGCATCAATGAACGAAAATTGCGCGAACTAAAAACCGGAACAGCAAGAATCGCCCTTGGAGCAGAAGCCAGAAACAACTTCAAACTTGGCTTAAAAATATTGCCTGTGGGGATCAATTACAGCGATGCGCCTAGTTTTCGGTCGGATGTTTGGATCAATGTAGAAGAGCCAATTTCCTTAGTAGAATATCAGGCCAACTACATTGCAGATCCCAGAAGAGCCGTAAAAAAGCTGACCGATGACATGAGAAAAAGTCTAGAGAAAAACCTCATTATTGCAGACGATAAGCAGGAAGATCTATTCATTAAAAACATAGAAACAATGTACAAAAACGAGCTCATTTCCCAGCTAGAGCTCGACCCAAAACTGCACTCCTTCAAACTCTTAAAGGGTATCGAGCAAGCGGTCAACCATTTTGAACAAACAGAAGCCTCCTGGTTTGCAAATCTCCAAAAACAAGTCACCGAATACTTCAACAATTTAACCCAATATCAACTTGATGACCGTTTTTTGGCAAGGGACAAAAAGGAAAAGCGGAGTATATTCACTGATAGTCTAATGAGTGTTTTCTTTTTATTGCTAGGACTTCCCTTCTACATTTATGCCTATCTAACAAATTACATCCCCTACATTCTTCCTAGTAAAATTGCCCGCAAACTAAACAAATTTGATTCAGCCCAAGCGCCCTTAAAAATGCTGTCTGGAATATTTACCTTTTCGCTTTATTATGGGCTGCTCACTGGTTTATTCCATCACTTTATTGCTCGGGGAGATTGGTGGTGGACATTATTGTTTATGGCTAGTTTGCCGCTAGCTGGATTTTTTGCGATGTATTATTATCAACGTACCAGAAATCTGAAATCCCATTTGCGACTACTAGGACAATTTTATAAAAAGCCAGCAGAAATCGGCACGCTATTGCAACAACGACAAGAAATTATTAAAAACTTAGACTGGGCCAAAGACCAATTTTTTACTGCCAAATAAAAGGAAGACCGCTACGCTTTGAGAAGAGAGACTGCAAATGGACAGAGCTGCGTTGCCCATCCAGAAATCAACAATTCGTATTCACACAAAAATATTCTTGCGTTCTAGCGTTATAAACTCAAAATGACAAATCAAAAATCAGATGTACTAATAATAGGAGCAGGACTAACTGGCCTAGCATTGGCGTATTATCTTAGGAATGAGAACCTAAACGTTAGCATTCTAGAGGCAAGAGATCGGCTAGGTGGTAGAATCTATACTAAGCGATTGCCAGATCAGGCAGCACTAGAAATGGGAGCCACCTGGCTTGGCAAACAACATACAAAACTACACCAGCTGCTGGTAGAACTAGGTATTAAAACCTTCAAGCAGCAAATGGGAGAAACTGCTATTTACGAACCCTTCTCTACTAGTCCCCCGCAGTTGGTACAAATTCCTCAATCTGAATATCCAAGCTACCGAATACAAGGAGGAACAGATCGTCTCATTAGCAAGTTGGCCGGATATCTGAAAGAGGAACAGGTGAAACTTGGACAAGTAGTTCGATCGATCAAACTACAAGAAAAGCAGCTTGTTGTAAAAACCGAAGATCAGATCTTTGAAGCCCCAACGGTCATCTCAACACTACCACCCTATCTATTCCAACAGTCAATCGAGGTACATCCTTCACTTCCAGATCCGCTGCTACAAATTGCCCGTGGTACACAGACGTGGATGGGAGATTCTATAAAAGTAGGACTGACCTTTGCTGATCCATTTTGGCGATCAGGAAATTTGAGTGGGACAATTTTCAGTAATGTTGGCCCTGCTCCTGAAATGTATGACCATTCCAATCAAGAAGATACACACTATGCACTCAAAGGCTTTTTCAACGGCTCCTACTTTTCTGTAACAAAAGAAGATCGTTTGAAGCACTTGCTAGTACAGCTTAGAAAATACTTTGGCAAAGAAGTCGATCATTTTCTTTCTTACGAAGAATTGGTTTGGAAAAATGAGCACTATACGTCCGCAGACTACACCGCTCCTATTCTACCCCATCAAAATAATGGACACCCACTTTATAAAAATTCCTACTTGGAAGATCGGTTGTACTTTGGAGGAGCAGAAACGAACGCTAGTTTTCCCGGATATATGGAAGGAGCAGTGAGAAGTGCAGAGGAAATCTATCAAAAACTAAAAACAAGACTGGCTTAGTAAAATGGTTAATTCTTAATAGGGATTGGTTAATAGTTGGAAATGGCTTAACATTACATATTAAACCATTTTACCAACACCTTTGGCACTTGATTTGTGCGAATTGAAAGCAATGGAGTCGATTTTCCTAATAAAATAGGTTCTACAATTAACCAAAAAACAAAAAAATGAAACAATTCTTATTATTAATTACCTGCAGTTTTTTATTTATCTCTGCTTCATTTGCACAGGAAAAATCGGGAGAGCTAGACTTGGTAATTTTAAAGAACGGTACTCGAATCTATGGAAACATTACCGAAAACAAACCTGGTGATATTCTAATAATGACTACGGAGTCAGGGTCCGAAATGAATATCAAATATGCCGAAATAAAGGGAGTTGTTTACGATACCTCTTTGGATGAATCAGAGCCCATATCCTCAGGAAGACACGGAAGAAAAGCACCAAGTACAACAAAAGAAAATAAATCAATGGATTTACCAGCAAACCGGGGTTACTTTTCGACTGGTGGCGGTGTAAACGTTGCACAATATGATGATTTTGGAGCGTTCACTCCACTCCCTACCATATTTGTAGCTGGCGGATATCGGATAGGGAGTCAATTTATTCTAGCAGGTGGATTGCAGTTAGTTATCGCAGATGTGGATGGGTACCTCAGTACTTTTGCAGAAGCCAAGGTTAATTTCCTAAAAACCTCCGCCACTCCATACTTTTCCTTGAGGTCTGGAATATTGTTTCCAATCATTCCATTTCCGGCAACACAAACCACCTACAATATCAATCCTACTTTTGGAGTTCGAATGCCTTCTAGAAATAAAGTGCATTCTACCATCTATCTTGGCTACATGTATTTACCGTATAGAGGAAACAACAATAATGGATGGAACTGGCCTGGAGTCGGAGAATACCATGTCTTAACTTTAGGTGGCGGTATTGAGTTTTAAGTTACTTATCCTGTTTGAATTTTGATCGATAGAATAAAGTGTCTTCAATCCTTAACGTTGACGATTTCTGTTGGGGTGACTTAATTTGAAGAATATACACCTTTTGTTACTTAGGTACAGCAGAGAAAAGGCCGGAATTTTGATCCCAAAGGATGATGTCATTTCCGTTTACATCCCCATTCAGATCCAAATCAGGAATGGCGTATAGATTAAAATTACCATTTTCAATATTCCAAGGAATTTTATCCACTCCGTTGATGTCAAAGGAACCCACGTCCGATTGATCTGCATCTCCAGCAACCAAAACCCTTGTGCCGCCAATGTTCTTCTGCCCGGTACTTATACCGTTGGTATAGGAGTTCTGAGCAGTAAAGTCATAGGAAAGCGTATTATTAGTCAAAACAACTTTTACAGCAGACATCGCCCCCATGTGATTGCGATGTTCCACTACAATCCGGTAGGAACCATCGGGGACAATTTGGTTATTAGGGAAAAATATACTTCCATCGCTAAGCAATATTCCTGCAGTTTTAAGAATTTCAGTTGACGGATTCACCATATTCCTAAGAGAAACCAACACCCAGTCTACAGAATTAGAAGGAATGTCGGCTAAAGTAAGGCCCGCCCCTGCTGATTCTTGATGATTCCAAGGAGCAACATCGTAAGGTTGATTAATAGGCAAGAGACCAAGGTCATACAGCGTCGTATTCATATCCCCAGTTGTTGTATTATAAGCTCCTTCCAATGCTAGAGAGATGTCCAAATCTGTTTTGCTGATAGATAATAACGCCTGATAAACATTTAGTCTGCCGGCGCCATGATAGATATCAAATCCAGGGGTATCTTCTGACAGGTTGCCTACCTGATCGTCTGCTGTGCTTCGAAGAATCGTTCTGATTTCAGCAGGAGTAAGCGTTGGGTCCACACTCAATAGTAAGGTGGCAGCACCAGCTACTAATGGAGCTGCTTGCGAAGTCCCTCCCATCCACCAGTTAAATGCTTGGTTGTTGTTGTACCGGGTGCTGACCATAGTGTTTCCAGGAGCGACCAAGTCAATATGACTTCCGTAGGTGGACCCCCAATAATTGTTCGTGTAGGCAGCTCTTACTCGATGATCGTTGATATCCGTAGCACCCACAGCAATGGTCTGCGAGTAGAATGCAGGATAGAATACTTGATTGGCGTCGGTATTCATCATAGAAACCGTCATTAACACACCATTATTTGCAGCATATTGAACAGCATTTAGTAAGGTTTGATTTCCACTTGTCCCACCTATTGAGATATTAATAACATTTGCGCCATTGTCTACTGCGTAGGTTATGCCTTGAGCAAGGTTAAACCAAGTGGCATAGTTATTCGCATCAATTACTTTTACAGGCATAATTTTGCAATTCCAATCCATTCCTGCTAGTCCAAAACTATTGTTGCCTGTCATTGTGGCTAGTCCGGTAACGTTTGTTCCATGTCCATGGTCATCGGTTGGATTGTTATCTGAATTGACAAAATCGTACCCATTTACAATTCGTCCAGCAAACTCTTGATTGGTGGGATCAATCCCAGAATCGCAAACTGCCAAGACGATGGATGAACTCCCTGTTGTTATATCCCAGGCCTCTACGGCATCGACGTCTGCATCGACAATCGGTGCAGGTTGCCCGCTGAGAAATCCAGGAAAGGAGCCATCATTATCTGCCCAGTATAGTCGGTTGATGTAGTCATTAGGCACCAGTCCGGTTGCAGCCTCTTTGAAGGAAGATCCGCTACCTGTATAGTTTGGTTCTGCATAGACGAGCATTCCGGTGGCCATCAATTCCTGGATAATCAATTCAATATTTACCTTACCTTGAAATTTTAGGAGGGCGATGTTTTCTGTTTTGGGCCGATTGTTTTTTGAGGTGGAATTCGTAGGACGAATGGTGTTAAAGTTTTCTACTTCAAATGGTCCATATTTCTGGCAAACGCTGTCTATACTTTCGATTCCAGTCTCGGAGATATTTCGTTGTTTTCTATTGTTCGCTTGTGGTGAGTCGGTTAGTTGGATGATGATTTCTCCTTTGGAGTAATCGGTTTCCTGCAAAATATTAGCCGATTGCCCAGTAACTTCTGAGTAGCATAAAACGAATAGCAGTATAAAAATTGGTAGATAATTTCTGTATTTCATGAGGGTAGAGAATTGGGGATGAATGGTTTACCTTATTTGTTTAAAATTTTCCATTTAGAGGTATTCCATAAAAATAAAAAATTATTAGGATTAAAGAGTATCAACGTTTTTTTTAACATTTAATTGACTTTTAGTTAATTTTTTACACTCAAATCTGCAAGGTGAAATCACCATTTTTTAAATTGAAGATAATTTCATCGTCAGGCGACGACTATCTGATAAATCCACCCTGGAGCCCTCGCCAGCTTAGGATAGGTGGCGATTACCATTAACTAATCCTCAAGGGTAGAAAAGATGCCATTATTAAAAAACCAAAGCAGATTGTCCGTAGCACTGATATCTCCATCAAAGTCTAAATCAGCCGAGTCGTAGAGGCCAAACAAGCCATTTTGTAGACTCCATTGACTTTTATCATTGCTATTAATATCTCCGGCTCCAGTAGATTGAAGCAGATCACCAGCATGCATTCCCCAAACATTGGGCGCCAGTTCCTTTTGTCCAAATCCGGTGTCAGTATAGCTGTCTTGTGTAGTAAAATCATACACCAGTTTTTCCTGCTGGCTATCCAGGGTAGCTGGAATAGGGCTGATCACTTTCAAATGATTGCGATGGGAAATCATCACATACGAGTTATCAATCAATGAAACATCCCCTTGCAGTGGCGTAATCAAATTAACTTGACCATCCTCCATCACCAATCCCACTCCTCGAAAATATTCATCTACCTTCGTGGGACTTTTTCTAAGCGAAACAAAAACCCAATCCACCGTTCCTTCAGGATAGTCGGAATCATCCCAATCGGCTCCTTCTATACCCGTATAATTCCATGGAGCTGCTTGGTATGGTTGACCAGCAGGAGTAACAGTAAAAAGAGGGTTGACGGGGGTCTGTCCTGGCAATATCCCCATATTTTTAAGGTTGGATTTTGACATATCTCCAGTTGCAGGATCAAACCCTCCTTCTAAAAATATATTCACCTGCAAATCGAAGGTATTCAGTGCTTTATTTAGAATCACCTCATTGGCCAAGCCATCAACAACATTAAAGCTTACAACGGTCGCGGTCTGATCCGCTGAAATAAGGGTTACATTAGGATAGGTATTTGCTAATTGCCATTCTCCTTGTAAGGTTACCTCTATGGTCTTAGAAGGTCCTGGCGCATAAGAACGAGATTCAAAGCCGACATCTGGATTGGTAAGAGCAAGCGTCATTTCATTAGCCACTGCATCGTACTGATGCATGACCAAACAAGACCCATCCACTCCTTTCAATTCATCAAAGGAAAGATTCGCCGCAGCAGCAAAAAATGCATATCCCCAAATCCCTTCTGCTGGATATTCGACTACATGAGCAAGTCCATTCTGCTGATGCACCGTATATGGTTTTTGGTTATTCTGAAAGTCCGTCTGCAACAGCTGCATTTCTGTAGAATTTGAAGCAGGTTTAATTACATATTCATAAGAATCGTTTGCTGGTGCAAAACCGTGATCGATGTACCCTGTACAATAGGTTGCCGTTGGATTATTCACTAAATCTCCAGGGTTAGTTTGGTTGTGATTGGGAGTTTGTTGGATGGCTTTTTTGATTTTAATGGTATGCGCCCCTTGTACTACATAAAAGCCTGTATTGTAGTTACTAAGCACCCAGTTGTCTACCGCTCCACTATAAGAAGAAGTTCCTGTACCTGCTTTAGTCGCATTGTTGACTACTACTTCTGCTCCAGAGGAATACTGGCGTTGGTAAAGTGTTGTTATGGTCGAACTATTCCCATCATTATTTGAAATCCCTGAGCCCAGACAAACAATAAAGTCGTCGAAGTAAAAGGAGGATTTTTTGAAGGTGAAGGTCTCATTATGCGTTTCTGGACCATGGACAACACCAAAACCGTTGCCTTCTAATTGCTGAAAATCCATTGCAAACATTCCATAATCCCCTAGATTATTGGTCAACCAGTCACTTCCTTGATTTTGAAAAGTCAGGGCGCCAACAAATCGTTTTTGTTGCAATTCATCCAGCCGACCACGTTCTGCATGAAGTTCCTGAAAAGATAGTAAAATGCTTGTCGTGCCTGGGTTGAAATTCCAATCCCAGGTCTCCACATTAAATCCATTGCCGGTTTGTAAATTGCCAGGATAGATGATTTCGAGTGCGCCATAGCTTTGATAACGGCCATATCTATTAGAGCCAATGTAGGTTTCTGTCCCCCACATATTACTAGAGAACCCCTTGTTGTAAGCGATCCAATTGTCTTTTCTGTAAGCACTTGCAGAAGCATGATTATATTGATAAAACCCCTCATTGAATGTACCAACCGTTGGATAGTTGAATGCTGCATCAATCCCATATCTTCGATTGTACAAACTTGCCATAACAGGATCTGCGGTTGATAAATTTAATATTTTGCCCCCAGCAATGGCCATGAGTTTAAGGTTACCTTGGGTAATGTTACTTGTTCTTCCCTGCGGTACCCTTCCGCAAACAGAAAGTGCTCGAACATTTGAATCATTGGCCTTCAATAAATGAGCAAGCACTGCATCTCTAAAAATCAGATAATGAGCAGGTGCGATTTGAAAATCGGTATCTGAAAGATAATACAAGTCCTGCATAGCAGTATTGTAAGCATACATGTATTGTTCGTAAGCTGTCCAGTGATGGAAGCCAGATCCATCCTGTTTGATTCCATTGGCGGTACCACTAGAATAGGAGAAAAACCGTTCCAGGTAGCGTTGAAATCCTCTCATATACTGCAACCGTTTTTCCGGTGTGTCTTGCCAGGTAGCAAACCCCATTAGCACATCAGAAATGTTGTAAATTTCGTCAGTATCGATCGCGTCATTCGCGATTTGGAAGGGGATATCATAGTTAGGTTCCCAGAACGCGATTAAATCATCTGCATGTTTATACAAGGTGTATTCGAATAACTTTTTTTGATTGAGCGTAAGCACCTCCTCCAGAAAAATGGCAGGACGCGCAAAGTTACGGTAGGCATACAACGTTCCGTCTTTCCCCAAGGAACCATCACAAAACTGTTTGCTTGCAAGCCAGATGGTTCTTGCTGCCATTTGCCCAACTGCTGCGTCTGCTGGATTATGCTTAAGGTGTTGTGAAAATGTTTTTAGGAAGCTTACATTATTGAAAGAGGTTAATTGATTGCCAGAGATGTTTCCGCCTGCTACATTGATATTTAGATTGTTATACTGTGAGATCGCGCTATTTAGTGCCGAAGTCGCAGGTGCTGACGTTCCAAGATAAAGATTGGAGTATTTGTTAAAGATCAGATCGATTTCTGCTTCGTTTGTTGGGGTTGATGGGACTAATGGGATGTCTGGATTTAAGGTAAATGGACAATCTTGCGTAGAGGTAGTTGGTTCAATTGGCACAAAACTTCCATTTAATTTAGCATTGTCAATTACAAAATTGCGAGCTGTATTTCCATCATCCGTGCGGATATATCGTAACTGCAAAACATCTCCAACATCGGAAGAACTGGCAGTGTAGGTTAGTGTTGTTAATACTGGGGTTGTGATTCCACCGCTAATAGTTTCCTGTTGTGTATCAAGTACTGCATTATCTGTTTGGTTAAATAATTGCACATTGTATCTAACGTAGGAAGAATTTACATTGTAGGTATAGGTTTGGAGTGTAAAACTCTCATTATTCGCCATTTGACCATTAAAAGTAAAGGTTGCTCCTTGTCCAACTACTGGTGATTGACCATCGACAAAAATGGCTCCATCCGCGACTCCATCCGTGTTATTTGCATCCGAAAAGACAGTAGTCAGGCTTACATCACCAACTGGCGTCCAAACTCCCTGGTTTGGTATTACTTGAGCATTCACCGAGATAAAAAACAGACTCAACCATCCAGTCAAGCAAAATAGTCTATTGATAAATAACATGTTAGCAGTCATAATTTAAATTCATGATTCCTATAAATTTAGCTAAAATTTGCCATGAATGTCTTTATTGAGGATAGTTTTCGAGCGATTATCCTCCTTTTTTTGTTAATTTCCATTTTAAATCAATTCAAAAATATTCCATATGAAATGGGTCTACTTAGTTATTGCGATCGTATCTGAAGTTATTGCGACCTCCGCACTAAAAGAAAGTGAAGGATTTACGCAGGCCGTTCCGCTCACAATTTCGATTCTAGGATATGGAATCTCCTTGTTTTTTCTTTCTCTTACTTTAAAAGAAATGCCAGTAGGTGTTGCTTATGCAATATGGTCAGGATTTGGTGTTTTTCTAATTACTCTGGTTAGTTATTTTCGATTTAATCAAAAATTGGATTTGCCTGCTTTCTTAGGAATTGGGTTGATAGTTGCTGGTGTTCTTGTGATCAACTTAATGTCAGAGAGTGTCACTAATTGACGATTGTAATTGCTGTTTATTCAGCATTAACTAAAAAAATTTAATAATGACCTAGGTCTTTAGGCTGAGGTTATTGATAATTTTCTAACCAACGATTACCTTTCTGATAAGTTGATAAAATGTGGGTTACAACTACCGAGGAACTTGAGAATAATTCCCATTATTTTTATTCCATAATATCTTATCGCTGCCTTCTGCTTCTCCATTTAGATTAAAATCAGCATTCAAATATTGATAGAAATTCCCATTTTCTGCTTCAAAAAGGGCGCGGTCGGCACCATTGATATCAAACCCATTTGAGTCTAACAGTTGGTCGCCATCACCTGCATACATTGTCCATACACCATTGCCAAATTCATATTGGCCAACTCCAGTTGCCGTATTCCAGGAATTCTGCCCTCGAAAATCGTAGGACAATTTATTATTTACAATTGGGACAGCAGTCGGTGACATCACTCCTATATGATTCCGATGCTCAATCACCACATAAGCAGCACTCAAAGCCCCCGCAGACAACAAACATCGATTGATCAATTGAACCGTACCGTCTTGATGCAGCATTCCAGCAGTCTGCGCTATTTCGTCCGTCTTATTGACATCTGATCGAAAACTTGCCAGTACCCAATCTACTGCATTCGCAGAATAGCTATCCGGAGCAAAATCCAGCCCTTCTGATCCTTGATAATTCCAAGGAGCGATGTGGTAAGGTTGACCAAGCGGAGTAGGAGAAACAGTTCCACTTGTGGGAGTTTGTCCAGGCAATAAACCAAGCACATTCAGCTGGTTTCCCATTTGATTAGCAATTGGATCATAACAACCTTCCAGCGCAACAGATAACTCAACATCTACACAAGCCTGTACCAGATTAACATCAACATAATCAAAATTGAATCCACCAGTTACCACTTTAAAAATTAGCGCTTGAACATCTCTATTCAAATATACATTAGGCAAGGTAACCGAAGACGGATTGCCTATACCATTTGGAGTGGTAATGGATACATTCCCCAGCGTATCTGCCTGATCTGTTATCAATCTAAATTTACTCGCCGCATTATATGGAATCATATGAAAAACTAGGTCATAGTATCCTGATTGGGTGACTGCAACACTGTACTTTGTCCATTCATTGCAAGCGGTTGATTTTATAACGATGTCCGAACCTACTTGTCTTAATCCTACCTGATCCGTTCGATATATTGTGCTAGGGTCAGGAGATCGATCGTGGTAAGCCACAGTTTCGCCTCCAAGATCGTAATCCTCTGCTTGAATGGTTCCTGGTATTGAATGTGGTGTTCCTAAAAAAGGAGTTGAATTTGTTGGCAACCATTCATTTACAAAAATATTGCAGCCGATGTTTTCATAAACTACCCGATCCTGAATTAGCTGATCAAAACTATTGTTTTCAATATGGACAGTATTAGCAGAACCAACAAAAATCCCATTTGCTCCATGTTCACTTTCAAAAGTGTTTCCTTGTATGGTAATGTTGTTAATAGATCCTGAAGCTCCTAGTACATTATTTGCCAAACGGGTCCCTATTTCGATCATCCCCTCTCCCATCGGGCTTCCAAAATTGCAATTTTTGAGGAGGTTGTCCTTTATAGTCAAATTCTGTGCTGGCTTGGCATCCATGAAAAAATTAGCGTCCGCATGGACAAGGATGGCCGGACCAGAAATATCCTCCAATCTACAGTTTTGGATAGTTACATTATCACTTGAAATCAAAAATGCCCTTCCTCGATTTTTACCCACCCTGCAGTTATCAAAAATTGCCTCCGTTGGCAGGGCACTGACATTGCTTATTATATCTCCAGGAACAATCCCAGTTGTGCCGGCTACCAAATCGATCAGGGTAAAACCAAGTGGGTCGTTGGTAGCACTGACCACTTGGTTGCTGCTAAAGTAAGTAAATGGGGTGTTGGAATGTCCAAAACTCAAATTATCGCCGCTCCATGGAATTATGCCTGGGGCCATTGCACCTCCTAGCCAATGATCGACGACTTTCAAAGTAGTTGCATCGACAACTTCGGTCACTTGCATCAGACGGCTATGGAGGTTTGCCCCATCATCGCCCATCCCTTGCAGGGTCACATTGGAAAACCGGATAACACCTCTGGGGTTTGAATAGTTGGTAGCTCCTGCAGCAGAAGATAACCACCAATTGGGCACATTGGGTTTCAACTTGACATGAAAATTCTCCAGGGTGATATCTGAGGAGGAGGAAAGTGCTACTGCTAATCCAGGAACAGAAAAGATCGTTATTTTTTCTAAGTGGATGTTATTACTATTGGCTAATACAAATGCATTTCCTGCATGTTTTGTATGTTGAATAATGGCGTGATTGCCTACCGTAATTAGGTTAGGGCGTGTCGTATGACACCTCATCACCCCAGGCGAAGGATTGGTACAGGGTAAGATAGCTGATGATTCGCGATATCGGTTTCCACCTTCCAGGTATCTCGTTTTGAGAGAGTCGTAATCAGCATAAACTTCACAGCCCAAGCCCGGTTTAAACTGAAAAGGTGGGTGAATGTTAACATTAAAATAATTGCCATTAATACTGGTTACTTTGCCTGGGGTGAAGGGCAGTTGATCAAATTCCCAATCGATAGAAAGCCCTTCCACAGTAATATTGTTGCAGCGGATTATTCGGAACACAGTGGCCCAGTTTTTCCCTAGCAATCTTGTTTGTGATCCAACAATATTCAAATTGTTGTAGGCAATCAAATAGAATATCGTCCCACCTCCACCTTGTGCATTCGGAGTAGGGCCGGAAACTTCATATGTACCAGCACTGAACATGAGCGTAGCGCCTTGTTTGTCGCAAGCTTGCAGAGCATTGATTATTGCTTGTGTATCGTCATTACAATCGTTTGGGATTGCACCATAGTTGTCTACCGAAACGGTGTTTGCGAAGGAAAAATACACAAGGAAATTTGCTAGGAATACAAATATTATTTTTTTGCAAGAAATCATGTTAGTCGATTGATTTAAAGTAGATTACTTAAGGTACGACTTTTTCTTTTTAGGATGGTTCTGTAGCGACTTTTTTGTAGAGATAAGGCCTGCTTTCGCTGTGCCGTGGTGCTTGCTTCATTGTTTCTATAAATTGGTACATCAACCACCTTCTACTACTTCGCCACGGCACTAAAAACTCCATTATTCCTGCTCCACAGCGATTTATCCGCTCCATTCACATCTCCATCCATGTTGTAATCTGACGGAAGATAAGTAGTAAAATTGCCATTCTCATAGAAAAAACGAGTTCTGTCTTGGCCATTGATATCATAACTGAAGGGATCTTGGGTTTGATCGCCATCTCCTGCGAGCATTACCCAAACTCCAGGACTCAATTCTATTTGGCCTGCCCCTCCGGAGTGATAGCTATCTTGCGGTCGGAAATCCCAGGTCATCGTACGATTGACAATGGCCACTGGAGAAGGAGACATAATCGACAAGTGATTCCTATGTTCCACGACAACATAATAACTATTACCAATCAACTCTGATGGAGAACAGTTATTTACTAAGGTAATTGTGCCATCTTCATGTATTAGTCCTGCAGCTTTATAGACGACACTTTCTGGTGCAGGTGTTTGTCGCAGAGAAATCAACACCCAATCTACTGCAGTCGTCGGATAATCACTGTCTATCCAATATTGACCTTCGGTACCACTATAATTCCAAGGAGCAATATCGTACGGCTGTCCATTGTCAACCGGGTTATTGAGCATGCCTGGCAATACTTGTCGTGCGGTGTTTAGAGTGGTCGGCATACTGCCTGTAGCGCTTTGATAAACGCCTTCAAACCATGCCGCTAATTGAATATCTATACAAACTTCCAGTACTTCGATAGTTACTGTCGCCTGGCTGCATAAGGAAGGATCTCCATCATCGCACGCCTCGTATACAAAGCTATCCATTCCTACATATTCCGTATTAGGGAAATAGATAAATGCACCGTCTGTGTTTAATATTAGATTTCCCGAAGTAGTATTTGAAACTACATGGTAGGTGAGTTGATCACCTTCGAGATCATTGTCATTGTTGCTTACCAATCCTGTAAGCACTGTATTTTCTTCTGTGGTGTAACTGTCATTGTTTGTTGTAGGAGCCTGATTGCATTGAACGATTTGAATGATTCCTGTTTGAATTGATTCACATTCATAATAATAACTCGTCAATTTTATTTCGAAAGGGAAAGTGAAAGAGAAATAGACATGAACAGAATCGCCAGAAAAAGTGGAGGGTGTTCCACCAGGAAATACCCATTCATTTTGGACTCCTTCTTGAAATGGTACTTGAAAAAGATGCAACGCCCCTAGACAAATTGTATCTGGATAGGTGTATGGATAAATAGGACAAGGTTCATTTTCTCTTCCTGGTGTACCGTAGTCGGCATTTATTAGGCCGCTAGATTCCCAGGAAGCGGCCAGATTGTTGTCCAGATTAGGAGCGATCAAAGACAAGGTTGGGCCAACTCCATTTGGAATCGTATCCCAAGGCAGATTATTGTCATACAAAACAACATCAGCCAAACACTTCCCAGCATCAAACAGGGAAATTCGTTCGCCTTTGTTGCTTAGAGAAAATGGGAGATCACCCAAAATAGTTGTATTCACATAAGGAAATTCATTTTTGAATTGTACAATGTCCTCTACCAACAGCAGAAAACCGCCTGCGGGAATAACCACTCCTTGTGGAAAAATAAATTCATTGTTATCATCATAAACCGTCCATCCAGATAGGTCTGCAGATGTTGTTGAGGTATTGTGCAGCTCGATCCAGTCTCCCGGATCAAAGACGGCATTATTCGAATTGTAATTAATTTCATTGATCACAATTGGTGCTGCTGCCTGGTTGCAAATTCTGGAGTTTTCTGCTCTAGGAGTACCACAAATAGCATCCGATCGAAACCAGTTATATGGATCGGAATTATCAAAGGAAGGGTGCAGCAATTCTAAGGTACGACCTCCTCCATCTACTGCTTCGTCCCAAGGGTTTTTATCATTGTATTCTACCACATCAATAGGGACACCAAACGGATCCTCAAATTGAATGAGTTCGCCATCGTTGCTTAAATTGCCATCATATTGTCCAGAAGACTGGAATCCATGTAAGGAATAAAAATCCTCTGCGTCCTCTGCAAAGACTAAATAGGCGCCTGGGTTAAGAATAGTTGGGTAAGGAATAGTGTATTGGATGCCCTTTGCGAATGAACAACCGCTGATATCTACTGGATGAGTCCCAGCATTCATAATTTCAATAAACTCTACTTCAAGTGAATCTCCTCCACATCCATCTGTTTGCTGATGATAATGAAGTTCATTGATTACTACTCCGCTGTAATCCTGTGCGGTGTAGTAGGTTTGCGGCAACATTGGACTCCAAATATCTTTGACAATTGGGTTGTTGGTGTCTACTTGAAGAATTTCAAATTCAGAACAAAAAAAACGGGTTTTTGTCTCGACCTGAAGTCGGACATACCTTCCTTGAGTATTGAGGGGTACTTCAAAAACGTCTGCTCCAATCCCTACAAATTGAAAGGTTTGTACATTGGGATCACTAATTAAGTCTGCGCTAATTTCTGAGGTAAACGGGACGTCGGATACAAAGATATAGGGATTTTCAAAAAAAAGAGAGACGGCAAACTCTGACCGACTCCAAGCCCGGATCAAGTCTATTTGCTGAACAGATTCCAGGTCTATTTCGAGCCATGGCTCCAATCCAGTTTTTTCTAAAATATAGGCTGCAGTGGTGTCTGCATACATCCCATAAATTACTCCATCATTCGCCAATTCTGGAATCCGTACATTTGCAAAATTGGAAGCTGAAATTGGTTTGTTGATGCCAATATTGGTCTCCGGATAGGTGGTTTGTTGGCCTTTGATTCTTGCATTGATCTGAGTAACGCCAGAGCCAATCGGTAGCGCACTGCTATACAGATTTGCAACAGGACTAATTGCCCCTCCCGAAAGTCTGGGGTCTGATCCATCTGTGGTGTAATAGGTTGTACCTCCAGGATTGGGATTGGTTATGGTGACTTGCGTGTTTTCAGTGACTAGTCCAGCAGGAACATTGTATTGCACAGGATCTAAATCTGGGAAAACGCCCATTTTTTTCATTTGTTCAAGGACGATTGGGGTCCGTACTCCTACCATTATTGTTTTGAAAGAATCAATTTTGTTGATCCACTGCTCTGGGTTTTCGATTGGTGCATCTCCCCATCGTGCAGCTTCCGCAATTATGCTTTTCTCTAGCGGGGCCGTCAATGCATCTATTCTATCATTTAGAGAAGCAGGGGTCAGGAAGCCGTTATTTTGAAGTAATTTTGATGCTCTGTCTGCAAAATCCTGGAGGAAATCAGGATGTCCTTCCTCAAATAGATTGAGGAACATATCATTAGGCCCATTTGAATTATGAACAGGGCTGGCTTTGTTTGTCCATTCCGGGTGTCCTCTAGAAAAAAACAAATCTGCATCGTTTATCTGGAATGCAAATTCAGCATTGTTCACTAATGAGCCGGCTGCCTTCCATTCTGCCTCCTGAAAACCGTACATAAACAACACGATCAAATCAAAATAGGAATTTTCCTCTACCATTGTTTTCCAGGTAAGGTAGTCATTGGAGCTATTCACTAAAGCATTCCAATCATCACCTGTTCCATCTTTGAGGATGCCTGCTTTTGGATGAAAGGTGGAAACTGTTACTTTAGAACCGGAGATGTATTCATAATCTTCAATATCCCCGCCCATGTATTCCTCTAGAAAATTGTCGTCAAACCGTTCGCGAAGATCAAATTGGCCCCAGTAGGTTCCATTAAAATAGACATGAACATGTCGGTTATGTGGGCTAAGGTTTCCGCTATTAAGCATGATATCGTCCAATAGTTTGGTGGAAATGTATGTAGGGCTTTCATGCCAAGGGTAATTGACGTTCTTCCAAAGCCAAGTATCATGGCTTGATCTCAAATCTAACTTATCGAATTTTTTAGCCGGTTTTATTCCTGCCTCAAAACCCTCATATATTGGAAACTCTAGGTTGTTTGGCCCAAATTCGTCATCAAAATACATCCTAATATTTTTCTTATCAAAATTGACACTTGCATTTCCGTAGTAGGATATTCCACAATTGGCCTGGATATGGAGGCTTGTGTCCGGAAAAATCAACTCCATGGACCCTTTCGCCTTGATTTTTGATAGTGCCTGGTCGCTGACAATGCTGATGGTTGGGAGGTCCAGAAGTGCACTTTTTAATTGAGGGCCCCAAACTGGATCCTGGATAATCCATGAATTCCATATGGTGTCTGTTACGACATCATCCAGAAAAAAATAAGAATTTGTATTTACGACAGAGCTATCTGTTACATTGTAGGCAAACGCACGGATAATCGTGTTTGTTGTGATTGGGATCGGCGCAGTATAGGTTATCCCTAAAGTATCGTATGGATCAGATCCATCTACGGTGTATTTGATAATTGCAGCTGCGTCATCACTAGATAATTCCAGAGAAAAAGAAGATTCAAAAAAACCTCTTTCTGTTCCAAATTCTATGCTAGGCTGCGCCTGTAACAATTGAATTGCGAACAGTAAACTAAAAATCAGGTAGAATACCTCCTTCTTCATTTCTTGTATTTTTGCTTTGGAAAACGAACATTTCTATGCATTGCAATAACATTGCAATTCAGAATAGTCCTTTCCTGTGTAGAGTCATTATAATTGGAGAAGGTTGGAATATACTTACTAGATGGAAAGATGGTGTAGATGGATGCATGCACATATATTTATTATTGACCATGTTTTCGTCTATAATTTGATATATATAACAAACAGAAGATTGCGGAGCGAAGGCTTTGAAGCAATGGGCAATATTTGTGAACGGCTGTTTTGTAGCAAATTGTTGCTTGCAGATGATCTAGTGGTGGTCTGCTTGCTGTTCAGCTATTTTAATTGAGCATTATTCATATAAGATCAATCCATATTTTGCTTCTTGAAATGGCAAACTATTTTAAGCCAAAAAACTTTTGAAAATTTGCTTTTTGGTAGTTAAAATAGGATTGAAAGAGGTTAGTGCGAATGATGATTCGCTCCTACGTTCTACAATAGGCTCTTGAAGCGTGGGCGTTTTGGGGTGATGTCTCCTAGTCGCTCTTTTTTGTTGGCTTCGAAAGCATTGTAGTTTCCTTCAAAGAAGAGCCATTGGCCATCATCTTCATAGGACAAAATATGTGTCGCCAATCGATCAATGAACCAGCGATCATGCGAGATCATCAGGATACAGCCAGCAAAATTTTCGATGGCTTCCTCTAATGCTCGAAGCGTATTCACATCAATATCATTCGTTGGCTCATCCAGTAGCAAGACATTTCCACCTTCCTTCATCGTAATTGACAGATGCAAACGATTTCGTTCTCCACCCGACAGCACCGCGATTTTTTTCTGTTGGTCACCCCCAGCAAAATTAAACCGACTCAAGTAGGCTCTGGCATTTATACTTCGATTGCCTACCGTCAGAAAATCGTCTCCACCGCTGACTACTTCGTAGACTGTTTTCTCAGGAATCAGGTCTTTGTGGGACTGATCAACATAAGCGAGTTGAACGGTTTTGCCAATTTCGACAGAACCGCTGTCTGGTTTTTCTTCGCCCATGATCATACGAAACAAGGTTGTTTTTCCAACTCCGTTTGGTCCGATAATACCGACGACGGCATTTCTAGGAACGCTGAAGCTTAGATTGTCAATAAGTACCCGGTTGTCAAAGGATTTAGTCAAATTTGAGATGTCAATCACTGAATCGCCTAGTCTTGGACCAGGGGGAATGAATAGCTCTAGTTTGGCTTCTTTTTCCTTCGCTTCTGCGCTGCTTAATTGTTCGTAGGCATTTAGACGCGCCTTACCTTTTGCTTGTTTTGCTTTGGGAGCAAGACGAGACCATTCTAATTCTCTTTTCAGAATTTTTTGTCGTTTGGACTCTTGTTTTTCTTCACTTGCTAGTCTTCTTGACTTTTGGTCCAACCAAGAGCTATAGTTTCCTTCCCAGGGAATTCCTTCTCCCCTATCCAATTCCAAAATCCAGCCTGCTACATTGTCCAAAAAGTACCTATCGTGAGTCACCGCTATTACTGTTCCTGGGAATGACTTTAGGAATTGTTCTAACCAGTGTACACTTTCAGCGTCCAGGTGGTTGGTCGGCTCATCCAGGAGTAGAATATCAGGTTTGCTAAGCAACAACCGACAAAGCGCTACTCTTCTGCGCTCTCCTCCGGATAGGACATCGACTTTTGCATCATCTGGTGGACATCGGAGGGCATCCATCGCTACTTCTAGGGTATGGTCAAGGTCCCAGGCGTTTAGGTGGTCCATTTTATCCAGCAATTCTCCTTGTTCTTCGACGGCTTTCATCATCTCTTCATCGCTAAGCGGTTCGCCAAGTTTGGCGGAGATTGCCTCGTAGGCTTCTACCACATCTACGATATGTTGAACGCCTTCTTTTACAATTTCTTTGACTGTTTTGGTATCGTCTAGTTCTGGTTCTTGAGCGAGGTAGCCGATTTTATATTCCTTGTCAAAGGTTACTTTGCCCTGATAGTTGTTATCTAGTCCTGCAATGATTTTTAGCAAGCTGGATTTTCCTGAGCCGTTAAGCCCAAGGACACCGATTTTGGCACCGTAGTAAAAGGAGAGCCATATGTTTTTAAGTACTTGTTTACTAGGAGCGAATACTTTTGAGACGCCCTCCATTGCAAAAATAACCTTCTTGTCTGACATTTATTTTTATTCAATTTTTAATTTATGTAATATTGATAGGTGCAAATTTAGGAAAAATATTTGTGTAGAAGGTGGTTGGTAGAAGGTAGTTGTCAAGTGAACCGATTTATTTACTTGGTGGCTCGAATACTCTTTTAAAATTTGGGAGTCAAATTCGGCGTCTGGTGTTTTCATTTCCATCACTTCTACGGCAATAAGTTCAGTCATAAATTCCTTGGAATCCATAATGATTCTGAGTGCAAACGCAGGTGATTTTTTGACAAAATGATCCCAAAACTCATATTTGTGATTAGAGAACGCTTTATAATCTGCTTTACTTTCAGGAAAACCCTTCATCGGACTGTTATAATATTTAGTAACAAAAGATTAATTTTGGAAGTATGAAAATACCCCAAGAACGTTTTTTAGCAACGTGGCTTCCAATTGAGGTGACTAGCTGTCCTTCATTTTTTCGGAAAAAGTTGGGGAATAAGGAGGTGGAACGTCGATTGACTAATACCATTCTTCAAAACTGGGCGTATTATTCTGATCCTAAGAAATCCAAGGCGGCGTTTGATTATTGTGGAGTTGAAGGAGCGGTGGTGGAAGACTACTGTTATCGATGTTTGACTTGTGAATTGGGCGAGATGGTTACTTCTATACGGTTTATCGGAGGGGATTTGTCGAAACCTGCTGTCTTTATAATGCATAAAGATTTTGATCTTAGTTCTCCGGAGGAGATTAGGAAGGTCGGGCGTTTTTTGAAGGAAGCGTATCAGCTCTTTCAGCCTAAGCGGATACGATGGTATAGTGCGATGGAAGAAAAAGAGTTGCTGGAAAAGAATTCTTTTATTGAGGGGGATTTGTGTTATTTTGCGGAGTTGGTCAGCTATTTACAGACGTTGCCCGAGCCACAGAATTATGATGCAGTGACCTTAGTTCCTGCGACCTCAATAGATTGGTATGACCAATATGTTGCTTCTTTTGAGGAACTGTATGCTGCCCGTCCCTTTTTTAGAGAAATGGCAAGGGCAGAGTCCAGGGAAGTGCTGGAAGAAATGCGTGCTGCCAACTTGCTATGGGAAATTAATATCGGTGGCGAATGGGCGGGAATTATTGGCGTTTGCAGGGAAGAACATTGGCTGCTTTCAGGGTTTGTGGTGTACGAGGAATTTTTGATGGCTCCTTTTCGAGGAAAACGATTTGCGCCGGCTATTCAACGACAGATGATTGATTTATTGGATGGGGAAGGACTGGATATGTTGTACGGGACGATTCATTATTTGAATTTGCCGTCTGCACGCACGGCAATGCGAGTTGGGAGGAAAGCCGTTGGGGGGTATTTGTTTGCCAATGTTGATTAGATAATAGTTGGTATACAATTAGTAATAGACTAGGTGTTTAAGAATTAATAATAATACGATGGATAAAGACAAGGAGGAATCAAAACCAAAGAAAGTACCACAAGAGCAGCCTAATAATCCGCTGCATGGAGTGAAACTGGCTTTTATGTTGCAGCGGCTGGTGTCTGCTTATGGCTGGGAGGAGATGGGAGCGATGACTAAGGTACGGTGCTTCACCAATGATCCGACGATTAAGTCAAGTTTGAAATTTTTGAGACGGACACCTTGGGCGAGGGACAAGGTGGAAGGACTTTATCTCCGATTATTGAAGGAGGAGAAACGAGCGTTGGATAAATTGTAACAATTCCTTGATCTTAATCCTGACATGACTTTACAGTTTGTGTAAGGCTATTGCAGGACAAGACCCCCACCCTGCCCGCTAGCGGGATAGCCTTAGATTCTATTTCATAAAAGCCGAATATCAATACATAAAAAATGCCCTATGCTTCACTGCTTCACTGCCGAGGGCAAGGGGTGGATTCACTTTGGATTCCATTAATATTCCTAATAAAAGTCATCAAAAACCTCCTATAATCTATAAGCTAGAGTTGTCATTAAATTTGTGCTCATCAGTCTCCTTATTCTAAATTTGATTAGTCTTCTGAAGCAGTTATAGACAGTGCTCTATTTGCAAAACTGGTTACCGCTATTGTATAGGTAAAATTGCCAGTTCCTAACGGTGTTTCTCCTACAAAATCAATAGGCTGGATTATAAACAATTCGTTATTAATAAATACTTCAATTTTTGCGTAGTCATAGGCTTTTGTGAATGGTCGGTGGCAGGTAGTGGCCCCAGCAGCAATCCCTCCATAGTTCGCTGTTTCAGAAGAGGGGGTAAGCACCAAATTACAAAAATCGTATTGGCTGTCATTTTTGATTCTGATGTTTGTTTTTGTTGCTTCCTGGAGACAGGGTGTTTCGTTGTGGGGGTTATTGCATAGAATTTCATCTTGCGGTTTTTGGCAGGAAAAAAAGTTCACGCATAATAAAATTGAGCACGTAGCAATTGCTAAGAAACCGGGTAAATTTTTCATAGTTTTTTATTAATGATTATTGTTTTTATTAGATAGACAACGTGTTTGGCAGAAAGGGTTGGGTAGTTGTTGAATTTATTAAGTTATTGATTGATTTTAATTGTTGAAAAAAACCTTCCAAGTACATACAGTACCTATTATTGCGAATGATGGCATTGGAGAATTCTCCATAAAGTAAAATTTAAAATCATCATTTTTTAGATGTTTAATTTCATTTAAAACAACAAGTAACTATTACCCCTTTTCCAAGAACACACACTTTTATTACCTTTGCTTGTTCAAAAACAGCAAATTCGAATATTCCATGAAAAATGAAAAAATAAAAATCACCACTGACCCTAAATTTGAAACTAAACTCAAGGGATATCCCAAAGATATTGGAAACAAGCTATCCAACCTCAGAAGAATAATCGAAGAAGCAGCCGTAGAGCTTGGAACCATATCGGAATTGGAGGAAACCTTAAAATGGGGAGAGCCTAGTTTTCTTGCAAAAAAAGGAAGCACCATTAGAATTGACTGGAAGGCCAAAACCCCTGATCAATATGCCATCTACTTTAAGTGTACCAGCAAACTCGTCACCACATTCAAAGCCGTTTATGGGGATTTCTTTAGGTATGAAACCACTAGAGCAATCCTGTTTCGCATGGACGAAAAAGTACCAGAAAAAGAATTAAAAGTATGTATTAAGGCAGCTTTGAGGTATCATTTGGTGAAAGAAAAGACTTTACTTGGAATTGGATAGTGGTTGTTAAGTAATTAGGCTCGTACCCCGGAGGATTTCGTCCCGCGCTGATTTATCTTGTGTCTGCTGCTCCACAGGAGGCAGCCCCGTTGGGACTATTAGCTGTTTATAGGATCTGGCGGTGCAGAGAAGAGGAGGTTTACCTTCTGGAAAATCTTTATTCTTGCTATTTATAGTTCCTACTTTTATTACAAAAAATTAAATTGCAAGGAGGAACACTTGATTTTAGGTCAAAATATGTATCTTTTTGGTTGGAATATATCTCTTCCTAACTTACAGACGGTATGACAAAAAAAAACGAGAACTTTTTTAGTGAATGGTTGGAGAAACTGCAGCAGGAAAGTTGGCAGTTGGAGTTATTGATATCTGGTTTTGCTATTTATGGGCTGTTTAGTTTTAGAGACTATTTGGATAAGATGGGTACGCAGTTGGTCAATTTTGGAGAGGAGCTATCGATATTTGTACTAATTTTCACCCTTGGAATTTTGTACACGGGAACAATCCTATTTATTATCAATTTGCTAGTGCATGTTATTATTCGGGGATTGTGGATTGGTGCGATTGGACTGCGGTATGTTTCTGGAGAGATCGAGTATGACAAACTGAAGTACAATGATCGGTTTCTCAATTTTTATAAGCGGAAAGTAGGATCTTTTGATCGATATATTGAAAAACTGGAAAAATTTGCCAGTGTCATTTTTTCTTATACTTTTTTGCTGTTTTTTATCTTCCTATCTGTCTTTTTGTTTATTGCTTTTTTGATTATTGGAATGGAGTTTTTGTCAAAATTCCAGGAGAATCTGTCAATCAGCAGTAGTACGATAGCTTTCGAGTTGGAGCCATTGTCCTTCTTTTTCTTGATGATGCATTTGTTGTTTGGAGGGCTGGTGGCATTTGACTTTGTGACGCTTGGATTATTGAAACGAATCAAACAGCGGCATTTTTCATTTCTGTATTTGTGGATTTATCGGTACATGGGTTGGATCACCCTTTCTTTCCTTTGGCGACCGTTGTTGCTCAATTTTTTAGATTCCAAATTTACAAGGATATTGTTTTTCCTTGCGGTTCCTTATGGCATAGTCATTCTGATTTTTCTTCCTTCATTTGTGCTAATTGGTTCTTCTTATTATCCTGAATTTGACCATATAAAAGACATGACCAAATTCAGTCCTGTTTTTAACAAACATATGTACAACCCCGTTTTTTATGATGATGAACTGGATAAACATACCAACCACAACAATCGGATTGATTTTTTCAGTATTCCCTCGAAACGTGTAAGTGGAAAATTATTTGAAGTTTTTATCAACCGATCAAATACCGACGAGAATCTAATTCCAAGAAAAGACTCGACGCTCGTAAAAATTAGGAATAAAGGATTAATCAACCGATTGTTCGGTGATGTGGGTTATGAGTCGGAAGAAGCAGAAAAAAAATCAGCCGACTTTTATCAAGCACGCAGGGCGATGGATAAAGAACGTAAAAAAATGATCAAAGAATCCGATCAACCGGAAGCCTTGCTCGAACAATGGAAAATAGAAAATCATGCCGCAAAAAAAGCCTTTAAAGCACAAGAACTGTTAGACTACGAAGCCAACTTTACAGCGATCAAAAAAATCCTGCAAGGCTCCTTTCAAATAAAAATAAACAATATTCCAGTTGATCCTCAGCTCCTGGAATGTGATTATTTCATACACCCCAACAATGAGGAAAAAGGGATGTTGTGTTTCTTCCCGTTGGATAGCTTGCGTGTTGGCAGGCATTTTCTGACCGTGGATAAAGTGAAAACTTTGCGGGATACGGAAACTGGTTATGATACGATTTCTAATACGATTCCATTTATCTATGATGGGGAATAGGCAATTTGGTGAATGGTGAATTGGTTGGATTTCCTAAGGTTGTTTAAAGGAAAAAGAATGGGACTTAGACCACTCAAAAATACAATAACTATCAAAATAAAGATTATCAAACAATATGGAATTCACCTTAAAAACAACAATCAACGCCACACAAAAAGAAGTTTATCAAACCTGGTTAAGTAGTGAAGGACATTCGAAGATGACAGGCGCAGAAGCCACCATCTCTGATCAAACTGGAGCGCAGTTCTCTGCTTGGGATGGATACATTGAAGGGAAAAACCTAAAATTGGAACCTTACAAAAGGATACTTCAGTCCTGGAGAACTACTCAATTTGAAGATCAAGAGGAGGATTCACAAATAGAAATTTTGCTAAAGGAACAAGATGGAAATACAGAATTGACCTTAATCCATACCCAACTCCCGGAAAGTGGTGAACATTATAAAAAGGGTTGGGAAAACCATTACTTCCAACCGATGAAGGAATATTTTACAAAATAATAACGTCAATCAACTGTATCAAAAATCAACATCCAAATAGGGTAATAGCAGACCTGCTTTTAGCGGAAATTGACGTTCT
The DNA here is from genome assembly GCA_938016265.1 of uncultured Saprospiraceae bacterium. Lineage (GTDB taxonomy): Bacteria > Bacteroidota > Bacteroidia > Chitinophagales > Saprospiraceae > JAHDHB01. The sequence continues at coordinate 34,311 of CALLWB010000059.1, forward strand.
GGTTCAATATTGGAACGATTATTTCATTAAAAATAACAACACTACCCTCTCCTCCTTTGACGGTTTTTCAGTGTTCACAAAGGTGGATATCAAAATACTAAAGGAGGCACTGGATATTTTCTATCTTATTTTTAATGATTCGCCAGATTTCGAACTAGCAAAAAAAATAGAATCCGTCCATCAAGAATTAGAATTGTTGTTTGCTCCTTTCGGAGAATATTTCGACGAATCTCCGGAAGAAATCAATCAAATTGCTTATCTGGTTTATGCTTGCTTCTCGCATAAAAAGGCGTTATTCATCAACCTAAACCAAGAAAAACTGAACTTCTATCTTCAGTCCGCTCAACAGAAATCGAAAGCATTAGCAGACAAAAAAGACAAACAATAGCGTTAAAAATTGACCGATAATCGCCCACATAATAAATCAAAATGAACCTTCAACTATCCGTACTGCTCCTTGTAATTTCCACTCTTTGCCAAGCTCAAAGAACCGACACCACCATCACAAAAATTGGAGATCAGCAACTAATGCACGTGATAGAATATAACGGAGATGTAAAACAAAATGAAAGCTGGGAGACCAAAGAAAAAAGCCAATACACGAAGGAAGAACTATTCATGAGAGGAATCAAGTCTAGCGCTGCACACGACCATGATGACCACGACCATCACCACCACGGAGAAGAAGAACACAAACATCTAATGACAAAGGATAGTATAAAAGAATACCACCCGAATGGATTGCTCAAATATGAAATTATCAAGAAAGAGAAACAAACAATAAGAAGATGGTACCAATACGATGCGCATTGGGACTTGAAAAAAGTGGACCAAATGGTAGGCACGGAAATCTCCTACTACTTTGGCAAAAACCAGGAAATTGTCATGAACCTCGACAGAATAGACTTAGAAGGAAAGCTGGACGAAACACTTACCGCAACATTATTAATCACCAACAAAAGCAAGGAAAACATTGAATTGCAATTGGATGCAAATGCCGCCGGAATCTCCTGGAATCCAAAGATCATAAACATTGATCCACAAGAAACCGCCGAAGTGGCGATCGAATTCAACAACAATGAATACCAACTGATTTCCGCCATCGATGTTTCCTCCAACAAGCAAGAAACTTACCACTTGCCCATTCGCATAAAAAGGCACGATCTAGGAGAAAATGACTTTTACAAAGACCTGGAAATCGCTAAAAAACAACCATTGATTGTTGCCAAGGATACAATCGTTTTAAAACTAACCTCCAACGAAAAATTGCTGCTTGCGCACAGAGGCAAAAAAGTAGTCCACAAACTGCCCATCTCAAAAAAAGTGAACGAAATAGATCTAAAAGACTTAAAAAAAGGCAAATATCTGTTGAAAGTTGTTGATCTTGGTACTAATAAAAGTAGGTATAGTTTGATAAAAAAGAAATAGTAAAATAACGACAAATAGACAAATACGATGTGTAACGCACCAAACAAGCTCATCTTCTGTTCATGCACTACAAAAGATGACAAGGCAAAACTGATTGGCGCTCATGAATGGACATTATATCGATTCATTGGTTCTAAAGAATCCCAAATGAGGGGAAAAATGGTGGCGCCTAGCAATCATCTAGATTCAGATATCAGCTTGGAAGAGGTCCTTATTGAAATGAATGCTAGAAACTGTTTTGATTTTGAATATATCCCTCAAGAAAAAGATAGTTTTCAAATGAATAATGGAGGCCAGCCAGACTATAAATACTTCAACTTGATCTTTAAAAATGGGAAATGGGAAAGTGGAAGTAATCCTGGATTTGGAAGAACAATTTTAGAGACGATTGCTAAAGGCAGATTAAAGCTGAAATAAGCCCAAATCTGCTATTCTTGTTTTCTAAATCCCTTAAATTGATCGCCCTCAAATAACAGATTCGCTTCTACTACTTTATTTGGTAACGCTGTAAAGGTGATCTCCGCGCCAATTTCTGCCACTAGAAAAGTAGTTTGGGAGATAGGCCTCAACGACAGTTTGTTTGATCCTTCAGGTTGGATGTACAGCGCCTCCCCCTCCAAGGTAATGGCTATTTCAAAGGGTGCAAATTCGTAAATACCAACAAGGTCTTCCATCTGTTCGATCGCTAATTGCACTGTATTTTTTTGTTCAGGGACTGCGTCTGCTATTTTTGTCCCTTTCATTTTCAGCCGCCGATTCTCATACATAAAACCTTCTATCCTTCCCTCCTCGGATTTTTTAAAGTGAATTTGACGGTAGCCTTCCTTATAAAACAAGGTATGCGCATTCAGGACAAACAAACGACTAGCTTGGCCTCCTAGCGCCTTAATATGGAATCCATTTTCATTTTTAAAGAGGACTCGTTCTTCTCCATTTTCTAAGGTATAGATGCCAGTTATCTCCTTTGCTGCAGCTTCAGAGATTTGGGTTGAATCTGTTGGATTGGGATAAGGTTTTCCAGCAACCAGTGCAGCAGCGTTGATCATTGTTGGGGTAGGAGAACCGTACTCATTGTTCTGCAGGACGACAACATAGATACGCTGTTCAGGTATGAATACAGAATTGGCCTTATATCCGGGCACTAAACCAGAATGTTCATAACATAACTCCTCCCCAATCTGATTGATTTCCCAACCAAATCCAATATCAGTTGCCTCGCCATTCTCTAGTCTATTATTGGCAAACATTTTTGCCAGTTTTTTTTCATTGATGATTTTTCCTTTGTGAAGCCCTTGGACCCACTTATTCAGATCTTCTACATTGCTAACTATTGCGCCCGCTGAAAATGGTGAAGTATGAAAAGTCGCATGAATAAGTTGGTCATTTTGATCTTCTGAATAGCCAACTGCTCTATTGGCTACAATTGTTTGATAGTTAGCTACGGTGGTGTTATGCATATCCAGTGTTTTGAAAATTCGATTTTCTAGAAACGTTGCATAATCTTGTCCCGAAACCATTTCAATGATCAGTCCTAACAAAATATAGCTGGTATTAGAATAGCCAACCTCCGTGCCTGGTGCAAACGCTAGGTCTTCCTCGTTGACCAGGTCCACAATGTTAGTTGGGGACAAGTTATCTCTCATCTGTTTCCGAATTTCCGGGATTTGAGGATAATCCTTTATGCCAGAGGTATGTGCTAATAATTGGGCGATGGTCACCCCTTTCTTATCATAGGGAATCAAGGGCAAGTGCTTGGAGATCGGGTCTTCGACCTCTAGTTTCCCTTCTTCTTCCAGTATCAAAATAGCCGCTGCGGTAAACTGTTTTGTGATGGAGCCTATATGGAATTTGGTCGTTGTGTTAATTGGAGTTTGATGTTCTACATTGGCCATTCCTATTTGGTTCTGATAGATCGTTTTCCCATTTTTAGAGATCAAAATAGCCGCTCCGCTTTTTGTCGGATCATAAGCGGATTGAAAGATTTTATCCAGCTCTTCTTCAAGGTTTTGGGCAGTAGAAATTGTAGTACAAATGAGAAATAGAAGTCCAATTATGAATGCTTGTTTCATCTTCTTTATTTGAATTGATTATTGAAATTATAATAAGTACGGAGTCCAAGCGAGGCGGACAGCTCTGCGCTCTTAGGACTTTATTATTTTATAGAAATCTCGCAATGTAGACAATCGATTTGAAGCTTTGTCTTTTCTGGATTACTACCAGAGGTATATGCTTTCCTCCCGTCCTCCGAATTAGTCAATACAAGGTCATTGGGAAGGATATATTCTGCTTGATCGAATGAATTGATAAGTAAAGAATAGCTTTCTAGGGATTTTACATCAAGATTTATTTGCGCATTTTGATTTTTTAGGACAGCAAATTTTAAGGAAGGTGCTAGGTTTTTGATATCAACATCTCCGCTTTTGAGCGTCATCTCCAGGCTTTCCGTGCAACTACCCAAACGGTAGTGGGAGTAAAGGGAATTGCTTGCTTTTATAGAATTGACGGATTCCAGAGAAAATTGATCATTCATACTCTTAGCTATTTCCAATTTTTCGATCTTGTTGACTTCCAATTTTGAGAGGCTGCTTTCAAGGTGGAGTTGATGGATTGATTTTGCTTGTAACAAGCTTTTTTTCAGGGACAAGGTGGCCTTTTCTATATGCTCAATATTGAGGTCTACAAATTGGAGGCTTCCTTTAAGATGGCTAATTTCTTTGGCAGTAAAACTCCCTCCTACTGCATTTAACTCCAATTCGCCCTCGTGTCGATCGATAAGAAGATCAGTATCTTCCGCATCAATCACAATTTGACTATTGACAGGTACATACAACGTCGTAGAAATACTGAGGAATTCAATCGGACAAATCCTTCCATTGTCAAGTACAATATGATTGTTTTCCTCCTTGAACCAACCGTTCTCCACCTGAAATTTTGCTATATTCAGTTCACAATCTATCTCCACGACTCCTGCTGCATTGCTCGCTAAATTTATGGAAAGCGCCTCCTTCAGCAGTTGCTCTTCTTCTGGTGTTTTACAATTGAAGGTAAGGCTAGAAACCTGTTTGATGATCGCCTTATCCCAGGTATGTAGGACGAGCTTTTTATGGATTTTATAAATAGGTGGCGTGTTGTCCTTTCTAGATACGATGTATTGATCTCCCACTTGCCTAGTACTGATTGTTCCATTCCCTGTGATTCTGACGGATTTTGGGGCATTGATTTTAATACTCCCCTCCTCGGGAAAAGACACCTCTTTTTCGATCTTATATTCTCGCTGTTGTCCACTAACACTTAGGAAAACAAGGCAAAACAGGCCCATCAGCAACAAGGACTTAAATTCGAATCTTGGTTTTTTCACTTTTGATTTTATATTTTTTTTCATTGGTATTTACTTTTTGAATTTCATTGATTACTCGGTCAAGAATCTCACTTTTTGTTTTGTAATATTCCAGTATTTCTTTGAGGAGTTCTACTTCGGTATTGGCAAGGTCCAGTTTGTTTATTTTCTCGGCAAAGTGTTGATCGAGATAAGTAACCTGATTAAGAAGCATTTCTAAATCCCCCTTGTAAGCAACCGGAATACTCGCTTCTCTGATGGTAATAATCTTAGCATCCAGCAACTCGTCTACCTTGGAATCTTTAAACCCATAGTCTTCCAATAGGTGTTTGGGAAAGTTTACTTTTTGATAATCCCCAAACCATTGAAAACAAAAGACGCAGATAAGAACAGCAGCGACCAATCGAAGGCTGTTGCGCAAGGAAAGTATTGCCCCTTTTTTCTCCTTGATTTCTGCTTCGATGGTTTGCCATACCTTTGGATTGATTTGATCGAGATCAAATTTTCGTTGATTCTCCTTTATATATTTTTCAAAATCACTCATTTCTGTATTTTTTTAAGTTGCTTCGTAGTATTTTCAGTCCATATTGATACTGACTTTTAGAAGTAGAAACCGATATGTCGAGCATTTCTGCGATCTCTCGATGTTTAAAATTGTCAAGCAAAAAAAGCGTTAAAATTTCTCGACATCCATTGGGTAAGTCCTGAATGGCTTCCTGTACAATATTGTGCGGTATTGACTCGTACCACCTACCGGATTGGTCCGGTTCCTCAATGTGCACTTGATCTAGTGTGATAATAGTTTGTCTTTTCTTAATCTTTTTCAAACTCTTGTTAAGAACAATTCGCTTGAGCCAGGGTCCAAAATTTCCATCCTCCTTCAATTGATCAATTACTTTAAAAGAATGGATAAAGGACTCTTGAACAATATCTTCTGCATCGTGCAGGTTGTCTGTGAGTCGGAAAGCCAACGTTAACATCTCCTTTGCGAATAGTCCGTACAAGACTTTCATAGCTGAGGCATTCCCCTTCCTGATACTTCGAACTGTTTCAGCTATGGTTTGTTTATTCTTCAAAATAACTTCAAATTGTCTTGTGTACTCTATAGATCATAAGAAACGGAAAAGGACGTAAAATTTGTTGTATTATTTTCTAAATAACTTTTATAAATCAATGTTAAAGAACTAGAATGCGGTAAAATTGAGCTTGCACTAAAATGTTGATTGTTAGATTTTATACCCCAGCAACTACAAACCGGTTCAAAATGCAGGCGATTCAAATATAAAAATTTGAGTATATTAACGTTTACAAACTAGCCTATTTTGAACGACCTTATTCCTAGCAAATGAAGCAGCTTGCGCGAAGATCCTTTATTCTTGCTCCTTCAAAAACAAAAAACCATGAAACTATTCGTACCCATAAGTTTTGCTATTTTGCTGATTGCCTGTACCTCATCCATCAAAACAAACACCCCTTCTACAGCTAAAAATATTCCAGTGGAATCGATCAATCTATATATTGATACCTTGCTGACAGATACCTTGATCAACGCTTTATCCATCGGGATCCATTACCAAGGAGAAAAATTTATCAACCACTATGGCGCTTTAGATCGAGGGAAAGACAACACACCAACGGACAAAACCATCTACGACATCGCGTCTGTCACTAAAACATTTGTGGGCACTTTGATCGCTCAAGCCGAGCTGGAAGGAAAATTATCCCTGGAAGATGATATCCGAAAATTTCTAGGGAACGACTATGAGAACTTAGCCTTTGAAAACCAACCAATACGGATCAAACATTTGCTGACACACACTAGTGAACTACCGCGATTTCTGCCGGAAAGCATCAATGATTTGTTTACTAACATCGATGATGGACTGCCCTTTCGAATTGTCAAAATTCAGAACGCTTATTCAAAAGATCTATTTCTCAAGGATGTACAAAATCTAACAATTGATACCTTCCCGGGCTCAAGGTATAGGTACTCCAATGCGGATACCGAATTGGCAGCCTACCTTCTGGAGCTCATTTATCAAAAATCGTTTGATGAACTGTTAGAAGAAAAGATTTGTACCGTCGCTAAGCTATCCAATACGAGCATACGATTGAATGAAGAACAGTCCAAACACCATGCAACTGGCTACGGCCCCAATAACAAACCGACGCCCAGGGGGAGCACCAAATTATGGGGCGCCTCCGGAGAAGGAAAATCCACCCTCCCGGATTTGATGAATTACATTGCCTTTCAATTGGATAAAAACAATACACCTGTTCAAAAAACCCATCAAGTATTGTATGACAAAGAAGTCATTTATGGTGACCCCGGCAATACCATTGGCTATTTCTGGGTACTCAATAATGACGAGGATTTGGGGAAGTACGTAAGCCATCATGGAGGCGGCTTTGGCGTTCAAAACTGGATGTTTTTGTATCCTGAGGTAGATTTAGGTATAACGGTGGTGACTAACCAGGGAGATTGGCGAACTGCGGGAAAACTGATGTATATCGTCAATGGGGTGTTGGAGGAAATGAAGAAGGTGCATAAGAAGGATTGAACCAAACTTCGATTAAGAAAACGAATAGAGTAAAACCGTACTTTGGGTCCAACTTAGGAGGATACGTTTTGTTTGGGGTATAGCGAATTAGGTATGATCTACAACAAGGACTATTCAGTATTTTGGCAAACAAACAATGCAACGTCAATTAGGCACGACTTTTAAAAAATAATGCCTAAAAAACTTTACAGCAAATGAATAAAGACAACACACCAATATCCGTCCTCCTCCTAGGAGCAACCGGAGCAGTAGGTACACAAACATTAAACGCCCTCCTAAAAACACCCACAGTCAACGCTATTTCTTTACTAGGGCGTCGACCAGTAGAGCATCTATCTGCCGAGCACGTAAACCAACATAAAATTGACATATTTAGTCCTAGCTCTTATGCAGATCATTTGTCGGGGTATGACGTGGCGATTTGTACTTTG